>CAYFXE010000022.1:28349-28816 GCA_964347035.1 uncultured Eubacteriales bacterium | reverse complement strand
GAGTTACGCAGCAGCCGAGAAGGGCGAAATGAGAATGGCGTAAAAAATCTGAAGGGGAGCAAAGCCACCCCGAATATTTGTCGATTACTCTTCCTCTGATTCCATGCCTGCGTAGAATATGGCGTTAAACAGCAGTTTGAATGTTCCGTAGGATTGAGCGCGGAACTGAACTGGAATTCCGAAAAGGATGATCCTGCCTGATCCGTACGGAACCTCGAGGACGGAGGTTTTCTGACGGATGAGCTTGTCGCCGTAGATCCAGCCGCTCAATAAAGGATTCTCATCCGGATATTTAGCCACACTCTTGGGTTCTTTCTGGTCTTCGAAGGAGGGAAGTATTTCAAACGCGCAGCTATTCGAAAACACTGCCACCCCTTCCTTGGGCATTCCGTAAGCCACGGGATGGTTAGGGTCAAACTCCATCCGGAGGATGGACCCTTCACAGACAAACTCTTCTCTCTTCACCT
>CAYFXE010000022.1:4631-28339 GCA_964347035.1 uncultured Eubacteriales bacterium | reverse complement strand
CAGGTCAAAATGATCGAGAGCAAGGTTGCAGATGGAATTTATAAAAATTAGTGTCCCTCCGTTTTTAGTAAACAGCTTCAAATGACGGACACCTTTGGGTGTAATTCCTCCCGTGTATTTGGGGGGCATCGTCCCCTTGGGATATCCGTTTAACACGAGCTCCGGTGTCCAATGGTCTGGCATGATGATCGCCTCATAACTGTTTTTCAGATTACCTGCCCGGAGATCAGCATCGGAGATGTTCTTGTATGGAAACTCGAATTCCTCGAGGATAAACCTGGTCTAGCCTTCATCCGCGCTCGGAACCCAGGATTTATACAGACCGAGTCTAATGCTCTTAACTGCCTGAGTGTTGACCTTAGGTTTCCTGGATACGGAGATGATTTTAAGATTAAGCTCCCTAGCCAATTTTTCCATGTAACTTCTTTTTAACTCGGCGGCTGGGATGATAAGTGTCCCAGGAGGAAAATTTTGATTCATTGATGTAAAGGCTTCCTTAGCCCAGAAGACTTGGCCCCCGTTTAGTAAAATCCTGTTGGTGGCTTTAAAGCCAGCGTTTGATTGATGGCTGATTAGATAAGCTTCGCCGGTTGTCTTTGACACCTGTCCTTGATTCGGCTTAACTTCTTTGAGAAGGGTCATTTGGGTGGTGATAGGAGAGTTGGCAGCTAAAACATCGATTCCGAACTGGTAGGGGAGAGTCCAGCCCATCATGTCATAAGATTCAAACGGGGCTCCCTCGAACGTTTTCGGACGGATGAGCCCCTGCCAGAGGTAAGGATACCTTCTCAGGTCTGGGTAGCGCTGTTCCTCGAAGACATTTTTGATAAACAGAGCAAAGGGCTGGCTCATCGGAATAACATATGTCCCTGCAGGATATTTGATCCCATCGCAGGAAAAAGCCTCTTCGCTTCTGAAAACATCGATCCCGAGCAAAATCATCCTGTTAAGAAGAAGAGCGGCTGTGCCTGGGTCGCGCTGTTTTTCAGGTATGATCCAGGCAAAGGGAGGTTCTTTTTTGAATCTCTCGATGATGTCCTGTCCCATCTTAAATTTGTTCAAAAGGAGTTCGGTGCGGTACTTGGAGGCAACATCGAGTACTGCCATAGATGCGGTTAAACAGTAATCCACGGCGTCTTTTAAACGCCACCAACCTCCTTTCCACGGGTTGGGGTAGAAAGCGGACATTGTCAGGTCTTGGTACTGCTTTGGAAAATCGCGGATCGTGTAGAAGTGGGGAGTGGCATACCGATAAAGAGCTGTCTCTGTCAAGATGGAGATGATGTTATGAGAATCGACGACCTGAGTTACATAGCCAGGATACCAGGTGTCGAACACAATCCGGGAGATCGCCCCTTCTTTATCTTCGGCGTCGAAGGCGGCTCCCATAGCCGAGCCAATCAAATTCTGCCAGCGAACGATGAGACTGTGGACATTCGGATTGGTAGGTTCTGAGTTCGGCGGAATCCAGATTCTGGCGGGGAAGGGAGCTGTTTGATGATGATTGTACAGGATGACAGGAAACCACTCCTTGTGGACAAGCCGGCTCATGTTTTGCGTTTCCACCAAGTTGGCGAGGTGAGAATCGCGGTTGTTGTCATGACCAGCATAAACATGGTACAGCCAGGGCATAGGAGATATTTCGTAAGGAGTGCCGACGTTGGGATGATACCATTCTGCCAGAAGATTCATCCCGTCAGGATTGGCGAAAACGAGAAGGAGGATGACATCGTTCAATGTCCTGAGCGTTTTTGTGTCCTCGGCTGTCACGAGGTCATAAGCAAGCTGGAGGTTATGCTGAGCCGGTGCACATTCGGAGGCATGGAGTCCGCCATCGATGTAGACTACCGCTTTCCCTTCCTGAGAAAGTTTCTTGGCCGCCTCGGTTGACAATCCCCTCACCAAAGATAATTTTTTGGATATGTCTTTGAATTTTTCGAGTTGGGCAATATTCTGAGCCGAGGAGATGATGGCATAAATCATGGATTTGCCCATGGACGTCTTTCCCATATCCAACAATTTTATCCTATCAGAGTTTTTTTCGAGGATCTTAAAATAGTCAACAGCTTGGTCATAGGTAGCCAGATGATAGTCTGCGCCCACTTTAAAACCAAGAATATCCTCGGGTTTGGGGATACCTTGACCAAGACAAAGAAACGATGAAACAAAAATTAAGATGAATACCGATATAAATTGTCTCGGATATTTCATGTTGACCTCCCAGATGTCTATGTCTGATGTTTAAAACGCATTTTTTATATGATTAATCTCATACGCGTTCTTCCCTGTCCTGATCAAAGCGAGAACATCGAATCGACACTCAACATCCTCCATGTTGTTCTGCGATAGAAAACCTTGGGCGATTTTTCGTATTTGCCTTTGTTTTGGAGGATTGACGAACTCCTCGGGGGGTCCAAAATCATCTCTGGTACGTGTCTTGACCTCGACGAATACCAGTGTCTTCTTATCGCGGGCGATGATGTCAATCTCTCCCCGGAAAAGACGGAATCCCCTGGCAAGAATCTTGTATTTTTTTCTTATTAGATATCGAAGGGCCGCTTCTTCCCCCGCTTCCCCCAACTCATAGGGAGTCATTTTGCTTCCTGCCATTTTTCTTTTATAAAAGATTAATTTAAGAATCAGGTGGGGTGTTGAGAAAACCGTGAGCAGGGCTGAGCGGGCATGGTTCCTCTCCCAAATTGAGAGGAGAGCGAAGCATGCTTACGCGAGAACAGGTCTCGCTTGGGAAATTCCGCGTGTTTTCGATTCATCCTACCTGATTTTCTTCCATCTCACTCCATCTTTAGTGTCTTCGAGAAGGATTCCCTGACCGATCAGCTCTTCCCGGATGCGATCAGCCAGCTCAAAGTTTTTCTGGGCTCGAGCCTTTTCTCTTTCCTCGATTTTTTTTGCTAGCTCTGGAGGCAAGGCTTCTTCCTCTTTCTTGGGCAGAACGGCGAGGACAGTATCGATGGACCGGATAAAAGCCACAAGCTGCTCGGCGTCGCCGCTGTAGATTTTTCTGCCTGACATCAGGATATTGACCTTCCGAATCATTTCAAAGAATGCTGACAAAGCCACGGAAATATTTAGATCGTCACCAAGCCCGGCCATGAATTTCTTTTTGGTTTCTTCGATCAAGGCAGAAATGTCTTTGTTTTCTCCCTCGTCAAATTTGCGTCTTTCTAGCTCGCTCAGGAAGTCCTTTATGCGTTGAAGGGATGCGCCGGCTTGGTCGAGAGCTTTAAAAGTAAAATTAAGCCTTTTTCGGTAGTGAGTGGATAGAAGCAAAAAGCGCAGTACCATCGGATTCGCTTTACGCTTGAAGAGATCTTCCAAGGTGTAGAAATTTCCTTTGGATTTGGACATTTTTTCCCCATCGACGATCAGATGCCGGCAGTGGAGCCACATGTTAACAAAAGGTTTGCCGAAGTAGGCTTCGGACTGGGCAATTTCGTTCTCATGATGAGGAAAGATGTTGTCCACACCACCGCAGTGGATATCAAAATATTCACCCAGGTATTTGGCACTCATCACAGAACATTCAATGTGCCAGCCAGGTCGACCCTCACCGACCTCTGTGTTCCAGGAAGGTTCTCCCTCCTTTTTGTGCTTCCAGAGGGCAAAATCCTGGGGATGTTCCTTTTCATACTCATCCGCTTCTACCCTGAGTCCGGGCCTGAGTTCGGTGCGGTCAATCTTTGAGAGCTTCCCGTACTCGGGAAATTTTGAGATGTCGAAATAGATCGAGCCTTCCTTCTTGTAGGCATACCCTTTGTCGAGAAGCCCTTTGATGAGCTCAACCATCTCTGGAATGTGCTTTGTCGCTCGGGGATAGACATCGGCTTTGGCGATATTCAGGACTTCGATGTCCCGGTAGAAAGCATCGATGTATTTCTGGGTATAATCGTCCAGATTTACTCCCTCAGTGTTGGCCCCCTTTATAGTTTTATCATCGACATCAGTGATGTTCATCACATGGATCACTTTATAACCCATGAACTGGAGGAATCGTTTCAGAAGATCCTCAAAAATATAGGCACGGAAATTCCCGATGTGAGGAAAATCATAGACCGTAGGGCCGCAAGTGTAAAGTTTGACCACCCCGGGTTCGATAGGGCGAAAGGGTTCGACTCGGCCGCTGAGGGTGTTGAAGAACTGGATCATCAGAGCCTATTATGAATAATATCAATCCACCTAGTCAATAATTTTGAATGTAAGAATCATCATGGAATTTTGACGCTGACAGCAAAATGTCATGATAAAATTGACCCATTTTGAGTTTTATGCCATAATCCTTTCCCAACGTTTTCAGGAAGACTAACAGGAAACATGAAACCTTGTATAGGTATACGAAGAGAAGATAAAAATCCTTGGGAGAGGCGGGTTCCTTTGATACCTGCCCACGTGCGAGAACTCATCCAAAACTATAGCTTCGACATCTGGATTCAGCCATCTCCCATCCGGGCTTTCCCCGATTCGGATTTTGGCCGTGAAGGAGCCAAAATTGAGGAAAACCTTTCCCCTTGCCCGATCGTTTTCGCCGTAAAAGAAATCCCAGGACATTTCTTCGCCGCTGATAAAGTCTACATTTTTTTCTCGCATACGACGAAAGGACAGTCCCATAACATGCCGATGCTGAAAAAGTTGGTCGAACTCCGCTGCACGTTGATCGATTATGAAAAGATCGTAGACGACCAAGGGCAAAGACTCCTCTTCTTCGGCAAGCAAGCTGGCCAAGCAGGGATGATTGACACACTATGGGCTCTCGGACAGCGATGGCACAAGCTGGGTAAGAAAACCCCTTTTTCCTTGATCGATCAGGCTTTTGAATACGAGAGCCTGATAGAGGCCAAAGAGATCATCAAAAAGATTGGCTGGAACATAAGCAATGAAGGGCTCATCCCTGATCTTGTTCCCCTGATTTGTGGATTTTCAGGGTATGGACATGTATCTCAAGGAGCCCAAGATATCTTTGATCTATTGCCTTTTAATGAGATTTCGCCAGTAAGCTTATCGGATTTCGTGAAGAGTAAGAATTATTCAGCCAACAGAGTCTACAAGGTTGTCTTTAAGGAAGAACATATGGTTGTTCCTCGATCGGAACAACATGAATTCGATCTTCAGGATTATTATGATCATCCCCAAAATTACAAACCCATCTTTGAATCCTATCTTCCGCACCTCTCTGTCTTGGTCAATTGCATCTACTGGGCTCCACAGTATCCGAGGTTTGTGACCAAAAAACACTTAAAGAACCTCTGGAAAACAGATCGTTCTCCTCGCCTCAAAATCATCGGCGATATATCTTGTGATGTCGAAGGTTCTATCGAATGCACGGTGCGAGCCACAGATCCTGGCCATCCTGTATTTATCTATGATCCTTTAGATGACAAAACAATCGATGGTTTTGAGGGGAGGGGAGTCGTTGTCATGGCCGTGGATAACCTTCCGGCCGAAATATCCCTTGAATCCTCGATTGCCTTCAGTCAGGCCCTCAAACCTTTAGTCCCAGCCATCGTCCTTTCCGATTTTTCAGGGGATTTTGAACATTGCTCGCTTCCCAACTCTGTGAAAAGAGCTGTAATTCTCTACAAAGGAGATTTTACACCTGATTATGAATACATGAAAAAATTTATATAACAATAAATAAGGAGTAAGACGATGAAGAAAATTGTGATTCTTGGAGCAGGTCTTGTTGCTAGACCATTAGTCAGGTATCTCTTGGATCAGCCGGAATTTGAGGTTGAAGTAGCCAGCCGGACCGTCAGCAAAGCCATTCGGCTCATCAACGGTCATCCCCAGGGCGAAGCCAAGGAGCTCAACCTCAAAAACGAGGAGGGATTGAGAGATGAAATTTCAAAAGCAGATCTCGTGATCAGTATGGTGCCCTATTCTTTTCACCCCAAGGTGGCCCAGTACTGCATCGACTATAAAAAGCATATGGTAACGACCTCCTATGTTAGTGAAGCGATGAAAAATCTGGATGCCCCCGCCAAGAGGGCAGGCATCATCATCCTGAATGAACTGGGATTAGATCCAGGAATCGATCACATGGAAGCGATGAGGATTATCCACGAGGTGGAGGAGAAAGGAGGAGAAATTACGAGCTTCACATCATACTGTGGAGGTCTGCCCGCTCCCGAGGCAAACACCAATCCTTTTGGGTATAAATTCTCTTGGAGTCCGATCGGGGTGTTGTTGGCCGGGAAAAATTCGGCCCGTTTCCTAAAAGACGGAAAAGAAATCTTTGTTCAACCGGAGAATCTTTTCGCCAATTATGAGATGATTGACATCGAAGGACTCGGTGAATTTGAGGGTTATCCAAACCGAGATTCTATCCCTTACATCGAACTTTATGGGATTCATAGTACAGACGTTATGCTCCGCGGCACACTGAGAAACAAAGGTTGGTGTTCCACCATGAAGAAAATTGGCGAGCTTGGCCTTCTTGAGGAAAAAGAAGAGGATTGGACAGGAATGACCTACAAGGATTTTCTGTATCGTTTGATGTCTAAACCTTCAGGGGAAAAGCTCAAGAGCGATTTATGTTCCTATTTGAATATCGAAGAAGATTCTGACATTATCAGCCGTTTTGAATGGCTCAGCTTAATGAGCGATGAGCCCCTTCCTGTCGAGAAAGGGTCTCCTCTGGATATTTTGGGAGCCAAGATGCTCGAGAAGCTTCAGTACGAAGAGGGGGAGAGAGATATGATCATCCTCCAACACAGCTTCATTGCTTCTTATGAAGAGGGAAAACAAGAAAAGATCACTTCTTCTCTTGTCGATTTTGGCATCCCTCGTGGAGATTCGTCCATGGCTAGAACGGTCGGTCTTCCAGCGGCCATCGGGACACGCCTCATCCTGGAAGGGGAGATCAACCAAACTGGCGTGCATATCCCTATCAGACCTGAAATCTATTCCCCAATATTGGAAGAGTTAAAAGGATTAAAAATCTCCTTTAAGGAGAAAAAGGAAGAAATCTGAATCCTGCCAGAAACTAAAGATTGACAAAATCCCAACCCCATCCTATTTTGTAATCAAGGAGGAGAAATTGAGAAGAAAAGCATCGGTGGCGGGATATTTCTATCCTCATCAGGAAAAAGACCTGAGAGAGATGATCGATGGAATGGCGGAACCGGCCAGAAAAAAAGAAAAGGGGCTGTGTGTTGTCTCCCCTCATGCCGGGGTCATATACTCCGGTCCTGTGGCCGGAGCGGTCTTCTCCTCGGTTCATCTTCCCAATAAGTTTGTTATCCTCGGGCCAAGCCATAGAAGCATAAAATCCCGTCTAGCCATGATGAAGGAAGGGACCTGGGAAACTCCTCTTGGAGATGTCTCCATCGATTCGACCTTAGCCGAGCGTATCATGCATCATTCCAAGGCCATTTCAGAAGACCAGACAGCCCATCTTCAAGAACATTCTCTCGAGGTCCAGCTCCCTTTTATTCAGTTCTTCAAGAAAGATATTAACATCGTGCCCATCTGCATTGCTTATCAGGCTTCTTTCGAGGATCTTGAGGACTTGGGGATGGCAGTTGCTAAGGGGATTAAAGAATCGAAAGAAGAGGTGATGATCGTGACCAGTACAGATATGAGTCATTACATCGACCAAGAGGCGGCTCGGAAAAAGGATTTTTTAGCCATAGACAAGATATTGAAACTCGATGCCTCTGGTCTTTATGATACAGTACAACGCGAGAATATCAGCATGTGCGGTTTTCAGCCGACCACATCGGGCATTATAGCCTCCCTAGAACTAGGAGCAAAGAAGGCAGAGTTGATAAAATATCAGACTTCAGGAGATGTGACAGGCGATTTTCAAGAAGTCGTCGGCTATGCCGGAATCAGGATAAACTAAGCGAGGCCCAATCCATCTTCGCCGAAAGCACCCCCCACCAACCTCCATGCGGCTCAGATGGATATGGCCTCGCCATGGTTACTCATATACATCCTTTTTTTGGTCTCGTATCAAGGAATCGGAGATGTTTATATGTATGATTTGACAATATTTCGGATTTAATGCTATAAAATTTTTTGGAGAAAACCAGTTGAAAACTCCGAATTTAAAAGAGAAAGACAAGAAAATACTTAGTCTGATCGTCGAGAGCTATCTCAAGGTCGGAAAACCGATAAGCTCGGGTTGGATTGCGGAGAAAAGCCCTTTCTCCGTCTCTTCTGCCACAATCCGGAATGTCATGGGCAAACTGGAAGAATTTGGTTTTCTCCATCAACCTCACACCTCAGCAGGACGCATCCCTACGGATAAAGGCTTGCGATACTATGTCAACAGTCTTTTAGAGGAAGCGATTCTTCCTGAGAAGCAGATAACGTTTTCTAGCGGTGATTTTTCCTTACAAAAAGGGGATTTCAATTCTCTCCTCTCCCAGGTTTCAAGAATCTTGGCCGAATTTTCGGACAATCTGGGGTTTGTCCTCTCTCCCAGAATTTCAAGGCTAAATTTTCATCACCTCCGCTTCATCAAAATATCTGAGAATAAAGTGATGATTATCCTGATCACATCCTTTAATCTTGTCCTAACAGAGATTGTTCTGACCCATGCCTATTTTACTCAAGTCGAGTTGGATAGAGCTTCTGAATATATCAACACGAATTTTGGAGGAAAAAATCTTCTTTATGTCCGGGATTATCTCCTGAGTGAGCTCCCTAAGTATAAGCTCAAGTATGAGGACATCATCCATAAAATCACGACGCTGTTAAAAGCTTATATTCATCAGGAAGAGAAAGAAAACCGGATCTTTCTGGATGGGACATCGAAATTTTTAGATAAACCTGAATTTTTTGATCCGGACAAGCTAAAGTCCCTGTTTCAAAAATTTGAAGAAAAAGCCAAGCTAGCCAGGCTCCTTTCAGATTTTATCAGTCTCGATAACGTGAAAGTCATGATTGGTTCTGAGTTGGATATTGCCGATATTTCAGACTGCTCTTTGGTCCTTTCGCACTATGGGTATGACACCCAGGTGTTAGGTTCCTTGGGAATCATAGGCCCGAAGAGAATTCCGTATAAAAAGATTATCCCCCTGGTCGATAATGTTGCCAAGAAACTGAGCCAAACGATTAGCTTCAATCGGTAAGGAGGTAAGATGCCAAAAAAGGTCAAGAAGGACGATGATATAGAAATAGAATACCTGATAGGCAAGGATGAGGAAATCGAGAAAAAGCAAGACGAGGAGAAACGCTTAAAAAAAAAGCTAAGGAAGAAAGAAGCCGAATGCAGAGAGTTGAAGAAAGACATTGAGAAAATCAAGGCCGATTATGTCAGGCAGTTGGCTGAAAAGGAGAATCTTCGGAAGAGGTTTGAACGAGAAAAGAGTGAATACTATGATTACGCTCTCAGCGAATTCTTAAGAGAACTTCTCGAAGTCCTGGATAACTTTGAACGAGCTTTAGAGAGTCGCGATGAAGGCAACGGAAAGAGCTTCCGAGAAGGAGTTCAGATGATCTACAAGCAGTATCGAGATCTCTTGCTTAAGCAGGGAATCACTCCGATCGAGATCGAAGAGAGTAAGTTTGATCCCTACCTCCATCAGGCCTTCATGACCGAGGAGTCTGATGAAGTCGATGAACCAGAGGTAGTTGAAGAACTCCAGAAGGGGTATAAGCTCCATAACCGGCTTCTGCGCCCCTCTCTCGTCAAAGTCATAGTTCCCAAGAAGGACGTGTGAAAATGGGGCAAGCGATCGGTATTGATCTAGGAACAACCTATTCTTGTGTTGCCCATCTTGAAGAAGGCCGGGCCAAGGTTATCCCCAACCTCGACGGACAGCCTATAACGCCGTCTGTGGTGTGTTTTACTTCTAGTGGAGAAAAGATTGTCGGGAACTTGGCCTTGAGACAGGCCACAACCAACCCGGATCAAACGGTGTTTGCCATCAAGCGCTTCATGGGAAAAAAATTTAATTCCGAAGATGTGCAGCAGATGAGAGACAAGATCCCTTACAAATTGACTGAGGCAGAGAACGGTGATGTTGTGGTTGATATAGATTCGAACTTGATCAGTCCTCAAGAAATCTCGTCGATGATTTTGAGCTATCTAAAAAGATGTGCAGAATCTTACTTGGGAAAAGAGGTCGATGAAGCCGTCGTGACAGTTCCTGCTCACTTCAACGACCATCAGAGGCAAGCGACCAAAGTTGCTGCTGAGATTGCCGGCTTAAAGGTGCTTCGAGTGCTTAATGAACCCACTGCGGCGAGCTTGGCCTATGGGCTTGATACCAAGAATGAGGCAGTGGTGGCTGTCTATGACATGGGCGGGGGGACTTATGATATCACTTTGATGGAAGTCAGTGAGGGTGTGTTTAACGTTCTGGCGACGAACGGAAGTTCTCTCCTCGGCGGAGAGGATTTTGACAATCGTATCTTGGATTGGTTGATCGAAGATTTCAAGAAGGAATTCAAAATAGACCTTACGGAAGATAAGTTTGCCCTCCAGAGGATGAAGGAGGCTGCAGAAAAAGCGAAGAAAGAGCTATCCTTTATGGTGGAAAGCGAGATTAATCTACCCTTCATCTGGTCAGATAAGGAAGTTTCCAGACATATAAAGAAGACACTGACCAGGGCCTTGTTGGAAGAGCTGACCAACGATATTGTTGATAAAACATTTCCCTATATCGATCAGGCCTTAGCCGACGGTAAAATAGATGCTAGCAAGATCGAAGAGGTTATCCTCGTCGGGGGACAGACACGAATGCCTCTGATCAAAGAGAAGATTTCCGAATTTTTCGGGAAAGATCCTGTCCAGAACATAAACCCTGAGGAAATCGTCGCGGTCGGAGCCGCCATCCAATCAGGAATTCTGAAAGGACGAATGACCGATATTGTGGTCCTTCTTGATGTGACTCCGCTCTCATTGGGTATTGAAACCGAGAACAATACTTTTGTCAGGATCATCGAGAGGAATACCACAATCCCGGCCAAGAAAACTATGCCGTTTACGACGGTGGAGGATAATCAGAGAAGAGTGAAGATTCATGTGCTGCAGGGGGAGAATGAGATTGCCTCCCTGAATAAGTCTTTAGCTGTGTTTGATCTTGTGGGTATTCAACCTGCTCCTGCGGGAATTCCCCAAATCGACGTCACCTTTGAGATAGATGCCGATGGCCTGGTAAAGGTATCAGCAAGAGATGTAAAAACCGGAATGGAACAAAAAATTGAGGTGAGACCTTCCGCCGGGCTGACGACACACGAGATCAATCAAATCATCAAGCGGACTCGAGGCCAAGAAACAGAGAAAAAAGGAAATGGCAAAAAGAGATTATTATGAAGTCTTGGGCATTCAGCGCAATGCTTCCTCAGAAGAAATAAAGGGAGCATACCGAAAGCAAGCTCTTCAATACCATCCTGATCGTAATCCTGGAAATAAAGAAGCCGAAGACAAATTCAAAGAGGCGGCAGAAGCCTACAGCGTGCTCATCGATCCTGAGAAAAGATCCATCTATGATCGGTTTGGACATGACGGTTTAAGAGGGGAAGGATTTGCCGGCTTTCCTGGGTTCGATTCTACGATATTCCAGGATTTCGAGGATATCCTCGGAAATTTTTTCGGGTTTGGATTCGGTGATATCTTTGGAACGCGAACTGGACAAAGGGCCTATTCTCCTCGAAGAGGAAGAGATCTTGTTCTAGAGCTTGACTTATCCTTAGAAGAAGCAGCCTTTGGCATTGAGCATGAAATCAAGCTCACCAGGAATGAAACTTGCCCTGTCTGTGAGGGTTCACGGATGCGCCCTGGAACCAGTAAGTCTGTTTGTCAGTACTGCCAGGGAAGAGGACAGGTCCGGTACCAGCAGGGCTTTTTTTCCATCTCTCGCACATGTGCTTCCTGCAGAGGGGCCGGGGAAATTATCACCAATCCTTGTGATGAATGTCATGGAACTGGCAAGGTGAAAAAGAAAAGAGCGTTGAACGTAAAAATTCCTGCTGGTGTGAACGAAAACACCAAAATAAGGTTGACCGGAGAGGGAGAGGCCGGAGATCTGGGCGCTGATCGAGGGGACCTGTATTTGGTGATCCATATGAAAAAGCACAAATTTTTTCACCGAGAGGAGAATAATCTCTACTGTGAGGTCCCCCTTTCGTTTGCTCAGGCTGCCTTAGGGGCGACTAAAGAGATTCCCACATTGGAGAAAAGCGAGCTCCTACAAATCCCACCCGGGACTCAGTCAGGAACAGTCTTCAGGATTAAAGGAGGAGGCATTAAAGGATTGGACAGTCATAAAAAAGGGGACCTCTTCGTCAGGGTGGAGGTCAAAACCCCCGAGCGTTTATCCGGAGAACAGAAAGCGTTACTCCGAAAATTTTCTGAATTACGAGGTGAAAACCCAGAACATGTGGATAGAAGCCTGATTGATAAAGTGAAAAAAATCTTCCATTAGAGAAAGACTTGACCTCTAATCGATTTTTTATCAAAAAACCAAACCTTGGTTCATCTACCACGGTGTGTCTCTTTGGAGATGAACACCATCATCTCAGCCGTGTGGCCAGAGTAAAACCACAGGAGAAAGTCTGGCTTTTTGATGGACAGGGGATGAATTATCTGGCAAGAGTCGAAGAAATCAGTAAAGAGAAAACCCTCCTTGTTGTACTTAAAACGATGCCGGCCGCGGAGCCAAGAGTCAAGATCGTCTTGGGTCAAGCCTTACTCAAGGCAAAAATGATGGACTTTGTCCTCCAAAAAACAACAGAATTGGGAATATCAGCATTCCTTCCGCTGCTGACAGAGCGGGTGATCATAAAAATTCAGGAGAGACGGGACAAAAGACGAGAAAGATGGCAGAGAATAGCCATGGAAGCTGCCAAGCAAAGCCGTAGAGCAGTCTTTCCTACTATTCTCTCGCCTTTGAATCTAGCTGAAGCATTGAAAACGAGAAATGAGAAGAAAAAGGTCGTCCTTAGCAAAAACAAGGGGATTCCTCTCAAAGATATTTTACTCTCTTATGAACAGCGAGATGAGGCGGGGATGCCCTCATCTGTCATGATTCTCGTCGGTCCAGAGGGAGGGTGGACTCGACAAGAAGAAGAGACGATCTTAAATCATGGCTATCAAGCAGTGAATCTCGGAGAGGCTGTATTGAGGGCCGAAACAGCGGCTATCTCGGCTGTGGCTTTGATTTCTCATTTTTGGAACAAATAAATGTTTCTCCAAGGACAGAAAGTCGGGAAATACGAAATACTGCGTTCTTTAGGAAGCGGTGGTTTTGGTTCCGTTTTTCTGGCCAAGGATAGTTGGCTTGACATCAAAGTAGCCATCAAGGTTCCGCACAAGCAGTCGCTCGAGCTGTTCAAACTTCTCAAGGAACCAAGACTCCAAGCCGCCCTGAATCATCCCAATATTGTCCGTATGTTGGCAGCTGAGAAGCAGAACAGGGTGTTTTTCATGGTGATGGAATATGTCAAAGGAAAAACACTGGAAAAAATCTTGGATAAAGAGAAGGCCCTCGAAGTCGAAAAAGCTATGGATTATATCTCGCAAATTTCCTACGGAGTGGCTCACGCTCATAAAAATAAGATCATTCATCGGGATTTAAGACCTTCCAACATCATCGTCTCGGAAGAGGGGACGGCAAAAATCACCGATTTTGGCACCTCGGCCTGGCTCAGCAATGTTCCCTATGCCTCGACGAGGATAGGCTCACCTCCTTACATGGCCCCTGAACAGTTCCTAGGCAAGGCCTCCTACACATCTGATATCTATTCCATTGGCTGTATGTTTTATGAGATGCTCATTGGCCACCCCCCCCTCATAGATCCAGATCCCTTCAAAATCATGGAGAAGGCCCAGGAGGGAAGGATAACACCTCCTCGATTGAAAAAAAGCGATGTCCCCAAAAAGATCAATGAGATCATCATGAAATGCCTCTCGTCTAAAATCGAGGAGAGGTATACGAGGGCCTCAGAGATCATTAGAGAGCTCTCTGCCTTCAAAGGGAAAGACTTAAAAAAGTCAGAGATTGAGGATATCATGCGCCGAATCAAAGCGAGAGAAAGGAATATCGCTGAGCACTGCTGGAACTGTCGAAGGCCTTTGCCCTACAAAGCGAGAATATGTCCTCACTGCGGGGAGAGAGTTTAAGGGGAAAAGTTTGACTAAACAGGGTAATTAAGATAATATGAAATTCCCGTTTCATCTTATCAGTCATAAGGACATTATCATAATCAATCATCTTGGAACAGGAGCCGTAAATGAGTCCTTTATTTAAATTTTAGGGGGATCTATGGATATCGATGAACTCTTGAAAGTCGCCATTGAAAGTGAGGCCTCTGACCTTCATCTCAAGGCAGGGATTTATCCCACCGTGCGCATCCACGGAGGTTTAAAACCTCTAACACAATTTACAAAATTGACTCCAAGAGATACCTTCGAACTCACCGACCAGATCACGAATGATTATCAGAAAGATAAATTGAAGAAGGATTTGGATCTCGATCTGGCCTACAGCCTTCCCGGATTCGGGCGCTTTAGAGGAAGCATCTATCATCAGCGCGGGACTGTGGCTATTGTCTTGAGAATCATCCCTTTAGAGGTCATGACGATCAAAGATTTGAAACTGCCCGAAGTTCTCGAGGACATTTCTTTAGCTCCCCGGGGCTTAGTTCTCGTGACAGGAACTACAGGCACAGGGAAAACGACCACCCTGGCTGCGATGATCGATCATATAAACGCTTATCGGACGGATAACGTCATCACTATCGAAGACCCGATCGAGTACCTTCACCGAGATAAGAAAAGCACAATCAGCCAGCGGGAAGTCGGAGTGGATGTATCGAGTTTCTCTCGAGGATTAAGGGCTTCTCTTAGAGAAGATCCGGATGTGATTCTCGTGGGTGAGATGAGAGACCTGGACACGATCGAGACAGCTCTTCTGGCTGCAGAAACAGGACACTTGGTCATGAGCACAGTCCATACCTTGGACGCTCCGGAAACGATCAACCGGATTATCTCTGTTTTTCCTCCTCATCACCAGAGGCAAGTCCGGTTTCAGTTGGCCAGCATACTGAAAGCTATAATATCGATGAGACTTATCCCGAGGAAAGATGGGAATGGACGTGTTCCAGCAGTAGAAGTCATGATCAACACCCTCTACATCAGAGAGTGCATCCAAGAAAGGGAGAAGACGATTTTAATCCATGATGCGATCGCCGCCGGGATCTCACAATACGGGATGCAGACCTTTGACCAATCGATATACAGCCTCTATCAAGAAGGCCTTATCTCCTATGAACAGGGAATGAGACATTCTACAAGCCCGGATAATTTCAAACTGCGTGTTATGGGCGTGCGCGCCGCCGCCGATGTGGCTCTTGATGAGATGGAAAAAGAAATGAAAGAAATCGAGAAAGATAAAAAGGCTAATGAGGAAGATATCCAAGAATCGGATGATGATGAAGAAAAGAAAAAAAAGGATTAAATGAGATCTCAGGAGATCAGAGAAACCTTCCTAGACTATTTCGCCCAGAAAGATCATAAAATCGTCAAGAGTTCATCTCTCCTTCCACAAGACGATCCCACTATTCTTTTTACCAATGCGGGCATGAACCAGTTCAAGAATATCTTTTTGGGTCTGGAGACACGAAGCTATAAGAAAGCCGCTTCTGTCCAGAAGTGCATGCGGGTGAGCGGGAAGCACAACGATCTAGAGCAGGTGGGGAAGACCAATAAACACCATACTTTTTTTGAGATGCTCGGAAATTTCTCGTTCGGCGATTATTTCAAGAAAGAGGCCGTTGAATATGCCTGGCTATTGGTGACCGAAGTCTTCAATATAAGTCAGGAGAAGTTGTATATTACGATTTATTCAGAAGATGAGGAAACCTTCAGGATATGGAACAAGGGCATCGGAGTATCAGGGAGCAAGATATTCCGGTTTGGCAAGGAGCACAACTACTGGGCTATGGGCGAAACAGGACCCTGTGGACCATGTTCGGAGATTCATTATGATTTAGGTCCTGTCGTCGAAAAAGGAGATGCATACACACTTATCGAAAGGGGGAGTGATCGTTTTATCGAATTATGGAACTTGGTCTTCATGCAATTCGATCAGGACGAAAAGGGGAATAAGCATCCCTTGCCCTCTCCCTCGATAGACACCGGGATGGGACTCGAAAGATTGGTCGCTTGTCTCCAAAAAAAGGGAAGCAGCTTCGAGACAGATCTTTTCAAGCCTCTGATCGAAGCGGTCTGCCATCTCAGCCAGAGAGAGTTTCCTGCAGATCAGGAAGGGGATGTGGCTGTCAGGATTATCGCCGACCATGCCAGAGCCGTTTCCTTTTTGATAGGGGATGGAATCATGCCCGCTAACGAAGGACGAGGCTATGTCCTACGGAGATTGATTCGACGGGCCTACCGTCAGGGGAATAAGCTTGGACTAGAAGAGCCTTTTCTATACCGGCTTGTGGGAGTGGTCAGTGACATCATGAAGGATGCTTACCCGGAGCTTCTCTCCTCGGCTAATTATATATCCAACGTCTGTCTTTTCGAAGAGAAACGTTTCGCTTCGACCCTAGCCTCAGGACTCCCAAAGTTCTATCAGTATGTCGGAGATTCGCGTGATAAAGGGTTTATTCCCGGAGAAAAACTTTTCAAATTGTCTGATACGTATGGATTTTCCTTCGAGCTTTCCCGAGAGTTAGCTGCAGAACAAAACATAAGGGTGGATGAAAAGGGTTTCAACCGAGAACTGGATAAGCAGCGGAAGAGAGCTCGGCAGGCCTGGAAGGGAGAAGAATTCCAGGCGGGGAAGAAAGTCTACGAGAAATTCAAGGATCTCAATGTGGAGTTCGTTGGGTATGATGAGAATCAGGTTTTAGAAGCGAAAGTCCTGGCTTTGTTGAAGGATGGCCATCGGCAATCCATGCTCAGGGAAGGGGAGAAGGGCGAGGTCATTTTAGATAGGACCCCTTTTTATGCTGAGGCTGGTGGTCAGGTGGGGGATTCAGGGATTTTAAAAAATCCCCATTTTTCAGCGGTCGTGACAAACACTCTTGCTCCTATCCCAGATATAATCGTCCATCAAGTAGATGTGCTCTCCGGGAAGCTTAAAGTAGAGGACAGAGTGGAGGCCGCGATTGATAGCCCTTTGCGGCATGCCATCAGCTATAATCATACAGCAACTCATCTGCTCCATGCCTCTCTAAGGCAGATCCTCGGAGATCATGTCAAACAAGCGGGGTCCCTGGTCTCTCCTTCTCGACTCCGTTTTGATTTCACCCACTTCTCTCCCTTAAGCTCCTCTGAATTGAAGCAGGTCGAAGCCATGGTTAACCAGAAGATCAGAGAAGACATCAAAGTCGACACAAAAATCACGACGTTTGAGCAGGGAATCAAGGATGGTGCCGTGGCCATTTTCGAGGAAAAATATGGGGAGAAAGTCCGGATGGTGATCGTCGATGATTTTAGCCGTGAACTCTGCGGAGGTGTTCACGTTCATTCCACTGGACAGATCGGTGTGTTCAAGATCGTGAACGAATCGAGTGTCGCTGCCGGGATGAGACGCATCGAGGCTCTCACGGGAGAAGAAGCGTTAAAACACATTCAGGAGAGTGAGGAACTCCTCGATGATATACAGCTCTCCTTGAGTACTTCGAGAAAAGACTTGTTCCATCAGGTTGAGAAATTAAAAGAGTCTTTAAAGGAGAAAGAGAAAGAGGTCAAAAATCTGAGACAAAAGATGTCATCTATCAAGTATAAGAAAGAAGAGGAAGAAATCAAGACGGTCAAAGGCATTTCCATTCTCGTCAAGAAAGTGGAAGGATTAACGAACGCTGAGTTGAGACAACTGTCGGATTCACTCAAACAAAAACTGGGATCGGGAATCGTGATTCTCGGTATGGCATCGGGAGAAAAGGTGTTCCTCGTGGCTTCGGTGACAAAAGATTTGACCGAAAGAATAAGCGCCAACACTTTTATCAAAAATATGGCGCCCCTCATAGGGGGCGGCGGAGGAGGGCGGCCCGATTTTGCTCAAGCTGGGGGGACAAAACCCGATCGGCTCGACGAAATTTTGAAGATGAGTCCTTCGGAGATAGAAAAGTTGATAAAATGAGGATCGGCTTAGCTTTTTTTGACATAAAACACGAATATACTCGCTTGAATCACCCTAAAAGGGGATTGATTTCGACCATTTTGTTTGTCAAAATGATAAGCGCTGAAAACGGTTAATAAGAAAATGATCATTCCCAGACACACTCTCTGGAAAGGATTTCTTTTATTCCTGTATTTTTATCTGATCACAGTACCCATGTTGGGGGAGATTCCTGTTAAGGAGTTTCCAAACAAGATGAAATACGATGCGGTCGTGGAGGCGGCTGCACGAAAATATGATATTCCGGCTGAGCTGATTCACTCCATAATTCAAGCTGAATCAAACTATAATCTCCGCGCTGTCTCGCCCAAGGGCGCCAAAGGACTTATGCAGTTGATGCCAGTAACAGCTAAGATCTATGGTGTTCAAAATGTGTTTGACCCTAGAGAGAATATCGAGGGTGGAGTGAAATACCTGAGAGATTTAATCAAATTATACAGAAGAGATACCGGTTTGGTGCTGGCTGCGTATAACGCCGGACAAGAGGCTGTGAAGAAATATGGGGGGATTCCCCCCTATCCAGAGACCAGGGATTACATAAAAAGGGTGATGTCCACCTACAGCAGAGCGACAATTCGAACGAGAACCATCATCTATCAATACTATGATGAATCAGGACGATTGGTCCTCACCAACTCTCCCTATCTTTATGCTCTCAACAAGAATAACGATAACTGATTCTTTGCTTTACTATCATCTGCTCATCCATTGGGGAAATATTTCTTGGAAAAGAATGGTCTTGGAAGAAATATTCTTACACAGCTCCCTTAACTAAAAAGTTACGGGAGATGATTTCAAAAGATGCCGGTAGTTTGCCCAGTTGTTCACCGTCCAACTCGATCAGAACATCCCCTTCACCCTCGTCAGGATAAGCCTCGATCTTCTTTCCGCGAATAAAGGAAATTTTGGGATGGGATAGATGAGTGCCTGTGTAGATTCTCCAGACATTCCTGAAGAATTCTAAGGTCTTCATCCCCTTGACTAAGACGATATCGAACAGGCCGTCATCCAGCTTGGCCAGAGGGGCGATCTTCATCCCCTTGCCAAAAATCTTTCCGTTGGATACAGTGCCCACCAAATAATCCTCGACGGGAAAATCCCTGCCATCGATTTTTAATTTTACTCTTTTATTCTTGTAAGCGATAAACGTGGATAGTAAACACCGCAGATAAGAGGAGGCTTTTCGTTTCATCCTTGATTCGTTGACTTTCTTGACGACCTCACCGCCGATCCCGAAATCAGCCACGTTCAGGAAATATCTGTCCTCTTCTTGGCCGCTGTGGTTTTTGAAACGAACTCGGCCGATGTCGATGCATGAGGCCTGAGATTGGGTAATGATCCTCAATGCGGTTTTAAGATTCATCGGGATATGAAGGCTGCGGATGAAGTCACAGCCTGTGCCCGAGGGTACGATGCCCAAGACCGTTTTCGGGTTGATGATTTGCTGGTTTTCGTAGAAGCCGTTAGCGATTTCATTTATCGTTCCATCACCGCCGACTCCGATAATGAGTTCTGTCCCTTCTTTTATCGCCGACCTGGATATTTCTATCGCCTGGAAAGGTTTCTCGGTAAATTCATATTTGAATTCTTTGATGAACGTCCTCAGGCCATCCTTGATTTCATTCCACTTATGACGGGTGCGGCCCTTATTGGACTCAGGATTGACGATCACCTGTGTCTTTTGGAGCATCGATGACTCCTTGATCCTTCGCGACTTGCTTTTTTCCGAAGATAGACATACCGATAATCCCTCCCAAGGCTCCCAAAAGGGAAAAGACAACGACAGAAATCAGGAGTCCTATCATGAACATAGGAGCCGATGGCTCAAAGGCGCCTCTTTCAAGAAAGTTCTCCCATCCTTGAGGCATTTCCTCGGTGTATTCGGCTAATCCCTCCATGAATCTCTGGACGAACTGGGCGTTGATGGGTTGAAAAGGGATGCTCACCAGGGCGTCCACGATGGCGGCCACGATATCTGTGAAGATCCCCACAATGGCCCCATCGCCAGCTGTCATGGCTATAGGCGAATCTTTGGCAAGCAAATAGGCAGCGAGAACGGCCCCACCGATAATCCAGAGACAGCAGAGGCAGTTGAGGAAAGGAACGGCCGATAGAACTCCAGCCACAGCACCACCGACCAATGCGGGAACAAGCATACTGGGCTTTTGATTGGTCATCCTTCCTCCTTCTGGATAGTTTTTCCTATTCTATTGTGTTTTCCTGTCGAATTTCAAGTGATATTTTGTCAGGCCGAAAGCACGTTTTTTATCTCCCTGCTTGAGTTCGGGAACGATACAAGAACAGTTCGGCTATCCCGTAGATGAAGTAGAAGGGAAGGATGAATCCCCATATGAATCCAAAAACAAAGCGCATCCAACTGGTTGTCGTCCAAAGATGAAAAAAATTACCCAGAGTGTCAATCCCGATGGGCAATGACAAGAGGATAAATATTTTAATTTTCGGAAGATTTACAGTCGAGATACCATTCACAAAGGGATAAAGTCCGACTCCAGCTAAAAATCCTCCGTATATCCCTAGGCAACGAGCACAAACAGCAAGAGGATAGCCGAAACAGACAAAAGACCGAGACGGAATTTGATGGCAGACTGAGGAGAAGATAGTATAGACAAGGACATTCAGAGGAGAAGATTGACTCTTGAAATAAGGTGCTAAGAAGATTGCTCCCAACCAAAGAAGAATACCAATCAGAGTGGAAAAATAGACGATCAAGATCTTATGTTTGGTTTTCATGTAGTCCTTTTTGATTCATGTTCATGCTCATTCGGTCTACTTCAAGGAATGTCTTCCTCTCATCGGAGGGATTTAAATCGGAGAAACGCAAGGTAGGCGAGGAGAATCAGAAAGTTTATCGTTAACACAGACCAGGACATAAACTCTGCATAGACTTTTTTTCCGAGAAGGTCGAAGAGAGATAAAGCGATAACAGTTAGGTTGAACATCAGCAAACCTCTCCAATATTTTGAAAAGTCGAAAAAATGAGCCACAATCATCATAACACCCAAGAATGACATCAGAAGAGTATAATCCCAGCCCAGAGGAGAGAGGAGGGGGATGAGGATGAGAAGGAATGAACTGTCCAAGACGATGGCCTCTCGCTGTGCTTTCCCTTTCAATACAATTAGCAGCATCAAAGCAGATAAGCCGACGAGAATCCCAGAAAATATGAATAAGGAAATTCTTTGGCTCCCTGTCCATTTCATGAGACACCCGAGAACGGAGATGTTGTCTTGGGAATCCAAAAGATAGGGAGTCGACTGAGAGAGGGTGGAGAACCATTCCTGAAGCACTCGGATGTTTCCTTTTAACCCATAGAAAAAAGAGGGAATAAACAGGGAAAAGATGAGAAAAACGGCTCCGAATATCAAGGATTTCCATTTTTTTTTGAGAACAAAGTAAGGGAAAAAAATCACGGCGTAAGGCTTCAATGCTGTGGCCAAACCCAAGAGCAGGCCAGTCCAGCTCATAGTCCTTGGAGGATGAGGGGCGTTATTCTCCCTTAAGAGAGACCAGATCATCAGGATCAATATCATGGCGATAAAAGCATTGATTTGACCTAATTGGAGCTCTCTGAAGAAGAATCGGGTTAGGATCAAAAGGGGAAGAAGAGTGAGCCAGGGCTTGTTTTGGATATGGACAAGATATCGTGAGAGATAGACGAGAACAGACGTCGAGAGGATGATCAGAAAAAACCACAGCCCTTTCGCCACAGTAAGGGGAAGGAAGGACAAAGGCAGATACAGAATAGCAGAAAAGGGTGAATACTTGAATTGATAATGCTCATCTTCGACACGGTAAAGGGTTTCCCCTAGACTGAGCCTCTGTCCAGCCACGTAATTGACTTCGAAATCGACCATCTCATCTTTGACTTTGAAGAGGAAGATGGATAAAGAAACAAGGAAACCCAGGAGAATAAAGAATAATATCCTCGACCGGTGGCGAGTCACTTTTCCAAGCTACTCGAGCCAGAGTTGTTTGTCAATCCAAATCTCAAAAGAGTAAGCAACTTCATTTCCGTGCTTGTTCAGTCCTCACAGGGCTTCCTCACCCCCTATCCCTCACTCAATTCAATCCGCATAGATATTGTATTCATCACCGTTTTGGAGATGCTTCCCTTAATGCAGACAGGTAAAAATTTGACAGAGTATCGTTTAACGTGTAAATTTGTTCCTGTTGCAACACATAAGGAGGAGTCAGACATGAAAGCAAGAAGAAAAACGATCACATTGTTCATCTTATGTTGCCTCCCATCCGCTTTGCTCTTAGCACAGGCTGAGGATAGACAGGCGATTCTTGATCAGTATCAAGAAGGAGTGATTTCTTTCACGACTTATGGAGAAGATAAAGTCGAAATATCCAGAGGATCTGGATTCCTTTTTGGTCAAGAAATCATGGTCACAGCCTATCATTTAGTGAGCGAGATCGCTTCAGCAGAAGGACGGAATTTTGAAGGAAAAAAAGTCAAGATTGAAGGAATTATCGCTGTCGATAAAAGTTTTGACCTTGCCTTGCTGAAGATCAAGAGAAAGGAAAAGGTGTTGAGCCTGGGAGATTCAGATTTGCTGGAATCTGGAAAAAGAGTATTTGCTATAGGTGGCAACGAAAGCGGAGAGATTATCATTGCCGACGGAACGGTCAGAAATTTTCTTGCCCTCTCAGCCACGCATAGGGTTGTAACGACCTCCTTGGCTGTGCCGGACACTTTTTGCGGAGGCCCTCTGTTGGATGATCAGGGAAATGTGATGGGCCTGATCATTTTTCTAGATAGGGGATCAAAGTTCATCGTTCCAGGGAATATCATCAAGTCCTTACCCAAAACTAGCAAGGTCACCAAATTCAAAAATTGGCAGTACGAAGATTATTTTTCTACCTTAGAGGGGGCAGGCCTGGCTGGTCGCGTCTTTGCCATGATGGACGAGACAGGAAAGGCTCGAAAATTCTTAATAAAAGTGACAGAACTCGACCCGACAAACATCGAGGCCTTTGATCTATTGTCTTCTGTTTACACGAAGAATAGAAATTATCAATCTGCCATATCAGCCTACCAGAAGGTGATTGAGTTAGATGACAGCCGAGACAAAGCCCATTATGGTTTGGGTTTTGTCTATCTTAAAATGCGTAGGTTTAATGAAGCGATCCCTCCCTTGGAGGAGGCTATCGAGATAAATCCTGATAACAAGGAAGCTTATTACCAAATAGGAACAGCCTACGAAGAACTCAAGAATTTTGCCAAAGCGGCTGCGGCCTACGAAAAATTCGTTGCCTCAAATCCTGAAAACCCTTGGACCGGATATTTACGACTTGGTCTGTGCCAGATGGAACTCGGCGATTTTGAAAAAGCGATCGCGGCTTTTCAAGAGGCTAAGGAATTGCAGCCCGATGATATCAAGACAAATTATAATTTGGCTCAATCCTACCAAAAGGCCGGTCAGTATGAAAATGCTGAATCAGCTTACAGCTATCTTGCCGAGCTCAACCCAGAAGATGCTAACATCTATTACAGCACGATTCTCAGGATGTACGATCAAGCCGGGATGGCTGATAAAGCTATCGAAGCTGCCAATAAACTTATCGAGTTAGAACCAAACA
>CAYFXE010000022.1:0-4621 GCA_964347035.1 uncultured Eubacteriales bacterium | reverse complement strand
AACGTCTATAATCTGGGTTTGATGTACATGAAGCTCCAAAGGTATGATGAGGCCATCGAGACATTCGAGCAGGTTTTATCCATCCGACCTGGATATGACCGGGCCTTTTTTAATATCGGTGTTTGTTATTCCCAGCAAAAAAAATACAAAGAATCCGTGGAGGCCTTTGAAAAATTTGTCGAAGTAGCTCCAGATAATCCGGATGGTTGGCACTATATTGGTATGGGCTACATGTTACAGAAAAAGTTTTCCAAGGCTGTTGATCCTCTACAGAAAGCCGTCGAGCTAAGACCTGATTTTCCCTCGGCTTACTATAATTTAGGTATCACGTATCTCAATCTCAAGGATAATTATAGTGCCAGAGAGGTCCACAAGAAGCTCGTCACACTAGATCCTGCTCTGGCTGAGAAATTAAGCAAGTTATTACGATAACAAAATTGAGATGGCTCTGAGGATCAGCCTTCCTCCTAACCGAATCTTGTAGGGATAGGAATGGATAGAGAGAGTTTGATAGAGGAGTTAACCGAAAACTTCAGGGCCAAGCATAAGAAATCAGAAGAGATATTCAGGAAGGCCTCCTGCTTACAGATTCGGGGAGGAAGTCATAACCTTCGCCTGTTCGATCCATTCCCATTCTACGCTGTCCGTTGCCATGGTTCTCGAGTCGTCGATGCGGATGGAAATGATTATGTTGATTTCTGGCAGGGCCATTTTGCCAATATCCTCGGGCATAATCCCGGGTTTATCCTGGAAGTCCTGGGCAGCCACTTCAAGGAGGGACAAGGATTAGCGACAGGTTTCCCCGATCATCTTCAGACCGAGTTAGCTGAGTTAATCCTCAACCAGATCGGAGCCGACAAGATTCGGTTCACAACGAGCGGAACCCTGGCCACGATGTATGCGATCATGCTGGCTAAGGCCTATACTAAGAAAGATTTGGTTCTCAAAGTGGGAGGAGGGTGGCATGGGGCTCAGCCTTACGTCCTTAAAGGTATTTCCTGGTTTGAACAGGGCTTCAACCAGCTCGAATCGGCCGGACTTCCTTCTGGAACCGATTCGATGATCATCATCACCCGTTTCAACGATGAGAATGATCTCGAAGAAAAATTCCAGAAATATGGAGATCAGATTGCTTGTTTCATCCTCGAACCCTTCATCGGGGCCGGGGGATTTGTCTTTTCCACCAAGAGTTATCTCAAAAAGGCCAGAGCTCTCTCTCAAAAATTCAAGGCTCTGCTGATCTTTGATGAGGTTGTCTCTGGTTTTCGGTTTCATCCAGGAGGAGTTCAGAGTCTGTACGGGATCAAACCCGAATTGACAGTTTTGGGTAAAGCCATCGGCGGAGGACTCCCGCTCAGTGCCGTGGCTGGCCAGGATGAAGTGATGGCCCTCTGCAGTCCCGAGGCGAGGTCAGAAGAGAAAGTGAAATTCGAAGGCGGGACCTTTTGTGCTCATCCTGCTTCCATGCTTGCCGGGTCCGCGTATGTAAAATATCTAACCGAGAACAGTTCAGAAATATACCCGAAAATCGGTAGATTAGGGGAAAAAGTGAGAGGGGAAATTGAAAAAATATTCAACCATTTTGGTTTCTTTGTCCGCTGCACAGGAGATGGGAAAAGGATCACGGCAAACAGTTCTCTTGTTGGTGTCCAGTTTCTTCATCCAAGCGATGAGCCGATCACATCACCCGAGCAGGTGTGGAATCCGGATGTCTGCGATGTGATCATGAGGGAGAAGATATTCAAACTAGCCATGCTCGAGGAGGGGTTTAACATTTTCCATGGGTATGGTGCGATTTCTGCATCGCACACCGCCCAAGAGGTCCAGGATTCCTTGGATGCGGTGGAAAGCATTGCCAAAAAATGGAGTCAGCATAAAATTCGAGATGCTTAGAAGCTGAAACAAAGCGAGGCCAATCGCATCGTCGAGCCTTTAATCTCGTTCATCATAGTAAGATAATAAGGAGATAGTCTTTATGGAAAAAATCAATGTCATCATCTATGGATGTGGGGTCATGGGCCGGAGGGTGGCTCAAGCGCTGAGTGGAAAAAGGAGCATGGACGTTGTCGGTGCCATCGATATCGAGCCTAAGCTTGTTGGAAAGGATTTAGGAGAGCTCTTTGATCATCCTCAAAAAACAAATGTCATCATCGAAAAGGATGCAGAGAAGCTCCTCTCCGCAACTCGAGCTCAGGCCGTTGTCCTGACCACGACATCTCACCTAAAATCTGTTTTTCCTCAAATAGAACAGTGTGTCGAGGTTGGCCTAAACGTTATTTCCACCTGTGAGGAGCTGTCCTTTCCCTGGAAGCGTGATCCCGAACTTTCCCAAAAGATTGACAAACAGGCCAGGGAAAAGGGAGTCACTGTCACCGGAACCGGTATTAATCCTGGATTTTTGATGGATACCTTACCTCTCATCCTGACCGCTCCTTGTCTTAACGTCCATGCTATCAAGGTGACGAGGATGATGGATTCCTCGAAGAGGCGACTTCCTTTTCAGCTGAAAATCGGGACTGGTTTGACTCAACAGGAATTCCAAAGAAAGATGGAGGAAAAGGAGATCACAGGACATGTGGGTCTGCTAGAATCGATTTACATGATTGCTTCTGGTCTAGGTTGGGAGCTGGATGAGGCCATAGAACTGTCTCCTTCGCCAGTGATCGGTGAGAAGGAGATCCAAACGGCAGTCGGAGTCGTCAAGCCTGGCGATGTCATCGGGTTGACGAGTGTGGCTTACGGGAAAAAAGATGGCCAGGAAGTGATCTTTCTGGAGTTCGTGGCTAACGCCGGAGTGGATAAAGAATACGATGAAATCCTCATCGAGGGCGAGCCGAATATTCATCAGAGGATTATCGGCGGGGTCCATGGAGATATCGGAACTGTGGCTGTGACGGTCAACTCCATTTCCCGAGTAGTGGCTGCTCCGGCTGGCCTCATTTTAATGAAGGACTTGCCTCCTCCCCAAGCGATCCTCTAAATATTCGGGATGAGTCTGCTCCCCTTCAGGTTTTTCACCCCGTTCTCCATTCGTCCTTTTCGGTTGCTGCTGGGGTCAGGCCTTGTTGTCCAGAATAAACCACAATAAATGAGGTTCCATGTCTTTGTATGTAGGCTAGGCTTTGTTTATCATCTTGTACAGGCCGATGGTCATAAGTGGAATAAAGAAGACTACCAATAGTCCCCAGCTCAGGCTGCCGTATCCTTTAGCAATCAGATTGATCAATCCAAAAGTAGAAAGACCTAAACCGATGGCTAGTAGTACGACAGCTACCAGAGGTCTCAGCCAGGTAGGAAATTCCTTTCCTTTGGCTCTCAAAGCCGAATGGATTCTCTCGTTGACGGCATGGATATAGCCTGTTCCTGTCTCGATCAAGGTGCCGAACAGGACCACCTGGAAGAGAATAAGAAAAAAAGGAATACCCGCTTTTTGTAAGACAAAAACAGCGGGGACTTCTTCAGGGAGAACCGTCGGATATTGACCGAGGACGGCAATGTAAAAAAGAAAACCTGGTAAGATACCGATAATCCCTCCGATGAGACCGGCGGAAATTGCTTCTTTCCTGGTTTTTATATGAGGAAGGCAGAAGAGGACAGCAGGAATCACTCCCATGTTATACAGTGCATATTTGAAGCCTCCTAAGGCCCATTTAGGCAATACAACAGCAGATACCAGATTCCTATTGATTTCAGGCCCGAATTGGAGGAGAGCCACAACTAGGAAGGCCCCATAAACAAGGTAGAGGATGATTGACCAGCTTGAGAGGAATTTTTCGATCCAGCTCCTTCCTTTGAAGGTTAAAAGTCCGATGGCCGCGAGCATAACCCCTACACCAACCAGATAGGGAATGCCAAAGTTATCCCTAAGCAAGATTCCGGCCGCCGATCCGATGACCGCCAGGACGAGAAACAGACAATAAAAATAGATGATTTCAAACAGGAACCAGAAACGGCCGATCAACTTCATAAAAAAAGTTCGGTAATCATAGGCCTGAAATTTTCTCGAAAATTCGAAGGTCACGGCTAAGGTAATAGACCACAGCATAGTGGTTATCAAGAACATTCCCAGCAAACCCCCTAAAGGGCCGTAGTTTAGGAAATATTCGACCAGCTCCCTCCCCGTTCCATAACCTCCAGCTATTACCACGGATTGAAAGACAAAACCTGGGAGTAAATATTTTCTAAAAACGGATGAACTCAAAACACGCATGGCATCTGTTTCCGCGGAAAATTCCGCTTTTAATGTTTATTGGTGAATATCATTTTTAAGCGAGCATGTCAAACATGGATCAAGCCTATCCTGGTATCATAAGGCTGAACATCTTCTCAGCCCGAAATCCCGGATTTATTATTTCAAAAATTCGAATAACTTAATCTTGACAAAACCAAGTGCTTTATCTATGATTCAACTTTAATTAAAGACAGAGTCGTTTTGTCATCTTCTCCGAGTTGAAAAATAAGGATCGATTCATTTGAATTCCAGGCTTGAATCCAACCTTTTTTCAAAAATATCTATGAGATATTGTGGAAAACAAAACAAACTTTTACGAATTTTCTTGGCCATGAGTTTGATTTTTTTCATCGTCTTGGATGTCTTTGCCGAAGAAGAAAAAAAAGAAGA
>CAYFXE010000021.1:42295-51681 GCA_964347035.1 uncultured Eubacteriales bacterium | reverse complement strand
TGAACCGGTAGTCCTCTTCCGGCCTCCGCTGCCTCCGGGCATTAAACTCGCGGGTGGATTCCGAACTCCGCTCCCTGATTTCAAAACGAGTGATCATCAGCTGCCACGGGCTGAGCTGGACGAAAAAACTCTTTGTCTCTTCCCCGATCCCGACAGTCAGCGGAACGACCACAGCCGGTCCCCCTGGGAATAATTCCCTGTATTCACGCAAACGGCCCGCATTAAAGTTTAAGCTCAGACGCTTGGTGCCCTGAGAGCTTTCAAAACGGTACCCATAGGTGGTCTCTTTCATCTCTGGGCCGGCAAAAGTGATCAAATCCCTGTGCCAGTTCTTTATCCTCAACTGGACTTCATGGAACTGACCTGCCCCTGAGCCGCTGGGTTTCCCCCTGATTTCAATCGGAAGCGGCTCTGGATTATTAAAATCCGTGATCAACAAAACCACATCTCCGTCGGCAAGTTCATTGCCATCAAGATCACCCCCCAAAGGAATGACTTCAAAAGGCACATCGTCTACTGGGATTTCAACTCGACGGTGCATCTTAGAAATGGCATTTATCACCGCGGTCTTGACTCGAGGTAAATTCTTTTCATAATCGCCTGAGAATGAGTAGTAACTCCCTGTAACCCAGATGTGCCATTGCTGACCAGGATACGATTGCGCATCAAAGGCTGCTTTTCCGGTTTTGATAATGTATGAAGTTTCACCGAGGCTGAGTCTTTCAACGACATAGCTCGGATTCGACATTTTTTCCTGAGTCAAAAGCTGATAATCCCTTTGGCGTCTTTGGTAAGCTTCCAAACTTGTTATCTTGCTGAGATAAACATTAATTTGGATCGACCAATCTTTGCTCTTAAATTGAACTGATGCATCATTATCACTCGTTCCCATATCATGGGATAAGAAAAAGCCCTCCCCGATTTCGTTTCCTTTGACCAAGATGTCTTGGGCTTTTAACGGTTCTGAATCATATCCCCTTGTTGAGATCATGAAGGCATCGGCTTTGAGAGACAATAAAACAACCGTTAGGATTAGAACAATCAAGTTGTCTCTAAAAAAGGATATTTGCTGGTTTTTCATTATTTTCTTTTTGATTTTAATTGGATAGGTCCTTCTTACTTTAATCTCCATAAATTCATATCTAAAAAAATCCGCTGATATAAAATTGGCCTTCTCTAAGATTCATACGCCGTGAAAGCTGTGAAATGATGTTAGGATTTTCAATTGGCTTCTTAATATCAGACTTTATATTCTTAGTATTATTATAATAATTATATATACTATATTAATAATAAATTATTTGCAAGAGATAAAACCCCCCCAATTTTTGAACTCAACATCATTAAAAAAGAACCGGTGAATTTGTCGAATGCCCCTCAAAAATAAGATAATCAACCCAAACTTTTTTGGAAAAGATTGCATCTGGGATATTATTTGTAACTACCTATTGGGCCTTATCACTGAACGTTTCTTAGCCGATAGGGACTGGTCAAATTTCATCATTGATAAGACAGCGGATTGGTTATCGGGAGAAATATGCGGGGCAGCGATGGATTAAGACCAAGCCTAGATTCCTAAAATCTTACTCCAATCGCACCTGGTTTCTCAGCCTGTCAATTTCATCACGGTACACTTTTGGAAAGGGGGCCTGGTACCACAGCTTGTCGCATAAGCTAAATCCAGATACAAAGGCAAACCTCCAAGAGATGTTATCACTCTCTCCCTTTTCTCTTTTTCATACTTGAATGGAAGTGGCTTTTGTGACATGCTTTTTTCACCTCGCTGTTTTTTTCACCCATTGGGTGAAGATTTTTTTGTAATGTCTTGTTTTATTATAAGACGACAGCGAGGTTTTTTTCATTTTCTTGACGGTGGATTTAGGTCTTCCTTTTTGGTTTGAATTTGTTTTATTTATGATTTAGAATTTTAATAGTCATGATCTAATGAATTTATTGGCTGCATAAAAAGATGGGAGACGATCGATTGGATGGATGGAAAGAAATCTCAAAATATATCAAACGTGATATCCGGACTTCTCAGAGGTGGGAAAAAGAGTTTGATCTCCCGATCTATCGGATAGACAATCAGTCCGATCGACCGAAGGTCTATAGTTATAAATCAGAACTGGATGAATGGTTTAAATCGAAACATAAATCAAATTATGAAAAAGTGGCGAAAAAACGAAGAAGGATAAATTTAATAACATCTCTGGTGCTTTTTATAACCGCAATCTTGATAATCTTGTTCGTCTATCAAAATTTTTTAAGGAAAAATATGAGTTTGACTTTCAATGATGTTAGAAATGCAAATCCAGTCAGATGGGATCTTAGAGGAACAAACTTAGTTTTCTTTGACGACAAGGATAATTATTTATGGAGTAAAGGACTAAACAATCCAAAGGACCTAACAGAATATTATCGGGACGAACAAGATGAAATAGCCAAAAATTGGATGCCCTCTGACTTCAAGAGAAGCAGGATTGATTTCTCTGATATCGATAAGGACGGAAAAAATGAAGTCTTGACTGTGTTGATGCATGAGAACCCTTTAGATAGATGTATAGCTCTTTGCGACAATGATGGCCGAATACTATGGTCAAAATCAATCGAATTCAACCAGGAATATGAAGAAGGAAGGATCTTCAATGATTACAAGATACAAAAACTGTCATTTGATGAAATTAATCAGGACGGAGCAGAAGAAATTCTTGCCCTTTGGACACATGCACGTCTCTCTCCGAGCGTATTTTTTATTTATGATAAAGAAGGAAAAGAGATTTTAAAATACAGTCATACTGGACTTTTAGATTTTTTTTCAGTTGTAGAGTTTGCGGGATTCAAAAAGATTCTTTTAGGAGGGACAAACAACCTTTTAGCAGGTGATGCAGTGCTTATTCTCCTGGATTGTAGTCAGCTTAAAAGTGGCTTAGCGCCCCCTTACGATATTCCGTATGATTTAATCGAAGAAAAAGACCGCATTCAAGAATATGTTCCGAAAAACCCAAAACCTGCTTTCCAGAATTATTATATCCGTTTTAAGAAAAACGAAATAAGCAGAGCTGTCGGGATAAATTATCTGCACGTTCATGAAGCTAGAGCGAGCGATAATGCAGTATTTGTCATGGTCAATCTAGGTCTAAAGAAGATAAGTCCTGTTTATTTTCACTTCAACCCTGATTTTTCAATACGCTATATTCGACCTGGATTAGAATTTAAGAGGGATTATAAAGATTTGCTTAGTGATGGGACCATCCAAACGCCTTTAAAAGCCTTTTTGAAAAGATGTGAACACGATGTTTTTTTCTGGGATGGAAAGGGAAACTGGATACAGAAACCGACAGCATTGAAATTGTCCGTTAAAGAATAGAAAATTTCTTTTTTAGTTAACCAAAACAAATCATCCAGATTCTTTAGCTCAAGAGGCTTTCTCAAAATAAGTTCATTGATATCGCGATTCCAGAAAATGGAATTTTATATTCTTTCCAAAAAAATCTTGATTTCATTTTTTTTGTAATAAGGCCGTCTCTGGCCTGAGATAATCCCAGATAAGATAAAGAGAGAAGAACAAATTTATGCCGCAACTGCGGAATTAAACGGAATTAAGCAGAATTATGCGTCAGTTATGATCATATTATTGATTTGACTCTTTAAAAAGATATTTTTTATATAGCTCAAATGCATAAAAAAGGTGCTTATTGTCAGAGAAGAAGAGATTACTTTCAATCTGGAAGAAATTTAAAATTATTGACTTAGTTGAATGAATAAAGAATTGCGAGTCTGCAGAATTTAGGCAAAGGGGAGGTGCACCATGGAAGTTTAAATTTTAAAAGGGATCAAAGATGGCTTTCGATGATTTTATGAGAAAAGAATATACAGAGAAATTTTAGGAACAAAAATAATTAAAAAAGGAAGAAAAAATGGATAAAAGAACGTTAAAGAGTCCTTTTTACTTCCTTGCCACTATATTTCTTTTGGCTCCTTTACTTCTATTCTCTAATTCAATCCCACAAATTAAATATGATGGAGACATAGCACCTGATCTTGCTTCACCTCAGTGGTGCTTACAAGCTGGAACTGGTGCCCCCTCCCCACCAGGAGAAATAATCATTGATGAAGGCAGAACAGCATATCATCATTATCCAGGTACTATATGGCGCCAACATGAAACTTATTGTGACCCAACGCCACTTGCATTAATGAATAATTATGATGGGTATACGGCAGAATTCGGTCATAAAAATCTTTACAATACAAAAGATGTAACTAAAACAGGAAGCTATGCAAGAGGTGATACCTTTCAAATTACGGATGGCATATACAGAGTAGATGTCTTGTTTTCTCCTGAGGGGATACGAGTCCATGGTGATTCCCATTTTATTATTGAAAAAGAGACTACAGGAATCGATCCAACCCAGTGGTATGATTATAAACTTGTCTGTAAAAATGGATGGTATGATTTTTATATAGATGGAAATTTAGAAAATCATGCAAAAATGAGAACTGATGTAGATGACAAATCTATTACATTTGGCGCAGGAAATAGCCGATGGTTTGTAGAAGGGGAAGGATATTGGGATTACGTCTGTATAACTTTCGGAATTACTATTGAGGCAGTTGTAGATATTGATCCTGATATATTAAATTTAAAAAGCAAAGGCAAATGGATAACTGCCTATATAGAATTACCTGAAGGTTATGATGTAAATGATATAGATATTGAAACTGTGGAATTGCAATACAATGATAGTTCAGTTGAAACAGATTGGGGAGGAGTTCAGGGGACAGTATATATGGCGAAGTTTGATAGAAGATCAGTTATCTCACTACTAAATGAAGTGACTGAAAATGTTGAGCTAAAAGTAACAGGAGAGGTTGCAGAAATTTCATTTGAAGGCTCCGATACAATTAAAGTGATAAGGTAAAGCCAAAAAATAAGAATAACCCTCTAATAGTCTTAATTTCACCACAAAGTCACAATACAGTCGTTAATTTGGGGAACATGCCATAAATTGGGCTTAACGACAGTTCACTTGACAGTTTTCTGATACATTCTGAAGACTGTTGTCGTAATTATTAGACAAAGATTAAATTGACCGAGAGGAAGCTAGGTATTTTAGGCTTTCCTGATTTGAAGAAACACAGCTGAGCGAATTAACGGCTATAGAGGATTGAGGAGGGGGAGTAGTTATCCAGATTGCTTTTGGCTGACTTGAGGACCGAGTCCATCCTAAACCTGCGGATTTGAAGAACTCGGTTGATTCGTTACTCATCTTGAGTCATCGACCTTGTTGTATTAGGTGTTAACTGTTATTTCTGGATGTTAGTAGGTGGAAATAGGGGAAAATTGCGAGGGATTCACCGCAAGCACAAAAAGCAAATTCCTATCTCTGCGGGGCAGCGATGGATTAAGACCAAGCCTAGATTCCTAAAATCTTATTCCAATCGCACCTGGTTTCTCAGCCTGTCAATTTCATCACGGCTGAGGTACCGCCATTTTCCCTTCTTGAGATTGCCCAAAGACAGATTACCAAATTTTATCCGCTGCAATGCGATGACTCTGTGGCCGATGACCTCAAATAGCCGCCTCACCTCTCTCTTCCGTCCTTCGTGGATTTCCACCCGGAGAAAACTTTCTTTGGATGACGATGAGAGAAGGCTCAGCTTGGCTGGGGCTGTTTTTTTGCCGTCGAGAATAATGCCTCTCTCTAGCCTGCGAAGGTCAGAGGATGCCGGAGCTCCTTTAACATTGACGAGATAGACTTTTTTTGCCCTAAAGCTGGGATGGGTCAGCCGGTAGGCTAATTCCCCGTCGTTCGTGAGCAGGAGCAAGCCTTCGCTATCATAATCCAATCTTCCCACAGGAAAAACGCGGCCTTTTAGGGAAGGGATAAGATCTCTCACCGTTGGCCGGCCAAAAGAATCCTTAAGCGAAACCAAATATCCAGGAGGCTTATTCAACATCACATAGTAAAGTTTGGTCTCCTTCTTGACCTTCTTTCCGTCCACCTCCACTTTGTCCTTCTCCGCATCGATTTTATAGCCCATGGCCTGGATAACTTCGCCGTTGACAGCAACCCGGCCTTCTTCGATCAGCCGGTCGGCTTCTCTACGGGAGGCCACACCGGCCTGAGAGAGGAATTTATTCAACCGGATTTGGACCATCAATAATCCCTTCCGAGAAGATGAATATTCCCGATTTTTACCAGTTCTAATCCTGCTTCTAAGGCCGCTTCTCGGCATTCCTCAGCATGACGACGGGAGGTCCGGGGCAAATCCCTCATAAAAAATTGAGGGTGGAATCCGAGAAGAGAATACGGAATCTCTGGGTCCAAAGAAGCCACAAATCGGGCAATCTTTGAAACTTCCTCCTTCTCCACGTAGCCAGGAACTAGGAGAGTACTAGCCACAATCAGCGGAGGCTCTTTTCTTTTTCTTGATAATCGGGCGGCCCATTCAAAATTCTCAATCGTCTGAACATTCGGACGTCCGCAGAGGGCTGTATTCAACCCGGCATCAAACGCCTTCAGGTCAAACTTGATACAGCCTCCACTCTCCAGGGCAATATCCACAATTTCCTCTAAAAAACGCCTGTTCATCGTCCCGTTGGTCTCCCAGCAAATCCTCAAGATTTTTCCCCGGGTTTGTGAAAGTGCTCGACGCGAGGCATGAATAGAATGGGGAAGCTGAGGCGTTGGATCTCCGCCGAAATAACAGACACAAGAAGTTTTCTCGTCGATCGCCTGGATGAGCTCACCCGAGGACTGAGGTCTCAGCTCCTCGGGGTTGTGTTTATGCTGGGCATTCTGACAGAAGAGACAATCCAATGTGCATCCGTAGTAAAAAACAGCCAGGTTTTTATACCCGTATTCTGCTCCTTTGCTGTGAGCGAATTCGGGATATCCGGCGCCAGTTCCCCCCGCACACACCCAATCCCCCACACAGTTAGTTGGCAAGGAATCATAGTACCATGAAAAATAACCTTCTTTGGGGGAGGGAATTAATCTTTGGCCGCCTTGGTTTCTTCTGATTCCGCAATAACCCTTTGAATCTCTTCCTATTCGACACTGGTTAAAACAGTACGAACAAGATAGAGACTCTTCTTCTTGTGGTGGGACGGGTGGCAAATCAAAATTCTCTCTGGCCGTGCGATGAACGTCCAGAATTCGAGGTTTGACTTCTTCAAAATCCTCCAGAATACAGTCGCGACACAGGGATAAACTCTCGGAAACAAGTCGATGCGTCTGACTGCAGTGGACACACCTAGCCATTTTAATAGACAAATCTAGAAATGGATATTGAATCCCCCGCTTAACGTAAAATCCCCGACCTCGAGTTCCTTATCATCAATGTTAAAATCCACAAGATGATATTTACCCTCAGCTATAAGCGAGAATTTCCTCCCCAGCATCAACTCCACACCTAGGCCGAAATTGTAGCCTTTTTCCCTATCTTTATCGATGTTTTCAATATTCGCCGAATAATAGCCGTATCCGGCTGTGATATACGGATGGACAGCCATCAAAGGAAAGAAATACTTGAGGTTCAGACCGATAAAATTGTAATCGATATCCCGGCCACCCCAATCAAGACCAACAATATCTGCGAGTTCTAAGTTATGAGCAGCCTGGAAGTAATTCAATTCAAGGCCCATCATCATGAATCTCACTCCAGCTCGGAATCCATAGAGATAGGTCGTATCAGTGTTAAACTCCACATCCTTCAGGCTTGGCTTCTGGGCGGAAAATCCCCCCTGAAGTCCGAGATATATTCCTCCTCTGGCTGGGCTGAAGACTGCCAGGATAAGCAAAGGGAGGATGATCAAAATCGATATCGTCTTCATTTTCATCTCTGTCTCCTATGTCAATATTATTTCACGGATTGATGATGCAGAAAAGAGTAAACTTTCGTAATTCCGCCTTTATGTAAATTACGGCTCATGAGGTTTGGCCAGAATCTCCATGATTCTAAGATCAAAAAAGGTTTGGGCGTTGGTTGGCTTGAGGAGGACGGCTGTATCTACCCCTCTGGCTGTCCCTCCGATGGCAATACACGGCTCTGATAAAGATATGAGCCCGGCGTCAGCTGCCATCAAAGCAATCTCGACGGCTACCTTTGTCCCTTCTCCAAAAATTCTCAAGGTATAGGCAATAATCTCTTCCAGCTCATACGTTCCCAGTTTTTTTCTCACCGCTCGGCCCACGCCTCCGAAAGCATGCTGAGAGGTGAGGAGTTTTACGCCCGACGCCTCGAGCTTCTGACGATTCTCAGGCGTCATTTCTTGATAATCCGGCTTAGAAAAACCCGTGGAATGGGTGACTATCACCAGGTTCCTATCAGAAAAATGTTGGACAGCCATCAATCCCGTCTTCCCTGAAACGCTGGAAACGACGATATTCTGGATTTTAAGCTCTTTGGAGCGTCTGGCCGCCACCTCGAGCGTTCGTTTGGTATTCTGCGGACCGGGGCTCTGAAAGTAGAAACAAGGCAACAAAATTCCCTCAGGATGCTGAGGCTTTTTCTTCGACATCTTCTGTCCTCCTTTCGGACCTTTTTTAGGCTCTGAATTTTTCTTCTGTTGTCCAGCCTACCATCACTCGTTCCCCAGAAGGAACGTTCAGTTTATGGTGTGATCAAGACCTTTATCATTTCAGGTCTCTGAGCCAAAGCCAAGGCCTCTTTGGCTTTATTAAGAGGAAAATCTCCATCCGCCATTTCTACTACGTCAATTTCTCTGTTCGCTAAGACGGAAATCGCCTTCGAAAACGGCCCGCATCGGGAACCGATAAGTTCGATCTCGCCGATGACGATCGAAGAAACATCCACGTTGACATCATCACAGAACGTGCTCTTGAGGACGATTCGACCTCGAGGCTTAACCAAAGATAATGCCTGTTTTACGCCCTCTTTCTTTCCTGTCGCTTCGATCACGATATCAAACTGCCCTTCGATGGCTTCCCCACCGCAGAATATCTTGATCCTCTTTTTCTCCAGGATGTTCAACTTCCTTTGATGTTTCCCTGCGCAGGACACCCTGTCAGTTTGCGACTTTATGACTTGGGCCGCAAGCAATCCCAGCTTGCCATCTCCCAAAATCAGAACAGAATCATTTTCGCCAATCCTGACCTGCTCCAGAATCTCCAAGGCCGCTGCCAAGGGTTCCACGAACACGGCCTCCTGGTCATCGATTGCCTGCGGGATTTCATGCAAATTTTTTAATGGAAGAGTTAAGTATTCGGCAAAAGCTCCGTTTTTTCGTTTAATGCCCAGAACGCTCCGCGTAGGACAATGGTTCTCCAGACCTCGCAGGCAGAAGTCGCATGTTCCGCAGGCAATGTTTATCTCACCCACCACTCTCTTCCCGAGCCAACTGTTTGAGGGTGCTTGTT
>CAYFXE010000021.1:5374-42285 GCA_964347035.1 uncultured Eubacteriales bacterium | reverse complement strand
GCGGTTCCGAATCTACGTCACCGAGACCCCGGCCCGGTTCCTCAGCCCGACGCGACTCCGCGAAACCTACAACGGACACCCCGACCTCCACCGAACCGACAAACTCGTGTCCGAGAATTCCCTCAACATCCATGTAGCCCTTGATGATTTCCAGGTCTGTGTTGCAGATGCCGGCTTTAAGCACCTTGATAAGAGCTTCCCCTTCAAGAGGAAAAGGCTCAGGCACATCCTGGACACTGATCTTTCCCTGTTTTCGCAGCAGAGCTTTCATTTTCGTTTTCTCATTTTGTTTGCTGCTTATGAAATTGTCAAGTGAGATGGGGTCAGGCGTTATCTCTAGGTTTTGTCCTCGGGTAAAGGTAGAGACACAGCTTATCCGGAGGACAAGGCCTGACCCCAACCAGGATAAACCTTCCTTTCTCTCTCCCGTATCTTATATAATAAGAAGTCTGATGCAGTAGGTTAAAAAAAATGGCAAGAGTGCATGTGGGTGAATCTGTTTCGATGGCCATGAGTTCACTGTGGTCGAACAAACTCCGGACATTCCTGACCTTATTGGGCATCATCATCGGTGTTTTGACCATCATCGCCGTCATCTCCATCATCCAGGGCTTGAATAACTATGTCTACACGAAAATGGCCTTCTACGGAGCCAACGACTTCTCTGTGACGAAATTCTCCATAGGGACGACAAGTTTGAAAGAATTCCGAGAACAGCTGAAACGAAAAAATCTCACTCTTGACGATATGAGAGTGGTTCAGAGTCGATGTCAGACATGTGAGCTCGTCGGTGCCTCGACGAGAACAACAAGAACTGTGAAACACAGGAGTCAGTTCCTGAAAGACGTCGAAATTCGAGGCATCACCCATCTTGACCATATGATCGGGACTGTCGAGGAGTTGGAAAGAGGAAGACACATCCAGAGAGACGATGAAACTCACTCCCGGTATATTTGCACTATAGGTCAAGATATCGTCGACAAGCTATTTCCCCGATTGGACCCCCTAGGAAAATGGATCAGGGTTGGTCCCCATAATCTTCTCGTAGTGGGAATCGGCACGAAGAAGGGGAAACTCTTGGGTATGAGCCAAGATAACTATGTCCGGATTCCTATCACAACATTTCAAAAATTATACGGCACGAGGCGGACGATCAGCATCAATATCCACACAGCCAGCCAGGAGCAGATGGAGAGAGCCCAAGAGGAAGTCAGGACAATCCTCCGCTCCAGACGCCATCTTTCTTTCGACAAACCCGACGACTTCTCCATCCAAAGCTCGGAGACATTTATCCAAATCTACAAAACAGCCACGACCAGCATCTATTTTGCTATGATCGCCATTTCCTCTATTGCTCTTATCGTCGGAGGGATAGTTATCATGAACATCATGCTCGTCTCGGTCACTGAGAGGACCAAGGAAATCGGGATTCGGAAGGCTGTTGGCGCTCGCCGGATGGATATCATGTTCCAGTTCTTAATCGAGGCGGCAGTCATCTCAGCCACAGGGGGCTTGATCGGCATCCTTGTCGGCTTCATAATAGCCAGGGTTGTCACCGCAGCGACTTCTCTGCCTTCTGTCATCGATCCCATTTCCATCATCATCGCCATTCTCGTTTCGACGTCTGTCGGCCTCTTCTTCGGGCTTTATCCGGCCGGTAAAGCCGCAAGGCTTGACCCCATCGAGTCTTTAAGAGCAGAACAATGAGATTAGGAATTCTGAGCGAGGTATTCATTATGGCTTTTGATTCCTTGAAAAGCCATAAGCTTCGTTCTTTGCTGACCCTGCTGGGCATCTTGATCGGGGTGATGACTGTCATCGGAATGGTCTCTATCATCCAAGGATTGAACCGGTCTTTTTTATCCGAGCTTGAATCTGTCGGCTCAGATCTTATTATTGTGACAAAATTTGAACCTGGGGCAAACATAGGCCGAATGTCTGAGGAAGAAAGGAAAAGAAGGGATCTTACCTTTGAAGATGCCGAGGCCATAAGAGAGGAAAGCACCCTTCTCAGAGCCGTAGCCGTTGATCTTGTCGTGGATATATTCGAAAGCGTTACCATTAAATACCAGAATATCAAAACTCAAGACTCCTTCGTCATCGGAATGAACGAAAAATTTCCCCAGGTCCTTTCTGTTTACCTTCCAGAAAAAGGACGGTTTATCTCAGAATCTGATGTCGCTCACAGCACAAAAATTTGTGTTCTCGGTTCTGAGTTGGCTGAGACCCTTTTTCCGCATACCAAAGCTATAGGAAAAGATATCAGAATAGGACCGGAAAAATTTACAGTCGTCGGAGTCCTCAAAGAAAGGGGAAGTTTCTTCGGGCAGAGCCGAGACGATTTTGCAGGCATCCCGATCACAACTCTGATGAAGTACTTTCCTTATGATCTTGAAAACCTCGAAATCATTGCTAGTCCCAAAGATCACGGTTATCTTCCAGCTGCCATCGAAGAAATTATCAATATCTTGCGTAAAAGAAGAAAAGTCGGGTTTGGAAAACCCAATGACTTCGCCGTCTATACTCAAGATACTATCATCGACCTCTACAACCAACTCACAGGAGCCGCCTACATCGTGATGATCGTCATCTCGTCTATCGGCCTTCTGGTGGGTGGCATCGGGGTCATGAACATCATGCTCGTTTCTGTCAAAGAGAGGACAAGAGAAATCGGTATTCGCAAAGCCATCGGAGCCAGGCCATCAGATATTCAGCGACAGTTCCTAATGGAAGCCATCTTTTTGACTGGCACGGGTGGTATCCTCGGCATCCTCATCGGGTTTGGCATCGCCTTCCTCGTTAAAGCGGCCACTCCTCTTCCTGCCTCGGTCACTCTGTGGTCTGTCTTCCTTGGGCTGTTTGTTTCGATCTCAGTCGGGCTTTTCTTCGGAATCTTCCCGGCACAAAAAGCCGCAAAACTCGACCCGATCGTCTCCCTCAGACACGAATGACCAACGGAGTGGTTATAAGTAACTAATATAGCTGTCAACATCTCTTCTTATGGAGATTCCCGAGCAAACGGGAATCCAGAAATACCTGAACCTATCATATGACTAGATTCCTGCTTACGCTGGAATGACATAAGGATGGATTCCCGCTTCCGCGGGAATGACACTCATTATAACTAAATAAGAAGTGAACTTGTTTTTTTCTTGATGAGCTCGATGGCATTCTCTACAACCTGTTCAATCTGGCCCTTTTCTTGACCAGCCACCTCGATGAGAGAGGAACTGCCGCCGCCTTTGCCTTTAAGGATGGATGACAGATCCGGGACCAACTCCCTCAGGTCTAAATCGATCGTCTCTGAACGAGCGAGAACCAGGTGGGCTCCCTTTTCATCTTTAAGACCATACACGACGACGAACGGAGCAGCTCTTATGATGTTCAAGGCCAGCAACCTGACTTCATCCCGTTCTCTTCCCGAAAAGACAGCCTTGATGATTCTTCCCTCTGACTTCTGGATGATGTATTGGGCCTCATACTCAAGGTTTTTCTGTTGCAGCTGTCTTTTTTTCTTCCGTTCTGCCTTTAATTCAGCCATCAGCTTCTCCACGGCCCCAGGAGTATCCAGTTCATGCGATGTTAACAGAAGAGAGAGCTGCCGGAGAGCTCTGCTCTTATGGATATGATCTTCGAGAGCCCTCATCCCACACAGGAATTCGAACCTGACATTGTTCCGGATTCTTTCCCATCGCTGGATTTTTATCAACCCTACTTCTCCAGACCCCCTCAGGTGTGTTCCTCCGCAGGCGGAATAATCATAGTCTGAGACTTCGACAATCCGAAGCTGCCCCTTCTTCTTGGGAGGTCTTCTCAACGGAATCGTATGAGCCTTGTCATCATGGATGAAATAAGACTTTATTTCTCTGTTTTCCTGGACGATCGTGTTAGCCCGTTTTTCGACTTTTTCGACTTCCGCCTCATCGATTTTCCGGATATCGATTTCGAGAACAGAGGTTACTTCTCCCAGATGGAAAGCAAGGGTTTCTGCCTCGAACAGCTCGTGAAAACTCTGAGAGAGGATGTGCTGCCCTGTGTGCTGTTGCATATGGTCAAAACGTCGTTCCCAGTCGATCTTCCCCCTAACATTCTCTGCAGTAATCTGATTATCAAGGATATGTAGGATTTTGTTGTCCTGCTCAAGAACGTGAATAACCTCGGTGCCATTGATAACTCCTTTATCCGATGGCTGACCTCCTGACTCTGGATAAAAGAGAGTCTGATCAAGAATCACTGCTGGAGATTGATCGTACGTCAGCCTCTCCACAATCTTGGCATCAAATTCCGTGCGGTAAGGATCCTCCAGGTAGAGCCTCCTCGTTTCGTCCGCCATCAAATCCTCTCTTCTCTCGAAGTCAACAGAACTTTCGACTCTTTTGTCTGTAGAATAAAAGCCGTCTTTTTGTTCCTCTTACCTTTTCTGGATTCCCGCTTCCGCGGGAATGACAATAAAGGATAGAAATAACAACTTAATTAAGGAATAAAAGCTTAATTAAGGGATGACAGCTTAATTATATGTCTCTTACATCATTTTTCAACTTTTTGGGAGATGATCCGAAAAAATCAATATCCTCACATCTATCTCAGAATCCATCTCCTCCGCTTATTCCTCGAAGGGCTCAATCTGAAACAGAAAGAATTCTCTGGGTCAGCTTGAAGTGCTTCTTAGCCACCCTATCGAGGATTTTATCGCCGTGGAGACAGACTAGCTTGACACCTGCTTCCTCCGATAAAGGAGAGGATCCTTTAGGCAGATCGACCTCGACTTCTTGAGAAAGAAAATGGAGGCGTTTCAAGAACTCGGCTCTGGCCAGTATCGAGGCTGCGGCCACGGCCACATCCTCCTCGGCCTTGGGTCTCTGGATGAGATCGATATTCTTCCCTTTTTTCATCAAGGCGTTGAGAACGAAGAGTTTGTCACCGAACTGATCTGTAACAGCCCGGGTACAGCGAACCTCTTCTAGGATGTTCTCTATGGCTCGTGAATGGGCCCAGGCTAGAATCCTGTTCAGGTTCCTGAGTTTGGCATAAAGCTCGTTATACCTTTGAGGGCCGATAACAACCAAAGAATGCTTGTATCCCTGTCTAATGAGCTGAGCGAATTCTCTCACCCGATTATCCGAGAATTTTTTGCTGTCTTTGACCCCAAGATCTCTGAGAACATTCTCCTGTTCCTCAGGAACAAAAACACCGGCCACGACCAAAGGTCCAAAATAGTCTCCCTTCCCCGACTCATCCGTTCCGATGTGACCCTTCTCTGGAGAAAAAAGCTCTGGCTGTTTCATGACAGAAGCTGGCGCGCCTTGGCTTCTTTGGTCAAATCATTCCTGAACTTGGGATGAGCAATGTTGATCAAAGCCGTTGTCCTTTCCTGTAAGTTTTTTCCATGAAGGTAGGCCACCCCGTATTCAGTGACGACGTACTTCACGTCCGCTCGGGTGGTGACGACACCGGCCCCCTCTTTAAGCATAGGGACAATCCGCGACATCTGTTCTCTCTTGGCCGAGGAGGGAAGAGCAATGATGGGTTTTCCTCCTTTGGAGTGCGCCGCGCCTCGAATGAAATCAACCTGCCCGCCAAATCCGCTGTAAATAAAGGTTCCGATGGAGTCAGAGCACACCTGCCCCGTGATATCCACCTCGATGGCCGAATTGATGGCTACCATGTTATCATTCCTGGAAACGTTAAAAGGATGATTCGTGTAATCGGTAGGGTGGGCCTCAAAAATCGGGTTGTTATCGGCGAAATCATACAGCTTGTCCGAACCCAACATAAATGTCAGGATCGCCTTGTAAGGATGGAAGGTTTTCTTGGCTCCGCTTATTATCCCCGCTTCTATAGCTTCCATCACACCATCAGAAACCATCTCTGTGTGAATCCCTAAATCCCTTCTTCCCTTCAGAGCTGAGAGCACAGCATCAGGGATGCCCCCGATTCCCAGCTGGAGCGTGGAGCCATCCTCGATCAATTCGGCGATGAAATGCCCTATCTTTCTTTCGACCTCTGTGAACGGCTTCCTCTCGAGCCGAGGCAACTCTTCGGAAACTTCGACGACTTTGTCCACTCGAGAGACATGGATGAACGAATCTCCGAGCACGCGGGGCATTTTTTCGTTCACCTGGGCCACAACCTTCTTGGCCGTCTCTGACGCTGCTTTGGAAGCCAGCACCTCGACGCCAAAGCTCATGAACCCATGTTCGTCTGGAGGGGAGAGATGAAGGATGGCCACATCAATCGGCATTTGACCTGAATAGAAAAGATTGGGAATTTGATGGAGAAAGATAGGGATATAGTCGGCTCTTCCTTCGTTTATCGCCTTCCGGTCGGCCGGCCCCACAAAGAGAGAATTATGGCGAAAATGGCCTTCCATCCCTGGCTCCGAGAGTGGGTCCTCTCCTAGGAGAAGAACATGAACCAGCTCCACATCTTGAAGCTCTTCTTTCCTCAAGGCTAAAGCCTTCATCAGAACATAGGGAGTGGCTGCATTCCCGCTGATGTAGACCCGATTCTTGTTTTTGATGGCAGCGACAGCATCTTCTGCACTTACCAGCTTTTTTTTGTAATCATCTATCCAGCTCATCTTCGCCTCTTATCGACTGACTTTTTTGCCCTTTTTCAAGACAGATTCTAACGAAATCTATTTACTATTCATAAGATACTTGTCGAGCTCGCCAGCGGCAATTCTCGCATCTCCCATAGCCAGGATAACGGTCGCCCCGCCGCGGATGATGTCCCCACCGGCATAAACACCTTTCATACTCGTGGCCATGGTGTCCCAATCGACTTCTACGTTACCCCACTTCCCCACTTTGAGCTGTGGAGTTGTCTGGGTAATCAGAGGATTAGGACTCTGCCCGATGGCGACAACGACCAGGTCCACCTCCCGCGTGAATTCCGATCCCTCGATAGGAACAGGACGGCGCCTGCCGGAAGAATCGGGTTCTCCCAGTTCCATCCGGATACATTCCATAGCCTTAACTCGTCCCTTATCATCACCTATGTACCTGATGGGTGCTGTCAAAAAATGAAACTCGATCCCTTCTTCTTCGGCGTGATGGACTTCTTCCACTCGAGCGGGCATTTCCACTCTGGACCGCCGGTAGATGATCATCGCCTCTTTGGCTCCCAGCCTTTGCGCCGTGCGCACAGAGTCCATAGCAACGTTTCCACCACCGATGACTGCTGCTTTCTTCCCCAGATAAACAGGTGTATCATATTCCGGAAAGGCATAGGCCTTCATCAGGTTAACCCGGGTGAGGTATTCATTTGCCGAATAGACGCCGATTAAGTTTTCTCCAGGAATCCGCATCCAGTTGGGTAATCCGGCACCCGAACCGATAAAAAAGGCTTCGTATCCTTCTTTTTTCAAATCATGTATAGTAGCTGTCAGCCCGACGACAAAATTCATCTTCAGCTCGACGCCCAGTCTTTCTAAGTATTCCACTTCTGATTTCAGGATGCTCTTGGGAAGTCGGAATTCCGGGATCCCGTAAACTAAGACCCCTCCCGCCACATGAAGGGCCTCGAAAATGGTGATTTGATGCCCCTTCTTGGCCAAATCTCCGGCCACTGTCAATCCGGCCGGTCCGGCTCCGATGATAGCTACTTTATGTCCGGTCGGAGGTGGAATAGGCGGGATGTACACGTCTCCTTTCGTCCGTTCATAATCGGCGACAAACCTTTCCAGGTTACCGATTGCCACCGGAACATCAGTCGCCTTTTTCAAGTTGCAGACGACTTCGCACTGCGTTTCTTGAGGACAGACTCGGCCGCAAATCGCCGGGAGGCTGTTCGTATCTTTTAGTATACGGACGCTTTGGACAAAATCGCCGATCTCGACGAGTTTGACGAACGTAGGGATGTCGATCCCCACCGGACAGCCGACAACGCATTGGGGATTTGCACAATCCAAGCACCGCTTGGCTTCCTCGACGGCCGCCTTCTCATCCAAACCCAGGTTGACTTCATCAAAATCTTTGTTCCTGATTTCGGGTTTTCTTTCAGGCATTTTCTGGCGGGAAATTTTCACCCTTTCCTTAACAGGAAAAGACTTGCGCAATTCCTTCCGCCAATCCTGGTTGAATTCTTTCTTCAGCCTGTCCTTTGTTTCCGGAGAAATTTCTTTTTTTTCAGACATCTTTAATATCTTTACGGAAAATTTTTTCTTTCCCAGTAGCAGAGGGACTGGATCTCATCCTCGAAATAAGATTTTCGCCTCTTGAACAGCTCCTCCCAGTCAACCATATGGCCATCGAAATCGGGACCATCTACACAAGCAAATTTGGTCTTTCCATCCACCGTCACCCGGCAGGCTCCGCACATACCGGTGCCGTCGACCATGATCGGGTTTAAGGCCACCACGGTCTTTACACCTTTCGGCCTGGTTGCTTGTGCACAGGTGTGCATCAAGTAGGTGCACCCGATAGAGATGACTCTGTCAATTCTTTTTTCTGTCTTGATAATATTCTTTAAAACCTGGGGAACAAAATCTTTGCAATCGTAATAGCTGTCCCTGGCTGAAATAAAAATACCATCGCTGACTTCCTTAAATTTGTCCTCCCAATACATAAGATAATTGGCCTTGATATCGATCAGGGTGATAATCCTGTTCCCTGCTTTTTTTAAGGCTCGAGCGATCGGGTAGATGGCACCGATCCCGAAGCAGCCTCCGGCACAGACCACGGTTCCGAATTTTTCAATCTCTGAAGGCTTACCTAAAGGCCCGACAAAAACCGGAACATCATCTCCGCTCTTGAGTAGAGCGAGTTTATGGGTTGAAGTCCCGACAACCAATACAATGGAGGTCACTGTTCCTTGCCTCTTATCCCAGTCGGCAATCGTTAGCGGTATCCTTTCTCCTTTCTCATCCGGCATGACGATCACGAACTGCCCTGGCTTGCACTTCTTAGCTATCTCTGGAGCATGAACCTTAAGAAGGTGAATATTCGGGACCAAACGTTCTCTTTTTATGATCTTCGCCATTATTAACCTCTTATGACCTTGACCGGAATCGGCCTCCCAAATCGTGGTTCTTCTGTCAATGAAGCAAAGAGCCTAATCAAAGAGTAATCTGCATCGTCCTTATAGAGGTAACGAGCTTTCAAATTCCCTTTCGAAACGGCGGATGATATCTTCACCAGCCGTCTGCATTTTCCCTTGGAGGATTCGAGGACGACTTCCTCTTCCTCTTTTAAGTTCAGCGTCTCAGCATCTTCTGGAGATATCATAATCCATCTGGAATTCCGGATTCTTCCGAATCCTCTGTTGTCTTGGCTGAGGTTCATGTTCCGGTAATAATCCAGGTTGTGCTCGCACCAAAGGAGATAAGGATACTTCTTACTCGTTTGTTCAACCTCAGGTTTGATCTTGGGAGCGAGGAACCTCTTTTCCCCTTTCCTCCCTTCCCGGAGGAAGGCATCCTCTCCCTTGTTCAAGCTGGCCCGGGAGATCCTGGCAAAACCAGGGATCGAGCGAGAGATGTCCTTCCAGATCGCGGAGGAATTTTTGTAGGAAAAATCGGTGCGCCGCATTTTCTGACCAACCTGAGACACAATCCACCAATCAGGTCTCGATTCCCCTTGTGGACCTGTGACCTTATCAAATTTTTGCAACCTTCCTTCGGTGTTGACGAAGACTCCCTCTGTTTCAAGAAAAGTCGCAGCCGGGAGGATGACATCAGCCAACTCTGCTGTCTCGCTCAGATAACTGTCCTGAACCACAAGGAACTCGGGCTTCTTTTTTCCGACATACGGCATCGGCCCGACGATGTAGAGCGCTTTCAGCTCACCGGAGGGAACGTCCTGCAGAATTTTAGAAAAACTAAGAAGTCCTTGAGTGCGATTCTTCGTCATGGCGAGTATTCCTCTCTGATTGCTCTCCATTCCGAGAGGAAAAAGCTGGGTATTCATCAGAAGTGCCAGATTCCAGAGAGAAACAAAACCCTGACCAGAAACAGAGGACTGGATGAGGCTCGAGCCAAAAAGAACGGCAATCTTATCACTCTCTGCGAAAATCCTGGCCGCATCCCTCAACCTTTCCTCAGTGAGGCCAGTGATGTCAAGGGCCTGGGATGAGTCCAGCTTTTTCAGGAAGGTTCGGAAGGAATCAAAGCCCTTGATACAGAGCAACCTGTCTGAAACAGAGCCCTCCTGGATGTATTTCGCGATAACGCTGAGCAGAAAGGCTTCTGTTCCCGGCTTGTGGATCAAAGAGAGAGTGGCGTACCGATTCATCAGGAAATCAAAAGATGAAGCCACGATCAGCCTCGCTCCCTTCTTGACGGCCCTCAAAACCTCCAGCCAGATGATAGGATGGGTATTCGGCAGTTCCTCCCCGAGGAGAAATATCACATCAGCCTGACCGATATCTTCTATCCTGTAGTTTAAACGAGTAGGCAGGTTATGTTTTTCAATCATCTTCTGGTAAACTGAAAACGCAGAATTGTCAAATCCCCCAAAAATATTTCTGGTTTTCATGACTTCTTTAGCAAACTTGAGGAGGAGGTATTGATCCTCACAACTCAACTGAGGGGATATCATCAGCCCTCGCTCTCTCCCCTTGTACTTTTTCAGCTTCTGGGTGAGATAAACTACGGCCTCTCCCCACTCGACCTCTTCGAGGTTTTTTCGTTTTCTAATCATCGGTTTGAGGATTCTTCGTGAACTCGAAAACACATCTCTTATCGCGAATCGCCCTCGCACACAGGCTTGCCCTTGGTTGACGGTTCCCTGTTTGGCAGGCTGAGAACTCAAGACCCTTCCATCTTTCAGACTCACCTCGAGAGTACAGCCCATGCTGCAGAAGCCGCAGATCGTTCGAACTCGGGCATCTGGGGAAGTCTCATATTTTAAGGCTCTCTCACTCAGAGCGCCTGTAGGGCAGACATCCACACAGGCTCCACAAAATTGACATCCTACATCGATGAGCGGCCGATCCCACATCGTTCCCACGATAGCCTTGGTTCCTCTAAAAACAAAAGAAATCGCCGCCGCTCCTCTAATTTCTTGGCAAACTCGAACACATCGGCCGCAGAGAATGCACAGGTTGTAGTTTCGATCAAAAAACGGATCCTCCTTCTTGACCTCGAAATCCCTGTACACAGAGGGAAAATGAATCTTATCCAGCTCGACCGCTTCGACAACATCTTGGAGGTCACAGTTGCCATTGTTAGAACAGTGCACACATCCTGTCACTTCACCCACCTTGCGGATGGTGGACTTGAACTCATCGCAATTGTCTTTCTCGCGGCAAACCAGACAGGCATTGGGGTGTTCGGAAAGGATGAGTTCTAGAATTTGTCGCCTCATTCTCTGGAGGCGGGCTGTCATGGTTTTGACCTCCATCCCCTCCTCGACATAGGTGCTGCAAGCCGGAGGAAAGCCTTTCTTGCCGTTCACCTCGACGATGCACAACCGACAACCCGTGAACGGCTCTAAGCCTTGAAAATCACAAAGTGAAGGGATAAAGATATCATTCTCCCGCGCGACATCGAGAATGGTCTTGTGGTCTTCGGTTTTTATGACTCGTCCGTCTATCTGAATATTCATTTTTTGACTCTTCGCTTGGAAGCTTTCTTCAGGATTTTTTCCTTTTTCTTTCCCGTGTATTTAGAGACTGCTCTTACCTTCGGAGGACAGATATCTAAACAGGCGCTGCATTTAATGCATAATTCCTGATCGATGACATGGACCTCTTTTCTCTCTCCGCTTATGGCCTCAACAGGACAATTTTTTAAACAGAGAAGACAGCCGACACACTTATCGGGTTCGATGTGGTAGATAATGAGATCCTTGCAGACCAGAGCCGGACAGGCTTTTTCTTTGATATGGGTCTCATACTCGTCACGAAAATATCGAAGTGTTGTTAACACGGGATTGGGAGCTGTCTGCCCTAAGCCGCAGAGAGAGGTAGCTTTGATCGTTTTGCTGAGATTCTCCAACGTTTTGATATCCTCTTCCTCTCCCTTTCCTTGAGTGATGCGGGTCAGAATATCGACCAGCTGCTTCGTCCCCACTCGGCAGGGAACACATTTACCGCAGGACTCCTCCTGGGTGAAGTTGAGGAAATACCGGGCCACATCGACCATACAGTTTTCCTCATCCATGACGATCATTCCTCCCGAACCCATCATTGATCCCGCCTTGATCAAACTCTCGTAATCAATGGGCAGGTCTAATAAATGAGCCGGGAGACAGCCTCCTGATGGCCCGCCGGTCTGAACAGCCTTAAACTTCTTATTGTTCTTAATCCCCCCTCCGATGTCGTAGACGATTTCTCTCATGGTGATGCCCATCGGGACTTCCACCAATCCTGTGTTGTTGATCTTGCCGACAAGGGAGAAAATCTTGGTTCCCTTGCTTTTGCGTGTTCCGATTCCAGAGAACCAATCGGCCCCTCTGTTTATGATGTACGGTACATTTGCCCACGTCTCGACATTGTTGATGTTGGTCGGGTTGTCCCATAATCCTTTCTGGGCAGGAAAAGGCGGTCTCTGTCTCGGGAAGGCCCGCCTTCCTTCGATAGAGGCCATCATGGATGTCTCTTCTCCTGAGACAAAAGCTCCGGCTCCTCTAAACACATGAATGTCGAAATGGAATTCCGAGCCGAGAATCGAGTGGCCCAACAGGCCGTTTTTCTTTGCCTGTTCCAAAGCGAGAGTGATGTTGTCCACCGCCAGCGGATACTCCATCCTTACATAGATAAAACCCTCAGAAGCTCCGATCGCATAGGCACCGATGATCATGCCCTCGATAACACTGTGTGGATTGCCTTCTAGAAGGCTCCGATCCATGTAAGCTCCAGGATCACCCTCGTCAGCATTGCAGATGATGTATTTTACCTTAGAGTTCGCCTCATGGCAGATCTCCCATTTCTTCCCTGCGGGAAAGCCAGCTCCTCCTCTTCCTCTCAAGCCAGAGGATTTGATCTCGGCAATGACTTCATCGGCTGTCATGTCGAAGAGAACTTTGGCCAGAGCCTTATAACCATCTAAAGCAATATAATCCTGGATGTCTTTGGGATCGATAAAGCCGTTATTCCCGAAAACGATGCGTTCTTGAGTTTTGTAAAAAGGAACTTCTTTCTCGAGGACGATGCTCTTCTGAGTCTTCGGATCGACGTAAAGGAGACGGTCAAGGATCTTCTTGTTCTTGAGTGTTTCCGTGACGATTTCTTGGATATCAGGAATCTTAACCCTCTGGTAGAAAACGCCTTCTGGTTGGATGACGACGATCGGGCCCCTTTCACAAAAGCCATGGCAACCTGTTGTTCGGACACTCACCTGTTTGTGGAGGTTTTGTCTTCTGATTTCTTCCTGGAAGGACTGGGCCACTTTCAGACAACCGTAAGCGTGGCATCCTGTCCCCCCGCATATTGTGATGACGGTCTTCGATTTTTTTCGTGAGGCGAGTATTTCTGCTCTTATTTTCTCTAATCTGGTGATGTAGACGTCTTCCATGATTCCGATCTATTCTTCCTTCCCGTCTATGTCTTTCAATAATTTTTGAACGTTCTGCGTTTTCATCTGCCCATGATATTCACCATCGATGATGGCAATAGGCCCGAGCGCACATGCTCCTACACAATTGACGGTTTCCAGAGTGAATTTTTTATCCTTGGAGGTTTGGCCAGCGTCGATACCCAATCGCCTCTGGAACTCATCCAGAATCATCGGAGCCCCCCTCACATGACAGGCCGTCCCCATACAGATGGTGATGAGATGCTCTCCTCGAGGTTCCAAGGTGAATGCATTGTAAAAAGTCAAAACACCGAAGATCTCGTTTTCCGATATCCTCAGTTTCTTGGCTACCTCAGGAATGACTTCGGGTGGAATGTAATCGTACTCTTTTTGTATCTCGTGGAGAATATGAATGAGTTCTTTTTGATCTTGATCGAATCCACTCAATATTTTTTTCATCATCTTAGATCCATTCTCATTGGCAGTATTTTTATAAACCAAACCTCTCAGCAATTGTTTTTCTGGCAATGCTTCCTTTATGCATGTAAACGCCCCTGGCTAAGGTGTTATTCTTTTTGAGCGCCTGGTCGATCCCGCTCTCTCCGATCTCGGAGAGGTAAGGAGACACGAGGTTGGATAACACTTTTGTCGAGGTCCGACTCACAGCAGAAGTTATATTGGGCACACAATAGTGAATGATACCGTCATCGATAAACGTGGGATGATCGAGGGTTGTGAGTCGGCTTGTCTCGATGCATCCGCCTTGATCGATGGCCAGATCTATGATGAGGGCCCCTTTCTTCATGTCCTTCACCATATCCTTGGTTATCATGATCGGTGCCCTCTCGCCGGGTCGAAGCACAGCTCCAATCAAAATATCCGCGATTTTCGACATCCGGGTTAGGTTATATTTACTGGCCATCATAGTAATCACTCGTCCTGAGGTCATCTCTTCCAATTCTCTCAGCTTGTCCATGTGTCGGCCGAGAGCAATCGTGTGGGCCCCAGCTCCCAGCATGGCTTTTATGGCGCTGCGAGCGAGGACACCACTACCGATGATAACCGCCGTGGCCGGAGGAACACTCACCACCCCGCCGATAATGATGCCTCGACCCCCTTGGCTCGTCTGTAGATACTGGCCAGAAATCACCAGGCACATCTGACCCGCAATCTCACTCAAGCTTTCGATAAACGGGAGTTCGCCGTTTTCATCTTGAAGGATTTCGTACCCGATGGCCGTGATTTTTTTTCGGAGAAGCTCTTCTACGTGGTTTTTTCGAGCAACGGCCAGATGATGAAACCCGAAGAGAATCTGCTTCTCCCTGACCAATTCGCACTCCTCCTGATCTAGCGGGGAAATATTGAGGACGATATCAGACCGACCGAACACCTCATCCTTGGTGAAAACAATCTCGGCTCCCTGGGAAACATATTCTTCGTTGGTGTAACCGGACTTCAGTCCAGCGCCAGCTTGGACATAGATGGTATGTCCTCTCTCGGCCAACAGGGAAACACTGCTCGGAGTCAAGCTGACGCGATTTTCGATCTTGCCGCTTTCGTTAATCACGCCGATATTCATCGTGTCCTCCTCCGATTAAAGACGGACAGTTTAACAAATATTTTTTCTGAAGACAACAGTTTGCTGGGGTCAGGCTTCGTTATCTTGTCAGGCCTTGAACTAACTGCTTTGTCCATCATATATTCTTAATGATGAAGCCTGACCCCAGCTTACAAAGAAATGGAGAAATTTTAGGTGAAGAGAATCAGAGTTAAGAAGATATAGAGCCCATAGAGTCCGAGGAGTAGAATACCCTTCCCTCTAGTCAACCGGCATCCCAGACGGATGCTCACCAGCATGACGGCGACGACGAAAATCATGTAAGGGAAGGTAAAATTAATCACCTCTAGATCGACCTTGATGGGATTGACAATCGAGGAGACACCAATAATCCAGAGGATGTTGAGGATATCGGCCCCGATGATATCACCCACCGCGATTTCCCCCTCTCCCTTCCGAGCCGCGGCGATGCAGGTACTGATTTCGGGGAGGGAGGTGCCGATGGCGATGATCGTCAGCCCGATGATAGTTTCTGAAAGGGAAAAATGGTGGGCTATTCGGATTGAACCCCAGATGACGGCTCGACTAGCCAGGATGACACCACAGATACCGGCGATGAATAAAAAAGCAGGCTTCTTCAGATGATTGATTTTCCACGATCGGAGCTGAGCTTCCTCTTCCTGATGCTGGTTTTTCCGGCCACTGAAAGACATGCTCCGATTCTTGATGATGAATATAAAATAGAGGCCTAGAATCAGAACAAAAATTCCACCTTCCACGCGGCCGATCGTCCCGTTCAGGGCTAATAAATAGGCCAAGATGTCGATCGAAAGCAGAAAGACGCCAGCCGTCTGCAGCAATCGACAATTGACAAAGATCACCGTAGCCGAGAGAATCGCCGCCAAGGCAAGAGCCACTCCATCATCGCAAATGACTGAACCGATGGCGTTGCCTAAAGCAATCTCTGGGTGACCTAAAAAGGCCGCCTGGACGGAAACGCCAAACTCAGGAGCGGTGGTGGCCAAACCGACGAGTACGATCCCGACCACCATTTTTGGAATTCTCGTCACTTGAGCTATCCCGACCGCTCCAGCGACAAAGTAATCGGCACATTTGAAGAGGATGGCGAAGGAAAGGATCAACGCGCCGATATACACGAATATCATCGATGGCTCCTACCTTCTGAAGATGATTTTTCCGTTTAACACAGTCATCATCACTCGAGTCCGCATAATTTTCTCTTCAGGGATTTCGAAAAGATTCTGATCCAGAACCACCAGATCAGCCAACTTTCCTTTTTCTATAGATCCCTTCTTTGTTTCCGATAATTCTGCATAGGCCCCGTTGAGGGTATAGCCTTGTATGGCATCCTCGAGAGATATTTTCTGTTCAGGAAACCATCCTCCTGGATTTTTTCCGTCCAAGGTTCGTCTTGTGACCGCAGCATAGATGCCGGTCAGAGGATCTAAAGGAGCGACCGTCCAGTCAGAACCACAAGCAAGGGTCACAGCACTTTCCTTGAGAGAATGAAAAGCATACGTGGTTCGGCAGCGCTCTGTCCCGATCTTCTTCTCGGCCCAACGCCCATCATCTATGGTATGATAAGGCTGAACAGAGGCGATGATCTGCAGTTGCCCCATCCTTTTGATATCCTCCAGAAGGAGATGCTGGGCATGCTCGATCCGCCATCTTCGGTCCCTCGGTCCGTTTTCCTCGATAGCCTTTTCAAAAATGTCGAGGATGATGTGGTTGGCTTTATCTCCAATGGCGTGGATGGCGACCTGAAGGCCTGACCTATCAGCCTTCATGATTCTCTCTTCCATGATGCCTTCTGGATACATTTGAGAAAAAAGGATACCGCGTTTCTCCGGATTGTCTGAATAGGGCTCGAAAAAAAGTGCGGTCGAAGATCCCAATGATCCATCTACAAATCCTTTCAACCCTGCTATTTTTAGGAAGTCATCGTCCAAGGAAGGTGGAATATCCCGATTGACAAGCTTGTCGACCTCGGTGATGGGGATGTAAACGGTTAGGCGAGCGGACAGCTTATCTCTCTTGAGCAATTCCTGATAGACCTCAAAATTTGCGACATAGGCCATATCGTGGATAGAAGTCACTCCCAGCTCAAAGGCATGTTTCAAGGCAGCCTCTGCGGCCTGAATCCTCTCATCGAAGGATGGCTCAGGAATATGTCTCCTCACCAGGCCCATGGCCGCATCCTTAAGAATGCCCGTGGGTTCGCCTGTTTGAGGGTCCTTCACGATCACGCCGCCGTCTGGAGAAGGTGTTTCACCGGTGATGCCAGCCTTCTCCAAAGCCAAACTGTTGGCCAGGACCATGTGTCCATCGAGACGGTTCACACAGACAGGATTTCGAGGCGTCACCTCATCAATCCACTCTTTCCGAGGAAGCTCCGGAGGATCAAATTGTTGATGGTCCCAATCACCATCAAGAATCCATTCCCCTTCTCTCAAATCCCTGGCCTTTTCTTCCATCCTGGCAATAAAATCCTCCCGGCTCTTCGCATCTCTTAGTTGAATCCTGGAGAGGGCAAATCCTCCATCCAGAAAATGGGTGTGGCTATCGATGAAACCTGGGAGGAGGAGCATTCCGTCTAAATCGACGACTTCTGTCCCTTCTCCGATGTGCCTCTTTATTTTCTCAGACGACCCCACCTCTAGTATTTTTTCTCCCTTGGCGGCGACCGCTTCGGCTCGGGGCTGATCGGGGTTGACTGTCCAGACCAGACCATTCAGGAAGACAAGATCCGCCTTCTCCTTTTTCAATCCAGGTCCACAGGAGGCAAGCAAGGCAAAGACAATAAATAATAACATTATGTTGAAACACTTCATTTCAATCCTCCGCAATGCCGGGGCTGATTCCCCAATTTCCTCGAGTCCGCTGGAAAACTAGGTTTATCCATCATCGAGAAATGCGTCTAGCTCATAAAGTGATTTTCGTGAAATCCTTGGGGATAATCAGCTCTCCACTAAAGTTTTCCCTTATCTCCTTTTCAATTTCGGAGAGGGAAAAATCCAATTCTCCGAAGAAATGGCAGGGAATGAGACATCTAACCTCAGCATCCTGGCAAAGCTTTCCCAAATCGAGTGAATGGGTATGCATTTCATACAGCGAGGGATATTGTTCAAAGAACCGGGAGGGCGCACTGCAATCGTGGATCAGATAGTCTGTCTTTGACGCCTGATCAAACAGAGGAGGATAAACCGGGCTATCACCGGAGTAGAACAGATCCTTCTTTAAGTCTGCGAAGTGAAAATGAAGCGCCAGGGAAGACGAATCGTGTGGAACGGACAGTGAGAAAACTTCGATAGGGGCAGAAAGTCCGAGGATTTTTTTGACCTTTGCAGGAATGAATCGAATCCTTGTTTTGATCTTTTCATCCCGGAGATGGAATAGATCCAATAAATCCTGACAGAAATGGACTGTTTCTTCCGAGCCATAGAGCTCGATAAGGCCATCATCCAACATCAAGCTATGGACCAAGGAAGGCAAGCCATAGATGTGATCAGGATGGATATGGGTCACCAGGATGGTTGTGATTTGACGAGGATCAAAATCCAGCTTCTTTATCTTCTGGATGATGGAACCCGGGCAGTCGACGAGGATTAGTTGATCTTCGGTATGCACGAGCAGGGACGTGTTGTCCCTCACCTCAGTGGCGATCGAACCGCCTGTTCCCAAGAAATAGACGTCAGTCATTTTTCGACGGATGAGACTCATTTATAAATGAAAACCCTTTCAAAATCAAATGATTTCGCTTTATCACGTTTGTCGTTGACTTTGACTTTTAAACCTCGAGTCTATATATAAATAATGGATGTCTGAATACGAGCTGCGGATTACAGCCCCAGGTATGAATAATTCAGGTAAAGGAACACCGATATGATCAATGCAACTCAAATCAGAAAAGGGATGGTGATAAAAATCGAGGGCAACCTGTACAAAGTGCTCGAAGCCACCCACGTCACACCCGGAAAAGGACAGGCTTTGATGCAGACCAAACTTCGCAACCTGAAGGACCAGACTCTTCAAGATTACAGGTTCCGCTCCAAGGATAGGGTGGAGCAGGCTTTCCTGGAAGAAAAGGAGATGGAATATCTTTACCAGGAGGGGGATGAATACGTGTTCATGGAGCTGGGGACTTACGAGCAGATGAAGTTTTCTCAAGACCTCCTCGGCGAGAGCAAACGCTATCTCCTTCCCAACGTTATCTTCTCAGTCGAGATGCATGAAGGACAGCCAGTGGGAATAAACCCACCTCAGACGATGAACCTAAGAGTGGTAAAGACAGAACCATTCCTTAAAGGCGCCACACAATCGGCCAGCAGTAAACCTGCCACTCTGGAGACTGGTATCACCATCAACGTTCCCCAATTCATCAAGAACAACGATGTCGTCCGGATCGATACAAGAGAAGACAAATATCTGGAAAGAGTGAAAAGTGAATCTTAGACAGTTTTCTGGATGGAATAGAATCGGTTAGAACGTGTATCGGAAAACGCCGATATTGCCGTGCCTGTCTTTGACTTTTAGAGTCACGAGGTTATCGGAATTAGAGGATAAACCTATCCTCAGTTTAAAGTCTTCCTGTTTTGAATCACAGATACCATCGACAGGAAATACATTTCTCCACTTATCAGGATGGATGAGGTAATGAACCTCTTCGATGGAGGACATGGAATCCTGGGTAGAAAAAGTCAAGATCAAGCTGTTTTTCTCCTTGACTGCCTGAAAACCTGTAACCACAGGGAGAGAATTGTCGACAGTCAAAGGGGAGCTCGTTTTTTCGGATGTCAGTTCCAGGCCCAAGGGGTTTGACGGGACATCCGATGCTTGGATTTTTATAAAATAAACGCCGTCGGGAAAACCCAGCGTCTCGAAAGCAAAAATGGCCTCTCTCCAGTTTTCTCTCAAGACTCGCCATCTTGCTTCATCTTCCTTCCGTATGTACAGCGTGAAAAGAAGGTCATCGCCGTTCTCATCGGTGGCCTCCCAGACAATAGTCTGATATCCCTTTCTCTGGACCTTCCTGGCTAGTACATAAGACTGAGCTTGATTCTCGGTTTTTGTTTCAGGAAGCGTCTCCGTATCCAGCCCCCAGATGATATCATCCTGCTTTGGTGGCCTGAGAAAAACTTGATTCGGTGGTAATAAGCTTAATCTTACGATAACCGGCTCTAAGTTGGTTTGAAGATAGAATAAGTTGATTTTCTGGAGAAGAGGAGTGACTTTGCCGGATTGTGTTTGGAAGATGATTCTAAATTGGATGAACCTCCCTTTCGGACTGAGGATTTGCTCCCCTTCTGCCTTTTGGTAGGGCGGGGACCAGTCTGTCCAGCTCTGATTAGGCTCTTCCGAATTGCCGGTGCGTGTTTGAAGCTGGAGAGAACCACCCTCAGGAACTGTGGCTCTCCACTCGATCCGACCCCAGGAAGAAACTGTTTTTGTATCATAAACTCGACTGACATACTCTCCTTTATCCCTTTGCTCAGGGTCAATGATGGTGAGACCAGCAGGATTGTTAGCCAAGACATAAATCTTGGAATCATGGGAAACCAGGGAATACACCTGCTCAGATTTTTTCTGGAGGAGAAGAGAGCTTTTACCCTTTTTGTCAAGAGTATATATCCGCCCTTTATCGCCGGTGCCAAAGACTAATTTCTTCCGAGTGTCATCCCAGATTAACGAGTAGATTAAATCCTCCTCGGAATGCCAGATTTTTTTGGCTATTCCCTCGGTATTCACTCGATAAATAGCGCTGGGCTGTTTTTCTCTTGCTGTCGGTAGAATTTCAGGTTTAGTTTTGGCAGGTGTGACGATCAAGCTCACTTCTGTCTGTGTTTGAGCCTTGATGGAGGTTAAGCCTGCCTTTTGAGGTGTCGGGATTGTCCCTCCAGCCGCGACGTATATATTTCCTTGATCATCCAGAGCGATGCTCCTAATCTCCTCATACGGAGATTCAAAAAGAATAGAGGCTTTTTTTGCCGGCGAAAACCGGTACAGGAGCCCTTTTCCGCCACTCCCTGCGAGAAGATTTCCTCTCCTATCCTTAATCAAAGAAAGGATATGGTTCTGGGCAGCTCTGAAGATCAAATTCCCTTCCCCTTCCTGGTTAATCTCATAAAGGCCCCCTGTCTCCCCGACAGCGGCCAGCAACACGTCTCCATCTGTGAAGAACAAATCCCAGATATACTTTTCGGGAGGATTAAAAAAAGGACTGCCTCTTTCCTTATCGGTGATCCTATAAATCTTCCCGTTGGGAGAAGTTCCCGCATACAGCCTTCCTTTAGCATCAAGAGCAAGACAGTAAATATCCATCTCAGGCACTTGGAAATAGAGATCGATCTCGCCCGAGGGGCTGATTCTGTATATTTTTCCTCCATGGCCAGTCCCGAGATAAGCTGTTCCTTCAGACGTGAGAACATAGGATAGGTAAAACTCCTCAGGCGGACCTTCTTTCACCTCTTCCTTAAGAGAAAGGGAAAGTTGACCGTCTTCAGAGACAGAGATACCTTCAAACTTGCCTTTTAAAAAATCCTCAAGGGTACGAATTTCCCATTTGCGAGGGACAACTCCTAGGGCCGCTTGAGCTAAAATGAGTAGAGTGATGAAACCGATAAGAAAGCCCTTTTTCATTCCCTTTCTCTCCTATTCTTTAATTTTAATCGGGATCACGGCTAATCCTTTGAAGACATAAGGAACTGGGTATTGATACTCTCTCATCGTCGATCGGTTGAGCTCGGTCGGTACCGAAGCGGCAGCGCGAGGAGAAGTAAACATGGATTTCATCGTCGGAGGCAAATTCGGCATTTCCTCTCCCTTCAAGAAGAGGCCTGGCTTGGATGCGATGACTTTGAAATAAATCCGATTATTCTTCCTAAGATTGCCCAAAATCCTGATGAGTTGACTCAAACTCCGGGGGACAAAGTCTTCGACTTTATATTGGCTTGTCTCCAGTTGGCGCATCGAGGCCGCATCGGCCATCACCAGCTGGAATTCAGAACCAGGGGGGAGAGGCGGGGCCTCGATGCCAACACCATGGAGCTGGTTCTCTCCTCTTACCGTCCGGGTGAAGAAATTGATGTTAATCCTTTCTCCGGGCTTGGCTTCATATTTATCCAGCCACACCTTCTGAAGATACGAAAGCCTTATATCTTCTGTAGCCTTAATATCTAAATCGATCCGGTGTATTTTCAGGTCCTCGAATTCATTGTTGATCAAGAAATAAACCACAGCCGCGAGAAGACTCGAGAGGTTTGTGATCGAGACATCCAGCTGGCCGGAGTAGAGATCCTCGATAGGAACATTCATCCCATTCTCCAAATACACCGTTCCCATAAGCTCAAGAGACAGATTCCCGATTGATCTTCCTTCCACAGACATCAGGTTGGCCAGAGAAAAATTAACCAGAACCGGTGTCAAGATGGGATCGTCTATGACCTTAATCTTAAACTCATCTTTGGTATCATTTTTATCGGTTATTGTAACGTTGATCGGGATAAGCTTCGGAATCTTCCCGATTTCTCCGGCAAGCCCTGAGGTTCGATCTTGGGTGAATGTTCCGACAATAGCTTCGGGCGAAGCCAATTTAAACGAGACATTCAGGCTGGGAACAACAGTGATCACCTTCGCCTTGGTCATGGCATAGTCCACATTCCCCAAGTTATACACGGGATGCCCGAAAGCCAAGAGACGGTTGCCGTCGACATAAGAGACTGTCCCCACGGCTGCCATGCTCAGATCACCCGCGATGAGCTGGACCGCCACCGGATCACCTTCTCTCAAGGTCAAATCTGAAGGCAGAAATGCTTCTTTTTCTTGACCAGATGGTCCGGCCATCACGGGCGAGAATCCCAGTTGCGAGAAAAACGACTTGGCACGCTCAAACACAACCGAATGGAATCCGCCGAAGACCAATGGAATGTTGAGGAGCTCGAATGTCTGCCCCTCGGAGAACAGGGCCGACTTGGAAAGGAAGAAATCCTTATTCAACTCAAACAGCTCTTGTAGGGTGAGATGTTTTTTCACCGGGACCCTCGGAGAAATGGAAGATGTCGGCCTCTCTGTGACTGGTATATCGAGCATTTCCTCCACAGGAGTAATTCCTGCGATGGCTTCTTTGGAATACGGAAAGCTGTAAGCCACAGCTCCTATGAGCTTTCCTTCCACATACACTGGACTGCCACTCATACCTAGGACGACACCTGTATTGCTCAGCCTGTCTCCTTTAAGCTTGGCCAGGATGATGTTTTTTCTTGGCTGGACGTTATGGAGGATGCCCAGGATTTCAACCTCAAACTCTTCTATCTCGTCTTCAGTGAAAGCACTCTTTCCTTTACCCTTCATTCCCACCTTGATTTGATCCAACGGAAGAATAGGGCTTGATCCTTCCGCGCACAAAAAAAACGCCACAGTCAGAAAGACAAGAAGAGTAAAACGTCCACACTCTTTCTTCATCGTCTTCTTCACTTGATGATGCCTAATTGTTTGCCACACTTTCTAAAACTTTCGAGCACTATATTTAGTTCCTCGTCGCTATGGGTGGCCGAGTAGCTCGTTCGAATCAAGGCTTGTTCCTTGGGGACGGCAGGGTAAATCACAGGATTGGTAAAAATACCGCTTTCCCTGAGTAATCTCCACAGCATGAATGTCAGTTCATCATGTCCGACAATCACAGGAATGACGGGGGTCTCAGTCGGCCCTGTGTTGTAACCCATGGCTTGGAACCCGGATTTCATCTTCTTTGTGATCTCCCACAATCTCTTTCTTCTTTCAGGCTCTTTCTGGATAATATCGAGAGTGGTAAGGACTGTCGCGACCGAAGCGGGAGTGATGCTGGCGCTAAAAATCAAAGAGCGGGCAAAATGCTTGATGTAGGAGATGACTTTCTTATCACCCGCCACGAAGCCCCCGAGAGAAGCAAAAGACTTGCTGAAGGTGCCCATGACGAGATCCACTTCATCCTCCACACCGAAATGCTCGGCTGTTCCCCTTCCATTCTTGCCCATAACACCTATCCCATGAGCATCATCCACGAAGAGTTTAGCGTCATATTTTTTGGCAAGTTCCACGATTCCAGGAAGATAGGCCAAATCTCCTTCCATGCTAAACACACCATCGACGACGATCAATTTACCGATGTCCTTTTCCAAGGAAGAAAGAACTCTCTCCAGATCATCCATATCATTATGTTTGTATTTGTTGACGCTGGCAAATGAAAGCCGACAAGCATCGATGATACTGGCATGGACCATCCGATCGGTTATGATCGCATCCCCCTTGCCGGCAATTGTCGATATGATGCCGAGGTTTGTCTGAAAGCCTGTGCTGAAGGCTAAGGCCGCTTCTTTATTCATGAATTGGGCTAGTTTCTCCTCCAGCTGAATATGGATATCGAGGGTTCCGTTTAGGAATCGAGACCCGCAGGTGGCAACTCCGTACCGTTCCAAAGCCTCCTCTGCTGCTTTTATGGGCCGCGGATGGTTGATCAAGCCCAGATAGTTGTTGGAGCCGACCATGATCATTTCTTTACCATCGATGATGACTCTGTTTCCGTTCACCTCTTGAATGGGAGTGAAGTAGGGATATATCCCCATCTCTTGGGCCTCTTCAGCCCTGGTGAAGGCGTAGCATTTATCAAATAGGTCCACCGTCTCCTCCTTTCAGACAGCCTGACTCAACCTTGGAGGGGGAGCCGTTTGGCGTTCCTCCTTCCAACGTTCGCCTACGGCTTTCTGCCTCCCTTTCTCGGGCTTTCCCTGCGACCAATGGGGCACACCCCATGGATCCTTCGACGCCCGGTTCCCCGCTGCAAGCCGCGGGGCATATCAACCGATCGCCGATTATATGATTAATACATTTCATGTTTTATATCGGTTTGACCTTAGGAGGTAATTTTTCATAAAATCTGATCAATGAAAGCCTTTGTTACCGGGAGTACAGGATTTGTCGGAAGTCATGTTATCGACTATTTATTAGCCAAGAAAAACGTCGAAATATTTGCTCTGGTTAGAGATCGGAACAACCTCAAATGGTTAAATGGGTACAACATTAATGTCCTCGAGGGGAATTTGTTTTCTATTCCCTCTGTTCCTTCCGACATCGATACTGTTTTTCATATCGCCGGCTTAACTTTAACCTCAAATTTGGCAGATTATTATACAGTAAATCAACTCGGTACAGCAAGTCTTTTTCAGGCTCTCGGCTCCCAGAACATCCGCCCCAAAAAAATCCTGGTTCTGAGTAGTCTTGCGGCTTCGGGGCCTTCCCGGGATTGTGAACCGGTCAAGGAGGACTCTCTCCCTCGCCCGATCACTCCCTACGGTGAGAGCAAACTAAAGGGGGAGGAAGAGGCATTGAGATACAAAGATGATTTTCCGGTGGTAATCCTCAGGGCCCCAGCCATATTCGGCCCTCGTGACCGGGATTTTCTCGCCTATTTTAAATATTTAAAGAAAGGAATTTTGCCTAGCGTCCGCTCTCAAAAAAGACATTTCAGCCTTTGCTATATCAAGGACTTGGCCAGAGCCATGGATCTCGCCGTCCAAAAGGACATCAAAAGCGGGGAAATCATCAACATCGCTGACCCCCAACCTTACAGCTGGGATGAACTCGGAAATACCGCGGGAGAGGCCCTGGGTATATCACTAAAAAGAGTAAATATTCCATTTTTTTTGATCCATCTCATCGGACTCCTTGGAACGGCTATGGGTCACCTTACCAAGAAACCGATGCTCCTCAATCGATACCGAGTCAAGGATATGCGGGAACGTTGTTGGATCGCGGACGTTACCAAAGCCCAGGAGATGCTTTCCTTTTCTCCCCATTTTTCCCTCAGGCAGGCTGTCCAAGAAACCATCGACTGGTATATTCAACGAAAGTGGTTGTGAATATCTAAACTATCCTTGGATTTAAAGATGATTTATCTTGTCAGCGAAAATCTTGGGTTTTAGAAGGGGGGGCTATTTCTTCTTCTTGGCAACACTGCTCCGCGTGTAAAATGAAGCCGAGAAAGTCGTTCTGCTTTTCAAACACCACCCTTCCACCTTACAACTGGCAAAATATTTGACTTTCCCTTTGAGGACGTGATTTCCCCGTTTCGCCTTCAGATTGATAGAGAATGGGATCTCGATCGGTTCTTCTAAATTGAGGTATTCCTCTCCGTTTCCTTCCACAGTCTCTAATTCTAAGTCTGATGCCGTAAAAAAATTCTTGGGAAAGACAATCTCTTCTGAAGGCTCAAATTCGATGATGAATGAGGGCTGGGGGTTGATTACGATTCCCTCTTTGAGCCTAAGTCTGAGAGTGACTTTTCCCTCTTGTCCTCTGGAGAGCCTTTTAGGATCTATCGAAGCTCGTACCTTGAGTGAATCGTCTTCTTTGGCGAGATGGAAGAAGGAGAAGGAAAGGATAACAATAGAAATAAGAAAGAACTTTTTCAAATTAAATTCTCCACCAATCACAAGCATATTACTCACTCTTTATGCCTGAGTCAAGTGCGAATCAGTTGTCAGTTGTCAGTTGCCAGAGGACAGGCATCTTTATTTTTCTGGCATAATCGATTATAATTGGACGAAGCCAGGATGAATATGCTGACAAAAATCACAGGAACCGGTCATCACGTTCCCCCCAGGGTTGTCTCAAATTACGATCTAGAAAAACTTATGGATACCTCAGATGAGTGGATCCGTCAGAGGTCTGGCATCTCAGAAAGACGCTATGCTGAATCAGGAATCGGGAGCTCTGACCTTGCCTACGAGGCAGCCTTAAATGCCATCGAGTCAGCTCAAATCGACAAATCTGAGATAGATTTTATCATTGCGGCTACCCTTTCTCCTGACCATTATTTTCCCGGAATCGGTGTTATCGTCCAGGAAAAACTCAACCTCACCGGTATCGGAGCCCTCGACATCCGGAATCAGTGTTCGGGATTCATTTATGCCCTTTCTGTCGCTGATCAGTACATCCGGAATCAGACGTACAAGAAAATTCTTCTTGTCGCAGCCGAGATCCAATCTTCGAACCTAAACTATTCAGACGAAGGAAGAGATATGGCCGTTCTTTTCGGAGATGGGGGCGGAGCTGTCATCCTCGAACCAAACGAAAATAATGATGGACGCGGGATTCTCTCGACCCATCTATTTTCTGATGGAAGATACGTCAAGGATCTCTGGATGGAAAAGCCAAGTCCGAAAGATCGCCCCACTTTTTCCTCGGATATGTTGCGAGGAAAAGGATATTTCCCTTGCATGGACGGACGAAATGTCTTCAAGAATGCTGTCTCGAAGATGCCTAAGGCTGTCCGGGCTGCCCTGGAATATAACCATCTGACTATCAATGATGTTGACCACCTGATTCCTCACCAAGCCAACGAGAGGATCAGCCTGATGGTGGCCCGGAATTTAAAAATTCCCGTGGAAAAAGTCATCAGAAATATCGATCGTTTCGGGAATACCACTGCCGCCTCCATCCCGATTGCTTTGGATGAAGCGATTCGGGAACAAAGAATAAAAAAAGGCGACTTAGTCGTGCTAACGGCTTTTGGTTCAGGCTTTACCTGGGCTTCAGCAGTTATCAGATGGTAAATAGCTTTGTGTGGAGGCGATTGTTTACTTTGATAATCATTTTGTGGTAGGATTTTTTTTAAAATTTAAAAGAGATTTCGAGTAAGTCTCCGTAGAGGAGGACCCGATGAGGAAAACGGTCACACCAATCATCATCCTGACCTTCATTTTCTTTGTCCCTATCCTAGTCATTTCACAACAGAATGAGGAAGATGCAAAATTCCAAAAATTGCTCGACGAATACTTTGACGCACAATGGAAATTTTTTCCGACAGCAGCGACTCTTGCCGGCTTTCATAAGTACGATAACAAACTGGAAGACCTAGGGAACAAAAACATCGAAAAACGTCATGAAGCCCTCGATAAATTCAACCAGGAGCTTGTCGCCAAAGTCGACAAGCTGAACCTGAGCCCAGACCGTAAGGTCGACCATGAAATGATAGTTGATGCCTTGGATTTACAACTCCTTGATCATGAGGGCTTAATTCCTTGGGAATACAATCCTCTTTTTTATAACAATATCTTTACCCATTGTGTTCGGAGTCTTTTAATTCAAGAGTCTGCCCCTGCCGAGACAAGGGATCAGAACACTGCCGAAAGGCTGAAGGACCTACCCAAGCTCATCAAACAAGCCAAAGAAAACCTGAAAACACCCCCTCAACTCTATACAGAAACAGCCATCAAACAGTTTCCGGCCATCATCAACTTTTATAAAGTCGAACTTCCTCGATTGATGGAAAATGTTCCGGAAGCATCCAAATCCAAAATTCAAGAAAACCTGGCCAAGGCCATCCCAGCTTTAGAAGACTACCAACGCTATCTCCAAAACGATCTTTTACCCCGCTCGACAGGAAACATGCGTCTGGGAGAACAGGCTCATCGTCGCTTTATTCGCCTTCAATTTCAGAGTAATATTCCTCTTGAAGAACTTGTGGCTCGTTCGAAAGCCGATTACAAGAACATTCGCCGAGAAATGTTCCTCGTCTGCATTCCCTTCTACAAAATCATGGACCCGAAGATAAACCTGGAAAATCCGCCTGCAAACTTGACCGAAGACCAAGTTATCAACACCACCATCAGACACGTTCTGAATAAAATCATTGGAGAGCACGCGTCAGAAGATGAGTTCATCGACAGGATCAAACAAACGAAGGCTGAGATAAAAAGCTTCTTGCTCGACAAACAACTTCTCGAAGTCCCTGAAGAAGAAATAATCATAGAAGCGATGCCGGCCGAGCTTCAAGGAATGAACTGGACTCGCACTTTAGTGCCTGGAGCTTACGAAACGACAGGCAGCTACTCCATCTTGATTTCTCCGATTCCTGATGACTGGGATCAGGAGATAAAAAATTCTTTCCTCGAGGAATACAATAACTTTTCGCTCTATTTCTGGACTGTTCGTCATGTCTATCCCGGGGAGTTTGTTCCCCTTTATTTCACCCAGAAGAACCCATCGCTCGTCAGGAAGCTTTATCCCAACCAACCGCTCATCAAAGGCTGGCCTATCTACGTGGAAGGGATGTTGCCCACCTCAGGATTCGGGAATTACGACCTCCGGCTGCGCCTGAACGAGCTCAAACTCAGACTGAGATCTGCCATAAATTTCCAGCTGGATTTCAATATTCATGAAGGCGGCATGACCAAAGAGCAAGCCATCGCCTACATGACAAGGGGAGGATTCCAAACTCCTGCAGAAGCTGAAATAAAATGGAATCAAATCATACTCAACCCTGGCGAAGCCGCTTATTCATATGTCGGACTCCAAGAAATCCTTGATATGGAAAAAGAATACAAGAACCTGAAAGGTGAATCCTACGACAGAAGAGAATTCCTGAAGAAACTTCTTGATTACGGAGCCCTTCCGATACGGCACCTGAAGAAAAAAATTATGGAGCAATAACGAACCCTCGATCCCGATCACTCCACCTGTCTACTTAATCTTTATTCATGACATTATTTCTGTCGTCCACATGGTACATCTCATAGAGAGATAAAGATTGGCTAGATAATCGAAAAGCATTTGGATAAATGGATCTGTTACATTTTGAAATAATCGACTCCCATGCTCACATGTGTATGAACCAATTCGATAAAGACCGGGATCAAGTCCTCCAGAGAGCTTTTCAAGCAGGCATCCAGGCCATCCTTTGTCCGGCTGATATCCTCGAACCGTCAGACCTAGAGATCACTCTTATGCTCACAGAGCGATATCAAAATATCATCGCAGTAGCTGGTGTTCATCCCCATCATGCCAAATCCTTTAATCCTAACGATATGCCTCAGGTTGAAGAGTTAGCCGCCGCTCAGAAAATCAAGGGCATTGGGGAAATTGGCCTTGATTTCCATTATAATTTATCTCCTCCTTCACACCAAATAGAGGCCCTACGCTGTCAACTCGAACTCGCGGAAAAGCTGAACCTTCCGGTTATCCTCCACAGCCGGGAGTCTGGCAATGAGTTGGAAAAAGTCATTCAAGATGTCCGCTTCACTCGAGGAGGAATTCTTCATTGTTTTACAGAGGACTGGGAAACAGCCAAGAACATGATGGATCACAATTTCTTAATCTCCTTCTCCGGCATCTTAACCTTCCCCAATGCCTATCCGTTGAGAGAAGTGGCGAAAAAAATTCCTATCGATCGACTGCTCATCGAAACCGACTCTCCTTATCTTATCCCCCATCCCTTACGCAGAGAAAAGAAGAGGAATGAACCGGCCTTTGTCATAGAAGTGGCCAAAACCCTCGCCGAAATTAAAAATCTTTCTTTTCATGAAGTGGCGATGCAGACATCAGAAAGTTTTAAATCGCTTTTTATGTTTGAAATATCAAATTCGAGATGTTAAACTAGGTGCCGAATTGGAGAAAAATAAGAGTATACACATGGAACATCTGAGGCGGAATTCTGTTGAGGAATACATCAGAACCCAGATCAAAAGAGATATATCTCTACAAGCCCTATACCGAGACATAAAGGCGGATTTAGAAAAAGTTGAAGACAACTTGAAGCTGTTTGTCCAATCATCCAATAAACTCATTTCAGAAATTGGCAATTATCTCTTTCAAAAAGCTGGAAAACGCATGAGACCGGCTCTGCTTACTCTCTGTTCAAAATTGCTCGGTTATCAAGGAAACGAACACATCCTCATGTCCACCTTGGTCGAAGCCATCCACACCGCCTCTCTCATCCATGACGATATCATCGATAAATCAGAAGTGAGACGCGGCCGTGAATCCGTCCATGCCAGATGGGGGCCAAATATCACTGTCCTCTTGGGTGATTATTTGTATATAAAATCCATAGCGCTTTCCCTCCGAAGCTCCCATCGTCAGATGATCGGTATCTTGACCGATGTCTCAGCTCGAATGATCGAGGGAGAACTCAAGGAATATTACCTGAGCGGCCATCTCGATCTGACTGAGAAAGATTATCTGGATATTATCAATAAAAAAACTGCCTCTCTCTTCTCGACGTCCTGTCAGATCGGAGGAATCCTCGGAGAAGCTGCTGAAAAAGAACAGAGTGCTCTTGTTGATTTTGGGACAAATATCGGGATGTCATTCCAGATAATCGATGATCTTCTCGACTTTACAGGTGAGGAAAAGACGTTGGGAAAACCCGTCCTTTCTGATATCAATGAAGGGCGAATGACTCTTCCTTTAATCTACACCCTCACAAACGATGGTAAAGCCAACAAGAAGCGCCTGATCGAATTATTGAAAGGAAAACGCCTGGGCAAGGGAGCTCGAGAAGAAATTCTTGACATCGTAAAATCCAACGGGGCACTGGATTACACCTTTAAAAAAGCACAAGATTATTCACTCAAGTCAAAAGAAATTATCAATCAGTTTCCCAAATCACTTCATCGGGACACACTGACTCTGTTTTCCGATTATGTTCTGACTCGAGGAAAATAATTCACACGTAAATACAAGGGAACAAGGTTAAAACAGTAAACTTGCCCCTTATCGCTTATAGCGGTTTGATTTCTAGCTTCTTACTCTTCCATTCTCGACAGACGAATACACCGAATGGCTCAAGCTAGGAATAGAAGGCTATGGTCGAAATAGAAGTTAAGATAAGAATCAAAGATATCGATGACGTCATCGGTAAAGTCCTCGAGCATGGAGCTCGATTAGAAAAAGATAGATACTTCGAGACAAACACTCTTTATGATTTCCCGTCCCAATCTCTTTATAAAATGAAACAAGCATTGAGACTTCGAAAAACCAACAAAAAAACATTTCTTACCTTTAAAGGGACGCCTCAAAGATCCAGAAAATTTAAAGTCAGAGATGAGTATGAAACAGAAGTCAGGAATGATAAGCAATTAAAGAAAATATTGAAATCGATCGGTCTTGTCCCCTCTTTCCATTATGAGAAATACAGGAGAATATTCAGGTACAAAAACCTTAAAATATGCCTGGATGAAATCAAAATCGGGAATTTTTTGGAATTGGAAGGACCGAGAGGAGATATCGTCAAACTCACCCGAACTCTCGGTTTTTCAAAAAAGGAATTTATTAATAAAGATTACGTCGAGCTTCTCAAAGAAGAAAAAACGTTCACGGCAGGAAAGTCATAACTTCTTCCCGATGTCTATTTCTTCTTCTTTTTTTCTTTGGCCTCTTTGCCTTTTCTGACTTTTTCAGACCTCTCTTCGATGACCTGCTTGATGGCTTCAACCTCTCCTACGATATCTTCTCCGATGAAATCCTCATCTTCAGCACTGTACTCCTCTTCTTTTTTCTTGAGAACGATTTCATAATTCACGAGCCCATCTTTCACCTCTTCTTGAGCGACACGGATGAGACTCTTAGACTTGGTTTTTAATTTCGGCTTGGCTCCTTTGAGTAGCTGCTTGGCCCTTTTCGAAGCGACGATGACGAATTTGAACTTACTGTCGAAATCCCCGAAAGTCTTCTGCAAATTTGAACTCCTTCCTCACCAGTCCTCAAAATTAATTCTGTAAGATACCAGAAAAGCGTCCAGAATTCAATAGATTTTGGTTTAGAGATTATGTTAAAATTTCGTTTACTTTTTTTGAAGATGAGCTCATACGAAAAAATTCCCTCTTTCAGCCTCTACCAAACCCCACAAAAATCCGTATGGGCGGTAGGCAGTGGGAAGGGAGGAACAGGTAAAAGTTTTATTGCAGCCAACCTCGCCATCCACCTGTCTCATCTCGAGAAGGATGTCGTCTTGATCGATGCTGACCTAGGAGGACCTAATCTACATACATTCCTTGGAATGAATCATTCAGACTTAGATCTCGGTCATTTCTTCTCTAATAGAATTAAGAAACTCGAAGATACTGTTGTCTTCACTCCTTTTGATGGGTTGAGGCTGATCAAAGGCACCGATAGGACTCCGTTTATGGCCAACTTGAATTATTACAAGAAACTCAAATTCATCCGGCATGTCAAGGCCTTTGATGCTCAAAGAGTGATTATCGATATCGGGACCGGGACTTCTTACAACGAAATTGATTTCTTTATCCTCTCCAATCCTGGTATCCTCGTCATCAATCCAGAACCGACAGCTATCGAGAATACCTACTACTTCCTGAGAGCTTGTATCATCAGGATTTTAAAATCTTATGCCGAATACTACAGGATGCAGGATTTAATAAGCTGGATTGCTGAGAATACGGATGACAACTCTCGATCCATCTATGGCTTTTTGAACACTATCATTTCTTACGATAAATCCTGCGCTCAGCTCTTGTACAAGTCCTTAAATAACTTTCGGCCTTGTCTTATAATAAACAAAGCCATAGAAGATAGAGATTTCCTGCTCGGGGAATCCATGGTTGATGTCATTCAGAAATACTTAGTGGTGAAGGTGAATTATCTAGGTGCCGTTCCTTATGATGAAAATGTCCCTCGTAGCCTAAAAGAACTGAATGCTTACATGGCATCTTACCCTGAATCTGCGGCAGCAACTTCGATCAAAGATATTGCAGATAAACTCATTTACGTGAGATGAACTGCGAATCATAAATCGACATGCTGATGAAAAAAATCGAAGAGATGAGCTATTACGAAATCCTTAATCTGGACGAGAATGCTTCGCCGAAGGACATAGAAAGAGCTTATCAACTCGGAAAATCCACTTACAGTCGAGACTCCTTGGCTCACTATAGGCTTCTCTCTGATAAGGAAAGATGGTATATTTTAAGGAGAATTGAAGAGGCCTATCGCCATTTAAAAGACCCAGAGAAAAGAAAGACATACAATCTAAACATGCAATTGAAGGGTACTGAGAAAAGCTCTCGAACTAAGTTCAGAAAATCTACTCAGAAGTTGGAAATCGAGGATGCCGAAGAGAAAAGGAGTCTGTGGAGGAAAATCAAATATCTTCTCTTCTCTCCTAAAAAAAAGTAATACTCCTCAAATCGATCCCGACGTTAATATTCCGAAGTAATATCATCCTCAGTTTTGAACCGTCTATCCTTCCCGGCAGAGATAAGCTGAAATCGAGTCTCTGAAAGCTTTTTGTACTTGATGATTGTTCCCCAAGCATCTACTCTGGCCGCAGAAATCAGATGAAATTTATCGAGATCTTGGAGCTTTTGGGGAGTTTCTCCCTTCTGTGCTATATGAGAGATGATCACTCTTTCCAAAGTCTTCAGATTTGTCCTGGTTAATTTGTCTTTCATCGAGTTAAACGCTTCAATCTGACCAGGTAATTGCCCGTGTTTTCCGGCCTTAATCACGTATAAAAAGAATACTACTAACATAACCAGGAGGAGAATTGCCAGAAAACCTTTTATTCTCATAGTCAATGATCCAGATGAAAACCTATAAAACTCTTCAAATCTCTGTTGGCTTCTCCCTTCCAGGTAAAGTCTTTAAATTCTTCTCTAGTTCAATTATTCTTTCCCTAAGAGATTCTTTTTCTCCCCTCCTTGCCATCAAGAGCATTCTTCCCAATATGCCTGCTGTACAGAGTAGGATCAGAATGCTTAAAAGAGATGCATTCAAGAATGGAATCCTTAGAGTCCGCATGAAGGTGATAATCCCCACATCTGACAGATAAGACAAAATCGTTAAAATAGCCAGGGCCAATACCCACAAAATCATGTTTTATCCTCCCGATTGATTTAGATTACTCATGAAGATGTATAACTCCCTCCCCTCCTTATATTCCTCCATTAATTTATCTTTCCCCTTATAGCAAAGGCAAGGTCTGGAGTCAAACAATTACCAGTCTTCCGCTTAAGACAGCTTCCTTTCAGTTTTCAAAGTCTGATCTCATTTCTAGATTTGAAGAAATTCTATAAATTATGTATATTTTATCGAGGAGGATATCGAAAATGAGCTTTGTCTTCAGTGCAGATGAAATCTTCGAAATGGCAGAACAGCTTGAAAAGAACGGAGCAAAATTCTACAGAACAACCGCAGAAAACGTTCAGGATGCTTCGGTAAAAGATCTTCTGCTCAAGCTAGCATCGATGGAGGACGGCCATATCAAGACCTTCGCCGCTATGAGATCCGAACTTTCCGAAAAAGAGAGGTTGACTCCAACGTTCGACGCTAACAACGAAGCTAATCTTTATCTCAAATCCCTGGCAGATACCCGAGTTTTTTTTGAAAAAGAAATTGATACATCCTCGCTCGAAGAGATTCTGAAAGCAGCCCTCACAGCAGAAAAAGACTCAGTCGTTTTTTACTTGGGCATGAAGGAATTGGTCCCCGCTTATCTCGGTAAAAATAAACTAGAGGAAATTATCAAGGAAGAGATGAAGCACATCATGCTGCTCAACAATAGGTTAGCGCGACTCAACAAAATATAATTCTCTTCCTTATTTCTTATCTTGTGGCTTTTCCTGCTTAATTCCTGTCCACTCCAGAAGTTTCTGCTTTAAACTATTGATGGTCACTGGTTGGGCCACAAAGTCATTCATTCCGGCCTCGAGACATCTGTCCATATCCTCTTTAAGCGCCGCGGCTGTTAAGGCAATAATCGGAAGAGTGTAGTTTTCCTTTCTGATTTTCTTAGTGGCATCAACACCGTCCATCACTGGCATCTTCATGTCCATTAAACAGATATCATATTCCTTCGTCATGACCCTTTCGACAGCCTCTTTCCCATTGGAGACAATGTCTTCTTCGTACCCGAGTTTTTGTAGTAATATTCTTATCAGCTTCTGGTTGACAGGATCGTCATCGGCGACGAGCACTTTGATTTTCTTCTCTGTAAGTTCTACGGCCATATGAGTTGTGACGATCTGTCCTTCTTCTCTTTTATCTCCCAAGACCGTCTTGATGACGTTGATGACTCCTTCCTCTGTCACTGGTTTGGTTATAAACGCATCAAACCCAGATCTTTTGGCCTTACTTGCCGTACCTGGCCTGGCATCCGACGAGACAGCCACAAGCTTCGTTTCTCTGAGTTTACTGATTTTCTTGAGCTGATTGGCAAAATCGTAGCCATCCAGTTCTGGCATCATGATGTCTGATATGATCAAATCTGGAATCTCGTCGATCCTTTCCAATCTATCCAAAGCTTCTTTTGCTGATGAGACCTCAGAAATGACGTTTAATCCCACCTTCCCACAGAATGATACAATAAGACGACGGGCATTGTCATTATCATCGACAATAAACACCTTCTTGCCCTTAAGACTCTTAACCTCGACTGGCGCAATATCGTCGAAGGCGGACGGATCCGACTGCTTGAGTTTTAGGGTAAAGGAGAACTCGCTCCCCTTACCCTCCTCGGACTCGACCCAAATCTTGCCTTCCATTTTACTCACCAAGGCTCTGGTTATGGCTAATCCCAGCCCAGTCCCTCCGAATTTCCTGGTTGTGGAAGAGTCAGCCTGGCTGAAGGCATCGAAGATCATTTCTCGTTTGTCCTTGGATATCCCGATTCCAGTGTCTTTCACCGATATCTGTATTGTATAAAAACTCTCCTCTGGTTTGTTCTCAGTAAGTTGCACACACACCCCGATCTCGCCCTTCTCGGTGAATTTTATCGCATTGTTCAGGAGGTTCAACACGATTTGTCTCACACGGGTTGGATCTCCTCTGAAAAAAGTAGGCACATTTTCATCGTAATAATAGTACAGTTCAACATCCTCCCTCGCAATTCTCGGCCTCGATATTCTCAGCACATCCTCCACCAATTTTTTCAAGTTGAAGTCGATCTCTTCCAGCTGAACTTCCCTGGCCTCGATCTTAGAAAAATCCAGGATATCGCTCAACAGAGCCAACAGTAACTTCCCGCTCTTCCTTATGTTATCCACATAATCCTTCTGGAGGTCACTCAGTGAAGTGTCTGTTAAAATATCAGAAAATCCTAGCACGGCA
>CAYFXE010000021.1:0-5364 GCA_964347035.1 uncultured Eubacteriales bacterium | reverse complement strand
GGAGTCCTTATCTCATGGGACATGTTGGCGAGGAACTCGCTTTTAGCTTGATTGGCTCGCTCAGCATCCTCCTTGGCCAACATCATTTCTTCCTGGGTTTTTTTCAATTCGCTAATATCCATAGCCGCATAGACAATCCCAGCGGGCTCTCCAAGCTTATCCCTAATCACAGAGGCCGAGACGCTCATCTCAACATCTGTTCCATCCTTTTTCCGCCATATCATCTCTTCATGCTTGATAGACCAGTATTTACTGATCTTTTTCGGAAAATTTCTATCACTTGTGTCAAAAAGCATAGATATCATCTGCCCGTTCAGTTCTCGCTCTTGAAAGCCGAGTAGCTCACACAACGAACGATTAGCCAAAGAGATGCGTCCTTCAAGATCAACAACCACCACCAGACCTTCCGTCGTCTCCAAGATATTTCTTGCGGCGAAGGCGGGCGTTAGATCTACTAACTTGAAGCGCATGATGGTATGCCCGAGAATCAAAGTACAAACAAACATAGGGATATATCCAAGTGGATAAACTTGGATTCCGAATGTGAGTAAAAAATCGACTGCTCCTAACAATCCGACAACAACCCCGAGAAAGATACCCATGAGACGGCTACGTTCACGTTCCGAAGAGCTTTTGAGATATTCAACCCAGAGCAAATCCAAGCTGATCAGTAAAAAAAGGCCGATATACACGATTAGAAAAAACGCATAAGGTCCGTAACGAGCGTGATATCCCCATTGCGAGCGCTGAACACCTTCGATCAGATAAGGTGAAAATATAAAACCGACACAAAACATTCCAGAAAGTGCAAGTGTGGCCCAGCCAAAATATTTATATTTTTTATACTGCCGGACAATATCCAGAGTAAACAGGAAGAAGAAGCTCGGGATAAAAGCTACTCCGAAATGCTCAATCTTGGCCCACAACAGCGCCTCCGCCTCGCTGGAAGCTGAGTAGAGCCATGCTAAAGAGCCTAACCAGAGAAATATGCTCAGGGTGACCATAAAAAATGAAGAACTGACTCTGGATGCCTTATCCCTGATTAGGGTAACGATACCCAGCACAAACATCAGGAATCCGACAATCAAGGGGGGAGCGGTGTGGATGTTCAAATCAAAAAAAATCGTTTCCAATGACTGCATTACACTTCCTTTCTCCCGGTTAAAATCTCATCGAGGTAAGGATGGTTAAAGGAAAGAAAGATGGGATTCCTTGGTCGTCGTTGTAAACGGTCCACTCTTATCATATCTCGATCTCTATAATCCTTGAAAAGGATAAAACTCGATCAAAAGAAAGTCAAGGGAGTGTGATTTTGCAATGAAGATCTATTGACAGCATTCATTCGGAACTCATCCCGCCGATGATTCTCCATTTTCCATCTTGCTTCATCCAGGTGTGAGTAATCCGCGTTTTCATCTTTTCTTCTTTCCCCTCTGAATCTTGACTAATCCAGTCGATAGAATAATGGACAACGGCCACATCACCAAAAATCTTGATCGCCTTCGGCTGTATCTCGAATGTGACAACCTTTATCCTCCTTATTTGGGAATATTATCTTAAAATTTCGCCTTATTTGACGACTTGAACTGACACGGGAGCACTTCATCATAACTCTTACTGATCGATGGCTTATAAGATAATCATTAAGAAAAGATTAGTCAAATTTGACAATGAAAAATTATCATTCATAAAATCAACCTTGACGTAAGAGGTGGGAAAAGGTAAAAAATCGTTTAAGAATCATGATGCATATTTTAAAAATTTATTGCGATGTCTTCCATATCTTTCGGATTTAAATAAGGAGAGAATTCATGCTTAAGCTCAACAAAAAAACAATACTCATTCTATTTTTAACAGCAGCCTTCTGTTGTTTGTTTCTAACCCCCCGCTGTAAAAAGAAGCAAAAAACACAGGTGCCTTCTGGCGCTTTATCCGAATTTGGAAAATACGAAGGTTATTCCACTGCCAAATACGAGGAATGGGTACGAACCTCGCAATATATTAAGATGCGTGACGGCGTCAAGCTGGCTGTCGATATTGTGCGGCCCGCCGTGGACGGTAAGGCTGTGGAAGAGCCGCTTCCCTGTGTCTGGACTCACCACCGCTACCATAGAGCTGTTTTAAGAGAGGGCAAGATCTATTCTATCGTGGATAGAAACAGTGACCTCCAGCTCCTCGTCAAACATGGGTATGTGGTCGCAGCAGCAGATGTCCGGGGAGGAGGGGCTTCTTACGGAAGATACATAAAGACATTTTCCGAAGAAGAAACCCGCGATGCTTACGAAATCACGGAATGGCTCGCTGCCCAGCCCTGGTGCGACGGAAACATCGGCATGTACGGCGGCTCCTACCTGGGGGTCACCCAGTTCATGACGGCCAGCCAGGCTCCACCTCATCTCAAGGCCATTTTCCCGCGTGTGGCCGCCTTTGATCTGTTCATGCTGGTCCGGGAGGGGGGCATTTACAGAGAAGGTTTTATCAATTTATGGGGTGATCTCACCCGACAGCTTGATACAGAGATCCCGGCAGCTCCTGTCGATGAAGACCCGGAAGGCGTCATGCTCAAAGAAGCCATGGCTCAGCATGAAGATAACTGGGATGTGATTCCTGAAGCGAGAAAGATCAAATTCCGTGATGATCCCGTGTGGGACGCAGAATATGCATCCACCACACCATCCACCCATATCGAGGCCATCAATGAATCCGGAATTCCTGTGTATTTCTGGGGCGGCTGGTTGGATATTTATGCTCGAGATTCATTTCAATGGTTTGTAAACCTGAAAACACCGAAGAAATTAACGGTCGGGGCCTGGCCCCACGGTTACTGGAAGGAGGCCATCAGCGAGGAACGAGGCCGCCTGGTGAAAATCGAACAGCTGAGATGGTTTGACTATTGGCTGAAGGGGATCGACAACGGCATAATGGAAGAGCCTCCTATAAATTATGCGGTCCTGCATAATCCAGAGAAGTGGTCCTGGCATCAAGCGAGCGAATGGCCGCTGCCGGAGTCAGAAGCCAGATCTTATTATTTCTCGAAGGGAAAATCCGGAAGCATAGAATCTGTCAATGACGGTATCTTGTCGGCTGAATCGCCCGCTGAAGAAGAGGGATATGATTCCTATAAAGTGGACTATACTGCTACCACCGGAGATGCCACACGATGGCATAACGGGGCCGGAGTGGACATGAATTATCCTGATATGACAGAAAATGACCGTAAAGGATTGACCTTCACGAGTTTTCCTTTGGATGAGGACGTTACTGTCGTCGGCCATCCGGTCGTTACCCTGTATATCACATCCGATGCTCCGGATGGAGATTTTTATGCCTACCTGGAAGAGGTAGACGGCCAAGGTTTTTCACACTATATCTCGGAAGGGATGCTCAGAGCATCCAGCAGAGCTGTCGCCCCTCCTCCCTATGATAACTTGGAACTACCGTATCATCCCATCACCACAATCGCTACCCAGAATATATCGTCAGATGAGCCAGCAGAGCTTGTCTTTGATCTGCATCCCGTATCCAATGTCTTTGATAGAGGCCACCGCATCCGGTTAACATTGACCTGTGCCGATAAAGGCAACACAGAGCTATATGAAATGCAGCTAACGCCGACGATCAAACTTTATCGCAATATAAAGTATCCTTCCCAGGTTAAACTTCCGATAAAAATAATGTTCCAGAAGTGACGTGTATTAAAAATCTATTTGCTAGGCAGATATTTTTTCGGGAACTTGGCTATAACCGTGTAATTCGGATCCACGACGTTGGCCACTTGAGCGGAACCTACCTGTGACAGCAACTGGAGAGCTTCCCACCGGTCAAAACCGTAGTCTGACTCGAGCCACTTAACCATCTCGACATGAGCGATCCGGAAGGCGTCCATGAGCGGCCGGATCGAGCCCGCGACCATGATATACTCATCATTCTCCAAGCGGGGCCACTCGATCTTTTTTTCTTTAATCAGGTCGATCTGGATGGCGATATCAGCCGAAGTCTCGATACCGCTTCCTGTAATCTCACCATCACCCTGTAGGGCATGGACGTCTCCAAAATAAAAATACGCGCCTTCATGGAAGATAGGAAGATAGACGATCGCCCCTTTCCGGGCATATGAGGTGTCCATGTTGCCGCCGAAATTATAAGGCACTCCTCCGGGTATGGCTTGATCTCCTGGAGGAGCCGTCGCCAGCCGGCCCAGCATAGGAACTAGATTTACCTTGACCTTCTCCATCCGGCTGTTAGGGAGATTCAGGGTGGCTGTCATCTTTTGGCCATCGATTTTCCAGATAAACATTTTTGGTGGGACTGGATCGTGGAGCATGGGAGTTGTATTGGTAGCGGTCAGCGAACCGTAGACTGTCGAGGTCCCGGATCTCCCAGTGCCGATATTGGGACGAATCTTGATGATCTTGACGACGAGCGTGTCATCAGGAGTTGCCCCTTCCACATAGATAGGGCCGACTTCTCCCGGCCATGGGCCGTCTTTTTCTGTGAAGAAATCTGAGTAAAGAGTGTTTGTCTCCAGGATATCGCCTGGTTTTATACGCAAGACAGGTTCCCGCACAGCATAGGTCTGCCAGCCCTGAGCTGCTTTAAAACGATGAATCTCTGCTGTCAGTGAGTTAAAGGAGAAGACAAACAATACACATACAAAAAAAGCTCTTAGTCTCATGGGTATCCCTCCGTGGATAAGATGAGTTTTCAAGTGTAACACTTTGAATTGTATGGCTCAAGAACATTAGATAGCCGACATTAAAATCGGCTTTTACTGAGAATTTTTGTTCGGTTTTTTCCCTTTTATGCCGTATAAATTCCCTAAATGTTTTCAATCGGCCCCGCACGTACAAGCGGGGCATATCTTAAGCTGATTCTGGGTTGGAGGGATATGGGTCAATTCCATCATAGACATCACCTAAGGTAGACAACACGTCTTGTGCTTTAAATTTCAATGTTAAATCCAAATAACCATCACCATTTAAGTCATTACAATCGCAGAGTTCGCCCTCAAAAGGTGTAGCAACATCTTCTACGGACCAGCGAATTGGAGCCACTCCATCTCCACATACGTTTCGAGTTAAAAGGACAGTTGTAAGATCAATGTCTGTAGGATCAAAACCCTCCGTACCAAGTAAAGCAACAGGTAAAATTCCCTTACTCTCTGTATTAAAAGGATTTGGACAGGAACCAGGTTTGATGTCGACAGCCACCGGGGCAATATTCCGGGGCCTCATCAACGGGTAGTTATCTTTGGCATCTTCAGTTACCCAATAGGGCGTATCGCCAATTCCATCGTTGTCTAAATCTACTCCGGTGTAATCAGACCAGTAGTTTCCTCCATCTGGATAGCCATTATCCCAGTAT
>CAYFXE010000020.1:53004-53870 GCA_964347035.1 uncultured Eubacteriales bacterium | reverse complement strand
CAATATAATGTTCTCTATCGCTGGTTTATCGGGTTAAAGATAGAAGATCAGGTTCCAGATGACACTTCGCTGGTGGTTTTTCGCAGAAGGCTTGGGGAGGAGAGATTCGAAAGGATATTCAATCGGATAGTTGAATGTGCCCGAAGAGATGGTTTATTAAAAGAGCGGTACAAAATAGTTGATGCAACGGCAGTCGTTGCCGATGTTGCTATACCAAATACCGTTAATCTCTTAAGGCAGGGACGCCGGGTCATTTTAAAAGATATATCTCGTAAAGATCCACTAGAGGCAAAGAGGTTGGAACCAGAATATGCATGTCGTGAAAAATTATCTCAGAAGCCGACAAAAGAGGAGCTATTGGAAGAGGTCACAAAGAGTCAGTGTTTTATCAAAGAAGTGAAAGGCCGGTATGGGGAGGGCGTGGATAAAGAAGTCGAAGCTCTTGAAAGGATTTTGAATCCTGGAAAAGATGGGGAGAAGGTTGTCAGTTTTGTTGATATGGAAGCCAGGCATGGGAGAAAGAGCATAAAGAGGATGTTTTCCGGATACAAGGCCCATATTGCAGAGGATGAGAGTGAGATTATCACCAGTTGTGACGTCATCTCTGGGAATCGGAATGAAGGCCATGATTTACCGAACATACTGCAGAAGGAAATGGATAAAGGAATAAGATCCGAGGCTGTAGTTGCAGATGGTCTTTATGACAGCGGGGAGAATCGTGAAAAAATACACGAAGAAGGTATGAAGGCGTATATCCCATTTCGCCATGAACGAAAATGGATGGCAAGATTTAGGTATGATCAAGAAAGGGATCAAGTCGTCTGTGAGAAGGGCAAACAAAGCATCGGGAGATTTCGTAATAAAAC
>CAYFXE010000020.1:45786-52994 GCA_964347035.1 uncultured Eubacteriales bacterium | reverse complement strand
CTCGTGATTGCCGGAGATGTTCTCAGTATAAAAGATGTGTACGAAAGAATCAGAAACGGATGGCAGTATGGGTGAGCGATAATTATAAACACAAAGTTATTGATGACGGGGCTGGAAGAGCAGAAGCATTAAGCCTGAGAAAGATGATTGAACGCAAATTTGGAGAAGCCAAGAAGTGGCATGGGATGGACCGGGCTCGGTATAGAGGCAAGGAGAGAGTTAAGATTCAAGTGTTGATGACCTTCCTGGTAATAAATATCAAAAGAATCGCTCGTTTGATGGAAGAATACCGACAGATATCCATGCTTGAGCCAGCATCTTTAACACCGACATAGGAGAACATGGGGCAATCTTGGGAAAATGAAAAATAAAGGAGGAATAGGTCAGAAATAAGACGTAATATTAGAGTTATTATCTCTTTTAGTCCCGGATGATGGAGACTTTTTCAGAGACCAGACACAGAAAACTTTACACTCCCCCATGTACTGGCCTTTATTTCCGCATCGATTTAGATTTATTAATGATAAAAATAGAATTTTAGACGTATCTATACCGAAAAGAGGTAAAGAGAATAACCGAATAAAGGAGGGAAGTATGAACAGGAGAAATTTTCTCAAGACAAGCGCTGCCCTTTCAGCCTCATCTTTATTTCCAATTCATCTTGTGGCTGATTCAGCCAAAAAAGAAAATAGATCACGCTATCCTGAACCGATGGCTCCAAAGTTGGATGGCGACATCAAAGAATTTCGGCTGTTTATTGATATTTATCAGCATCAAATAGTGCCCGGGATCAAAGTTCACACACTGGCCTTTAACAATCAAATTCCTGGCCCAGAAATCAGGGTGAAAAGAGGAGATAAAGTTCGAGTCCTTTTCAAGAATGAAACAGAACTGAATCATACCATTCATTGGCATGGCCTGTATGTTCCATGGCGTATGGACGGTGTTCCTTATGTCACCCAGATGCCGGTGATGCCCGGGCAGGAGTTTGTCTACGAATTTGAAGCCGAGCCTTATGGTACCCATTTCTATCACTGTCATTGGGGAACGGTTCTTCATATGCAAGCTGGGATGTTTGGGAGCATTATCATGGAGGAAGAGGATGACCCGATCCAGAAGAAATTCCCCTACGATCGGGATTACATCCTAATCTATTCGGCCCATGATATCAATTTCATGAGACATGAGCTCAATGCCATGCTCGAGAGGATGAAAGAGCGGACTTTCCTGATGAAAAATGGCCGTTTTGACAAGGAGAGATTTGCCCTGTTCGACAGTTTGGAGGAGTTTGAGGAGGCAATAAAGAAAGGTTATCAACCTCCCTATGTTGTGAATCGTAGAGCTCCCTCCGAACTGCCCCAAGCCAACTGGTTTACCGTCAACGGAAAGTCATATCCCTACACACCGAATCTCTATATCAAGGAAGGTGAAAATATTCGCGTGAGGTTGATAAACGCTGGCAACGAAGAACATTATCTGCACCTTCATGGTCATGATTTCTGGCTTGTCTGTGATGATGGACTCCCAGTTCCCCAGCCGCAACAGATGAATACCTTGCGTCTGAGCCCCGGGAAGACGCTTGACATCATCATCGAGGGAAAGAATCGAGGGATCTGGACATTCCATGATCATGACACACGCCGAGTCACCAACAACGGTCTCTATCCTGGGGGGACTCTTCTTGCGCTTATCTACGAAGATCTGCCGATGGAAGAACGAATGGTGGGTCCGATGAAAGGAATGAAGATGAAGGATATGAAGATGAATATGCTGCCGAAAATAGCGCTGGATGAATGATGAATTTAAAGGAGGGGAGTTATGTTTAAGCGTAAGAGTCAAATCGTTTTTATCCCGCTCATTATTTTTTTCGTACTCGGGATTTCAAACAAGATTCTCGCCCAATTAACACCTGAAATGCAGATTGGAGCTCGGGGGGTAATGTCTTTTAATCTCAACTTTTTATCAGATGATGAATCTTCGGCAGTCAGCGATTTTTCTGATTCAAGCCTCCTTATTGGCTTTCGTCAGAAGCTCTACAACCGATTACGGGGCAGGCTTGTCCTGGGTTTTCAGTTCCCGGACGCTGACTCGGACTTGGGGCAGATTTATTTTCACCAGGTGTTTTTGCAAGTTGAGGATAAATCGAACATTCTCAAAATCGGCCGATCTCGCGTGAAGAGTGCGCTTATAGAATTTACCACATTACGGGATGATGATGCTCTCCATTTCACAGATGTTTTGAATCCCTTCTCATCGGGTGAGAATACCGAGGAGAGCCAGTTCGGGAATGTCTTGGAGTTTGCTCACATCTTCGGGCAGAGATTCCTGTTGCGGATACACGGTGAACATTTCACAGAAACACCTGTTGCGCCGGAGACCACCGAGACTGATTTCAGCCTCAATTCCATCGGGATGTCGTTCGAATACCGAGTGCCTGAAACCCAGAAATGGAACCGTCACATTCTGGATCAATTGGGAATCAGTCTTAACAATTTCATTACCGACCGCGAGGAGTATTCGAGTTTAATAGACAGAGCTCTGAAGAATGTTATTTTTTCCACAATATTGAATGTGCATCCTGATCCGGTGCATTTTTGGGATGTCAGGCACCAAACGATTTATAATCTGGGTTTCGATGAGACGACAGGGATAAATACTTATGCTGACCTGACGAGAGCAAGATCTCTTGCGGCTTTCAATTCAATTCGATATCTCTATCGAAAGCTTGAACGGCCGACTGCCAAAATTTCAACAGCCTTTGGGTATAAGATTTTTCCTGATCTCTCGAACAGCACAAAACAGCTGGAATGGATTTCCAATGTCTTCTACAGAATTGGGGAAAATTTTGATGTTGGCCTGCAGTTTCAGTATCGATGGTTTAACGGAGATCTCGAAAAACTTTTTGGTCAAAGCAGCAGTCGAATCCAGTTCACGATCGTCTATTCCATCGATCATTCATGGAATAATCAGTTCGACGATAGAGATTCCCTGCTGAACCTGGAGCATGGCTATATTAGATAAGGATATCGACAAGGAAGAAGGGAAGAAAACCAAGAGCTGAAAGCACAATAGAAAATAAAAGATGTTTTCACATTCGATTTTTCGAATATTAAAATGTCGTAAAAAGCACAAAAATTATGATTGACGTACTATAGAGGGGTATGCTATTATATATTAGAATATTAAAATTATAAAAGGAGATTATGATGAAAGAACAGATGACGACTCATGAAGAGGAGCTCGTTCGGCTGAGGAGAATAGAAGGTCAGGTCAGAGGAATCCAAAAAATGATCACAGAAAAGAGGTACTGTATCGATATCTTGACCCAAATCTCGTCAGTCGTAGGAGCTATCATGAGTGTCGAAGAGAATATCCTGCAGAGGCACCTGAGAGGCTGTGTTCGAGGATCGTTCACCAAGGGGAATAGAGAAGAAAAAGAAAAGAAGATCGAAGAAGTGATCCAGGTGTTGCAGAAATTCAGACGATACTAGGGGAAAAATGACATGAGCTATTATTTCGATAAAATAATAAAAGGATCGTTCGAGGATGCCTTAGAAAGAGTCACTTCTTCTCTTAAGGAGGAGGGATTTGGAATCCTGACAGAGATAGATGTCAAAGAGACTCTGAAAAAGAAACTGGATGTTGATTTTCATGAATTCAGGATTTTGGGAGCCTGTAATCCTTCGTTTGCATATAAAGCTTTACAAGCAGATAACAAAATAGGAACCATGCTTCCCTGTAACGTCATCGTCCAGGAGATAGGCGATGGAGAAATCGAGGTGGCGGCCATCGACCCAGTCGCTTCGATGCAGGCGATTGATAACCCGGCCTTATCCGAGATTGCCGAACAGGTACAAAAAAAGTTGGAGAATGTTGTAAAGCGCCTTTAAAGATACCTCTTATAAAAGGAGAAAAATAGATGGCCAAAGATGTTGTCTGTGGGATGGAAGTTAAAGTGGAAAAGGCTGTGGGTACTTCTGTATATAAAGGAAAGAAATATTATTTCTGCTCTTCAGCTTGCAAACAGAAATTCGATCAGGATCCGGATAAGTATGTGAAGGTCCAAGAAAGCCAAGAAGTCCAAGATGATCGAGGTGAGGCGGTTCATGAGACAGGCCAGAAAGCAGAAGACCAGGAGGCGCATGAAATTCCAGATGGATCTGATAAGATCGATCTGCCGATAGTCGGGATGAGCTGCGCCAGCTGCGCTTCGACGATTCAGCGCAGCCTGGCCAGTTTAAAAGGAGTGGAGAAGGCGAATGTCAATTTTGCCACCTCCCGGGCCACTGTTCTGTATAAGCCACAGCTGGTTGAGCCTGAGGATTTTATATCCTCTGTGAGAAAAAGCGGTTATGAAGTGGGGACTGCTTCACTCGAACTCCCTATACAAGGTATGAATTGTGCTTCATGTGTCCAGAAAATCGAGATGGCCCTTCTTCGAACAAAAGGAGTGACAAAGGCCAGCGTGAACCTAGCTACAGAGAGGGCCTCAGTCGAATACCTTCCCCCTGAAACGAGCTTCCAGGAGATCAAGAGGGCGATCGAATCAACTGGATACAAGGTGCTTGAATCCGCACCGTCGATGGAGGTAGAAGACCCCGAGAGATTGGCCCGGGAAAGGGAGTATAAAATATTAAAAATAAAGCTCATCGTCGGTATCATCCTGGGCCTGACAATCTTTTTGGGAAGCTCTCGCCACTGGTTTCCTTGGGTACCTTCGCTCTTAAATAACTTTTATCTCCTCTGGCTGCTGGCCACGCCGGTTCAGTTCTGGATTGGTTGGCAGTTTTACAAAGGAGCCTGGGGAGCCTTTAAACATAGGAACGCTGATATGAACACCCTGATCGCTGTCGGCACCTCAGCCGCTTACATATACAGCGTTGCGGCGACTCTCCTTCCCTCCTTTTTCGAAGCAGGAGGGATAAAGCCTGAAGTCTACTTCGATACCTCAGCTCTGATCATTGTCCTCATTATCCTTGGTAGGCTGTTGGAAGCAAGAGCAAAAGGGCAGACTTCAGAAGCCATCAAGAAACTTATGGGCTTACAGCCGAAAACTGCTCGTGTCATAAGGGAAGGAAAAGAGAGGGACATTCCGGTAGAGGAAGTTTTGGTCGGAGATGTGGTTCTTGTCAGGCCAGGGGAGAAGATCCCAGTCGATGGAATTGTCATAGAAGGGAAATCGGCGGTTGATGAGTCGATGATCACTGGGGAGAGTTTCCCCGTTAAAAAGGAACCAGGGAGAGAGGTCATAGGGGCGACCATCAACAAGACAGGGAGTTTCAGGTTCGAGGCCACAAAAGTCGGGAAAGACACAGCCTTGGCCCAGATCATAAAGCTTGTCCAGGATGCCCAAGGCTCTAAAGCTCCGATCCAGAGATTGGCCGATGTCATCAGTGGCTACTTCGTGCCGATTGTCATCTCTATAGCCATCGCCACTTTTATCATCTGGTTTAATTTCGGACCTTTCCCGGCCTTAACCTTTGCGCTGTTGAATTTTGTGGCGGTAATGATCATTGCCTGCCCTTGTGCCCTGGGCTTGGCTACGCCAACGGCGGTCATGGTCGGGACTGGTAAAGGGGCCGAGAAAGGTATCTTAATAAAAGGAGGAGAAAGCTTAGAAACAGCTCATAAACTGGATACCATAGTTTTTGATAAGACGGGAACCTTAACCAAGGGAGAACCAGAGGTAACCGATATCATCACGACCAATGCTCAATCCGAGGAGATGATCCTGAAATACGCAGCAAGTGCTGAGAAGGCTTCCGAGCATCCCCTGGGAGAGGCTCTCATAAAAGGTGCAGAGGAGAGAGGAATTGGACTACACGATCCTAAGGATTTTAAAGCCATCGAAGGCCATGGGATCGAGGCGAAAGTGGACGGCATGAATGTTCTCCTCGGAAATCTGAAGCTGATGAGAAAGCGGCAGGTAGAGGTGAGTGATTTAGAACTGAAAGCAGAGGAGCTCGCCGGAGAGGGAAAGACTCCGATTTACATCTCCATAGGAGGTAAAGCAGCGGGATTGATCGCTGTTGCTGATACCTTGAAGGAAAATTCCTTGCCGGCTGTAGAAAAGTTAAAAAAACTTGGCTTAGAAGTTGTCATGCTTACTGGAGATAATAAGAAAACAGCCGAAGCAATCGCGCGAAAGGTAGGAATTGAGAGAGTGCTTCCTGAGGTTCTTCCAGAGGAAAAGGTCCATGAGGTAAAGCGCCTTCAATCTGGGGGAAGAAAGGTGGCCATGGTCGGGGATGGCATCAATGATGCTCCCGCCTTGGCTCAAGCTGATGTGGGGATTGCTATCGGTTCAGGGACAGATGTGGCCATGGAAGCCTCCGACATAACCTTGATCAAAGGCGATCTGCGAGGAGTTGTTTCTGCCATTGAATTGAGCAAGAGGACCATTAGGGTTATCAAACAAAACCTCTTCTGGGCTTTTTTCTACAACACAGCCGGTATTCCGATTGCGGCTGGTGTTCTTTATCCTTTTTTCGGGATTCTGTTGAACCCTATTTTTGCGTCAGTAGCGATGGCCTTTAGTTCCATCTCGGTTGTGACTAATTCATTGAGGTTAAGAAGAGTTAAGCTGAGATCGTAGGAGGGGAATTTTGGTAGAGGTAAAATTAGTTATCTCAGTTATAGGAATCTTGCTCATCGTTTTAGTCAACTGGTATTTTTTTTTCTCGAAAAGAAAGACCGCTTCTGCCGAGCTCAAAGAAATGGGATTCCAGGAAGTCAAGGTGATCGTCAAAGGCGGTTATAGCCCGGATGTCATCGTGGTGAAGAAGGGTATACCCGTCCGGTTTAATTTTTATCGGGATGAGACGGCGGATTGCTCTGATACCATAGTTTTTGGAGATTTTAAAATACGCAAACCCCTCCCGGCGTTCAAGACGACGGCCGTAGAATTTACTCCCGAGAATGAGGGTGAGTACGACTTCACCTGTGGAATGGGAATGATGAGGGGGAAATTAATAGTCAGAGGATAGAAGAAGTCGTATAATACTAAACAAGGGGTATAAAAAAGATAAACAGCCCCTAAAATAAGCGAAAGGCAATAGGTATTATATATAAAGGAAAGAGAATGATTCGAATCTTAAATCTTATTATATCTATAAAATTAGTAAATATGCTAATATATTGTGATTTAAACCAGCTTGAATCCGGAGAATAAAGATTCAGAGGAGAAAAGAATGAAGATGAAAAAGAAT
>CAYFXE010000020.1:0-45776 GCA_964347035.1 uncultured Eubacteriales bacterium | reverse complement strand
CTTTATCAAACTCATCGTATGCCGCCAGAGGCAATTGTGGAGAATATAATAAGATTTTTAGAAGAAGGAAGCGATAGAAAAGTCATTCTTTCTGAAATTATCTCGGAAGCGCTCGAACAAAACCCGATGATTAAAGCGGCTTATGGAGAATGGCAGGCTGCTCTGGAAAAGATTCCCCAAGCGAAATCCCTCCCTGATCCGATGGTCGGTTATTCCCATTTTGTCCAAAGCATTGAAACAAGGATAGGGCCTCAGAGGAACAAATTCTCTGTCTCTCAAAAGATACCTTTTTTTGGGAAGCTGTCCCTTAAGGGGAAGATTGCCGAACGAGGTGCATCTGTTTTGGAGGAACAGTACAACAAAATCATATCCGATATCTTGCTGAGGGTGAAGCTCGCTTATTACTCGCTCTATTGGTTTGATAATGTCGTCAGGATCAGCCAAGAAGAGAAGGAAGTCCTTAAGCGACTATCCCGGATTGCTCAGAAAAAATATGAGACGGGCATGGCCAATCAGCAGGATGTCTTAAAGGCCCAGTTAGAGATTTCAAAGGTGGATGACAAAATCTTAAACCTTGTCCAGGGAAGAAAGGCGGTTGAGGCCCAGCTCAACACCCTTTTGAACCGCTCCCCGGATTATATCTTTGGAGAGGTGGAAGAACCAGAAACAGCTCCTTTTAATATAGAAAAAGCAATACTCTACCAGATGGCCGAGGAGGGAAGGCCTGAGTTGAGGAGAGCCCATCGTCTGATTGAAAAAAACGAAGAAAGTCTGAAGCTGTCAAAGAGGAATTATTATCCTGATTTCAAACTGATGCTCGATTATATAGATATCGGTGGGGGAACGACAACCCATCCCAGAGACGGTGGAAATGCCTGGATGGGATCTATCGGTATTAACATTCCCATCTGGCGTAAAAAGCTCCATGCCGCCAAGGCAGAGGCAACCCTGAATTTAAAAGCGAGCCAAGAAAGATATACAGACATTAAAAACGATACTCTTTCCAGAGTCAACGAGTTGTATCATGAAGTGAAGACGGATGAAGAACAGATAGAGCTTTATAGATATTCACTTTTGCCTCAAGCAGAACAAGCTTTTAAGGCTTCAGAAGTGGGTTATCTGGCGGGAAAAGTGGATTTTCTTAATTTGCTCGACAGCGAGAGGATGGTCCTGATGATAAAGACAGGCTACCATAAAGCCATCGCTGATTTTGGAAAGAGTCGAGCTCGATTGGAAAGAGTGATCGGCAGAGATCTCTTAGCAAAGTCAAGAGAAGTCGCTGGTCAGAAACAATTCATAACGGAAAACTTAAATCAAAAAGGCGAGCCAGTTCTCGAAACCGGCTCACAGGATAAATCATTGAATGAGAATGACTAGAAGGAGGCTGATCAAATGAAAAAATACACAAAATTTTTGTTTATCGGGATAGGGGTAACCATCGTGGCCGTTGTTTTGCTGTTGATGTTTTCCCCAGGGGGCGAGAAGGCAGTAGAGGAGACGCAGATCGAAGCTCAAGAAACGACTCTGGCGAAAGAAATCCTGTATTATACCTGCGGGATGCATCCATCGGTGAGGGTCAGTCCTGAGGATTACGAGAAAGGAAACCAGAATTGTCCTATCTGTAACATGGGGCTTGTTCCTGTTTATAGGGAAGGGGAAGCGATGGAGATGGAGGCAGGTGAGCATGAGGCCCAGGCAGGAATAGAGACTCTGGTCAAGTTGAGTCCAAGGGCTCAGGCTCTGGCGAGCGTCAAAACTGAGGAAGTCCAGTTTCGTTCTCTTTTTAAAGATATCTATACCGTAGGCAATATGGACTACGATGAAAGGCGAGTTGCTTATGTGGCCGCTTGGATCTCGGGCCGTATTGATAAACTCTTTGTTGATTTCACTGGTGTTAGGGTCAAAAAAGGAGATCCCTTGGTGTGGATTTACAGTCCTGCGCTTCTAACCACCCAAGAAGAATATTTGCTCGCCCTTGAGACTCTGGACAAAGTCAGAGGGAGTCAAAACGAAGAAACGATAAGAGGGGCCGAGTCCTTGGTCGAGGCTTCCAAAAGAAGACTCCTACTTTGGGGAGTTAGCGAAAAACAGATACAAGAGCTGGAGCAGAGGAGGAAAGCCAATACCCATATGACTATATATGCCCCGATCGGAGGAACCGTTATCCACAAGAATGCTTTCGAAGGGAAATATGTTAAAGAAGGTGAAAACCTCTACCAGATAGCGGATCTTTCCAACCTTTGGGTTCGAGCAGATATCTATGAGTATGAAATGGCCTGGGTCAAGAGCGGGCAAAAGGTCGAAATCACGACTGCGACCTACCCTGGTGAAGAATTTGAAGGGACGATTTCTTTCATCGATCCTTACTTAAACCCGAAGACTCGCTCAGTTAAAGTGAGGGTTAACGTCCCGAATCGAGAGATGAAATTAAAGCCTGGAATGTACGGGAACGTCTATATCAACACTCATATCCATGATGGTATTCGCGGCCCAGAAAAAGTGCTCTATACCTGTTCGATGCATCCCGAAGTTGTTTCTGAAAAACCTGGCGAATGCCCTATCTGCGGGATGTACTTGGTGAAAAAAGAGGCCGCTCCCTCTGGATCGATCCTGGCCGTTCCTAAGAATGCTGTCTTGGATACAGGAGTCAGAAAGCTTGTTTACATCGAGAAAGAAAAGGGAACCTACGAGGCCAAGGAGCTGGATATTGGATCTGAAGCTACAGCTTATGTCGATGGGACCAAGCAAAAATTTTATGTCGTAAGAGCAGGACTCTCTGAAGGCATGAAAGTTGTGACCCAAGCCAATTTCTTGATCGATTCCCAGAGTAAGATTACAGGTCAAGCCGAGGCTATTTATGGAGGAGCTTTAGAGAAGAAAGAGAAGGGGAAAACCCCTCCCACCAAACATATCCATTAAAAATGGAGCTACTTGTGGAGAATAGACAACAGTTTGTACATTAGGAGATAGAGATGATCAACAAAATAATCGAATATTCACTTCGGAATAAATTCCTGATTATTGCTCTTTTTATTCTTATCATCGGATGGGGTTATTGGGCACTCAATAAGACACCCATTGATGCCATTCCAGATATAGGAGAAAACCAGCAGATCGTGTTTGTCGACTGGCCGGGTAGAAGCCCGAAGGATATCGAAGACCAGGTGATCTATCCTCTCACCATAAACCTTATGGGGATTCCAGGAATGAAGGTGATTCGTTCCAATTCCATGTTCTCTTTTGGCATGGTGAACGTGATTTTTAAAGAAGGCGTCGATTTTTACTGGTCAAGGACAAGAATACTGGAAAGACTGAATTTAGCCCAGAGGGATCTTCCCGAAGGAGTCATTCCTCAATTGGGTCCTGATGCGACGGCGCTAGGACAAATATTCTGGTACACGATCGAGAATGGTTATTACTGCCCCGACCATCCCAAGGTGAGATACAGCGAGGCCGGTAAATGTCCTGAAGACGGCAAAGAACTCGTCTTTTCTGGATATAATCTGGCCGAGCTGCGTTCTTTACAGGATTGGTATATTCGTTACCAGCTTAACTCAGTCGAAGGGATCTCTGAGGTGGCCACTGTGGGTGGTTTTGTCAGACAATATCAAATTGATGTTGATCCCAACAGGCTTCTCGCTTTGGACGTCAGTCTCCACCACATGTTCAATGCCGTAAGAAACAGTAATATTGATGTGGGGGCAAAGGTTATCGAAGAAAGCGGGGCCGAGTTTATCGTTCGCGGTCTGGGTTTTATCAAATCAATAGATGATATCGAAAACATAGTGATCGGGTCCCACCAAGGAGTTCCTGTCTATGTCAAGAATGTAGGGAAGGTCACCCTTGGCCCTGATTTTAGACGCGGCGCTCTGGATAAGGAAGGAGCAGAGGTCACGGGTGGCGTGGTGTTGATGAGATACGGAGAAAATCCATTGAAGGCTATTGAAGGAATAAAAGAAAAAATCGAGGAGATAACGCCAGGCCTTCCTCCAGGAGTGCAGATTGTATCTTTTTACGATCGAACCCAACTCATCAACCGAGCCACCGATAATCTTAAAAAAACCCTGCTGGAAGAGATTACAGTAGCTGTCATCATCATTCTCCTTTTTCTTGGGCATTTTCGGAGCAGCCTTATTGTTTCTGTTGTTCTTCCGGTGGGAGTCCTCATTGCCTTCCTCATCATGTACTATCTTAAGATTCCCTCAAACATCATGTCTTTAGGGGGGATAGCGATTTCCATAGGGGTGATGGTTGATGCTGGCATTGTGATGACTGAAAACATATCCCGACATCTGGCTTCAACCCGCGAAAATCGGCTGAGCACTTTGATCATGGCAGCTAAAGAAGTCGGTTCGGCCATCTTTTTTGCCATCCTCATCATCGTTGTTGCTTTTATTCCTGTGTTTTCTTTAAGAGGTCAGTCTGGGAAACTTTTTTCTCCTTTAGCCTTCACTAAGACATTTGCCATGTTTGGCTCTGCGGTATTAGCCATAACCCTTGTTCCTGTTATCTCTGCTATTCTATTGAGAGGAAAAATGCGACTCCCGGAGAGGAATATACTCACTCGAATCTTGATCCGTCTTTATGAGCCCGTGCTTCGTTTTTCATTAAAACATAAAATCATCGTCCTCCTGATTGTCATTATCATTCTTGGGGTGAGTTATTTTCCGCTTTCGAAGATCAAGAGTGAGTTTATGCCTCCTCTGAATGAGGGAGATTTACTATTCATGCCCGTTCTTCTTCCTGGAGCCTCGCTCACTCAGGTTATGGATGTCATGAAAAAGCAAGACGTGATACTCAAGTCTTTTCCAGAAGTCGAACAGGTTGTGGGTAAATTAGGGAGAGCTGAGACACCCACAGATCCTGCTCCTGTAGGAATGATCGAGACGATAGTGAGGTTAAAACCAAAAGAGAGTTGGCGCCAAGGGCTGTCAAGGCAGGAATTGATAAATGAAATGGATAATGCGTTGAGGATTCCAGGAGTTAGTAATATCTGGACCCAGCCCATTCGAAATCGCATTGATATGCTGGCCACAGGCATTCAGACTCCTATCGGAGTCAAAGTTTTTGGAGAGGATTTAGCTAAAATCGAGGAAATAGGAGTTCAGATCGAAGGAGTTCTGAAGGAAATTGAAGGGGCAAGAAATCCTTACGCTGAGAGAATCGGCAACAAGCCGTACATAGAAATCGAGATAGACCGAGAGGAGGCAGCCCGGTATGGGATAAAAGTGGGAGACATCCAGCATCTGATCATGACGGCGGTGGGAGGGATGAACATAACAACCACAGTGGAAGGAAGAGAGCGTTATCCTGTCCGCATTCGTTATCTACGTGAGCTGAGGGATAGTTTTGAGGCCTTGGAGAGAATTTTTGTCCCAACTCCTTCAGGAGCACAAATACCCCTTAGTCAGGTTGCTACTATAGAAAAAATACCCGGTCCCGCAAAGATATCAGGAGAAAACACGCTTCCTTATGTGAGAGTTTTTGTTGATGTGAACACCGAAGAGGTCGGGGTGGTGGATTTTGTGAGACAGGCGCAGGAGCTTGTTCAAGAAAAAGTGGACCTTCCCCCTGGTTATTATATCTCTTGGAGCGGACAATATGAGTACGAAATGCAGGCCCGACGACGCTTGATGACCGTGGTTCCCATCTGCATATTCATTATCTTTATATTGCTCTACATAAAGTTCAAGAAGTTTTCAGCGGCTGCGGTCCTGATATTCTCTTTGCCCTTTGCATTTGTGGGGGGCATCTGGCTCCAGTTTCTGCTTGGATTTAAATTCAGCACCGCGGTCTGGGTGGGTTACATCGCGCTGTTTGGAGTGGCGGTAGAAGCTGGGGTGGTGATGATGGATTTCTTGGTTGAATACTCTCGTAAAGGTACAGATGTCGTTGAAAATGTCGTAAAGGCCGCTCTGCTTAGAGTTAGGCCTATTATCATGACAACAGCAACCACCGTCCTGGCTCTTATCCCGATTATGATCAGCACAGGCGCTGGGTCGGAAATCATGAAGCCCATCGCTACACCGACTGTAGGAGGGATGGTTACAGCGACTATACTAAATCTGTTACTCGTTCCGGTCATCTTTACCTGGATTTTACAGACCCGGGTGAAAAGAAAAGAAAGATTAGAAAAAGAAAGGGATTGATGAAAAGTCGGAAAAGAACTCTTAACCATATCAAGATTAGCATAGTAAAGAAAAACCTTGACAATTTTTATCATTTAAGTAAGAATAATAATTAAAATTTAAGGAGGTTTACGGACGATGAACCGTTCAAAAATTTTAGCTTTGTTTTTGGCTTTTTCTTTCACCTTTGTCCTGTCTGGAATGGCCCAACAGCAGGCTGAGGAAAAAGTCACTTGTCCCGTGAGCGGTAAAGAGATCAAGGACATCGAAAGTGCCCCAAAATACGAGTATCAGGGCAAAACTTACTACTTCTGCTGCGAAAATTGTAAAGAAGCATTCATGAAGAATCCCGAAAACTACTTGCAGAAGAAAGCCGAGATGAAGGATGTTTATTCATGCCCGATGCACCCTGAGGTCAAGTCAGATGAACCCGGCAAGTGTCCAAAATGCGGGATGAAGTTAGAGAGGAAGATGATGGCCATGAAGCACATGCATGAACACAAACAGATGAAAATGCACAAGAAAGAAGAAGGCAAAGCTTGTTGTGCCATGATGGAATGGATGAGCTCCGAAGAAATTGATATGAATGTTGAGAATCTAGAAGATGGAGTGGCAGTTAAGATTACCTCTAAGAATGCTGAGTTAGTGAAGAAGATTCAAGAACATGCTGCCAAAATGAAGGAAATGTGTTGCCAGAAAGAGGAGAAAAAAGAAGAAGTCAAGAAGTAAGAGCTAAGATAAAACAAAAAACTTATCCCCCTTGTTCTTATGGAGCAAGGGGGATTTTTTTTCGATATTTCAATATATTGAATTAGAGCATACCCTTTTCCCTTAGCCAATCATCATCATAAATGGTGCTCAGGTAGCGTGTGGCTGCGTCGGCAAAGATGGTCACTAGCCTCGCAGGTTTTGAAATCTGTCGAGCGAGTTTCAAACAGCCCCATACTGCGGCCCCACTCGATCCTCCGGCAAAAATAGCCTCTTTGTTAGCCAGTTCTCTCGTTGATTGGAAAGCTTGCTTATCAGAAATTCTGTAAACATCATCGATCAAGCTGAAATCGACACAGCCGATCAGGAATTCATCTCCTAATCCTTCCATGAGATAAGACGAGGGTTTTATTATTTTTTTGGAGTGAAAATAATCGTAAAAAATGGAGCCTGCTGGATCAACACCGATCACTTTTATGTTGGGATCCTTTTCTTTGAGGAACTTGGACACTCCACATATGGTTCCTCCCGTCCCGATTCCAGCGATAAAACAATCGATTCTCCCTTCCATTTGTTCCCATATTTCTGGGCCTGTCGTCGTGTAATGTGTTTCGTTGTTATCACGATTATTGTGCTGGTCAAAGTAGTACCCATTAGGCGTTTCCTGAGCTATCCGGGGAGCGATATTATTGTAGCTATTCGGAGATTCAGGCGGGAGAGTATGGTCAACCCTGACCAGCTCGACGTTGAGGGAATTCAGGAATTTCAGTTTTTCGGAACTAAGGTTATCCCTGACCACCATCTTGAGTTTGTATCCCTTGAGAGCGCAGACCATGGCCAGGGCCAGGGCAGTATTTCCCGAAGAATTGTCCACGATCGTATCGCCGGGCCTGATTCTTCCTTCCTTCTCAGCCTTCTCGATCATGTATTTAGCGATCCGGTCCTTGACACTTCCCATCGGATTCAGGAATTCGAGTTTGGCGTAGATCTCGGCTTCGAGGCCTGCGGTAATCCTGTTCAGTTTGACGAGAGGTGTCTGACCGATTCCTTCCAGTATGTCGTCATAATGGTTTTTCCAGGGCATGTCCTTTCTCCTCTTGGTTAAATACGGTGAGCACAGGCATTCCGTTTTTATTAGGATTAATACTGCAGTTTATCGATAATATATTTTTTTATCCATGGAAATAATCTTCTTGAGGTTGTCGAGATTCTTTTATCTGGATTAAAATGGTATTCTATGGATGCTGTGAGGACAAAACAGAAGAAGGTGGTGGTGGCCATGAGCGGGGGAGTGGACTCTTCTGTGGCGGCTGCTCTTCTTAAGGAAAAGGGTTACAATGTCATCGGAGTGACGATGAATTTGTTTGATCTTCCTAAGGATGTCTGCAGATCAGAAAACTTGAGGAGCTGCTGTGGTTGGAAAGCGGTGGAGGATTCTCATAATGTGTCCCGCCTTTTGGGCATTTCTCATTATATTGTTGATTTAAAAACAGAATTTAAAGAAAAGGTTATTGCCGATTTCTGTGACCAGTATGCCCAAGGGAAAACGCCCAATCCGTGTATCCGCTGCAATGAATTCATCAAGTTTGAAACGCTGATGGAGAGGGCCCATAAACTGAAGACCGATTTTCTGGCCACGGGACACCACGCCAGAATCGAGTTTGATCCCCGAATCAAACGATATCTCCTCAAAAAGGGGAAAGATAAGCAGAAAGATCAGTCGTATTTTTTATATCCTATGACCCAGGAACAGCTGTCCCGGACGCTGATGCCGATCGGATTCCTCACCAAGAGTGAAGTACGGAAGAAAGCCAAGGAATTGGGATTGCCGGTAGCTCAAAGAGCGGAAAGCCAGGAAATCTGTTTCGTTCCTTATAATGATTATGCCGTTTTTCTGAGAGATCGCATCCCACAGGCCTTTCGGCCCGGACCGATCGTTGGCACTGATAATCATGTCTTAGGCCAGCACAAAGGCATCGCCCACTTCACTATCGGGCAACGCCGTGGGATGGGAATCGCCGCTCCTCATCCCTTTTATGTCCTGGAAATTCTGCCGCAGAAAAACACGATCGTCGTCGGTACTAATGACGAGCTTTATAATAAAAAACTCGTCGCTTCTCATGTTCACCTGAGTTCTGGAGAAAGTTTAAAAGAGACCATGCCTGTTAAAGCCAGAATCCGTTACAAACACCTTGAATCAGAAGCTATTCTCAGTCCATTGGACTCGGGAGAGGTTCTTGTCGAGTTTACGAGAGCCCAGAGGGCCATCACTCCTGGGCAATCTGTCGTTTTCTATGCCGATGATCTCGTCATAGGAGGCGCTATCATCGAAAAATCCCTTGAATGAAGTCAGTAACTCGATGACACTGTAACTCTGTAACTCAGATAGAAAAAAATCATTATCTTCCTGAGTCACAGTGTTACGAATTCACTGAGTTACTGACTAAGAGGAGGCAAAGATGCCTGAGTATTTGATCATCGGAGCCGATGCAGCCGGACTTTCCGCCGCCATCCAAATCCGCCGAAAACACAAAGACGCCAGCATTAAGGTCATCAACAGGGGGAAAATCATTTCTTACGGAGCTTGTGGCATCCCTTATGTCATCTCCGGTGATATAGATTCTTCCCGAAGACTCATTGGTTATACTCCCGAAAGCTTCGAAGCAGAGAGAAGAATCAAGGTTGAGATAGAAAAAGAAGCAGCAGGTATTTTTCCAGAAGAGCATGAAGTCGAAGTCAGGAACCTGACCACTGGCGAAAGATACCGCGAAAAATACGGAAAGCTTCTCATAGGAACTGGGGCTGATCCCAGAAAACTTCCTTTCTTGGATTATGAAGAAGAAGGCATTTTTAATTTACATAACATCGAAGATCTCGATCAAATCCTAAGGTATATGGAAAAAAGGCGTCCCCAGAAGGCGGCTGTTATCGGAGCAGGTAATATCGGCCTGGAGCTTGTCGAAGCATTACACAGACGAGCACTAGAGTTCTACATCTTCGAGGTTTTGGAGATTCCCGTCGCCAATTGGCCTCCCCTTATCCAAAAAGCAGTGGTGGCGAAAATGGAAGAGAAGGACATTCAGTTTTATCCGAAGACATTCATCAAATCGGTCGAGAAAGAAGGTGAGAGGTTTTCAGTAAAAACCGAGTCTAAAGAATACTTGGTAGATATCGTCTTCTCTGTCGTCGGAGTCAAACCCGCCACAGACTTTTGTAGTGACAAGCTCCATAAGCTGGATAACGGGGCCATCCTCATCGATAGGATGGGGAAGACTTCAGAGCAGGATATCTATGCCGCTGGAGACTGTGCCTCTGTTTACCATCGAATTCTCAAAAAAGATGTCTTTTTTCCTCTCGGGACAACGGCCAACAAACAGGGGCGCGTAGCGGGTTTAAACATGGCGGGCGAGAACATCGCTTTTCCAGGCATTGTCGGGACTCAGATTTTTAAATTTTTTGAGCTTTCCCTGGCAAAAACGGGTTTAAGCCTCGAAGAGGCAGAGAGTGAAGGAATAGAGGCAGAGGCCTATTCGGCGATGAGGAGAGATAAACCCGGTTATTACCCAGGCTCTGCTAAAGCTCATGTAGAGGTTGTCTGTGAAAAGGGGACAGGGAAAATCATCGGCTCTTGCGCTGTTACCGAGGGGAATGCGATCCAGTTCATCGATCCTGCCGTGGTGGCCATCACTGGGGAGCTGACCGTCAAAGACCTGGCCTGGCTCGATGCCGCCTATGCCCCTCCTTATGCACCAGTCTGGAATGCTCTGGTGTCTGCTGCTTTTAAAGGGTTTTTTAAGGGGTCAAGTCTCAACATTTAACATTTAACATATCCAATCATAATCATCCCCTATTTGAAGCTATTCGATATGATTGTCTTGTTTCTCGTTGAATTAGATTGTGGAGAAATGTCAAATGTTGAGACTTGACCCCTATTATCTCTTTCCGATGGCTTTGAGCTTGGATTCGATCGATGCTTCCCTATCCAGACGGTGATCCACTCGCAGGTCGATGTGAATCCTTTTTGCACCCATATTCACGATCGCCTTGTGGGCTTTTTCTACCACTCCAAAGAGAGTTGTCAAATCAGGCGACTCGATCGTCGTTGCCATCCCACCAGTTTCATGGTATAAGCCCGAGGCTTCGATAACTCTCACCGCCTCTTTGACGTATTCGCTGACTGATACTCCTTCGCTGGTGGGAAAGATGGAAAGTTCAGAGATGATCATCGTCGATCCCCTTATTATGGATTTATGAATCAAAGGAAATTTTAAATCAAAATATTATCAGGATTTATTCTTCCTATCAAGAGGGACAAAGGCTCGAAATTCTCAAGGATAATAAAAAAAATCCTTTTCCACTCGTTTAAAAGCTCCGCGGTAGATCTTAAGTTGATTATTTGGTAGAGACTTTATTGACGGGGAAAATAAAAAATATTTAGTTTTCCTGCTTTTTCCTAACCAGAGTTTTCTTATTAGAGATTTTCATGAGATCTTGAAGAGTTGTTTTTTCAAAAAGATCTCTCAACACGAAGCTCGCTTTTTTCCAGATCTCATGGGCTGCACAAATGGGAGTGCGATGGCAGTAATCACTTTCTTCGACACAATCGACAAGACAGATTGGACCCTCCAGAGCTTCGATGATCTCTATTAATTTGGTCTTCGAAGGTTGACGGGATAAGATGTAGCCACCTCCAGCTCCGCGGATGCTTTTAACGAGTTTGTTGATCTTAAGAGGAATGATGATTTGTTCTAAATAGCGGATGGAGATTTCTTCTTCCTCAGCCACACTGTTGAGGATCACAGGTTTTTTCCCTCCATTGTAATGATGAGCAAGATTCAGCATCAATCGAGTCCCATACCTTCCTTTGGTTGAAAGTTTAATCATGAATAACCTCTCGTTAATTTATTTAAATTTATTTGTATATCTTCTGATAATCAATTAATTATTAATATTGTCCTCATTCCTATTCCTTCTATGGATTTTATATATTATATATATCACATATTATTATGATATTTCAATGCTATATGCGTGGGGAAGTGAAATCCGAGAGGAAAAGATGGAAAATCTGGGTAATTGATAATAAACATAGAAAAACTCAACATAATCTTGACAATACCAAGAAAAAAACTTAATCTTGTAGATTTGAAATGAAAAGAAGAAATTTCATTAACGTCCTTTTTGGTGGGAGCCTGGCTGGGACAATTATAACTTTTCTTTACCCCGTTATCCGTTTTATGACACCTCCTAAACAGATTCAGGCCGGAGTAAACCAGGTCACAGCCGCAAAAGTAGGAGAGATTGCCCCGAATTCTTCGAAGATCTTTAAGTTCGGGAATACGCCCGGAATTCTGATTAACACAAGAGAAGGGGAGCTGATCGCCTTTTCTGCCATTTGCACGCACCTGACGTGCACGGTCGTCTATGAAGACGACAATGAGTCTCTTCTTTGTCCCTGCCATAACGGAAGATTTGATCTAGGAGGAAATGTGATCTCTGGTCCTCCGCCTACTCCTCTGGAAGCCTTCAACGTTGAAGTCTCGGGAGAAGACATTCTCGTTTCCAAGAAAGCATGACATGAAGAATTTATACAATAATCTCATCACTTACTTTGATGATCGTTTTAAAATCTCGGAACTAGCTCAATTCGCCAAGAAGAAAAAAGTTCCCGAGCACAGACATTCCATCTGGTATTATTTCGGGGGTATCTGTCTTTTTTTGTTCGTGCTTCAGGTGATCACTGGAATCCTGCTTCTCCTCTATTACACTCCCTCTGTCGATTCTGCTTATGAAAGCATCCACTTTATCATGAGCCAGGTGAAATTCGGTTGGTTGATTCGCTCGGTTCACAGCTGGAGCGCAAATATTCTGATTGGGGCTATATTTATTCATATGTTCAGTGCCTTTTTTCTCAAGGCCTATCGCCCGCCCCGTGAATTAACATGGATTACTGGTTTCTTTCTTCTCCTCATTTTCTTGTTTTTTGGCTTCAGTGGCTATCTTCTTCCCTGGAATGAACTTTCCTTTTTTGCTACCCGGATAGGGACAGATATCGCGGGTACTGTTCCCCTGATAGGAGAGACAATCAAGACCTTTATTTTGGGAGGACCCAGTGTTTCTGGAGCCACGATTACGCGCTTCTTTTGGCTCCATGTTGCTGTCCTTCCTGCGATAACTTTAGTCATTTTGGGTATTCATGTCCTTTTGGTCCAGATTCTTGGGATGAGCAAGCCTATCGGCCTTCCATATTCAGAAGTGAAAGAGGTCTCTTTCTTCCCTGATTTCATCTTGAAGGATTCGTTGGGTTGGATTCTCATCCTAGCTATTATCGGAGTGCTGTGTGTCTTCTTTCCATGGGAAATTGGTGAGAAGGCGGATCCATTCGCTCCGACACCTTTAGATATACAACCGGAATGGTACTTTTTGTTTCTGTTTACGACGTTGAAGATGATCCCCGCCCATATCCTCTTTCTAGAAGGAGAGATAATGGCGATTTTCGGCATTATGATCGGTGCCCTTATTTGGATGTTAGTTCCTTATTTGGATAGGAATGCATCCAGGGAGAGAAGGAGCCCGCTCTTTACTGTATTTGGTTATATCGTCCTCATTTACATCATTGTTCTAACGGCCCTGAGTTACTTACACCCAAAACTATAGGGATTTTATATGGCACTTAAAGTCAATCTGAAAATCATATGTTTCTTTTTTATTGTTTCTCATCTGTTATTTATGCAGACTTTTCTTCAGGCTCAGGCCAACGGCTGTATTGCATGCCATAAGGAGCTGGAAGATGAACTGTTAGAACCAGTGCAAGCGTCAGAGCTGGATATTCATAAACGAGCTGGATTAGGTTGCCAAGACTGCCATGGAGGTAACCCAGAGGAAGAGGACATAGATTTATCAAAGGATGAGACTTTTAAGGGTGTGCCCGAGAGAAAGCACATCCCTGAATTCTGTGCTTCTTGTCACTCTGATGCAAGCTACATGAGGAGTTTTAACCCTAGCCTCAGGATCGACCAACTGACCCTTTATTGGACTTCCGAACATGGTCAACTTTTAAGAAAAGGAGATGATAAAGTCGCTGTTTGTACGGATTGTCATGGGATTCACAGTATGGAGACGTCCAGTCACCCAAGATCTTGGACCTTCCCCTGGAATATCCCTGAAATGTGTAGCCGCTGCCATTCCAACGAAGACTACATGAAAGGATATAATATACCCACTGACCAGGATGAGAATTATAGACAAAGTGTTCATGCCTATGCTCTTTTTGATAAGAAAGACCTTTCTGCCCCTGTGTGTAACGACTGCCATGGAAATCACGGAGCAGCTCCGCCAGAAGTCACTTCGATTGCCTTCGTCTGCCATCAGTGTCATCCCAGTGCAGCCGATCTTTTTGCTCAAAGCCCTCATAAAGAAGCCTATGATGAGATGGGAATTGCTGAATGCGAGGCTTGCCATGGTAATCACAAGATTATCGCTCCCTCTGATGAAATGCTGGGAACGGGTGATAAAGCAGTCTGTATCCAGTGTCATGAGAAAGATTCTCAAGCCTATCTTGTGGCAGCTCAGATGAAACAGAGGATTCAAGACTTGGATGAGAGATTAAAAAAAGCCGATGTCCTGCTCTCAACGGCCTATAGTCGAGGAGTTGAAGTGAGCGAGTCTAGGTTCAAATTGAGGGAAGCCACAACTTTGCTGGTGATGATTCGAAATTTAACTCACAGTTTTTCACTCGATGCCATTGAGGAAAAGTTCAACGAAGGGGAAAAAATAACCGCAGAAATCACCGAAGAAGGGGAAGCGGCGTTGAGAGAGGCACGATTGAGAAGGACAGGTTTAGTGATAGCTACTTTTTTTGTTATTGCTTTAGCCCTTGCTCTTTTTCTTAAGGTCAGACTAATGAAGAAAAAGACTCTTGCCTAATACTCAAATATTGTTTTCTGGGTTGATTATATTAAATCTATTTAGTAAAATTTCTATTCACTATGATTACCAGTTCGATAAATAAAGTAGTATTTTTTCTTGAGATGATATGATGAACGTTTTCAAAAAAAAGACATTTAATATTCAAAGAAATTACCTCATCGTCCTTTTAGGAATCATCTCCTTAACGATCCTTGCTTTCGTTATCATTCTCAGCTCACTCTGGGGAGGTGTGGAGCAGCCCATTGCCTTTAATCACAAGATACACGCAGAAAATGATTTGGCATGTCTGGATTGCCATCCATACTATGAGGAATATGCTGCTTCAGGAAAGCCCACTATTGAAATTTGCTCAGGCTGCCATGAAGAACCACTCGGAGAAAGTAAGGAAGAAAAGAAAGTTATCGAGCACATAGAATCTGGAAAAGAGATCGCATGGCAAAGGCTTTATCGGGTTCCTGAAGATGTATATTTTTCTCATAGGAGGCACGTCATTCTTGGAAAACTGGAATGCAACACTTGTCATGGAGTTATCGGGCAGAGCGTTAAGCCTCCTTCCAAGCCTGTTAAGATCACGATGAAAAAATGCATGAAATGTCACGAAGAAAAAGAAGTTAATAACGATTGTATAGCCTGCCATAGATAGAGAAGAAGATGAGATTCTTTTTTAATGATTCATGATATTTTAATGAGCAAATAAATGAGCATAAAAAGAAGAGATTTCATTAAGGTCATTGCAGGGTCAGCCTTAACTCTTCCTTTTCTCGATTGTACCACAAAAGGATACTATTCCGAGATCAGAAAAGGCGAATGGGTGCCTGGGGAAGAGAAGTGGGTTCGATCGATCTGCGAGGCATGCCCCGGTGGTTGCGGTGTCTTGGTCAGAGTCATTGATGGCAAAGCGGTAAAGATTGAAGGAGATCCGGCTCATCCTGTTAATCGAGGGACTCTCTGTCCCCTCGGCCAATCCGGCCTCCAGTTGCTTTATAACCCAGATAGGATAAAAAGCCCCATGAAAAAGGTTGGAGAAAGGACCTCTTTTGAATGGGAGAGTATTGAGTGGGAAGAGGCTTATGAGATACTCATCACCAAATTAAAAGAATTGAAGACCGCTGGAAAAGCCCATCAGCTTGTCTTACTTGATAGCGGAAGAAGAGGATTGCTCTATGAACTCTTTGACAGATTCATGAAGGTTTTTGGATCACCCAATCATATTAATCATAATGAAGACAATACTCTCATTCAGGCCTTCTACCTCACTCAAGGGATTGATAATTTATTAGCCTATGATTTTGAACACAGTAATTATATCCTGTCCTTCGGAAGCAGTTTTTTAAGCTCTTGGCCTTCACCTGTTCAATCCATGAAGGCATATTCTTATTTGAGACAAGGGAGGCCAGGCAGGAAAGCTAAAATTGTTCAGGTCGAACCGCGTTTTTCCATAACGGCTTCCCGATCAGACACATGGATTCCCATAGAACCAGGTACTGAAGGGATTATGGCTTTGGGCATCGCTTATATCATCATAAAAGAGAACCTTTATGATAGGAATTATGTGGAGAAATTTACCTTTGGCTTTGAAGATTGGAGAGATGACAAAGGAGAAAATCACAGTGGGTTTAGAACCCTTATCCTGGATAACTACCGAACCGATGTCGTCTCAGAAATAACAGGAGCCTCTGTAGATGCCATTGTCAACCTCGCCAAAGAATTTGCGACAAATAAGCCAGCTGTCGCGATAGTTGATAACAATGCAACGAATTATTCCAACGGCCTTTATAATGCCTTGGCCATTCATTCATTGAATGCTTTAGTGGGCAGCGTGGATATTCACGGTGGAGTTTTAGTCAAGAGGAGTGTTCCTTTGCAAGATCTACCTCAATTCACTGGTGAGGAGATGGCAGATGAAGGCCTCCTTCAACCCAGGATTGACAGCCCTGACGTTGGTCAATTCCCTTTAGCCTCTTCGGTTCCAGCCTTATTCCCAAACAATGTCTTGGAAGAAAAGCCATATCCTGTCAGGATGCTCATTTTGAATAAATCTAATCCGATCTTTTCTTCCCCGAGATCTGAGGACTACCGTAAAGCTTTTGAAAAAATACCATTTATCGTAAGTTTTTCATCGTTCATGGATGAAAGCACACAATATGCTGACCTCATACTCCCAGATAAAACATATCTCGAAAAGTATCAGTGTGTTGAGAGCTCCCCTGTTTCGAAAATTGCTGTGGTGGGAATTGGCAAGCCCGTGATAGAGGATCTTTTCACTGACAGGCCGACTGAGGATGTCATTTTAGAAATTGCTCAGAAAATGGGGACGGATTTTGCGCGTCATTTTCCTTGGAGGGATTCTCAAGAATTCCTTCTTTATAAAATAGACAAACTTTCCGAGGCCAGACGGGGTATCATATTCACGGATGAATTTGAGGAGAAACAGTTAGAGCTCCTGCAAGAGCGAGGCTGGTGGGTTCCCCAATTTGCTTCAGCCCAGGAATTTAAACAGGAATTACTTAGCAAGGGCGGCTGGTGGGATCCCTCGTATGATTATGGTGTGAGGAGTTTTGTGGTGCAAACTCCATCCCGGAAGTTCGAATTTTATTCCCAGTTATTTGAACAAAAAGTGCATGAAAGTCTGGGGCAGGCAAATAAGAATAAAGAGATCGATCAGAGAATTGATGTGAGAGCTTTTAACATTGAGGCAGAGGGTGATGATGTTTTCCTGCCTCATTTTGAACAACCCAGATTTGAGGGAGATGAGAAAGAGTTCCCTCTCCATCTGTACATTTACCACCCATTAGGACTGCCGAATGGCTATCAAGCTAACCAGCCCTGGTTTCAAGAAATCATGGGATTTCATATTGGTATAACGTGGGATTCGTGGGCAGAACTCAACCCTGAAACAGCGCATGAATTGGGAATCTCCGATAACGATTGGATTTGGATTGAGTCTGCATTTGGGAAAATCCGGGCAACTGCTAAAGTCTATTCAGGGACTATGCCCGATGTGGTCAGTGTACCGTACGGTTTAGGACATAAAGCCTTGGGACAGTGGGCGCGAAATAGAGGCTTTAATCCCATGGAATTAATAAGCACAAATTTAGACGAGCTGACAGGCCTCTCTGTGAAATTATCCACACGAGTCAGGGTTTATAAGGTGTAAACAAAGGAGAAAAAAATGCCTCGTTGGGGAATGGTGATTGATTTAGATAAGTGCACGGGATGTCAAGCCTGTGTCATAGCCTGCAAAGCTGAGAATAACATTCCTTTTTCATCCCCCAAAGAGGCAAGACGAAGAAGAATCATCTCTTGGATGCGCGTTTTGCAGGTTACTGAAGGGGAATATCCCGATATGAAAATCAGATTTCTCCCTCGCCCTTGCATGCATTGTGATAATCCTCCCTGTGTCAAGGTCTGCCCGGTAGGGGCCACTTATAAGAATAACGAAGGGATGATTGCTCAAGTCTATACCCAGTGCATAGGGTGTCGGTATTGTACGAACAATTGCCCTTATACACTAAAATATTTCAATTGGTATAAGCCTGAATGGCCGAAAGAGATGGAGAATTACTTAAACCCGGATGTTTCCATCCGGGACAAAGGAGTTGTCGAGAAATGTACTTTTTGCCATCATCGCCTGCAGAAAGCTAGAGAAAAAGCTCGGGCCGAGAAGAGGAATTTGGAAGAAGGCGATTATATTCCAGCCTGTGTCCAGACCTGCCCGACCGAAGCAATTTACTTTGGAGACTTGGATGACCCGAAAAGCACGGTGGCCCTGCTATCAAGAAGTCCTCGGAGCTTTCGCCTTTTAGAAGAATTGGGGACTGAACCCAAGGTCTATTATCTTTCCGAGGGAGAATGGCATGGATAAGGATCAATCTCATCATCATTTTCTCGGTGAAGTCGCTGAAGAAGATGCACCAATTCTCAAACCTATTATTCAGACTAGCAAGAAATTTTATGCTGCAGTTTTCATTCTAGTTGCCATTATTTTGTTTGGCGTTCTCGCCTGGATTCTGCAGTTGAAAAAAGGTTTAGGAATAACAGGTTTGAATCATCCGATCTTTTGGGGTTTCTACATAACAAATTTTGTTTTTTTTATAGGCATCAGCCATGCTGGGACTTTGATCTCGGCTATTCTTCGGTTGGCTCGGGCAGAATGGCGAAGAGCCATCACCCGTTCGGCTGAGGTCATTACAGTCCTGGTTCTATTTTTTGGAGTGTTTAACATTGTCACCGATTTGGGCCAGCCCGGCCGGATGTTTAAAGTTTTTACGGATGGCAAATTGAATTCTCCTTTGCTCTGGGATGTCTTGAGCATCTCCCTCTATCTTACGGCCAGCGCAATTTATCTTTATTTGCCGCTCATTCCTGATATCGCGTTGATGAGAGATAAACTGAAAAGTAAAACGAAGAGATACTTTTATAAGATTCTAGCGTTAAACTGGAAGGGTACGGAAAAACAGTGGAGTCTACTTGAAAAAGCCATTTCGATTATGGCTGTTGTTGTGATCCCAGTTGCGGTCTCTGTCCATACCGTAGTTTCTTACGTATTTGCCATGACCATTCAGCCCATGTGGCACAGCACGATTTTTGGGCCCTATTTCGTAACCGGAGCCATCTTTTCTGGAATTGCCGCCTTGATCATTGCTATGTATTTTATCCGAAGGAGCTACAACCTAGAAAATTACTTAAAACCCATTCACTTTAATAATTTAGGACTGCTGCTCATGGTCATGAGCCTGTTATGGTTTTATTTTACGTTCACAGAAAACCTGACGGCCTTTTACGGAGCCGAACCATCCCATCTCTCTGTTTTTTGGAGTAAATTTACAGGCGCCTATGCTCCCTATTTCTGGACCATGGTCACCTTCTGTTTCGTCGTTCCTCTGATAATTCTGGCCAACAGGAGAACAAGGACTGTGACAGGGACCATGATAGCCTCGGTCTCAGTTATTATTGGTATGTGGCTGGAGAGGTTCACCATCGTTCTCCCCACTCTCATCAATCCGAGACTCCCTTACCAACGAGGAATTTATTACCCCACCTGGATCGAGTTTGCTGTGACTGCAGGCTGCTTTGCCACATTTATTCTCCTCTATATATTGTTTACCAAGTTCTTTCCGATCATTTCCATTTGGGAGATTAAAGAAGGGAAGGAAATTGGCGTTGAGGAAACCGAGAAAAGGGTCAAAAGCTATCTTCCTGGAGCAGAATAAATTTCAATTTAAGATAGATGAATCTAAAGAAAATGATGAGGAAGGGAAAAATCATGTCTCTCTTAAAATTATCAAAAGCGTTTCGCTTAGCCGTGTTTGGAGGCTTATTCGTAACCGCCATACTGATTTCTTTGTTTGCTGCACAAGAAAAGGAAACTTTTCCCTTTCCACAAGATCCTCTTAAAGGGAGCAAACTTTTCGTCAGCAAGGGCTGCATAAAATGTCATGCCATTTGGGGCATAGGCGATAATCTAGGTCCTGACCTGGCTCAGTTTGGAAAAGACAAGAGCCTCCTCCAACTGGCTGGACTACTCTGGAGCCACTCACCAAAAATGATAGAAATTATGCAGGAAAGGGGTGTCTCGAGACCCACATTCACTCCCCAGGAAATGGGTGATTTGATGGGATATATCTATTATTTCAATTATTTTGATCAGCCAGGCGATTTCATTGAAGGTGAGAGACTGTTTACGGAAAAGGGATGTGTCAGATGCCATTCCGTGGGCAGAGAAGGCGAAAGAGATTATATGCCCCTGGATGAATACGGAAAATACATATCTCCTTCCTTCCTCGTGACAGGTCTCTGGAATCATGGCCCAGATATACTTTTCGAGATGAGAAGAATAGGCCTCAGGCAGCCGACATTCAAGGGACAGGAGTTGAATCATTTGCTTGCTTACATTAGGGGCAATGCCATCAATCAAGACGGAGAAATTGTGTATGCGGAGCCGGGAAGCCCTAAGAAGGGAAAGGAACTTTTTCAGCAGAAAAAGTGCAACGCGTGTCATTCAGTTTTGGGAGAAGGAGGAAGGCGAGCCAGCGATCTTGGGAGAAGAGAACTGCGACTGACCCTGACCGAGATAGCTGGGAAAATATGGAGCCATTCAGATCATATGTGGCAGGATATGAAAAAAATCGGCATACCATTTCCGGAATTTTCCCCGAAAGATATGGCTGATATCATTTCTTACCTTTATTTCATTCAATTTTATGATGAAACGGGAGATATTGAAGATGGAAAAAAGCTGTTTAGGGAAAAGGTTTGCATTTTTTGCCATGCTCTTGAAGGCGAAGGAGAAAATATAGGTCCTGATCTGGTAGAGAGCGAAGCGCACTTTTCTCCGATTTTTTTAGCTTCTGCGATGTGGAATCATGCCATAATCATGGAAGACATGCTCGCTAAAAAGAACTTGGACTGGCCTCGTTTCTCTGGAGATGAAATGCGCGATATCGTTAGCTATATTCAGGATGTTACCCAGATATCTAAAGAAGCACAAAGAGCAAAGGAAGTTATATCTGCAAAATCAAGGGTTCTCTTTATATCAGAGACCAAGTTCAACCTGGAAGTGGCCAGTCAGGGGAAAAGAATCTACGAAGCAAAGGCCTGTGATGCCTGCCACAGCATTGGAGGCCAAGAATCGGTCATGGGCGGAGACCTTAAAGATATCACCAAGATTAGAGATTTAGAGTGGCTTTTTAAATTTATAAAAGATCCGAAATCGATGTTACAAACAGATGGCCTGGCGAAGCAGCTTCTCAAGGATTTTGACAACATCCCTATGCCCAATCAGGGTCTGACTGATAATGAGGTGATGGCCATCATTGAGTATCTTAAGGGACCAGAAAAGGTCAAGTGAAAGAAATTTGAAGGATAAGGAGACAAAACGCTTCAGGCCATGAAATATAAAGTTAAAGCACCAGATTTTCTTTGGTACAGAACAAACGTTCTCTGTATGGAGGCCTGCCCAGTTCATACGGATTCTGGGAAATATGTGCAACTCATCGGACAAAATGAGGACAAAGAAGCGTATTTGGTTGCTCGATCCTCCAATCCCTTTGCCTCGGTCTGCGGCCGCATTTGTGCCGCCCCCTGTGAAGATGCGTGTCGAAGGGGAAAAATCGATGAGCCGATCACCATCAGGTCGTTGAAGCGGTTTGTCACTGAAAAATATGGAGTAGAATCTCAACTGGCTCACACACAGGAATCATTAACCGAAGGGAAGAGCTTTCCTTCTGGATCTGTCTGGCCCTTTCATATTCCGTCTGTTATCGCAGGCAAAGGAGAGAAAAAGAGAAAAAAGGTCGCGGTTATCGGTGGCGGGCCTTCTGGACTGGCCTGTGCCCATGATTTGGCATTGAGAGGATACCAGATCACGATTTTTGAGGCCTCCAACATGTTAGGAGGTATGCCAAGGACGGCTATTCCAGAATACCGACTTCCCAAGGATGTCCTTAGAAAAGAGGCAGAATATGTTCTTTCTCTGGGTGTTGAAGTCAAGTTTAATACGCCGCTCCGTAAAGATTTCGGTCTCGAAGAACTGGAGGAAATGGGCTTTAAGGCGGTTTTTATTTCTGTGGGTGCTCAGGAAAGCCGGCAGCTCAGGATCGAGGGGACGGAATTGGAGGGTGTTTATAATGCGGTCGATTATCTTTTGAATATCAACCAAGGGTATCGAATCGATCTCGGGAGAAAGACAGTTGTCATTGGCGGAGGCCTGGTAGCGTTGGATTCAGCCCGGACTGCGCTGAGAGAGGTGCTGGCCATCCTTTCTGATTCGGATGAGGCAAAGCTGGCTATCGATATAAGTGCGGAGGCGGGGATGATGATGACGGCATTTGATGTCGCTCGTACAGCCTTGAGAAGAGGAACTTTGAAAGTCGATGTGGCCAGTTTAGAGTCCTTCGAGGAGATGCCGGCTTCCCAGACGACTCAGGGAAAAGAGGAATTCGAAGAATCAAAAAAAGAAGGGATTACCTTCCATCCATCGCGTGGTCCTAAGCGTATTTTAGGTGAAAATGGGCGAGTTAAGGCTGTGGAATTTTTAAAAGTCAAAAGGGTGTTCGACGAACAAGGACGGTTTAATCCTGAGCTTGAGCCAGAAACTGAAGAAGTTATTGAAGCTGATTCTGTTATTTTGGCTATTGGTCAGAGACCAGACCTTTCATTCATCAAACCTGATGATAAAATCGAACTGACCCCTCAGGGTACGATCAAAGTTGATCCTGAAACCATGGCCACATCTCGAGAAGGCGTCTTTGCAGGCGGAGATGCCGCCTTTGGAGCAAGAATCCTCATCGAGGGTGTTGCCAACGGAAAGTTGGCAGCTCACTCGATTGATAATTATCTGAGGAAGAAAGATATTAATGATAAGAGTTATTCTGTGTCTATTGAGGTTCTTGCTCCTCAGGATTACCAGAAACCCGAGGAATATGAGATAAAGGGAAGAAAATCACCTCCGAAAATTACTCTGGAGAATCGTGTCGGAGTGAATGAAGTCGAGCTTCTTTTTAATGAAGAAGAAGCACGATCACAAGCCCAGCGCTGTTTAGTTTGCCATATCAACACCATCTACGACTCTGAATTGTGCATCATGTGCGGGGCTTGCGTGGATCATTGTCCTAATAATTGTTTAAAGCTAGTTCCCTATGCAGAGATTGACCTGGAGAAGAGAGAAGTCATAGAAGTTAAAATGAAAAATCCTAAAGGAAAAACACTAACAGCAATGATCAAAGATGAAATCACCTGTATCCGCTGTGGTCTGTGTGCTACAGTATGTCCCGCCAGGGCTATGACTATGGAAAGATTCTCTTTCAAAGAGATGGAGGGCCTGTGAAAGATAAAAAGATAACAAGAAGAATTTTCTTGGGAATTATTGGAAAGCTTTCAATTCTTATAGCGTTATTGGCAGAGGCCATAGGAGCCATAAGAGCCTTTATACCCCAGGTCCTGTACGAACCACCATCCAAATTTAAAATAGGGAAACCAGACGATTTTCCGGCTGGAATATCTTTTCTTCCTGAGCACAAGTTGTACATTTTCAGGGAAGAAGACAATTTTCATGCTATATCTGCCATTTGTACCCATCTTTATTGTGTGGTGGATTGGAAGCCAGATCAGAAGGAATTTTACTGCTCTTGTCATGGAAGCATATTTTCTAAGGATGGCATCAATTTAACAGGGCCTGCTCCAAGTCCTTTGCCCTGGTTCTCTTTATCTCATGCCCCCGATGGAAGCCTTGTCGTTGATTCCAATCAGATTGTCAATGTGGATTATAAGTTTTCAGTTTGAGGAAGGATGAGATTGAAAGAAAAGCTTAACCATCTTTGGAGAAGCCTGAGTTGGTCTTGGGTTCCAAGGTCGGATCGGGAAGCGAGCGAATCCGTCATAAAAAACTTTTGGTTGCACTGGTTTCCTTCGAGAATATCGCTCAGGAGTATGAGCTGGGGCTATTCCCTTTGGTTGGGAACCATAGCAGCCTGCTTATTTGCTATTTTAGCCATAACCGGACTCTTACTGCTGTTTTTCTATATCCCATCGGTCCAGAATGCGTATTGGAGCGTCAAAGATCTGGATAATGTGGTCGTTTTCGGCTGGCTCCTTCGGGCTCAGCACCGTTGGGCGGCGCATCTTATGGTCTTCGTCGTTTTCTTACACCTTGTCCGCGTTTTTTTAACAGCAGCCTATCGAGGACAAAGGGTTTGGAATTGGTATATCGGGATCGTGCTTTTGGTTCTGACTCTTTTTCTTTCTTTTTCTGGATACCTTCTTCCCTGGGATCAGCTTGCCTATTGGGCTTTAACCATTGGAACTGGCATTGCCCGCGCTATTCCGTTTCTTGGAAAAACTGTTCGATTTCTTTTAGTCGGCGGTAATGTTATAGGTCAGAGCAGTCTGATTCGGTTTTATGTTATGCACAATTTTCTTCTGCCTTCCCTATTGCTCTTATTTTTTGCTCTTCATATGTGGCGAATCAGAAAGGACGGTGGTTTGGTCTGTATGGACCGATTGATCCACGAATCCGGATTAAAAGAAATCCCTGTCAGCCCCACCAAAACCTATTCCTTGTTGGGAGTGACTGAAGGGACAACTATTCAGGTGTCCACGACGGAAGTGCTGGATGAAACCAACTCCGTGCGTTCTGCTCCCCATTTATTGAGAAGAATTGCTATAGTTTTCTTATTCATCACAATTGTCACTTTGTTTCTTGCTTTTCTCTTTCCTTCACCCTTGGAAGAACCCGCTAATCCATCAGTGACTCCTATCCCGGCCAAAGCTCCTTGGTACTTTCTCTGGTTACAGGAATTGATAGCCATAACCACCATCAAAATCGGCAGCTTCTCGATAAGCGGTGCTTTTATTGGTGGGATTCTTGTTCCTGGGGTCCTCCTTTTTCTGGCGATTATATGGCCGTTTTTGGATAAAAGTCCTAAGGAAGCCATCGGAGTTTGGTTTCACAAAAAGAGAAGGATTCAGAATAGTGTGTTCATTTTGATTTGTGTGATCATAATTATTCTCATCATCATTGGGGTTTATTTGAGAGGCCCCTACTGGAATTTTTACTGGCCCTGGCAGCCGTGGCCTGAAATGCCGACTTTATTCTAGGAAAATAAAGAATTGAAAAAGAAAAACAATTTTAATCCCGAGAGAGACGTATTCTGGTTGTCTTTTTTATCATTCGTTTTGTTTATCCTTGTGATGGTATCTTTTTATAAACAAGCCAACCCTGAGTGGAAAAAATATCAGCAGGAGTTCCTAAGTTATCTTGAGGAGAATATTGGCCTTAAGTCAGCTGAATCTTTTGATATCTCCGTAAAACAGATCTGGCTGCCAGAGCTTAACAGGCTCGATAGGTGCATTAGCTGTCATTTAGGATATGACCAGCCCGATCTGATTGAAGCTCCTCAACCGTTCACAGCGCATCCCGATATTGAGCCGCACTCCATGGAAGAATTGGGCTGTACCATCTGTCATGGGGGACAGGGTTTTGCGCTCAAGAGAAAGGATGCCCATGGTGAAATTAAGCATTGGGAAGAGCCTTTATTAGGGAAGAAACTGGCCAAAAAATATGGCTTAAAAAATGCCTACGCGTTGATTCAAATAAACTGCAATATCTGTCATCGCCATGATAGAGATGTTCCTGGCATGGAGATGATAAACACGGCAAAGAAACTCCTCACCCAGAAGAAAAAGTGCCAGACCTGCCATATCATACATGGGGAGGGAGGAAAATTAAGCTCTGATTTGACTTTTATCGGGGGTAAGCCTGCGGAAAGATTCGATTTTTCTCAGATTGAAGATAAACTCATCGAAAACGCCAAGCCTCTTTCCATGCTCAGCTGGCATTTTGAACATTTTATGAATCCCATAGCAGTTGTTCCTGACAGCAAGATGCCTTTCGTTGAATATACAGAAGAGGAAGCATGGGCTCTGGCTATGCTGATGATGAGCTGGAAGAATGTTATCCTGCCCGTTATGCTCATGCCGAAGGGGGAGAGGGCGGATGAGCCCGCTGTCGAAGAAACCATTGAGAGGGGAGAGTTGTCACTCGTTGATTGGGGGAGAGAGCTTTTTGAAAACAAAGGTTGTTCAGAATGTCATACAATCGGAGGCGGTGTAGAGGTCGGCCCTGACTTGATCGGCATAACCGAGATTCGAGATAGCCAATGGCTGAGAAAAATGATTCTCGATCCAGAAGCCATGGAGCAGACTGATCCTTTAGCCAAAAAACTGTACCAAGAATATGAAGAATTGGGAATGCCTACCGAGGAACTAACTGAGGAAGAAGTCGAAGCAATTATCAAATATATTGAGTCATACAAAAAAATAACAGAATAAGGCTTATTGTTATCTTTCCTCGTAAACGGCGAAATACTTTAAAATCACTTAGATATTATTTTCTCATCTTCTGCCATCCGCACCCGCATCTCGGTGGGTCTCAAGACCGACGTTTTGTAAAGATATTCGACTCGGGCGGATATCGTTATTTTCTTATTCCTGGGCGCGGCGAAGGCAAATCTTTCTGTCCTCGTCTCGTTTGGTCTTAATCTGTTATCGAAAGAAACCTTGGCGGCTGTTAGGAACACTTCGTATTCTTTTTTGATTTCTTCTTCTGATTCATCGCGCATGAGTTTTTGATAAATTCTTTGTCGGGTAAAATATTCGGTCGGAGTTCTCAATTCGACCAAAAGAATTAACTTCCTCGAAGGAATGCCCGTGGGAACATTGTGTCCTGATCCAACGTTGGTTACACCCACAACGACCTCAATAATATCTTCCGTTTGATTGATGTTCTTGATTTCAACTTTCAGGGCTTTCCTCAGTTGCTCGGTGGAATGACTAGCCGAGATGGCGTGCAGGTTGATTTGTTTCTGTTTTGTGGTTTTGACGGCGGGTTTTACGATTTTTCCCGATATCAAAGGCATGTGACAATTTTGGCAATGTGTTCCATTCTTGGCGTAAGAACTATTCTTCCATTCTGAGTAAGTTCCCAGTATCTTAACCCCTTTATCATTTGTGTACTCGTGACATCCCGCACAGAGTTCAGAGGATTTGAAGAGTGTAGATGGCTCGGTTTTATGAGCAGGAGAGTCAACATCAGACAGAGGACCTCTTTTTGTCTCTCCCAATTCAAGCTCGAAAGGATGATCTTTGTTTTCCAGATTGACTTTTTTTATGGAATGGCAAAAATCACAACTGACACCCTCTTTGGTCACTTCTTCTTTTAAATCGTAGTCATTATTGATGAGGGTCATTGGAGCATGACAGGGTAAACAATTGTATTTTGCTTCTCCTGCGGTGTTGAAATAAGACTGAATGTACGAAGCTTTAAATATCGGATCTTCAAGGGACATGGAATGCATGGCATTTTTCCAGTGGTTGTATATCTCTTCATGGCATTCCATACAGGTTTTACTGCTGGTGAAAGATGCTTTGTTTTTATCGCCAGAATAAGAATTCAACAGAGCGCTGAACAGGAAAAGGAGAATTGCTGCGCTGGAGAAAGTCATAATCATCTTTTTCTTAGCCATAATGTTCCTCCTTGGATAATATGAGTCCATTGGCTGGAAACTAGAAAAAGGTTTCCGTAGGAACAAATGTTTCTTTATTAAATAACCGAATTACTATGGCATTGAACAACACTTGGCCAAAAAGTTTGTATTTTCTTGTGATGGCGATTCTTGGGCCGTCCTTATGCTCAAGTTCCTTCATTATGGAATGTATTATACTATATATTTTCTATAGATACTATAATATTTATTATTATTAGAGTTCCTAAAGACAAAGAGGAGTTATTCCCATAAGAAACAGAATTGTTGGGGATGAAGAATATGTCAATTTTCTCTAATGTTTCTGAAAATTGTTGACACACAATCATTGTGTCTCAGTTCCAGTCCAGCTTATCGTTCATGAATCTTTGCTCCCTCGATCATCTGCTTTTCATCAATTGTGTAGAGGGCGTCGAGCATGGCGACTTGAAAAGCTCCCGGAGCCTGGGCTTGTATAGCGGCTTTTTCGCCAGCCAGGCCAAAGTAAGCGAGAGCAGTCGTTGTTGCACTTAAAGGATCTGAATCTACGGCTAAAAACGCTCCGATGATGACTGTGGCTGTGCAACCTGTTCCTGTTACATAGCCCATGAGCTCATGTCCATTAGAAACTCGGGTTATCCGTTCTCCATCTGTGATGAGATCCACTGGCCCTGTAATCGCCAATGTGGTATTCAGCTCTTTGGCTAGTATGAGCGCTGCATCAGCTGCTTCGTCCACACTGTGGATGGAGTCAACTCCTTTTGTTTTCGACTCTTCACGAGCTAAGGAAAGTACTTCAGATGCATTCCCTCGAACTACTCCTATGGAGAGTTCATCTGTCAAACGTTTGGCGGAACCGGTACGGAGTTTTGTGGCTCCCGAACCCACTGGATCCAGAATAATCGGTACATTCAAATCATTGGCCCGTTTGCCAGCTTTAAGCATCGAATCTATCCAGTAGGGAGTAAGAGTTCCGATATTCAGGACCAGGGCTCTGGCAAAGGAGACCATCTCCTCCACTTCCTCCGCAGCATGGGCCATAACAGGTGAAGCTCCACAGGCGAGCAACGCATTAGCCGTGTAATTCATGACCACAAAGTTCGTGATGTTATGAATCAAGGGTTTCTTCTCCCGAAGATTCTTGAGATTTTCTGCTGCTTTTTGAGCTAGAGATGGATCGAACATTCTCTCCTCCTCATTCGACAAAGTGATCCCATCCAGAAGGGGTGACTAGACGATGGGTTCCATCTGGGAGAATCAATCTGATAGCTCCAGCTTCATCCGTTATTTTGCCGACCTTAGTCACGAGGACGTCGCTTGTTTCTGCGATCACAGAACGAATCTCGTCAATGGAATCAGGAGAACAGGTTATGATTAGTTCATAATCATCGCTGTCCTGGAGAACGAGTTCATACGGATCTAGTTTTAATCGCTCAGCTGCCAGCTTCAGATCATCACTGATGGGCAATTTTTCTTGAATCAGTTCAGCTCCAACACCACTGCCTTGGCAGATATGTCCCAGGTCTCCCAAGAATCCATCGCTGGTGTCAATCATCGCTGTGGCAAACCCTGATCTCGCAACGGCTTGCCCCTCCCGCACGCGATGCGATGGTGTCGTGTATGCGCGCACGAGTGGGTGCTCTCGTATATCCTCTGGTTCAGAGCTCACCAATAGTCTGAGCCCTGCAGCCGCTCGTCCAGGGTATCCCGTGACAAGGATCAGATCTCCCGCACGGGCTGTAGAGCGGAGCATAAGATGACCCGGCTCTACTTCACCGATGATTGTGATATCAATGAAAATTGATTGCTCTGTGCTGGTGATATTTCCCCCGATGATGGAGGCTTTAAACGGATTGAGCTCCTTCAGGAATCCGCGATACATGTCTTCTACATCTGCCACAGGCATGTCCTTCTTCAATCCCAACGACACCAGAGCGTACAGAGGATGACCGCCCATGGCCCCGATATCGCTGAGATTTACCACCATCGCTCTCCGACCCAAATCGAGCGGGCCGATGTGATCGGGCAGGAAATGTCGAGCTTCCACGAGGCTGTCACACGTGACCAGCAACTCGAATCCTTGACGAGGTTTGATAGACGCTGTATCGTCCCCGATCCCCAAAGTTACGCTTGGATTTTGGACACCTTCCCGTTGGAGGACATCATGAATTCTACTGATCAACCCGAATTCTCCGATATCTGACACTGTTTCAGGCACGGTGTTCTCCCAGCAGCCTTGAGTGTAAGGCTCGATGAAGGGTCCGGGTCGCCTGAGCAGGATTCTCCTGACAGCAGACCGAGGAGATGACTGCAATTCCGTGGGCACCAGCATTAATGATGTCAGGAGTGTTATCCGCACTGATACCGCCTATGGCAATAATAGGCAGGGGGATTGTTTCAACTACGCGTTTAAGGAGGTCAGTACCGCTGATAGGTCCTGCATCTGTTTTGGATGCAGTCGGATAGACAGGCCCGAATCCGATGTAGTCTGCTTTTTCCACAAGGCATTTCTGAGCTTCTTCATAAGTTGCTGCAGATCCGCCGATAAGCCGGTTCTCTCCCAGTAAATTTCGTGCCAGCGGAATGGGAAAATCATCCTGTCCCAGGTGTACTCCATCTGCCTCCGCGGCGATCGCAACGTCAATTCGATCGTTCACCATGAACGTCACGCCAGCCTCAGCGCACAACTGCTTCAATCGGCGGGCAATCTCGATCATCTCTCGCGTAGCTCCACTCTTCTGACGGTATTGAATAGTATCTGCCCCTCCTTTTATCGCCAGTTTGGCCAGTTCCACATGAGAAAAACGGGATTGCAGCACCGTATCGGTCAGAACATGTAAGCGCCCTATTTTTTTCTTCATTATTCCATATTATGGCTAACTAAGAACTTATAGCATAGGATAAAAATGGAGTCAAAAGCTTGAGCCGATTGCCGATCATTTAAGAAGACACCAATTATTTTTTATCAGGATAATCTTTGGTCTTTGTTTTTTTGTTAGGAGAAGCCAAGGCCTTAGTAACTCTTAAAAATAATAATATTTAAATGTTAAGGAGTGGAGTGAGGCGAAATTGTAAATGCAGTTCTTCTGGATTATAGTAATTCCAGAAAGATTTCTAGCTTTTAACTTGTCTTATGTGGAAAAAATTATTCTTTTACTGGTACAGGATGCTTTATTTTTTCCCAGGAAGCGTCGAAATCAAATGTCTGTCCATGAGCATTCTCATGGCAGGTTAGGCACCATCCTTTCTTCTCTTCAGGAGTATCTTTAACAATAAGACCGTTAGCGACGGATTCTTCTCGGGATTTCATGATTTTCAGCTTTTTGTATGCGCTCCCTGGGCCGTGGCAAACTTCGCAGGTGACACCTTCTTCTTTGAAATCAGGGGCTTTCTCGTATAGAGGCGCATGACACTTAAGACAGTCTGGACTCTCGCAAGGATTTTCTACTCCCATTTCTTGGGCTTTGGGGGCAGCCTCTGGAGAACTTAAGGCCGCAAAAGACTTAGAATGCTTCCCTTCTTCCCAAATTGGATACTGCTTACCTTGTTTCTCGGTTTTGTGGCATATCTTGCATTTGCCAGCACCGATGTAGGTGAATTCTTGGCTCGATAAGGTGGTGAAAAAGACGATTATAGCGAGGAAAACAATTAAGAAAAACATTATTTTTTTCATTAAGCCCTCCATAGTTCCATCTCTCTATTGAACTTTGATTTTGTATCTTAAAACTTGAATTAATCAAAGTCAATATTATCTTTATTCTAGTCTAAAAAAATTAACGGAATCGAATGAGAGGGATTGTTCTGGCTATTTGTAACCTAACAACATGCTGTATATGATCAACAGAACCAAGCTCATCCCAATACAAAGGAGGGTGTAACCAAAAATACGGATAATCAGCATTTTTTTGGTAGATATCTCTCTCAACTTGACAGATTTTTTTAATTTGCCTGAGGTTTTTAGGTATTCATACTCCCCGGGACGATCTTCTCTGTATTCATCCAGGGAAACTAAGCCCGTGAAGATAACGGAATCCATCGGGAAAGATTCAGGACGGAGGTGGGTGTTAAAGAAATGAATCGTAAAGATGAATCCTACGGCCAGAAGGGCCTCGTCGCTGTGAATAATCATCGCCACATTGATCAGCCATCCGGGTAAGATTTTGGTGAAGAGTTCAGGAAACCACAGGATCAATCCTGAAAGTCCGATGACGCCAACACCCCAGAAAACAGCCATATAGTCGAATTTTTCCCAATAAGTCCACCGGCCATATTTTGGTCTGGATCCTAAGCCTAGAAACCATTTGATTGACCCGATAAAGTCCCGGAGATCTTTCATGTTAAACCAAAGAGATCGATGGCCAAAAATTCCTTCTTTCCAAGATGTTTTCGTCCTCATCTTCGTTCTTACAAGTGAGAAGAGATGAACGAAGAAATACCCGAAGGTTATCACAGCAGATATGCGATGAATGCGTCCCGCTATCTCAACCCCGCCGAATACATCGGCCAAGAATTTTGCCCAGGGCATATGGGCAAATTTTAACATCATACCAGTTAAAGCCAAACCCACGAAACTCAGGATCACAAATGCATGTGTGATACGCTGTTCTGTCGAGAAACGCTGGATATAATATTTTTTATGGATTCTTTCGGCTTTTCTTTTCTCCTTCATTTGTTTGAATGAACGCGGGAGCCAGAGGAGGAGATGTAACCCAAAGAAGCTGAAAACGCCGATGAGCAGCGAAGTCATAGACCAAAATGTAAAATAAAGAACAGGATATTTCTGCTTATCATGATGTGTCGCATGGGTTAAATACCCAGTAAAACGGCGATTGGCATCTGGATGACACTTTTGGCAGGTTTCAACCACTTTGTTGAATCCCACATGAGAATCAGGTTCATCCACCTTCTGTATGTCATGGGCTCCATGACAATCTGAACACTTGGCGGCCCTTATATAGCCCAATGTGTAGGCTTTGCCGTGGATGGTTTCTGTGTAAGTTTCTGAAAGGTCCGCGTGACAGGAACCACATTGATGGGTCACCTCTGTCAGGAATTGATCTTGAATTGCTTTGATTTGATGGGCGGAATGACAATCTTCACAGTTGGGAAGTTTTTCGTTGGTCTTCGAAACAGATGGGCTGTGGATGCTGTCCGCAAAATCTTTATAAATCCCCTCATGACATGTTGCACATGTTGCCGGAAGATTTTCGTGATGGATGGATGATTCCTCATTCTCGTTGCTGAGGATAAAATGAGTGTTGTGACAATCCGTGCAAACAGCACTGGGTAACAGGCCCTTCTTGACAAGACCTAGTCCGTGAACACTGCTCGAATAATCGATCATAACATTACCTTGAGCTGTCTCAATCGTGGCCGGATGGTCAAGCCTCCCATGGCATTCGCCGCATAACTGGGGAATCTTGGATCGATAGGTCTTATCTCGTTCATCAAGGTGAGAGAGAACTGTGTGTTTCCCATGGCAGTCTATGCAATAAGGAGAATCAGGATTTTTCTGAAAATAGGCGAGACCATGTCCACTTTGAAAATAACCTTCGGCAATCTGAGCATGGCAGTTTGAGCAGTCAACGTGACCAACCGTTTCACAAGGACGCTCTTTCTGGGGATCAATATCTGTATGACACTTTACACAGGGGATGTCTCTGTGCATGGAATTTTGTATATCTTCTTTACGGACAGTCAGTAAAATGTCCTGTCCATTGACTTTCTTGTAGATATCGTCTTTCTCGTGACAGATGAGACACTCTCGATCCGAGGTTCGAATGACTAAACTTGTTCTAGTTATTTTATGAGGGCGATGGCAATCCGTACAGGCGGGAATGGCACCCGGTTCTTTTTCCCAGAGCTCTCCTTTTATGATTTTTATATGTACCTCCTCAATTCGAGCGTGACACTGAGTGCATGTCTTGGAAATATTTCGGGCTGAGATCGTGGAATTCCTGTTTGTATGAGGTAGTACAAGATGATTGCCATGGCAATCATTACAGGTGGCTGTGACGATAAGGCCCTGCTTGAACAGTCCTTCGCCATGGATGCTTTGGGAATAGTTGCTCAAAATATCCCGTTCCGGGATGTTATAAACTCGAGCGACAGGAGCTCCCTCTCGATGACATTTTCCACAAAGTACAGGGATGTGCATTTTATAGGTACGGGATCTTGTGTCCGTATGAGGAAGAATATAGTGATTTCCATGACATTCCACACATGAAGGCGCATAAGGCGCTCCGCGCTTCAAAGCAAGGCCATGGATTCCGTAAAGGAACTCCTCCTCTGCGTCATCATGACAGCTCCCACAGTTAACTCGATCGAGTCTCTCGGGATGGGGAAAATCTTCTACATCTGCGTCTTGATGGCAGGAGATACAATCCAGATCGTTATGAACCGAGTCTGAAAATCTATTGAAATCCACAAATAAAGAAATAGTGCGACCTTGGTGTTTTGTTGTTAATTCAGGATCAGAATGGCAGGCTTCGCAGTCCTCATTAGTTTGAGCAAGGGAAAGTGAGAATGAAAAGCACAGCAGAATGAAACTGACACTGAGAATTTTTATGATTTTCATTCAATATATAATAAAAATATAAAAAAATATATATGGCGTCAGTTTACGGGCTCTTTAACCAAGAAAAGTATGTTTTCTTGGATTTTAATATTTTTTTTCTACGCCTCCTAAAAAAGAAGATAGCAGAGAAAGATTAAGACTAATTTTTTTCCGGGACAGGATGCTTGATCTTTTCCCAGGAAGCCTCGAAATCGAATGATGTCCCATGAGCATTCTCATGGCAAGTCAAGCAATGGGTTTTAATGGCTTCTGAAGACTCATAGATTATTAGTCCATTAGCTACAGATTCTTCTCTTGATTTCATAATTTTTAATTTCTTGTAGGCACTTCCAGGACCGTGACAAACCTCACAGGTGACTCCTTCTTCTTTGAAATCAGGAGCTTTCTCATAAAGGGGGGCATGACACTTGAGACATTCCGGACTTTCATAAGGATTTTCTACTCCCATCTCTTGAGCTTTAGGCGCGGCTTCTGGGGAACTGAGGGCTGCAAAAGATTTTGAATGCTGATTTTCTTGCCAGATTGGATATTGTTTTCCCTGTTTTTCTGTCTTATGACAGATCTTGCATTTAGTAGCTCCGATGAAAGTCAATTCCTGACTGAAGAGATTAACAATGAGTATGATGCCTGTGAAGATGAGAAAAAGTATCAAGGCTTTTTTCATAAATCCTCCTTTTTTTATTAATATTATCAAAGATATTATATTAATCAAGAGTCCTTAAACTGTCAATATTACTTTTGTACATTATAGGAAAATGAAGTTTATTCTTTTTCCTTAGGAGGTTATTTTGAATTTAATTTGATTTTTGTCCACTTATTTTCCTGTATATTTTGATCTTATTATTTTCAAAGCATGCTTTTTTATCGGTTGCATGAGGGAGTTTGTCCATCAATTAGGTTTTTAATGAAATCGCTATAAAGCTTAAAGTTATAGATAGTAAAGTCTGAGATTGACTAATTTTTTTGTTTCTAGAATTCCTGTCTTTCTAATGAGGTGGAGTGCTTAAGGATTCTAATTGTTGTTTTAGATTGGTCAAAGTTTCTTCAAAAAAACTATAGTTATGGACTCCGTAGCTGCCATCTAGTTCAATTTTTTGAAGAATTTTTTTGATACTCGATATCTGGTTTTTTTGTTCTGCCGTTAATTTGACCTCACTCAGTTCTTTCAAGGTCGTTTTTAATGAAGTTGTCAGATTCTTTACTGAGACCTGCCATTCAAAAAAAATCTCGCGATAGTCATCATCATGGCAGTCAAGGCATTTCATTGAGTCAGGGCGGAAGATTTGATTCTTAGGCCCGAGATGGCAGTCAACACAGTCTGTTTCAGCTTCGGACATGATATCCTTAGGAATGTCAAATCCATTCATGCTGCCACCTTGAAAAAAGGTTTTTTGTAATTGATGACAACTTGTGCAGTCTTTTTCTATATCCTTGTGATGGCAGACAGCACAGGCATGTTTGGTGGCCACAAATTCCCCATGTTTTCGGACATTGGAGTGACAGGTATTGCATTGTATTTTTTGTTCAATCAAATGCTTTTGATGAGGAAAATCAAGGCCAAATATCTGCATATTAATTTCTTCAATCCCGGCATGGCAGGTTGCACATTGGGTCGGAACTTCCTTGGCCACGCCCAAGAAACTCTCGGGTTTATATACAGAATCAATGACATTAAGAGCCTCTACAACTTTATCATAAGAGGCAGAAAGAAGTTCTTGGGAGTATTCGACATTGTGGACGCCCTTTCCTCTGTCAACAATGTCGATGTTAAAGGCTGCCTCTGTAAGCAGTTCTTGAGCTTTCTCTCGTTTTGCATTTTTTGTGCCTGTTATTTCATGGGAAACCCTTCGATAAATAGCCCGGATTTTGTTCAATTTTATCTCTGTAGATATCTCCCAATCCCTCATGATTCTCGCAAAACCCTTCCCATGGCAGGATTCGCAGGCTTGGGCCTTTGAAATCAAAGTCTCACTTTTTAATACCTGACCGCCTTTTTCCTCATGGAAGATATGGCAGCCTTTGCAGCTTAATCCTTTCTCCAGCATGATGTTGGGGTTAGGATGGGAAATCCCTTTTCCTCCCTCGCCGATAAAAAGGATTTTTTGAGCTATGTGATGGTCAGGGTGACAAGTCTGGCAATCGGCGATAGCCTCTAATTCTTTGACTATCTTGTGTTGAATCTCTAAATGGCATTGGTTGCATTCGATTTTATGGGAATATATATGGCTGGAATGCATAAGGTCTGTATCATCATACTGATTCAGTCGATCGGTCTCCCAGTGGCATTTATAACAATTTTCTCGAGGAACCTCACCAGTACCCAAGATGGTGTGACTATGGCATTTGTTACAGTCAAAGCCACCATCAAAAACAAGTGAGTGGTTGTAACTTGACGTTTTTTCTGAGATTAAGTCTTCTTTATGATGACAGTGGTCACAGGCGCTTATTCTGGGATAATGATCGCTTTCTTTAAAATGACAGATAAAACAGGAACTTTCCGTGACAGTTATGTGTTCGCCCTGAACTATCTGGGAATGACAGCTTGTGCAGCGAAGACTTTTTCCCCTTTTTAAATCAGTAAAATGGACTTTATGGTCAAAGATAACTTTTTGGAATCTGACTTTTCCCTCTAAGATTCTTTTATCGTGACATCCTTCCTTCAGACAACTTTCATCGGGAATTTCAGCCCAGGGCTTTGATTTTAAATACAGCTTACTCCAGTATCGGCCCACTTGAAGTAATCCTTCAAATTTAGCTCTGATTTTCGATCTTAGTCCTGGAGGGTAGTGGCAGCTGTTGCATTCAATATGGTTGTGAGAGGAAGTCTCCCAGCTTTGGTAAAACGGCTTCATGTAATGACAGGTGGAACAGAAGTGAGAGTGGGACGTGTATTCGACGGATCCGACAAGGAAGAGAACAAAGAATACTCCGAGCGATAATAGGATTATTTTTCTTTTCTTTTTTTTCTTCTTTTTTTTCTTCATTCCTATAAATTGAATAAAAATTATAGAAGATAGAAATATAATCGTCAAGATAAACAAAGATATCGTAATTTTATTATTTTTTATATGTCTAGAATTTATTGATGCTTGACAACAATATAATTATGCTGACATAATATTGCTCTTTTAAACTTAAGTATTTCTATTTTTTTGACAGACTTTATCTGTTTAGTTATAATTTCTGGCTAATGGAAAAAGCGATGCAGGCATGGAAAAAGATGCCTGATCAGATAAAGCGTCTTTTAATCCCAGTTGTGGTAATTATTGCTGGCTTTGTTGTTATGAGAAATCTTCTGGTTCCCTCTGATTTTGGCAAATTTGGTCATTACAGAGCCTCTGCCATCAAGGAAATAATTTCACAGGAAATTAAATACAGTGGGCATTTAATCTGTGGGGATTGCCACGATGATGTGGCCAAAGAAAGGGACAAATCTTATCACAAGATGGTAGATTGTGAAGCCTGTCATGGCCCTGCAGCAGTACATACAGAGGATCCTGATGGAAACCAGCTGGCCGCTCCTGTTGGCAGAGGATATTGTCCTTTATGTCACGAATACCTTCCGTCCCGTCCAACTGGATTTCCTCAAATCGTATCAGAGTCCCATAATCCGATGAAAGCGTGCATCTCGTGTCATGATCCTCATGATCCTAGGCCACCCTCTGTCCCCAAAGGATGTGAGGCTTGTCATGCTGAAATTGCCAGAACAAAAGCACTTTCTCACCATGTTTATCTGGAATGCATCAGATGTCATGAGACACCCGAAGAGCATAAAATAACACCCAGAGATTATCGGCCTGAAATACCCATGACGCGAGAGTTTTGTGGGGAATGTCACGCCGAGGATGCTCCTGTTCAAAAAGGAGTGCCGAGAGTCGAGATGGCGACCCATGGGGAAAGGTATGTGTGCTGGCAGTGCCACTATCCTCACTTACCGGAGGCTCGTTGAATGGATAAATTCAATTGCGAGAGAAGAGAATTTTGCAAGAAGCTTCTATTTTCTCTTTGCTCTTTATCTTTCCCCGGCCTCCTGATCTCAAGCGAGAATACTAAAGGTAAGAATTCTTTTTACACAGAGGATTATAATCCCAAGGATCACTCCTGGGGAATGGGAATCATAATTGATCGATGCATCGGGTGCGGGAGGTGTGTCAATGCCTGTAAGAAGGAGAATGATGTCCCACTTCTGCCGTTTTTCTTCAGAACCTGGGTCGAAAGATATGTCGTTTTAGGGGATGGTGAAGTCGTCGTTGATAGTCCCAACGGCGGATTGGAAGGTTTCAAGAGGAGCGGTCCAGAGAAAAATGTGGTACGGTCCTTTTTCGTGCCTAAGTTGTGTAACCAGTGTGAGAATCCCCCTTGTGTTCAAGTCTGTCCTGTTGGGGCGACATTCATCACTGATGATGGGGTGACCCTGGTTGATTCCGCTTACTGTATTGGATGTCGCTACTGCATTCAGGCCTGTCCGTATGGAGCTCGGTTTATTCGGCCTGAGAGCGAAACAGCTGAAAAATGTACGTTTTGCTATCATCGGATAGTCAAAGGATTGATCCCCGCCTGTGTAGAAGTCTGCCCCACTCAAGCTAGAGTCTTCGGGGATACAAAGCGTAGAGCCAGCCCTCTTGTGAGATTCATGCGGATGCACAAAATACGAGTTCTCAAGCCCTATCTCAACACAGAGCCAAAAGTGTTCTACGCGGGACTTGATATGGAGGTTAAGTAACCTTGGAAAAGCTCGCCGAACATTTGTGGCGGATTATGGAACAGATTGTTGGATACATCTATCCGAATGAAATTGAATTACACTGGGGCATCCTGATCGTTGTCTATCCTTATGTGACCGGACTTGTCGCCGGGGCTTTCATACTTGCCTCGCTTGTCAAGGTATTTAATGTCAAGGAAGTACAACCCACATACAGACTTTCTCTTCTGACAGCTTTAGCCTTCCTGATTGCGGCCCCGTTGCCTCTTTTGGCTCATCTTAGCCACCCTGAAAAGTCCCTGGAGATATTCCTGACGCCTAATCGAAACTCGGCGATGGCTATGTTTGGATTTGTGTATGCCTGGTACCTGATGGCAGTTTTACTCCTGGAAATATGGTTTGATTACAGGAAAGACCTCATTGTCTGGGCGGATAACAGCAAAGGGCTGAGGAAATGGATGCACAGGGTTATTGCTCTGTTTTCCAAAGATACATCAAATGAAGCCGTGAGTTTCGACAAGAAAGCTGTGAAAGCCATTACGATAATTGGAATTCCTTCCGCTTTTCTCCTCCATGGATACGTCGGGTTCATATTTGGTTCAGTCAAGGCAAACCCATGGTGGTCGAGTGTGCTCATGCCCATCGTCTTCCTCTTTTCAGCCATTGTCTCGGGAATTGCTTTAGTATTACTTATTTACATGGTGGTCACCCTCCTTCGCAGAAAAAAGATTGATATGCCCTGTTTAGACAGACTCGCCAGTTTTCTATTCTATGCCATGATTGTCGATTTCTCGCTTGAAGCCCTGGATTTCATCCATCGCATCTATGAGTCGGAAGAATCCATCAAGATACTTTCCCAATTAATTTCTGGAAGATTGTTTGTGAGTCTTGTTGTTATCCAGCTCCTCCTGGGGATGTTGCTGCCTTTAGGAGCTCTTTCTTCGGTCAAATTATTCAAGTGGCCTGCTGAATTGAGAAGACACATCTACTTTGTCTCGGCATTGCTTGTTCAGGTTGGTATTTTCACTACTCGATGGAATGTTGTCATCGGAGGGCAATTGTTCTCCAAGAGCTTTAGAGGGCTGACAGCCTACAAGATGGCTCTAGGAGGAATAGAGGGATTAATGGTCTCTTTGGGATTTCTCATCCTTCCTTTTGTTATCCTTTATATACTTGTTAGGATCCTGCCTCCTTGGGAAGAGGCAAGGCATTAATCACGCCAAACAGACTAAGCGTAACTGTGCAAACCTGCCAGGAGATAATTCACTCCGAAATAAGTGAACATAGCCGCTAGGAATCCGATGATGGCAATGAACGCCGAACGACGGCCTTTCCAGCCCATCACGATGCGTGTATGGAGATAAAGGGCAAAAACAAACCATGTGATAAGGCTCCAAGTTTCTTTTGGATCCCAACTCCAGTAGCTTCCCCAGGCCTTATAGGCCCAAACCATGCCGAAGATAAGACCTCCCAACGTAAACAGCGGAAATCCCACAGCCACACATCGATAGCTTATGGAATCAAGCCTTGCTGCTGAAAGGCCAGAGGCCTTAGCTTTTCCTTTTTTCTCTCTAGAATCAGCAACAAGATACATGATACTCGTGATAAGGGCCACGGCGAAAAAGGCCTCACCAAGGAGAGTCACAGAGACGTGTAACCATAACCAGTAGCTTTGAAGAGCCGGAACCAACGGGGTGGCTTCTTTGGGCATAAGAGGGGAAGAAGCTATGGCCATGATGGCGATGACGACCAACATAAAATAAGGTCCTGCTTTTCGAATTTTGAACTTGAACTCAATCGAAACATAGGCAAGGACTGAAGCCCAGGCCAGAAAAGAGAGGGACTCGTACATGTTGGTAAAAGGTGCATGGCCGCTTTCGATCGTCCTCCAGATGAGGGCCATAGTATGAACCAGGAATCCTATCGAGACCATCCCTAATCCTGTCTTAGCTGTGGTTTTTTTCTTGGAGAATAGGTAGGAAAAATAGAAAAAAGCAGAAAGTATATAAAGAATAAATGTTATCAAGAATAGCGTCGATTCATTCATTTTGATCTCCTTAGAGAAGTCATGATATTCTTGAATTCTGATTCAAAGGCTTCCTTGTTTTTAGTAGCCAATCCACCGGCCAAAAGCTCAGTTTTTCCTTGGCTGTCTTCTAGTAAAACCCTAATCTCTTTTGGCGTCCAGAAAAAAGCCAAGAGCAGGCCGAGCATGAGAATGCTGCATCCCAGCCAGATGATGTTCACACCAGGGTCTTTTGCCATTTGAATTCCTGAGTATTGATCAGCCTTGATATCCTTCAGTTCAAATATTAAATCGGTTTCCTTACTCGAGTGCATCTGGGCAAAATCAGGAAACTTGGCAAATATCCAGCCAGAAAAAATCTGCTCTTCATCTTGCCACCCTTCGATAAAAACCGCCGGATTATTAGGCTCGAGAGAACGGGTTGTCACTTGGTTTTTTTCATTGATCACAAAATCAGGGACAAAATGGAGGAAAGAAACCTCCAGATTTTCGCCATTCAACTCAATTTTTTCTCCGAGTCTCAATTCCAAATTTTTTAAAAAAGAAGGATCTTCGCTTTTTTTTGCTAAAATTTCCACTTTAGGATTTTCCCAGTCCCAGCCATAGCTGCTCTGGTAAAAGATGTAACCTTTATAAGAAAGTGGATGGTTGACTTCAATAATTTTGGTTAACATCTCCTTTTCATTTTCGATGACGGTGAGGGTGCTTTTCCAGTCTCTTACGGCTCCGTTAGGGTAGAATTCTGTTTGGAATTTATCCAATCTGAGTTTAAAATCAGCCTTGGGAATAGGAAGAATTTGTCCCTCAGATATTTCAAAATTCGTTCGGAAACCACCAATTCCGCTGGCTATCCCCCCCAAAAGAATGATGAGAAGCCCAAGATGGACGATATCTGAACCAAACAATCCCAAAGTTTTTTTTCTGGCGAGGACAGATGTTCTTGACTCATTATCTCTAGTCTTAATGCGGTAATGTTCGTTTGAAAACTCCTTCTTTAGCGCAGCTTTAGTTTTTTCCAAGGTCCAATTTTTTTTGAATTTCTCCTTAGTTTTTAAAATCTGAAGTGTTTTATGTTCAAATTCAAGATTTGGGTGAAAGGCTCTTCGCAGCTTTGGAAAAAGACGAGTCAGAGTACAGATCGTAATATTTAAAGCAATTAGTATCAACAAGGTGATAAACCACGTTGAGTGGTAAAGATTAGTAAACTGGAGGCGATTTAAAAAATAAGCTAGCTGGCCATAACGAGTTGCGTATTCTTCAGGACTCCTCTGTTGGGGGATTAAAGTCCCTAAGGTGGAGGCCAGGGTAATAATGATCAACAAGATAATGGCCAGTTTTACTGAACTGAAATAACTTATTAAAGATTTCATGATGATATGATTCCAATCCTGAATTTAATGACTATCAATAATAGAGGATTTATGGCATTTTTTCAATCATTTAATCATTTAAGGGGTCGCATCTCAACATTTGACATATCTATGTATTATGAGGGTGTTTCTTTTAAAATAACAAAGCCGATAAGTCATTCATATACAGAGAAAATTGGTATGTCAAATGTTGAGATGCGACCCCTTTTTATGTTGAGATGCGACCCTTTTTTACTGAGCTTCACTCCCGTTTCTTCTTATGGCGGAGTTCCTCAGCCATAGCTTTTATCTCAGTCAGATCTCTCCTCATCTCACTCCAACCATACCAGAGGGCATAATCTGGGTTGGCATGGAAAGTTCCCTGGAATGCCCTCATCCGGTGTTCGAGAAACATGACAAAAAGTCTCTGTTCGATAGGTGTCGGGGCATCATGAAATGTGAGGAGATCAGGAAATGGATAAGCATAGTTATCAGGCTTAGCTAGGATGCCATCCTTGTACAAACCAGCCACAGCTCTTATCGCATCTGCCAAGAGATGATCCAATTCTTTGATCATCTGGTCACCCTTCTCGAGTTCTCCCTTGGCAAAATTCAAGGAATGGCATTGGTTACACGTCTTGAGCATCTTATCCCGTTCGTTCTGCCAATCTTCCTGAGTGAGACGGGCCACATCTGCTGCCTTTACGACATCGAGTCTGGCTGTAGGATTGCCCTCAGGATCAAGAACACCCAGTCCCTGCAGGATGGTGGCTCGATCGGCGGTCCAATGTTTGTCTTCGGGCATGGGAAGTCGGACGGCTAGAAATCCCCAACCTGTCCGGACAGCATGGTTACCTTCCTGCATATGGCAAGTCTGACATGTCGGAGCTGCCACGTTATCAGGCAATATCTTATTCTGTTTAAGAAGATACCGCACTCCATGTTTAGATCCGGAATACATCTCCCATTGGGGATGGTCGAATCCCATGTGGCAGGTTTGGCAGGCTTGTGGCTGTTTCGCCTCTAGAACAGAAAATGTGTGACGAGTATGGCAAGCATCACAGGAGGCAACTCCGAATCCTGCACCGTCCTTTTTCAAGTCTTTGATTTCTTCCTCTGTTTTCAGCCCGATTTTGTGACAACCGCCGCAGCCTTTCATTCCTTCCATCAGAGCGATGGGTTGAGCGTGGGCGGTTGGCATGGCCTTCATCGCTGCCCAAGCAAAGGCATGTTTTCCTTTTTTGAATTGTTCTACCTTTTCGTCATGACAGTCGGCACAGGTATCTGGGGTCGGGATTTGGACCTTTGAGACGTCGTAAGAGTCCTTATGTTCGTCACCGTGACAAGTTGAACAACTGACCTCGTTCTGGCTGTGTTTGCTGATCTGCCAATCGGAGACGATATTCGGTGTCACATCCTTATGGCATTCGACACACTCTTGAGCGTAGGCACCCAGGCAAAATATCATTATAAGCCCGATGATAAATGTTCCCTTTTTCATGTTTTCCCTCCTTTCCCATGCTTTTTTGAGATTTTTTGAAGTAATTATTCAAATAGAATATTTGGACTTGGCTTTCGATATGATTGCGTGTAGATATTATTGAATCGTTATGATTTTTTCAACAGAAAAATAGATAAAATAAATTTTTTTCAAGATCCTTTTCCCTAGTCAAAGCAGGAATCCAACTCGAGATAAAAAAAGGGCGGCATCAGATGGTACCGCCCTGAGATATTCTGGAATTATTAACGCCAGGTGAAAGGGGTGACATCGCCTCCTAAGTGCTCGATGGAGTCGACGAGGAGCTGAGCAACATAAAGGGAGTTGTGGATAAAGCCGTGGGGCTCTTTTTTGCTTAACTGGTAGTTGTACGCTGCTTTCAGGAGGCGGGCGTTAAACAGATATCGATTCGGAAAGATATTTTCACCTGGATCTACCAAGCCGTTACCGTTAGTATCAATGAAGAAGTAAGGATAGTTGTTAGCATAAATAATAGGAGCTCCTATTTTTACCCCGTAAGCCTGCATCTGAGCATAAAGGGCTTCTTCTAATCCTTTTATCTCATTTTCGACAGATTCGGTTATGACGCCGTCACCATCATAGTCGGGAGTCGTGTAGGGGCGGATGCCGCTAAACTTGAACTTTGTGGGATCTGCACCAGGATTAGGCTGTGAGACATCCTGCCCATGGCAGAAGACGCAATCTTCTTGATTGGGTTTTTCCACGTAGTGGAGACGACCGGTGAAATCGTTCTTTTTATGCTCGCTCTTGGTTCCCATATGACATTCAACACAGGTGTCGAATTTGCCGTTGTGGTTGGGCCACTGCCTCTGGCCTGCATAGATTTTGTCTTTGAATTCGAATCCGCCATGGACTTCACTGCCGAATAAAACAGCGGCTGTGGGATAATAGTGAATATTGACAAACGTATAGGGACCTGGGCCTGCGGCAATGGCTCTTTTAACCGAGAGTCCGGATTCACGTCCTTGGTGACATTCCATACAAATATTGCTGCTGTCTCCCAGATCCTCTACCGCCCCAGAAGGAAAAGTGACTGGGCCGACTTTTCTGAGTCCCGGGGGAGATGTATGGCAGGTCGTACAGAGCATGCCATTGGAAATTTCCTGAGCCTCGGTTTCTTCGTTCTCAAGAAAATTGGCAAGACCTTCAGCGCTATGACATTTTGAACATCTACTGGAGACTTCTCCGTCCGGATCCCAGTGTCTCCAGGCCTCGGCTGACCCGTCGAAATGCCCTTCGTCCACTCTGTTAATTCCAGCCATACTCACTGGATTGTTGAGTTTTGTGTTTAGGTCTTCGATAGAGTCATACAAGATCTGGATGATGTATTTTCCACCGTGGGCGTAGTTAGCCGGATCTTTCTGAGAGACCTGATAGTTGTAAGTAGCTCTCAGAAGGCGGGCAGAGAAGGCCGTGTATCTATTGCCGTAATTCGCTTCATTTTCATCAGGTAGGCCGTTTTCATTCGTATCAAAGAAGAAGTAAGGATATGCGTGTGAGTCGTAAACAATCGGAGATCCAATTACTGTGCTTGCATATCTTTGGATGGCAGAGTACAACTTTGTCTTCAGATCAGCAATCTCATAATAGATGCCTTCCTTCATATCTCCATCGCCGTCATAATCTACAAAAGAACCGTAATATCTAATATCTTTGGGATCCTTTAAACCGTTAAAAGGATCGGCCTTGCTGGGATCCAGGGTTTTAAGATGGCAGGTGTTGCATCGTTCGAGCCTGATCTCCAGAGAATGAGGATTATGGCACGTATAACAGGCATTGTAGCCTGTCACGTGAGAGAAGCGGGCATCGTAGGATTTTC
>CAYFXE010000019.1:41720-62696 GCA_964347035.1 uncultured Eubacteriales bacterium | reverse complement strand
ATTTTCCATCCGGGGACCATTCAGGATTAAAACTGGATCCCACGATGGGCTGTTTTAGGGGCTCCAATTGTTTACCCGTTTGAAAGTCTAATGCAGCAATATAAGTATTAAACCACCGGGTACTGAGGCCGAAGTAATAGGAACCATCTTGTGCAAAGCCTAAGGGCTCTGCCTGTCCTATCTCGCCTTTTATACGTCTCGGTGATCCTTGAGGTTTGCCATCTTCAATCTGAATCAGGAAGGCATCCCATGTTCCCGAGCGGTCACTTATAAATAAGATCTCCTTCCACCCGGGTGCCCAGCCGAGCAGCTTGTCATTGGCCGGGTGCTTGATCAGTGAAGTTTCTCCGCTTCCGTCAGTGGAAAGAATGTAGATGTCATAGTTGCCAAAGTCTTCTTCGACCGGACGGCCGTAGGCGATGAATCGGTCATCGGGCGAATGACATACACATTTTGCTGTTTGTCCATTTTTCATCGTTTTCAAAATATGGACTGATCCGTCCTCTACTAAGATCCAGACTATCTGCCAATTCTCATCCTTCCGGCTGTATCTTTTGACGGCAATCTTTCTTCCATCAGAGGACCACTGAGCGGGATAGACTTCGTAATCTTCATCGCTATAAAGAATACAACGGTCAGAGCCATCGATTCCCACCAGACGCAAATCATAGGTCCCTTCCAGGTTCCACCAGGAGTAAGCGACCAGCTTACTATCAGGAGATATTATGGAGTTAAAAGCAAATTCACCAGGGTCCTCCCAAGTAGCATCGTCTGTGAGATGGCGGGTCTTACCGGTTGTTATCTCAAGTACAGCTAGATCTCCGGTCGTCCAATCCACATAGGAGAGATAGCGGCCGTCGAGGGATGGAGATCCGTAGATATCAACATCAGGGCCTGAGAACTGGCGGATTTTAAATTCTGTATCACGTTTTTCAATGACGGTTTTAGCTCTAATCAGAAGGGATAATTTTTCTCTGGCCTCTTGGACTTCTTCCCTCTGCTCAGGATAGTTTTCGATCACTTTCTGGTAAGCCCTGGATGCTTCCTCCAATCCTAATTTTTCATAACACTTCCCGATTTGAAGCTGGGCTTTAGCTCCAAGTTTTTTATTTTCAGGGAAATCGGCGATAATTTTGAGGAAGATTTGAACAGCTCCTTCCAGATCTCCTTCGGCTTCCTTTTTAAATAAACCTGCTTCATACAGTTCTTCGGCTGATTCTTGGGCGAGAGCGTTTTGAAGAAAGAAAGCGGAAGACATGATCAATAGGAGAATGAGCAAAGTCTCCGAAAATTTGATTCTCCTCATGACCATTCGTTTCTTAAAAATCTCTATTTCCAGGAGAAGAATACTAAATTCTCCACAGAGATTGGTTAAGATTGCATTAAGATTCAGATGTGTTTTGGTTATGTTGTTATTCGCTCTCAAATTTGTATCCTACGCTCCTGATACTTATGATGTATTTTGGATTAGCCGGATCATCCTCTATTTTTTTTCTCAGGTGGACGATATGGGGATCTATTGTCCGGGGAGAAACGATAGCATCATCCCAAGCCTCATCGAGAATGTCATCTCGAGACACCACCTCTCCTCGATGCTCGATAAAGAATTTAAGGAGCTTAAACTCTAGAGCTGTCAGGTGCAATTTCTTTCCTGATTTGAAAGCCTCATGACTTTTGAAGTTGACCGACACATCGCCAAATTCAAAAATTTCCTCAGTCTTTTCCTGTTTTTTCGTTCTTCTTAAGATGGCCTTCACTCTTGCCACCAACTCTCTTGAGCCTGTTGGCTTTGTGACGTAATCGTCGGCGCCTATTTCCAGTCCCAAAACTTTATCCATCTCCTCAGTCCTGGCTGCTGTGAGCATCAAAATGGGTGTGTTCATACCTGTTTCCCTGAGCTTCTTGCAGACCTCAAAGCCATTCAGACCTGGAAGCAATATATCCAGGATGATGAGCTGATAGTCCTGGTCCATGGCCTTTCTGAGTCCTTCCTTACCGTCGAAGGCGACAGAGACTTCATATCCCTCAAACTCCAGGTCATCTTTGAGGCCCATGATGATCGCTTTGTCATCTTCAACAATTAATATCTTATCCATCATTCTTTTACTTTCTTTTCACAGGCAATTTTAAAGTCACTTTGGTTCCTGTTCCTGCATCACTCTCAAGATGGACTACACCTCCATGGGCTTTGACAATATGAGAAACGAGAGTGAGGCCAATGCCACTTCCCTTGATAGCTTCACCGTCTATGTTATCGGATCGATAGAACTTATCAAACACTTTCTTCTGGTCTTCCTTGTTGATTCCTACTCCTTTATCCTCTACCTCAAGAAAGACATGCCCTCTTTCAGACCAGGCTCGAAGAATGACTTTCGAGCTCTCTCCTGAATATTTTACAGCGTTATCGAGCAGGTTAAAGAGTGCTCGAGAGAGTGCCTCTTTATCAACTGTAAGTCGAGGCATTCTATCTGAAATCTCATTCTTGATGATAAATCCTTTTGGGGCAAATTGCTCTTGGAATCGTGAAGAAACATTTTGTGTGAGTTCGGTAACATTTGTCTCCTTAAATTGGTATTCCTTCATCCCGGCCTCTATTTTGGAAAAATCGAGGATGTTCTCTATGAGTCTGCTGAGGCGTTCACTCTCATCTGTTATGGTTTCATAATACATGTGTTTTTTATTTTCCTCTTTCACTCGACCTCTCTTGAGCAATTCCGCCAAGTACCGGATAGAAGTCAAAGGCGTTCTGAGTTCATGCGAGACTGTGGAGACGAATTCGGATTTTAATTTTGCTAATTCCAGCTCCTTGCCCGTAGCCTTGATCGCCAGAAATCCTCCCGAGAGAATGGCCAACATGACAATAATAACTGAGAGAAGGTAAATATTTCTCCTCAGGTTGAAGTTTCTCTTTATTGAGTCAGGATCGCTTTGATAAATATGGACTTCCCAAGGGGGGAAATCCTCATCAAATCTTCTAGAAAAGGACAGTTTTGGAGCAGGTTTTTTCAAATGTGATATGTCTCTTCCCGCTACGATGTTTCCTGATCCATCTCTTACCTGGATATGCCAGTCGTCTCGCAGAGGAAGAGAGTTTTGGTTTAACGGGCGGAGTTTTGCTGCCAGAGCTTCAGGATCTATTCTTATGCCCAAGATTGAATTGTCTGTCAAGGCCGCATACGTGACCAAATAAGTTTCTTTTTCGATTGTCTGAGAATGATGAGAGAAACGTTGAGTGGTGGAGCGGGTTGATGGTTTTTCTGTTTTCAGGAGGGGAATGACCCTTTGGATGAGATTTTCTTTTGACTGAGTTTCTTTCAATTTTTCTCCTTCGAGAAGCTCCAATTCATCCCATTTTTTTTGGAACCTTTTTTTATCCTGGGATTCATCGTTATCAGTTGTAAGTTCATCAAACGAGGATTTGGCTTTGTTCTTGTAGAGACGAAATTGGCTTCTATTCAGCGGCCATCGTGGTTCCAAAAGGCCGTTGTAGAGTTCTATAAAGGCTTCGACTCCTTTCCTTCTGTTTATGCTGCTGTAAATGTTTCCTATCTGATATTGAGCTAGTAAACCAACCGGGATTCCATCTGGAGTTAGCTCATTGGTGTATCTTTCCAAAATTGTCTGGTATGTTCGAATAGCTTCAGGATGTTTTCTCAGTTTTATGTAGCACCGCCCGATACAGTTCATGAGGACTGCACGGTTGGCTCTATCAGCTAATGTAATGATCAACCTTTGATATGCACTTATGGCCAGAGGATAATTTTTCAACTCAAATTCGTATCTTTCTGCCTCCTTAAAAAGGGGAAGAGTATCGAGGCTTGTCTGGTCTTTTCTTGCCTCCCGTCTTTCCCCTGGAAGAGAGAAAAGAGGTCGAGCGAGAGGAAAGATAACTTGGCCCTTTTCTTCGATAAAGAAGATCTCATTTATTATTTTCTCGCTCTCGACTATCCTTTGGCAGGCTTGGGAAAGCACTTCTTCGTCAGGTGGGATTTTATCTTCTTGAAGCAGCGCGTCGATCCGGCCTTCCGTTTCTTTGATAAAAGTATTGACTTGGCCGATGATGAGCCCTGCTGATCTTTCCTGGTCTTCGGCTATCTTCCTTTCTAGAACAAGCTTTTCTCTTTCTGCCTCACGGATAGCAAATACCGCTAGAATGATGCTCAGAAGGATGATGATGACGGCGAAAATAACAATGGCTTTAATCTGCCAATTGAGCCTTGCCTTCATCCGATGAGGCCCCCATTTCTTGTTATTATATCGAGGGACTGGTTCTTTCGCATGTAACCAATTCTTTTCCCTTTTTCCCCATAGAAGATTATACCAGGAGAAATTCGAAGTCAAATTGTTCTGGAAGGATATTTTATTCGTTTTGCCCATTTGTTGAATTTAGAAACGGTTGATTATTTTGTAGTGCCTGATGGACTCATCGGGCCGAGGTTAAATCAATTGTCATCGCGAGGAAAGGAGCGATATGGAAGTCTAAACCTGTGTTTTTTCTTTTTTGGATGTCAATTCATCAAGTATGATTTGATAATAAGAGAGAGGCCCGTTCCTCTGAACGAGCCGAATATAAAAATAGAAAGGAGATAATCTTCCCTCAGAGCAAGGGTGTCCAGCTTATGATCGTCCGCCTTAAGAAATAGTTTAGATTAAGAAAGGAATGCAGTGGCATTTTGATATGATCTATAGCTTCGCGGATATATAGAACAATAAGTGCTAGGGGTGATGAGGATGATCTTCCTACCTTGTTTAAAACCGCGTCCATTTGGTAAAGAACTTGAATTCCGTTGCCCCTCCAAGTGCCCTGCGAGTTTGTGATTCGATTTTTGATTTGCCAGACTTTCCTATCGGTTTTTCGATTCCTTGATAATAAGTCTCCCAAAAAACAATGTATCTACCAGTATGACCATATGCGCTGGGTGGACATTCTCCTCCAGCAACATATAGGCCACATTGATCAATAGTTATCTCCCATTCATTTTCCCCTGACCTATAAACTTCAACTCCCTCTAATGGTATGCTACTTTGAGGCACAACATTGTGATATTTTTCATTGCCGGTGAGCAAAATATCTGAAGTATTCCAAATATTAAACCACCACAGATAACCTTCTCCTTCCCAGGTGTCACCTGTTTCTATGGCTTCAATATCTGTATTTAACCAAAACCTCAGGCCGAAATGGTCATACCCATCTCTGGGATGGGCAGATGTTTCCATAAATTCTTTCATGACCCAATAATCAGGACTCCCTTGGCCAGAACAATCAACTTCACAACAATCGACCCCGGATAAACTGTAATTTGGAAAGACCCAACAGCGGCAAGGGCCTTCTCCTCCGAGAAAACAATAGGATTTACATCCTATGAACTGTAAATCTCGAAAGCCGACTGAATAATCCCCAGGATTATCAGATATTCCTTTTTGAGTATTTTCAATTTTCAATGAGAAAATGGAATGGAATTCTCCAGTATCCTTATCTTCAAATGTCCAATATTTCACTTCGACGAATTCATTATTCTCGTATGTCCCATTATTTCCGTACAGATTACAACCAGATTCAGCGGCTTCCTCCTCATTTGGAATTGCAACTTTCCATTCCCATTTAGGTGGTTTTTTTCCAGGAGGCTTGTCGGGCTTATCAGCTTCGAGAAAATTAACTCCCGCAAAAACTAAGGCCACTGATAGGAAAATCAATAAAATCAATAATTTAAATTTTTCAAATTTTTTCATTCTATCCTCCTTTATTTAGTTTTTCTCTTTGATATTCTTGATTATTCTCTCCGGCACCACCTCCTTTTCAAAGCATATCTTTGAATGATTTATTGAATCTGTATGCATCATGCAGTCATCCCCACATTGTGGGTATTCATAATATAAAGAAATATGAAATAGGATGGGTTAAGGTTGCGTTGAGATTTGGTTAAGATTTGATTGTACTAATTATTATTTCTTTGGTGCTGATTTGAAGATGGTCGATTAAATCTGATATCGACTTTCGCTTAATTTTCTTTTTTCTCAACCCGAGTCCATTTGGATTTAAATTTGAAGAGAGTTCTTGCTGCAAGGGCAATACGAGACACGGAGTCGATAAATTCTTTCCCTGATATCGCTTTTTTCTTGACTCCTTGATAATACGTTTCCCGGAGAGCAAGGAGTTTATATTTGCCTTTCATGTTTTCGCAGAGTTCTCGATGTTTTGTGCCCTCAGGCAGTGTAGAACAATCGGTTTTTGATCCATCCAGGTTGATGATGACAGTCCAAGTATTTCCGTTGTCCTCATCTGGACCCGATCTTTCAACTCTGACATCCTCCAAAGGTATGCGATAGCGGCAGACAATATTGTGATAATCTTCGTTACCTTTTAGGAGACTCTCTCCAGTATTCCAGATGTCGAACCTCCTCATATATCCGAATGTGGTTTTAGAACTGCCTGGATCCATAATTTCAATATCACCATATATTTTCATATGTATGACAACATGGTCATATCCCCAACTTGGATGATCATAGCCTTCTAAAAAATCCTCAAGACATTTACCGGTGCATCCAGATTTTTTGGTGCATGTCACACAGTCTTTATGGGGAGGTAAAACGCAGCAGCAGCAATCTCCAGATCCCTTGATATCGTCAATGTAGGATTTCCCTTCCTGGAATTTTAGATGTTGAAAACCAATCGAATAAGCCCCTGTCGCTGACGGATTATCTTTTTCAGTATTTTGGATTTCTAATGTAAAGAGGTAATAGATTTCTTCAGTGACACTATCTTCCATTCTCCTAACATCTACTTCAACGAAATCGTTTTTTTTATAGATTGAGTATTTTCCGTCACTACTATTAAGGGGAGAATTTCCGGACACATTCCAATCTTCTTCAATAGCTTCCGCTTTTTTTGGAATTTCAACTTTCCAATCCTTTCTTTGTTGTTTTTTGGCTTCAAGAAAATTGGCCCCCAAAAAAATGTATGTGGCTAATAAAATAGCCGCCGAAGCCAATAATTTAGATTTACCGATTTTTATCATCTTAATTCAGATTCTTTACTCTTGATAGACGAAGTTGCATCTTTTTTTGTAATAAAATCACCATATTATCTTTAGGTGAATTTTGCATCCTTTCTCCCGAATCTCACATCAGTATTATGAGTAATATAACATTTTTGAGATAAGAAGGTTAAGGATGTGTTGTGAGTTGGTTAAGATTCGATTGAGCCTATTTATTATTGATCTAAGTTTAATTAAGATGATGAGAGAGAAACGCAAATTGACTATTTTCAACGGAGTTGATATTCTTATTTTTAAAACAACCACTTCTGGATAATATCGGTTAGGGAATACCCAAAAGGGAGTGACAATGTTCACCAAATCTACAAAATATTTTTTCATTTTATGTCTCTCATTAGGACTGTCCACAATGTCTTTTGCTCAGCGGCAGACAGGCTGCATTAAAGGCACTATAACTGACAATGAAGGCCGTACCCTTCCAGGATGCACTGTGTATCTCAAATCTGAGTCCATAATGGGAATAAGGACGTATATAACTACAGAGGCTGGCGCTTTCAGGTTTCCGTCCCTTCCTCCTGGTACATACATTATCACAGCCGAGCTGCCTGGTTTTAAGACCGTCACGAGAGGGAACATCGTCGTTCGAGTGGGGATGATCGTTACAGTTGATATTATCGTGGAAATGACAACCATCGAAGAAGAGGTGATCGTTATCGCTTCTCCCCCGGTTGTGGATGTGGAACAGACAAAGATTTCAGTTATCATGGACAAAGCCTTGCTGAGGAATATTCCGATGGCCAGAGACCTCTATGATATCGTTAACTCTGCTCCTGGAGCCATTTCTGAAAATGTAGAATACAGAAGAACATCCACTATCCGCGGCAGTTCGGTTAGAGGAAACACCTATGCTTTTGACGGTGTCAACATGAATGATCCTGTGACCAGGTATCTTTTGACCAACGTCAACTTTGATGTCATAGACGAGGTGGAAATGGTTTTGGGCGCCCATCCACCAGAAGTGGGATTTACCGATGGAGCTTACATCAATGTGGTTACCCGTTCTGGCGGAAACAGGTTTTCAGGAGGGGCTGTCATCAATTACACTGATGATCATCTTGTCCAGCATCTGTGGCCAGAGGAAGAGATTCAGGCCCTGGGAATCGTGGCATCTGAAACGGATAACGGTCACAGTAGGGTTGACGGCTCTTTAAGCCTGGGCGGACCGATTATGACCGACAGATTATGGTTTTTCTCCAATATCCACTATATCAAAAGAACAGAAGGCACCCGCTTTATTCCCTTCACTGACCCATATTTAGGTCGATATCATGGTCCTAGTGAATGGCTCCAGGAAGAGAAGATGGGATTCGCGAAGCTCACAACCCAGGTTGCTTCAAACTTCAGAATCATGGGGATGTTCAACTTCGTGGAGCGCTATCGCTCCATGTGGGAAAATCCGGGTGGAGCAAGGGTTCCCCAAGCTACTCATGTTTGGGACCATGAAAAAGTCTACATGGGAAATGGTATCCTGAACTATATTATTGACCAGAACACGTTCTTTGAAATAAGAGTGGGTTATGTCCAACACTGGTTCCCACTCCCCATGCAGAAAGAGGCTCGAGGACTCCCCCGGGTAAGAAACTTTGGAGGAATGAGTGCAGATATTACCACAGCAAATTACAACCAGACTTATCTTCGCAAAAAACTCCAGACCGAAGCCCATTTCACTCGCTTTGAGGATGACTTCCTGGGGGGGAACCATGAGTTTAAAGGCGGTGTGGAGTTTGAGGATGCCTACGGTGACTGGGATATCTGGCGCCAAGACAACCTGATGTGGTACTGGAGAAACGGCAGCCCTTACTATAATGGTACAACAATCTGGAAGGGTGTTCCTGATGTTGGAAAGGGAAGGATATATTTCTATATCTGGGGCCCTGAAGAAGACTCATCAAAATTAATCTGGAAAGCCCGAAGGATCGGCGTCTACATCCAGGATTCTGCGACCTTTGCTGAGAGGTTGACCCTGAATCTTGGCCTCAGGTTTGACAGATCCTGGGGTTGGCAGCCTGCTGTCTTTAAAGCGGCCTGCGGAAATCCGCTGTCTATTTATTTGGGGGAAAATTATTTCAGGCCTTACACAGCAGACAGGTATCCCGAAATCTATCCAGATGGCATCAATCCGTTTGGAGAATTGAGGGCTGAGGCATGGAACGATATGTTGACCTGGAACACTCTGTCTCCACGAATCGGTTTGACCTTTGATATCCTTGGCAACGGAAAGACTGTCCTGAAAGCGACTTACTCCCACTACACAGAGTATATGATGTTACAGTACATTTCACCCCTCCATCCCTTTAGGAATCCAAGCAATGTGCGCTTTGACTGGTATGATATGAATTTCAATCAGCAGGTTGATGAAAACGATGATTTCACGATTTATCCTGTGGACTACCGAGCCTATGATTCTGCTTTTGCTAAAAAGCAGCTCGATCCTGAGGCCAAGTCTCCAATCAATGATGAGTTTACGGTAGGTATCTGGCACGAACTCTTCGAGAATTTCTCTCTAGGACTAAACTTCATCTACAAGAACAAGAAGAATATTTTTGAAGATGGCCTGTATGCTGCTGATACAGGTGAATGGTGGTATCACATGGACCAGGCCGGAGCGAAAAAATCCTGGATTCCGTTTACGGCCATTGTTCCCAGCCAAGATTATGGCGATAGGACTGTGACTTTCTATGTTCGAAAGAACGATGCTCCTGACCTTTTTAAACGGACGGCGAACCTTCCTGAGCTGAAGAGAAAATACCGGGCCCTGGAGCTTCTCTTCAACAAGCGTATGGCTGAGGGCTGGCAGTTCTCAGGTTCTGTTATCTACAGTAAATCCTACGGCAACATTGACGTTTGGTTTACCGACAGCACCGGGTATTCAGACGCTGCCAGCGATCCAAACACGTTCGTTAATACTTATGGCAGGCTGGGAGCAGATAACCCCCTGCAGATAAAGCTCATGGGAACTGTTAAGCTTCCTTTTGGCATCTTACTCAGCGCCTATTACAGGTATGATTCTGGCTGGCCGTGGGTGAGAATTGTGTCCATCATGCCCCCCCGCTCTTGGTGTGAAGATAATAACGCGTATAGAGATTTTTACCCGGTCATCATCGAAGATCCAGGCGAACCTCGAAGAACTCATTCCTGGAACACGCTCGATCTAAGACTCGAAAAGGAATTCCGGGTCGGTGATACCGGAAGATTAGGAATTTATGTTGATGCCTTTGACTTCATGACCTCCTCTGCTGTGGATGTTGTCCAGGATGATGTCCGATACTATTATCCTGTTGCTGAAAACGACAATACCGGGCGGGTTGTTTTGTACAGAGATTATAAAGATATTTATTCTGTGAGCGGAGGCATGCGGTGGTTCAGCTTCAGCCTCCGCTTCACCTTTTAGAAAAAAGAAGAAAAAAGGGGACGGTTTTTATGCTCATTGAATAGATAACCTTTTTGCCTCTCTTCGTCATTCCTGTATCTACCTACACAGGCACAAGCTTCAGCAGGAATCTAGTTCCTTTCATTGCCATTCCTGCGGGAGCAGGGATCCAGTTCCGTTTTTACTGGATTCCTACCTACACAGACACAATCCTGGATTCCTGCTTCCCCAGGAATGACGCTCTTTATTATTGATTATTGAGCCTTTGGAAAAAAGGAGAGTCTCCTCTTTTTTCTAACTACTAGGCTAGAGATCTTTAACCTCATTTTCGATCGCTTTTTTTACGAGTTGATTCAAGGAAATTCCCAACAAAAGTGATTTTTGGACTGCCCTCTTGTGCAGTTCGGGCGTTATGCGTACATTAAAGCTTCCCTTGTAGGATTTATGAAGTGGTTTTTCCGTTAATTGGCAGAGTTTCTTGTAATCATCAACCGCTTGCTGGAATGCCTCTTTGAGTTCTTTAACATCCTGTCCTTCAAAAGTTACCAGATCATCAATGCCTTCGATCTTCCCGAAAAAACACTCGTCCTCAGCGCTGAAATGAACGGAGCCTAAGAAGCCTTTATACTGAAAAATATCTTTCATTCCAAAACTCCTCGATTTCTCAATTCCTCTTCGATTAAATCGAGTTGATATCTTTTGAGAATATTTTTTGGGTGAGGTTTATGGAGACGGATAATATGATGGAAGCCCTTTTGGAAAAAAGCGATCCGCGATCCCGAAGTCTTCCCAGATTTATATTAAGATCGCAACTAATTATTAGTTGCATTTAATTGAGTTGAGATTCTATTTTTTGGGGTCTGGATGAATCGTAGTTTGGATTTATATGACGACTTGACTCACCTGGATGTGTCAAAGATGGTGGGAGTTCATAAGATATAAATGGAGAGTTTGCTTTATTCTAAAAAACGTCATTCCTACTGAGGCAGGAATCTAGGGGTATGAACATGTATTGAGATAGTCCTAGATACCCGCTTCCGCGGGAATAACGAAGAGAGGGAAAAAGGTTACCTAATTATTGAGCATAAAGACTAGTCCCTTTTTTATTCGACGATTTGGGAGGCATGGACAACCTCCAGGTTGTACTTATCGATAAGGTGGAGGTTTTCCTTTAAAACCCTCAGAGTCTGAGGAGTTGGATGACAGATGGCTACAGCCTGTCCTCTCTTCTGTGCCAGGTTAAAAAGTTCGATCAATCTTCTCTTGATTGATTTTTCATCGGTATCGTTATCCAGAAAGATGTTGCGGTAAGAGGAAGGCACGCCTAATTTTTGAGCCACATCATAAGCGACAGAGTCAGACGTGGTTCGGCTATCAATGAAGAACAGGTCTCTTTCTTTCAACCGTTCCAAGATAACTTCCATGAACGTCTCATCCATCGTGATTTTCGAGCCCATGTGGTTATTCGCACCGCGGATATATGGAACTTGCTCAAGATTCCTATCCATGGATCTGATCATCTCCTCTCGGGTCATCTCAGAGTGGATAAGACCCTCGATCCCATTATTTTCGTTATTATTGTTGACGGCTTCAAGCGGAAGGTGAAGGATGATTTCCAATCCATTCCGATGAGCAATTTGAGCGGTTTGCTTGGCAAGAGGGCTGAAGGGCAGGATAGAGATGGTGAGCGGTTTTCGTATGTCTGTGATCTCTCTGATAGCGCCCAGGCTGTAACCCATATCGTCGATGATGATGGCGATTTTATTTTTCGCTTTGATGACCGGGATTTTTTCAGCTTCTTTCTTCTCTTTCAAACAAGAAAAAAGGAGGATGATCTTTTGTTTTTCTTTTCCTTTTAGCTCCCATAGATAAAAATTCTTCTCTTCGGTTTCATCCTGTTCTTTCTTGGAAATCGAAGTCTTGGTGGCCTTTAACGCCTGTTCGAGCGGGACCTCGAGGGATTTGTACTTTTCGATCTCAAGGTCGATCATAAAATGAAAAACACCCTCCTCATCCTCATACTTATCGATGGAGTCAGGAGCAATTCCCTGCTGGGTTAAAGTTTCGATGACGGTCCTATCAAGAGCTTCAATCTTCGAAACGACTTTCTTCTTCTTCGGGAAAGCTGCGAAAACATATGATTTTTCTCCCTTTTTCCAGGCGATGAGATCTAAGCAAAAAGCAGAGACTACAGCAAGAATCAAGAAGATGAGAGGGAAGAAAAAGGGATTTTCTTTTATAGCGTTGCCCGTGAGAGGGTTTCGTCTCTCCATAAATTACAGGTCAGGAATGAGATTCATCGTCTCTTTGAGATACATCTCATCATTCTGGTCTCTTCCTTTTATTTTTATATCAGGAGTCAGGCCCTTTTCCCATAATTTTTCTCCTGATTTAAGTGTGAAGAGTCCCGAAGTCAGGAGCAATGCACTTCCGTCTTCTAAATTAAAAAAATCTTGCTTGGCAACTAGACCGAGAGTTGAATGGCCGAGGATTTTGGCCATGCGGGACTCCCTTAAAACGGCTGCCGCGAACTCGGCCGGACCGATGGTGGCTTGATTTGTCCAAATGACGAGCGGCAGGTTTTGGAGCTCTGGCTCTTCCGCACAGGAGAGGATCTCCTTTTCCCCTTTCTTCTGTTCAAAATAGCCGATCTCCTCGGATTTGATAAAGAGATTCACGAGCTTTAGGGCTTCTTCAATATCTCCTTCGTAGCAGTTTCTTAAGTCGAGGATCAAAGGATTTTTTTGGGACTTGATTTGAGGGAGGATCTCTTCTCTGATCTGGAAAACGCAAGCAGGATAAAGATAATTGATCTTTAAGATTCCGCTCGTGCCCTTGTGAAGCGCATAGGATACGGGTTCTTCAAAAAGCACTTTTCTTTTGATCGTTACCTCTTGAGTTTGGCTTCTTCGGATAAACCTCAGCACGACATCTGCCTCTTGTTTTTCTTTGAGCTCGAGATTCGCCTCGAGCATGCTCATCGTGAGGGTAGATTCGTCGTCTATAGCGATCACAAGATCGCCGAGCTGAAGGCCTTCTTTCTCGGCTGGTGAGTCTTTTATGATTCCGACGATTTGAGGATAATGAGTATATTCTCTCTTGTACAGAATAATCCCTGCCTCGTTCAGCCTTTTTTCCTGTTGAAGCCCATACTTTTCCGCATTATCGACATCCAGGTAGCTGGATAGGGTATCGAGAGAGTTAACCAGCCCTTTAAAAGCCCCCTCCATCGTTTCATTGGGTTTGGGTTCTTCGAAATAATGATTCTTGATGAGGTTGATGATTCTCCCGAGAAGCTGGAGATCTTCTTTGGAGGAATTATCGTTAGAGAAACCGGAGAATAATGTTCTCCCGAGTAAAAAAACCGAGGCTAAAACGACAACTGACAAGACGAGAAATTTAATTTTTCTGATCATGACTCCTTTTTTGATTGTATCATCTTCTTTTTAGCCAACGCAAGGGATTAAGGGGCTTTGTTTTGAATCGGATTTCAAGATACAGAGAGACTCCTTTTACAGAACTGAAATCCCCGACCAAGGCGATAGGTTGGCCCGCTTCGACAAAGTCTCCCTTGTTCACCAAAAAGTCTGAGCAGTGACCGTAAAGGGAGTGATAATTCAGGCCATGATCGATGATAATCAAGTTGCCGTATCCATAGAAGTGATCCGTGTAAACGACCTTACCCACATGGATGGATTTGACGACCATGTTTTTTTTGCCCGGGGCTATCTCGATACCGTTGTTCACCGTCACCGTGTTAAACTCCGGATGCCGTTGAAGTCCGAAGAGGGTTATGACTTTCCCGTCCAAGGGCCACGGGAGTTTTCCCTTCCTTTCGTACATAGGAACGAGAGCGATGGGAAGAGAGATTTCTTTCTTGAGCATTTTTTTGACTAATGCCTGCAATTGTTCCGCCCTGTCATTTAATTCCTCTAAGGTCTTCAGGTGAGTTTTTCTATTCCTGGCGATATCTCTGATTAAATCCTTGTTCTTTCTTTCTTCGGCTTCGAGCTCTCTCTGTTTTTGTTTGGCATTCTGGATGAGTTGGGAAATCTCCTCCTTTTTAGATTCAAGCTCGGCTTCTGCGGATTGCAGTTGATCTAGAGTTATCATGTAATCGGTGATAATTTTTTCTTGGTGCTGGGCGAGGATACCCAGGTTTTTGTTTTCTGTGATGACACTCTTAAAATCTTTGGCCTGGAGCATGAATTGCAACGCGTTAAACCGGCCAAACTTATACAGGGTGACGAGAATTTTTTCAATGGATTGCTTCTCCTTCTCGAGCTTTGCCTGGAGCTGTGGAATTTTTTCTTTTAAGGAGATAAGTTCTTGATTTGCCTTCTCCAATCGGATGTTGTAGACAGAGATTTCCTTTTTAATCAAGCGCTTATTTAACCCTATCCTTTCCAGCCTAGAGAGGATTGTCGCTTTTCTTTTCTCTTCTTTCTTGATTTTGGCTTGAATCGACTTGATCTGTTCGGATAATTTAGTCAGTCTTTTTTGGTATTCGGAAATGTCTTGCTGTTGTTGACTTTGCAGCTCTGTGCCAGTCAGAAGAGAGAGAAAAAGGACGACCAGAAATCCGGTGAACGCTGTCAGGAGATCTTTTCTTTTGAGCATTCAGAAGCTAGATCTCTTTATTTTTTTTATAGAAATATTTTGTCGTCACTCTTCCCACCAATCCAGCCAGAAGAATCATGGATATCAAGTTCGGGAAGGCCATGAACGCATTGGCGATGTCTCCGATATACCAAACGATATTCAGGTGAGCTCCCTGGATGTTGGACCCGATAAACAGAAGAAGGATGAAGGCAATCCGGTAAGGATAGATAATCCGCACCCCGAAGATGTATTCCAGGCACTTCTCGCCGTAGTAACACCAGCCGAGAAGAGTGGAATATCCGAACAGAAAAGAGCTAAGAGCGATGATGTAGCCTCCGTAGGGAAGGACAGAATCAAAGGCCGCAGCTGTCAGAGCTGTGGATGTCAGACCCTCTGGAGCCCCGAAGGCCGCCGTCTTGAGATACATGCCGGTGATGACAATGGTCAGGGTCGTTAAGGTGTTGACCACCAAGGTATCGATGAATGTTCCCGTCATGGCGATCAGACCATTCCGGGAGGGGTCTGAGGATTTTGAGGCAGACTGAGCGATGGCTGCTGAACCCAGTCCTGATTCATTGGACAAAAGTCCTCTTCGAACCCCAACGCTTATGGCCAGCCGAACCGAGGTTCCAACCATGGCGCCTCCGACGGCCTTCACCGTGAAAGCAGATTTGAAAATGACGGAAAAGGCGGCCGGAAGGTTAGTGATGTTGGCCATGATGATGACAATAGCTCCTCCAAAATACAGGATGATCATAGTCGGAACCAACCGCTCAGAGACACCCCCGATTCTTTTAATGCCGCCCAGGATGACCGCCCCGACCATGGTCGTGATGACCAGGCCTGAGAGCCAGAACGGCACGCTGAACTGGTCGTTGAAGGCCAGAGCCATGGAATTGGATTGGGCCATGTTTCCGGTACCGAAGAGACAGGTGAAAGCGCCGCAGATGGCGAAAAACATGCCCATAAATTTGGCCAAGTGTTCGTTCTTGATCCCGTAGCGGGCGTAGTACATCGGCCCGCCCGACATCTCTCCCCGGGGATTCTTGATCCTGAACCGGACACCCAGGAATCCTTCGGCGTATTTGGTTGCCATCCCTAAGAACCCAGCGATCCACATCCAGACAGGAGCCCCAGGACCCCCGGTTGCGATAGCTGTGGCTACACCGGCCAGGTTTCCGTTGCCGACTGTAGCCGCCAATGCCGTCATCAGCGCGGCATACGGGGAAATATCCCCTTCGTCCTTCTCGGATTTATCCTTTCCCAACGCTCCTTGAAGGACCATCTTCAGGGACAGGATCAATCTCCGGACCTGGATCAGGCGAGTGAGGATGGTGAGCAGGACGCCGATAAGCAGGAGAAACCCCACCATCAACGGAAACCAGATGAAATCACTCTTTTCCTTGGTGAAAACCAGGGCTTTATCCAAAAAAGTGAGCGTAACTGGGAGGTTGAGCTCGAGTGTTTGATCTTCGGTGAAGATTTCTATTTCTGCTCTCCCTCCTTCAGGAGTAACACTGTATAGGTCCAGTTTGATTTCGTATTCTCCGGGCTTGAGATCCTGGTAAGAGAAACGTCCTTGTTTGTCGATCGTGGCCTTGGTGTAGCCCTCTGATCCAACAGGCAGGGGAGTGAGAAGAACAGCTCCGTGTGAGTAGGGTTTGTTCGAAGGAAGGGAAGTCACCTGGCCTTTGATCTCAGCAGCTTCAAGAATGGTGAAGCTAATAGTTAAGCATAGAAGAAGAAGGATGACTAAGCGTTTTTTCATCAGTGGTTTCCCTTATCAAGAGACCATGTCCTTTATAAAGATCAGAATCAAGATGATCACTATCGGCGTTAGAAATTTAACCGAAAAGGACCAGAGAGGTCTGAGTTTGAATCGCGGATTGCCAGAGTAGATTTCCTTAGCGGCATTTTTGACCTTCCAGATGAAGCCCAGGAATAGGCAGATTAGGAGTGACCCAACGGCCAACCAGAGGTTTCCGAAGACGAAATTCATGTTCCCGATAAAATTAATTCTCGTCAGGAACGAAACCGCCCCAGTCGAGAGTGCGGATGGAATTCCCAGGATGAAGGCAAGCATGCCGATGATCCAGGCGGCTTTTTTCCTCGACCAGTTCCGTTCATCGACAGAGTAGGCCACAGGCACCTCGAGAAGAGAGATTGTTGAAGTGAGAGCAGCCACAGAAAGGAGGAGGAAGAAAAGAGTCCCGAAAAACAAACCTCCTGGGATTTTGGAGAAAATCAGAGGAAGGACTTTGAAGACGAGACTTTCTCCTGCTGTCGGCTCGATTCCCGGAATGGCAAAAAGAGTCGGGAAGATGATAATCCCAGCTAGGAAGGCGATGAGTGTGTCAAAGAAGCATACCCAACCTGCGGAGGAGACGAGATTATCGGATTTAGGAATGTAGCTTCCGTAGGTGATCATCGTTCCCATCCCGAGGCTTAGCGAGAAGAAAGCCTGTCCCAAGGCATACAGGATGACTGTTCCGTTGAGTTTCGTAAAATCGGGTTTGAGATAGAAAGAGATACCCGTTTCTGCACCCGGAAGAGTAAGTGCCCGGATCGCCAAGAAGACGATCAGGATGAAGAGCATGGGCATCAGGATTTTCGTCCATCTCTCTATCCCTCCCTTTACCCCTTTAGAGATGATGTAGGTCGTGATACAGATGATGATGATAAAGTAAAGCAGAACCTGCCAAGGATTGGAGCTGAAGCCTGTGAACACTCTATCGGTTAGCTGGCTTGTGATCTCACCCCGAAAAGCACCAGAGGCCGTTTTCACGAGATAGCCTACAGCCCAGCCAGCAACCACAGAGTAAAAGGAAAGAAGGCAGATGGATCCGAAAATGCCAAGATACCCGATCACTTTCCAGGGGGAGCGGGGTTTGATGTGCTCGATAGCACCGACGGGATTCTTCTGACCGTGCCGACCGATGGTAAGTTCTGCCAGCATGACCGTAAAACCGATGAAAATGACAGAAATGAGATAGACTAGGACAAAAACAGCCCCCCCGTTCTGTCCCACGGCCATCGGGAAGCGCCAGATGTTTCCCAAGCCGATGGCTGAACCGGCTGCGGCGAAGATGAAGGCAACTTTAGATCCCCATCTTCCTCTATCACTTTCTTCCATGGTTGTCATATCCTACACCTCAAATTTTTATCATAGGCCTTTTTATTTTCTCTCTCTTTTACCATAAACTAAGGTGATTGGTAAAGAAATATTGGAACGAGGTGTATCGGGGTGCTTTTGGCAGTTGATTAATTGATTTCTACCCGCTAGAATGACAGATCATATTTAATAGAGGAGGAAATTATGCCTGTGATCGAAATAAAACCTGATATTTTCTGGATCGGTGTCAACGACAGGATAACCGACCTGTTTGAAGGCTTATGGCCTATCGCAAAGGAGGGCGTTTCCTACAACTCTTACCTGATAAACGATGAGAAAAAAGCCATCATCGACTTGACAAAATCCTTCAAGGGAGACGAATATTTCGCTCAAATCGACGAACTGACGGATATATCCAAGATAGATTATGTCATCGTCAATCATCTGGAGCCCGATCATTCGGGATTGCTCAGGACGATGCGCCGGATCTCTCCTGGGACGACCATTCTCTGCTCCGAAAAAGCAAGGGGCATGATGGAGGGTTTTTTTTCCATCAAAGAGAATGTCCAGGTTGTCAACGACGGTGACACGCTGCCTTTGGGAAAGCGAACCCTGAAATTCTTCTCCACACCGTTTCTCCATTGGCCTGAAACCATCATGACCTACGAGACCTCCGACCACATCCTGTTTTCCTGCGATGCTTTCGGTGGCTACGGGGCTATCCGGGGTTCTATTTTCGATGATGAATGTCAGTATCCTGAGTTTTACGAAAAAGAAGCTCTCCGTTATTATGTTAACATCGTGGCCAATTTCAGCCCACGAGTCTTGAGTGCCATCGAGAAGTTGAAGGATATTCCCGTTGATATCATCGCACCCTCCCACGGCCTCATCTGGCGCCAGGACGCAACGCGTATTGTCAACCTCTACAAGAAATGGGCTGAGTATGCAAAAGGAAAAACAGAAACCGCAGTCACTCTTATCTACGGCTCTATGTATGGCAACACCGAGGTCATGATGAACGCTGTGGCCCAAGGTATCTCAGAAGCCGGGATTCCCGTTGAAATCTTCGATGCCGCCAGGACGCATGTTAGCTATATCCTTCCCTCCCTATGGACGAAAAGTGGAGTTGTTATAGGCGCCTCTACCTACGAAGTCTCTCTATTCCCTCCGGTCAGAGAGGTTCTGGAGATGGCGGCTCACAAGCACATCAAGAATAAAAAAGTGGCTTTTTTCGGGAGCTACGGATGGAGTGGAGGAGCATTGAGGGACACTAAGAAGATCATCGAGCCGTTGAAATGGGACCTTGTTGACATCCTGGAGTTTGTAGGAGGACCTGATGAAGAAGAACTCAAGCAAGGAAGAAAGTTTGGAGAGGAATTCGCAGAGTTGATCAAGAAAGTATAGCCATTATTTTTTTGGAAATCAGATAAAGTCAAGGGGATTGAGATCTTTTACTATTTCTGAGCTCCTGTATTCAAGATGAAGAAAATCCTTTTATTCCACATGGGAGGCTTGGGCGATCTGCTGGTCACCTTTCCGTCCATACACCTTATTCGGAAGTGTTACCCATCGAGTGCGATCTCACTCGTCTGTCAGAAAGAGTATGGAAAAGTCCTCGAAGGAACAGGTGTTGTCGATGAGTGTCTCTCAAAAGATTCCCGGCATATGGTCGCTTTTTTCTCTGGTTCTTCGACATTCGGGGAAGAACTCGGCCAGCGGCTTAAAGATTTTGATGGAGCAGTGGGCTGGTTTCAGAAGGAGAGCTCTCTATCAGATTTGGAATTTGTGCTGTCATCGACAGGGATAAGTTTTCGTCTTTTTGTCTACGATAAACATAGTGAGGAGTCTATAAGCCAGTATTTCTTCCGAAAAACCACAGAATTCTTGAAGCAGAAAGGAAGGATATATCTCTGCTTTGAGGAATGCGCCCGTCTTCCTTTAAGTTCAGTCCAGAAGAAGGAGGGGAGAAAGCTTTTGGGTGAGAAAAGATTGAAGAGTGGGGCAATGATAGTCATTATTCATCCTGGAAGTGGGAGCCAAGTGAAATGTTGGCCTTTTCGCAATTTCCTTGAAATTATCGAGCGACTAAAGCGGAGAAAATTCCAAGGTGTGCTTGTCAGCGGGCCAGCCGAGGAAAGGATGGAGCAGGAGATCAAGACGACTTCTCTCCCAGAAAACTGGATTTGGCTTCGTTATCCCTCACTTTTAAGGTTGGCCGGTTTGCTTTCTGAGTCCAGTTTTTACCTCGGGAATGATTCGGGGATTACTCATCTGGCCGCGGCCTGTGGGACGATAGGACTGGCCCTTTTTCGAGAGGATCTGGAACAGGCCTGGAGTCCTTACGGTCGAATCTCTGTCTTGAGTGAAGCTTCAGTCAAAAATATTTCTTCTGATATCGTTTGGGAGATGATTGGAGATCGGCTGTCGTTCAGATAATTTTTAAGAGATGGTGTTTTTGTAGGGAGTCCTCATTCTTAGCTACGATTTTTACTGGATAATCTTCTGATCTGCTTTGTATAGCTTTATACAGCTAATAAAGTCTGTGTCCACCGGGGTATTTTTTCTCGCCGGCTTCTAGGCGGACTTTTAGATAATTTTGGGGTGGGGGGAGGGGACATGTTGCGTAAGGAGTGTAGGCGCAAGGAGGGTTGTGAGCTCTGTTGAAATTGAGGTCGACTTTTCCGTTGTCCAGAACATCGGCAGTCATGAATCGTGAAGCCTCGTAGGTTTCTTGGCCGTTTGTCTCATCTTTGAAGATGAAGAAAAGCTTCGTGTTTTGATCGTTGACTCGGAAGGCCTCCAGGCGGTATTTTTGGCTATCCAGTCGGAAGTCA
>CAYFXE010000019.1:31568-41710 GCA_964347035.1 uncultured Eubacteriales bacterium | reverse complement strand
GTCAACATATCCGACAGAGACCATCTCTGTTTGAGTCCCGATTATGGTGGGAACTGAAATCGTTTTCGGGGAGTCATGCGGAAAAAAATCGCCTTCGACCTTAAATTTTATTGTTGGCTGGAAAAAATTGAGGCCTTCGTATTCTTTATAGGCAGGATGATTAAGATCTCTCAACCGGATAGCATATCGTTCGCCTCTTTTGATCACCCACATCCTCAGATCCTCGAGCTCGACAATATCCGGTCTTCCCGTTTGATCAGTGCGAAGCATCATCTTTTTGATTTTTTTTCCGCCCACCTTGAGGACGATTCCATCATGAGCAACGACTTGAACTTTATTCTTTTTAAAAATGAATTTTCCAGCCTGAGCGGGTGCAGAATCGGGAGGCAGCTTGATTGTGCTCGTGGCCGCTGTACCGAAGCTGTTTTCTCCCTTCTCCAACCAGAAAAGTCCGGCGATAGTGAGCCAGCTCGTCGGCGCGCGCATCATGGTGTCTCGCATCTTTCTCCAGGATAACTCGTCTTCTATGAATGAGGTTTCACTCTTCGGTTGAAATGCGTTGGCTAGACAGAGAGTTTCAAGGGAGAAAAGAGATATAAGGAGGATAAAAAATACTATCTTCTTTTTCTTCATTTAAGGTGAACTCCAGTTCAAAAAATGAGTATTTATATTTTATGGATATGAGAAAATTTATCAAGATCTTGACATCAATAGTAAGCATCTTTATTTCCGTGATGGAAGACTAGGTATATGTATTTGGGAATGGATTTGCTCCCCTTCAGATTTTTAACGCCATTCTCCCTTCGTCCTTCTCGGCTGCTGCTGGGGTCAGGCCTTGTCGTCCGGAAGCGCTGTATCTCTGCCTTAACTCGAGTACAAAACCTTGGGATAAGGCCTGACCCCAGCTCAGACATACTCGCAGGTCGACTTCGTCGACTACCCTCGAAGGCCGAAATCCGAAGGCTGGGTTAGGTTGGGTCGGGGTCTTCAATGGTCGCTTCATCCATCCCCAAATACCTTCCTATCACGGTTTTGGGGATGCTTCCACATCAATACCTGTTTGATAATTAGATAAGACGATACCTGTAACGGACGAAATAAACCTTGACTATAACGATTAAGAAACGGGAATAGGCAACGTTTGAAAATTAAAAAAAATGTGGTAATATACTCTAAAATTAATTACAAGACACTTAAGAAATGACTCATTCAGATTGGAAAAATGATCTCACTGACTTTTTCGAAGATATCCAGATCATCGAGAAATGCAAGGGGCAAACAGTCAAAGATTTTGATCAACTTTGCGAGTTTATCGCTGAGCCAGCTTTCGAAAATTTGACAGAGGAATTAAAGAAGCAAAGGATAAAATCCAGATTCAAGAAAAACAAGAAAAAATCCATTGATTTTCAGATTAATTTTCCCGGCTCCAGATTAGATCACTTCCACTATACGATTTTCCTCCCAAAGAACTCCGTGGAACTTAAGCTGAGGCTGGAAATCAGGGGAAGGAAGAACAAGGAGAGTCAACTCGAGAAAACAGAGAAACCGTTCATGGAAGGCATCCAGTCGGCAGACCTTCTGAGATTGCCGAAGGAAGAGATCATTCGGGATGTCATCGACCATTATAAAAATTTTATCTACGAAAATATCGCCATTCCTTAGTTTTTCGTCTTTACCCTATCACCACTGTCATTCCTGCGTAGGCAGGAATTTAGTTCCATTATGTCATTCCCGCGGAAGCGGGAATCCAGTAAAAAAGGAACTGGATCCCTGCTTCCGCAGGGATGACAAGGGAAGGAACTAGATTCCCGATGCGTGCCTCCACAGGCACAGGTTTCGCGGGAACAAGTTTAGATTGAAAGTCGTCTTAAGATTTGTTAATTTTGGAATCTTTCATGGAAAGAACAAAGTTACCCAAGGAAATTTTCTCCATTCAATTTTTGGTCTTGTTTTCTTACTCATCCCTAGCCGTCTTGACTCTACTTCCCTTGTTCTTTGAACACCTTGGGGGGAGTCCGCGGGAAATCGGGTTTCTTGTCGGCCTTTTTTCTCTGGCCGCCTTCCTCTCCCGACCTTTGGCCGGTTGGATTCTCAGCCGAGTCGAATCTCGCAGAGTCCTTCTCCTCGCCTTGTTATGCGTCCTGTTAACAACGGGGTCATACTTTTTCATCCAAAGCCTGAATTGGGTGGTTATTTTAGTCAGGATTGTTCATGGTGTGGGATTTTCCTTTTTGATCTTGGCTGCCTTACTCATCGCCATCTTTCTTGTGCCTGCTGAACAAAGAGCCTACGCCATCGGAGTTGTCTCCACGGGATTTATGATTCCTCTTCTCATTCTTCCTTATCTGGGAGAGCAGATCATCGAAAAACAAGGTTTCTTTCTCTTTTTCCTCACAGCCTCTTTCCTGACAATGGTTCCTTTCGTTTATGCGCTCTTTGTCAAGTTCAGGCCAATTCTTCAAAAACAAGAGACAGCGCTGAAGAGTGCGGGATTTTTGAGCATGATTCGGAGAAAGAGAGTTTTTTTGATTTTTCTGTTGACCTTTGTCTTCGAGGTTGGCCTAAGTTCCAGCTTTAGTTTTGTCCCTCTCCTGGCGCATACAGGGTCTTCGATGAAAGCAGGATATTTTTTTACGGCCCTCGGATTGACAGCTGTCATCATGCGACTTTATGGAGGAAAGAAATTAAAATTCTGGGGTAACCCAAGGTTGCTCGTTCCCGCTTTTTGTTTTCTTTCTGTGGGAGGATGCCTTGTTTATTTTTCTTACAGTAATTTTTTCCTGGGGTTATCCGGGTTCATCTGGGGGATAGGGGTTGGTGTTTTGTATCCTCATTTGACAGCGATGATTGTCGAGGGAGTGTCGGTACCGGAAAAAGGGAAAGTGCTCAGCCTCTTCGCCTCATCCGTAGATCTTGGTTTTGCTGTTGGTCCGATTACCTTCGGTTGGGTGACTCAATCCATGGGCCTGAGGAACACTTTCCTGATATTTGCTGGTTTGATTTTTGTTTTGTCGGCTGTTCTGCTCTATGCGGGAAAGACTTCTCTCTTCAGGAGAATTTTGGAGGGAGAAATCTGAGGGAGAGGCTGGATCAGAATTTCCAGATCAGCCGGATTTTCTCCCTTTTATCCAGGCGGTTAATTCCCTCTTCTTTGGTGGCTTTGACGGCTTCTTCGTATTCTTTTCGTGTGATCCTTCTTGTCATCGGAGAGTTAGGAGGGATGTCGCCGCAGGGATAATACTGATCCATGATGTTGACATAGGTGTTTTTCGATAATTGAGAAGCGATAAAATGCATAGCTTTCCTGGTGCCTGCTAGTCCCTGAGGAAGCACAAGATGCCTGATCAGAAGGCCTCTCTGAGCTATTCCGCTCTGATCCAGGGTGAGATCGCCCACTTGCCGGTGCATCTCTTTCAGAGCCATTTTCGCCAGTTGGGGATAATCAGGAGCTTTGGAGTATTGCTCAGCGACTGAGCCGTTTGCGTACTTAAAGTCAGGCATGTAGATGTCGACCACATCTTCGAGAAGCCGAAGCGTTTTAACAGAATCATATCCACCCGTGTTATAGACGAGAGGGACAGATAGCCCCATTTCCACAGCCTTGGGGAGGGCTTTCAGGATCTGGGGAACATAGTGAGTGGGGCTGACAAAGTTGATGTTGTGGCAGCCGAGCTTTTGGAGTTCGATCATCATGCTGCTCAACCGATCGAACGAAACCTCCCGACCCTCGCCTTTATGACTGATGGAATAATTCTGACAGAAGCTGCACCCAAGATTGCAGTGAGTCAAGAAGATGGTACCGGATCCGTGGAATCCGACAAGGGGTGTTTCCTCACCGAAGTGAGGGGAGTAGGAAGAGATTTTAGGAAGGTAGCCTCCCTCACAGTATCCTTTTTCCTGTTTAGTGCGGTTGACTTTGCAGTTGCGGGGACAGATGGTGCAGTCTTCGAGCCATCGGAGAGCCTTCTCGATTTTTTCTTTGAGGAGACTCTTGGCATGAGTTTGAATGTAGACCGGCTCGAAGTTGTCTTGGGTCATCGGAGAAAAATTATATCAGCAGAGTGCCTCAAAAAAAAGAGATTAACAAAAAACTTGTCATTTAGATATGCCTGGATTCCTGCTTCCGCAGGAATGACGAAGAAGAACAGTATCACTGAGTTGCTAACTCAAATATCTTCCATTTTTGCTTGTATCGGGATACAATCAGAGACCCAATGAGACCCTCTGCGCCCCCAGAATATCTGACCATTCCCCGGCTAGAGAGAATCCCGTTCCTTGTCCATGGTTTCGGAACAAGGAATTGGGCAGAGGAGGATATCAGGAAGAAATTGGAATGGAGGGGTTTCCGATTAATCTCTCTCGCTCAGATTCATTCTGATGTCGTTCATATTGTGAAGAAAAATTTTTGGAGAAGCCCCAAAGGCGATGCCATAATCACCGATCAGCCCTTCCGATTCCTCATCATAAAGTCAGCGGACTGTCTTCCGATTTTCCTTGTTGATCGTTCGAAGCGAGTGATTGGCGCCTGCCATTGTGGATGGAGAGGAACTCAGAAGAGAGTGATTCAACGGGTTGTCCAATGTCTGAGGGATAAGTTCAGATGTTCCATTCCCTCTTTGCTTGTGGGCATGGGGCCTTGCATTGCGAAAGAATGTTATGAAGTCGGAAAGGAGGTCTTCCGGGGATATGAGGATGAAGGACTGCCCCTTGATTCTTTTCAGCCTCATCCATATCAAAAGGATAAATACTTCTTTGATCTGAGACAGGCAAATTTTTCTCAGCTTATTGAGATAGACGTTAGAGAGAGCAACATACATTCCCTGAATATCTGTACTCACTGCCAAAATCGGTTTCCTTCCCATAGGCGAGACAGGAAGAAAGCCGGTCGGATGTTGAGTTTCATAGGAATGAAGGCGTAGGATTATCAGACAAAAGAGGGGACAGAACAAAAAAAGGACAAGCAACTTTTAGAGTCAGTAACACGGTAACATAGTTGCTCCGTGAGTTAAAGAAAAAGATACTTTCTTAACTGAATAGCTGAAAACTGATAACTGATAAACTGAGTTAATGACGGCCTTTTTGGTTGCTTTTTGAGATGATTTTTTTTATGCTTTATGGAAATGGAAAGAGCTCACTCAGAAATATCGATTCCAGAGTTATCCCTATTCAAGAGAGGAAAAGTCAGGGACGTCTACGAGATCGAGGACGAACTTTTGATTGTCGCATCAGACAGGATTTCCGCTTTTGATTGGGTCCTCCCCTCTCTCGTCCCGAACAAGGGAAAGGTGTTGACTCAGTTATCCAAATTCTGGTTTGATTTCTTATCTCTTATCTGCCCCAACCATGTTTTGAGCACAGAGATCGAAGATTTTCCTCAGCTCCTCCACAAGTACCGAGAGATTCTGGAGAAGAGATCGATGCTCGTCAAGAAGACCGAAGTCGTCCCCGTGGAATGTGTTGTTCGGGGCTATCTTGATGGCTCTGGGTGGCGGGATTACAAAGAAACAGGGAAGACGAGCGGGGTGAAACTCCCGCCAGGCATGAGACAGGCAGACAGATTGGACACGATTATTTTTACCCCAGCTACAAAGGCCGAAGAGGGACATGACATCAACATTTCTCTTAAAGAAATGCAGAAAATAGTCGGATCAGACCTCGCTCAAAAAATCCGGAAGGTAAGTCTAGAACTTTATCAGAAAGCATCCCTTCACGCCCTATCTAAGGGCATCATTATAGCGGATACCAAGTTTGAATTTGGGCTCATAGAGGAGGAGCTTATTCTCGTCGATGAAATCTTCACCCCTGACTCCTCACGATTTTGGCCTAAGAAGCACTACTCTCCAGGGAAGCCTCAGCCCAGCTTGGATAAGCAGTTCGTGCGGGATTATCTCGAAACCACCAATTGGGATAAACAATCCCCACCGCCTCCACTACCTCCAGATATCATCGAGGAGACGTCTAAAAGGTATATGGAAATCTATCGCTGGCTTACAGAAAAGCATGAGTTATAATGAAGGAGCTGTCGATCTTCACATTCATTCCAACAAGAGCAGTGATGGAGATTTTTCTCCGTTTCACATCTTAAAACTGGCCAAAGAAGCGAAGCTGAGGGCCATATCCATTTCCGATCATGACACAGTCGTGGCTTATCCAGACGCTTTGCAACTCGGGCAGGAGGTAGGTGTTGAAGTTATTCCGAGCATCGAGGTCACAACTCTGTTCGATGACCGGGAGTTTCATCTACTTCTTCCCTTTGTCAACTGGAAGACAAAAACTATCAAAAGAATCATCGACCAAGTTTCCAAGAGAAGGTATCAAGAAGCTGAGGAGAGGGTTTTGAAGCTTCAGGAGTTGGGATTCGATATCAGTTGGAAAGAGGTTTTGAAGAAGTCGGATCCTCATCCTCCTCTGGGAGTGACCATCGCTCAGATTCTTTTGGAGAAGGCAGAGGAGAAGGAAGATCCACTCTTTCAAAAATATTTATCTGGTGAGAATCGCTTGTTTTCGCCATATCACTTTTATAAGGATTATTTCATGGATGACAAGCCTGCTTTTGTCCCTCGTCGAAACGTGAGTTTGCTGGATATTCTCCAACTCGCTCCTCAGGCCGAAGGCGTTCCGGTTCTGGCTCATCCCGGAGCCTACTTCCAGAACACACAAAAAGAGGATCTGGAGAAGCTGAAGGAGAGGGGCCTTGTTGGCGTAGAGGTCTACACATCATATCACGATCCCACAGAAACAGCTTTTTACCTGGAGGTCGCCAAAAAGCTCGACCTGGTTCCGACGGCGGGTTCGGATTTTCACGGGACGATCAAACCCCACATTCCCTTCGGCTCCCTCAAAGGAGGCGAATACTGGATGGTGGAGGAGCTACGGAAAAGGAGGATGTGAATGACTTTTAATTGGCTGGACATCATTCTCATAGTTATTTTACTCATCACACTCATCCTGGGTGTTATCAAGGGGTTAGTTCGACAGATCATCGGGATTCTGGCTGTAATCGTAGGGTTGATCCTGGCGGTTTACTATTATTCGGCTGTGGCCCAAGTCTATGAACGCCTGGTTTCCAACTTGACATTAACCTATTTGTTAGGTTTCTTCACAGTGTTTATTGCTGTCCTCTGTTTGGGATGGCTTTTATCCTACTTGTTCTCGAAGCTTATGAAGGGGCCATTGAAATTTTTGAACCATGTCCTCGGTGGTGCATTAGGCCTTCTCAAAGGGATTCTCATCTGTGGGGTTATTGTCCTGGCTCTGCTGATCTTTCCCAGAGAAAAAAAGGCTCTGACCGACTCCCAACTCGCTCCCTATTGTCTGTACATCACGAGGGCCATGTATTATTTAATACCCCAGAGCTTGAAACAGGAATTCAAAAAAGCTTATCAAGAGATCATAGGGAAGGAAAAGACAGATGAAGAAAAAGTCTGACCTCAACCTTCATCAAAGGATGGAAATATTGATCGATGAGATGGTAGAAAAGGAGCTTCCTTTGAGAGATAGCCTGCGAGAATTCGAGAAGATTTTCATTGAAATAGCCACAAAAAAATACAACGGCAATAAGACAAAAATAGCCGAGGCCCTGGGAATTCATCGCAACACTCTCCATAATTTGATCAAATCCCTTAAAATTACCACAAAAACCTAGCACTCCACAAAATAGAGTGCTAAAAATCTGATATTTTTACTTGACATCAGGCATAAATTTGATTATATTAGCACTCTTCCAAATTAACTGCTAAAATTTAAATTCATCTAGGAGGTTTTAATGAAGGTGATACCATTGCATGACAGAGTTCTTCTCAAACGCTTGGAAGAACAAGAGGTCAAGAAAGGAGGAATCATTATTCCCGACACGGCCAAAGAAAAGCCCCAGGAAGCAAAAGTCATAGAAGTCGGTAAAGGTCGCGTATTAGAAGGCGGGAAAGTCGTTCCTCTTGATGTGAAAAAGGGTGATAAGGTTCTCATCGGAAAATTCAGCGGAACAGAGGTGGAGATTGACGGAATCGAACACGTGATCGTTCGTGAGGAAGAGATATTAGCCAAGGTCACCTAATTTTGTGAGAAGGAGTAAAAATGGCAAAACAAATAACACTCGGTGAAGAAGCCAGGCAGTCCTTATTAAAAGGTGTCAATACCTTAAGCAACCTGGTTAAGGAAACTCTGGGACCTCGAGGGAAGAATGTGGTCCTCGAGAAAAAGTTCGGATCTCCCACGAGCACCAAAGATGGTGTTACAGTGGCTAAAGAAGTGGAACTCAAGGAACCCTTGGAAAACATGGGTGCCCAGCTTGTCAAAGAAGTGGCTTCCAAGACATCTGATGTCGCGGGAGACGGAACAACCACTGCCACAGTGCTCGCCCAGAGCATTTATTCTGAGGGATTGAAGTATGTCACGGCGGGGGCCAACCCGAACCTCATAAAGAAGGGTATCGATTTGGCTGTCGAAAATATCGTCGATGATTTGAAGAAACTCAGCCGTGATGTCAGCGGAGAAATGATTGCTCAAGTGGGTGCGATCTCGGCCAACAACGATGAGTCCATCGGAAAAATCATCGCCGAAGCCATGGATAAAGTTGGGAAAGACGGAGTGATTACGGTAGAAGAGGCTAAGGGATTGGAAACCACGATGGAAGTTGTGGAAGGCATGCAGTTCGACCGCGGTTATCTCTCACCTTATTTCATCACTGATCCGGAGAGGATGGAATGCGTCCTGGAAAATCCGATGATCCTGCTCCATGAGAAGAAAATCAGCAATCTGAGAGAGTTGCTGCCCCTCCTTGAGAACATCGCCAAGATGGGAAAGCCGCTGTTGGTTATTGCTGAAGAAGTTGAAGGTGAGGCCCTGGCTACATTGGTTGTGAATAAGCTCAAGGGTACGTTTCTCTGTTCTTCGGTCAAGGCGCCTGGGTTCGGGGACAGAAGAAAAGCTATGCTGGAAGACATCGCCATCCTCACTGGAGGACGGGTGATTACAGAGGATATTGGAGTCAAGCTGGAGAATGTCGGAATTGACTGGCTGGGTGAAGCCAATAAGGTAGTTATTGATAAAGATAACACAACTATTGTCGAAGGCAAAGGAAAGTCAGATGATGTCCAAGCGCGGATCAAGCAGATCAGGACCCAGATCGAAGAGACTACCTCGGATTATGACCGAGAGAAACTTCAGGAAAGGCTGGCCAAGCTGGTCGGTGGAGTAGCTCTCATCAGAGTCGGGGCCGCTACCGAGACAGAGCTCAAAGAGAAGAAAGCCCGGGTAGAAGATGCCATGCATGCCACCAAGGCAGCCGTCGAAGAAGGTATCGTTCCCGGTGGAGGAGTGGCTTTGTTAAGAACCATCAAGTCCTTGGAAGAACTCAAGTTTGATGATGATCGACAGATCGGTGTCAGTATCATCAGACGCGCTCTCGAAGAACCACTCAGACAGATTGCTGATAACGCTGGTTACGAAGGTTCGATCGTAGTCGAAAAGGTTAAAGATTTAGAGCAGGATAATGGATTTAATGCCTTAACAGAGAACTACGAAGATTTGGTTAAATCTGGAGTCCTAGATCCAACAAAAGTTGTTCGGATCGCCCTCCAGAACGCCTCAAGTATCGCTGGTCTACTCCTAACAACCGAAGGACTGGTCTCCGAGATTCCAGAAGAGGAGAAAGCACCGAAGTACCCACCACCACCAGGCGACATGTACTAAACTTCCAGAACAAGCCGATCAAGGCCCTAAGCGTCCGCTTAGGGCCTTTTTTTTGCTAGTTTTCAGTGATCAGTGATCAGTCCTCAGTTTAAGATAAGATTCCTTTCTTTACTGACAACTGAAAAATGACAACTGGCAACTGCATCAGAAAACTTTTCAGTTCTCAGTTAAAGATAAGACTCCCTTTCTTACTGGTAACTGATAACTGAAGGCTGAGAAATGAATCCATCTCCTCTTCTTTTCTTTGGTCATTTTGTGTAGTATAAGTATCAAAGTGTATAAATTCTTTGACCGCTACATCTTCAGAGAACTGATCCCCCCTTTCCTTCTTGGCCTTCTGATCACCACTTTTGTTTTTTTGATGAATGAAATTCTTCTTCTCTCTGAAGTGTTCATCGCCAGAGGTGTCTCTCTTGAGGCCACATTAAAGATTCTTTTTTACCTTATTCCTT
>CAYFXE010000019.1:7425-31558 GCA_964347035.1 uncultured Eubacteriales bacterium | reverse complement strand
TATTCCTTCTATCATCGCCTTCACTTTGCCGATGGCAACACTGATGGGGATTCTCGCTGGGCTGAGTCGGCTATCGTCTGATTCTGAAATCATGGCCTTTAAAACCTTGGGGATAAGCTATAAACGACTTCTCAGGCCTGTCTTTATCTTTTCCTTCGTGGGGTGGCTTTTGACATCTTATCTTACCCTCTATCTTGCCCCTCACGCCAACCACAAGTGGGTCCAGACCTTCTCGGAATCCGTGCTGGCCAAAGTACAACTGGAAATCAATCCCAGAGAGTTCAACGAGACCATTCCTCAGACAGTTCTGTTTATCCAAGAGATTTCTCAAGAAAAGGATTGGGAAAACATATTTGCTTTTTTTTCCGAGCCTCCTGAGGAGCCCAGAGTCATCCTGGCCAAGAGAGGAAAGCTGAGTTTTTATCCAGATAGGAGACGGGCCATCCTCCGTCTTTACGATGGAACACTTCATTCCTACCCGCGATCTGAGGCAGACAAGTATGGTGTGACCTCCTTCAAGGAGCTCGAGGAAGAAATCAATGTCGAGAGTTTCTTCGCTTCGATCTCCGACAAAAAAAGGGTCAGAGAGAAGGACATTCAAGAGTTGATCATCGATCAGCAGGTCATCAAGGAGGAACTATCGGAGCTTGAACAAACGGAAAAAGGCTCCTATGCTCTCTGGTCAAAGCGCAGAAATTATATTTCTCATTGGGTTGAGATTCACAAGAAGTTTGCCCTTCCTTTTGCCAGTCTTGTCTTTGCTTTCCTAGGGCTCCCTTTAGGAGCTTCAACCAGGAAAGGCGGAAGGACGAGCGGCTTTACCATCAGTCTGGGTATCATCCTCATTTATTATGTTTTGATCACTGCCGGAGAAAAGTTTGCCATGGACGGCAGGATTTCTCCTTGGGTCGGTATGTGGGGACCTAATATTTGTCTGGCTCTAGCAGGTCTTTACCTTTTTATTAAATCATTAAGAGAGGCCCCCCTTCTATCCAGTTTTGCCCGTTTGTTGAGGAGGAAGGCTCAGGGAGTTTTCATTTCCCGGAAGAAAAAATCTTGGAGATGGCCGCGGCTCTCCCTACGTTTTCCGAATATTTTGGATCGTTATATCATAAGAAAGTATTTGGTCATTTTCTCTCTGATTTTTCTCGCTCTGTTATGGATTACCGTCATCCTCACTTTTTTCGAGCGCATCGACAATGTCTACGAGCATGAGAAATCAATCATCCTGCTGTTGGATTTTATTCTCCACAGCATCCCTGAATTTGTTCACTACATCCTGCCAATCACAGGCTTGACGGCCACCCTTCTATGCCTGGGTTTTTTGACCAAATCCAACGAGATCACTGCCATGAAGGCCTGCGGTATAAGTATTTACCGGATCGTCCTCCCCGTTGTTCTGTTGGGTTGTGTGGCCAGTTTTACCTCCTTTTATCTTCAGGAGAACGTGCTTCCCTACGCGAACAAGAAGGCCGAGGCGATCTGGAATAAGATCAACGATGTTCCTCCCCGAAGCTACGGATATTTGGATAAGCGGTGGGTATTGAGTAAGGATAAGGATCGTATCTATTATTATAATTATTTCGATCCTGTTAATTCCATTTTCAGCCAGCTCTCCATCTATGACGTTGATCTTGCAACCTGGTCTTTCAAAAAAAGGATCTACTCTGAAAAAGCAACTCTGAGAGGATTTAAACTGTCTCTGGAGGATTGCTGGTACAGGGATTTCGAACAGGGATTACCGGTCAGGTTTGAGCAGAAAGAAGAGATGGGGATGATCGTGGTCGAAGGAAGGAACTATTTCCTGAAAAGGAGGAAAGAGCCAGATCAGATGAGCTACGGAGAACTCAGGGAGTACATCGCGGACATCGAAGAGAGAGGTTTTGAGACCCAGAGGTTTGAGGTGGCTTTGAATTATAAAATCTCTTTTCCTCTGGCCACGTTGATAATGACCCTGATCGGGATCCCTTTTGCTTTCTCCATGGGGAAACGAGGAACACTCGTCGGGATCGGGTTGAGTGTGGTGATTGCCATGGTCTATTGGGGGACGATTGCCGTTTTCCGTGGCTTAGGCAATGCCGATTATCTGAATGCCTACCTGGCAGCCTGGGGGCCCAATCTCATTTTTGGTCTGCTCGGCATTTATCTCATCTTTGCCTTGAGGACGTAGGAGTCAGTAATTCAGTCACTCAGTGATTCAGTTTAACAGTTCATCAGTTGTCAGTAATTCATCTATTTGTCATTCCCGCGAAAGCGGGAATCCAGTAAATAAAAAAGGAACTGGATTCCTGCTTCCGCAGGAATGACGAATTAGAGCGGGAATGACAAAGAGTGCAAGGATGACGAGGAAAGGAACTGGTTTCCTGCTTCCGCAGGAATGACAAAAATGAAGAAGAATGACGAAAAGGTGTTGTTGATACTTTAGGAACGGAGTAACTGAGTTACTGAGTGACGGAGTTAATGAGTCAATGACTCACATTTTGTATTTGCCGAAATCTTCTGGCTTGAGGCTTTCCAGCCACTTCTTCAGTTTCTCTGAATCCTCCAGATTCTCGTCGAACTTTAAGCTGTGGGCTTTGTTGACCACTTCTTCTTCGACGAAGATTGGAGAGTCTGTCCTTAAAGCTAAGGCAATGGCATCGGATGGTCGTGAATCGATGAGCAGGCTTTTGTTGTCGTAGCGGCAGTGAATCATGGCGTAGAATGTGTTGTCCCTTACATCGTTGACCACGATTTTTTCGATTGAAATATCGAGTTTGCTCAAGAAGCTCTTTAAGAGATCGTGCGTCATCGGGCGAGGAGTGGCGATGTTTTCGATTTTCAGAGCGATGGCGTTGGCTTCAAAGACTCCGATCCAGATGGGAAGCATTCGCTGCTTCTCGACATCCTCAAGGACCACGATGGGCATCTTGGAAATCGGGTCCACAACCAAGCCTTTTATCTTCATTTTAATTTCCATGATTATCTCCTCGCTTGTTTTTAAATATAAGGCTTGCAGGGAGGGTTGTCAAGGAAACGGCTAAAATGGATGCAAATAAACAGCATGATTTTCCTTAAAGAATAGAGATCTTTTGGTTTTTCCGAGCAGAGGATAGACTAAGGAGAATATAAAATCTTAAAAAAAATTGAATAGATAAATCTTCAGCTCTGGGCTTCAAAGATGGTTGCGCTATTGGATTGTTTTTTCAAACTGAATGTAGTTGACAACCTCTCCAGGAACATCTTTGACGGCGAGAGAGATGATATAATGACCTGGATTAACGTACATTTCAGCCAAATAAGGATAACTGCTTTTCACGGCCACTTCATAATCTTCCGCTGGAATTTTTATCTGTTCGGTCAATTCGTGACCAGGAGAGATGCGGCCTTCTGAGTCCATCAAGCATATGTAGACCTTAATTTGTCCGAGATGGGTGTCCTGTTGAGGATATAATGTTATGTTTTTTATAGGAATCAGTAACTTTAAAGTCAGACGAAGCTTCTTCGATGTCGGTAATGTTTCCACGGGCAAGACCTGGACCATGATATTCATCGGATTATGCTGGCGCTTGAGATACAGCCGCGAGAAGATACTCTCTCTGATTTGTTCCTCTTGAGAGGCCCTGATATATCCTTGTCGAACACGAACATCATAATCTTCTTCAACTCCCTCCAGCTTAACTTCTATGGAACGATATTTATCTGCCTCTCGATGAGGTGAGACATATCCAAGGGAATAATAAAACTGGAGGTCATCCTGGATTTTCACCAGACCGGATTCAATATCATTGGTATTCAGGATGGCCAGGCCTCCGGTCTCACGGGCCATAAGCTTGAGAGCGTCGTTTCTTACCCTGGAACCTGGCTTTACCATCCCGGAGCCCCGCTGAAATAAGTTCCATCCGGCCTCCTTGTCTGCTGAGAGAGTCATGCTCTCGAGTCCTTGAGCATTGATGGGGTAGAGGGTGATTTCATTCGCGTTACATCTTGCTGTTAATTCTTTGAAAGTGCGAGTCTCATCATAATTCATGGCTTCGACCCTGGCGTTTCCGTCGGGAAAAGCTTGATCGAGAAAGGCAAAAACTTCTTCTGCGGGATTAATAAGTAACCCATCGCTGACATAAATCAATATTTTTTTACCCTCGATTCCGGTTAAATAATCCATAAAAGCGTTCAAGGATTTCAGAGAGTAGAGCAGGTCATTTTGCTCGGATTCAACATAATTCCTCGCCTGTACTAAAGCCCTGTCAAAGGAATCGTATCTATCAACCCGTTGAGTATCTGCCACTATTTGGTTGAGCTCTTTTCTCAAGTCTTCTCTCATCCTTTTTTGCAGCAGAGATTGCCCCGAGTGTTTTTTGGCTTCTTGTAGGGCCCAGAAAAGCTGCTCTTCGTTCGAGGTGAATTCCTGGATGATATCGAGCTTTTGGCCGAGACAGACAACCATTCCCTGGTTTGTAGTATTCTCCGCTGCAAAATTATTCTGGATGAATGATTCTAGTTTTTTAATACTCCAGTTCCTGTTCATAGGATGGAGATGCCAGTTATCGAAGTAAATAATAATTTTATTCCTGGAGCGCAGAGACCTTTCGGGTAAAGGCTGGTCGGGAACAACCAGCTTCTCTTCTTCCTTATCAGGTACGGCAGTATAAACCTCCATTCCCTTGACTTCGTAAAAATTCGTTAACTTCTGAAGCAGACCATCTTCATAGATTTTAAAATTTTCTGGTTTGAGACCGGTTACTCGTTTTCCTTCTTTATCGGTGACGATAACATCGACATTGGTCACAACGACTTCGACTTCATAAGCAGGCCTGGGGATTTCTTGTTCTTGCTGTCGGGCAGGATTTGTTGATGATTCTCGGGTTAAGGCGAGAGTCACGATCCCGATGATGATTAGGAGGTAAATAAGGAATTTCTTAATTTTCATCTTTCTTAATCTTATTAAAAATTAAAATAAATTGCAAAAGTCCCTGAAGATTGTTCATCCCGATCTTACCAACGAAAGGTTTATTCGAAGCGCTGTGCAAAGAATTTAGACATTTATTTCCGGGGCCGAGTCTTGTTTGTGGAAAAACTGCCTTCATAATCTCGTGAAAGCAATTCTAGGAATTCTGTAGATTCACTCCCCCGACGAAAAATAACGATAGAGGAAATAGGAGGCTGGCACCGCTTATAGTGCCAGCCTCTTTGTTTGTCTACAATAGCTCAGAATCTGATCCTGGCTCCTACGTAGAATCTCATCGGCATCAGGATTTCTACTGCTTCCTTATAGTCCCAATCTTTGTCATTGCGAGCGTACTGGATATCAATAGTCTGTTGAGCATTGGTGACGTTGTAGATGTCGCAGAAGAGCTGGAGGGTGGCCGCTTCCATCAGCCTTAAACTGTAGTTGAACTTGAGATCCAGTTGGTAATAAGATGGGGTTCTTTCCTGTCCTGTTTGAGCATAATCAGGATTCTCTTTTGTACCTATTGGCCAATTATAATAGATGCTGTAACGTCCGGGCAGAAAGTCGTAGGATTCGGTGAAGATCAATCCCGAGTTCCAGTAGAACAGGGCTCCGATATCGAGGCCAAACGGAGTTCTGTAGGTGCCGAAGATCTTAAGCTTATGGGGAATGGTTCCAGGAGTTGGTCCCCACATCCAGTCATTCCTTGGATCAAGATGGATAAAGTCGCCCTGGAGGTCTGCGTTTCCGTCGGATTGGCTGTTTCCCTTGGCGTGCTTGAAGGAATATTGGCCGACCAGAAAAGAACCATTCTCGAATCTTTTTGAAACCTCAAAATCAAATCCGTAGATATCTCTCTTAGCGCCAATCAGGTTTGAGAGGAAGTAGTTGGCCAGACCACTCGGGCCTGTGGCTGGATAACCGAAATCTTCGAACGAGAGATCGAGATGTCCCCAGATAGGATGGCCTTCGTAATGTTCAACATAGGTAAACAGATCGTAGTCCTCGATGATATTCCTGTCGAGTCGTACATAGGCTTGGCTGGCGAAGACGAGGCCCTCGCCTACGTCAATTTCATGTGTCAAAGAGAATTCATGAGATAGGGCGTCTCTTGTAGCCGGAACCCAGGAACAATCCCTGACTTCAGCCGAACCGCGGATGCGGTAGGAGTACCAGTCGTGATTGAGCCAGATCTGCTCATGGGTTATGCGTCCTGAGATATTTCCACCGAAGTGAATCATGCCGAAGGGAATGACATCAGAGAATTGTCCGTAGAAAGCGGTGAGCTTGTGAGTGCCCCTTGCTCCGATATTCCAGACAAAACCGATCCGGGGCATGAACCTGACAGGCATCTTGATGATGGGTGTTTCTTCAGAGTCAAAGTATTCGTGCTTTTCGATTCGGACACCGGCATTGAGGGTGAAGTACTCGTTGATCCTCCAGTCATCCATCAAGTATCCCATGTACCGGGCAGCCCGGACTTTGTTTTCCCCTCTTCTGGCTATCATGATTCTCCAGAAGTTCAACCCGTTCTCGTTCAGATCCGTGAAGGTCGTTGTCTCCAATTCCTCACGCGAAACGACACCATCATTATTCAGATCGTAGAAATCTGAGGTTGGGCCCCAATTGTTGTTCATATAGGGGAGGAGAAGCTCATCCATTTCACTCGGAGGCCAGATGCCCCAGTCAAGAAGATCACCGAGAGTTGCCCCAGCATATATGGATGCTAGTGAAGTCCGATCCTCTCCAAAATGATAGTAGCTGTCGTCTTTGTCATACTCGTTGGAGTACATGAAGCCGCCCTTGAATCGCATGTTGCCGAGGTAGAGTTCAGCGTTGAAACTGAACTGGTCCCTCGTGTTTTTGTCATCTGCCGCCCAATAATAGCCGCCAAAGGTGTACTGCTCGATGGGTGGATATTCTCCAGCCTTGTAGTACAGACTATCCGGAACTCCTGCTTCTGGAAAGCGTGGCCCGAGGAGATATTTCCTCACATATCGTCCGTACCGGAAATCGACAATCAGGTTGTCTCCGAGGACCCTCTGATAATATCCGCTCAAGACATAATAATCGTATTCACGGGATCGCTGATGGTTTTTGATCGTGTTCAAGTCGCGTTCGCCCAATATATCAAAGGTATCGTAGAAGGCCATGAAGGTGAAGGAATCGTTCGGAGTCAGTTTTAAGGAGAGCTTGCCGAAAAAGCCGTACCGTTTTTGGGTGTAGTCCACTTCTTCTCGGATTGAAGAGGCCGATTCAGAAAGCTGGAAGGTATCAGCATTGTTTCGGTACTGACCCGAAAGGAAGAACCAGAACTTGTCTCTCATGACCGGGCCGCCGATCGTGGCCGCCGTGTCATACTTGTTGTCCTTGTATCCCTCGAGCATAGTTGCTTCGTTGTAAGGAGAAGCAGGGTCATCTGCATTATCGTATGAACTCCCGCCGTAAGGCAAGAAGAAGCTCTTGGGTTGCCAGTAGATGTTGGCCGAGCCTGTAAACCTGTTTCCTCCTGACTTGGTGACGATGTTTCCGACGACACCTTTTCCTCCTCCGTATTCAGCCGGGACACCGGAGGTCATAAGCTCCTGCTCCTGGATGACCTCGTTGTTAAAGGACATCAGGGCTGTTTGAGACGACAAGCCAGTGATATTCATACCATCGAGGAAATAAAGGTTGTCACGAGAGCCTCGTTTACCGCCTCCTGTTCCTGAATCCGCACCTTGGAGACCCCGGTCATAGTAATTCTGACCGCCTTTACCGGCTGGATCTTGGGACACATCCCTGCCCTGAGAATTAGGAACGACGTTAACCCCAGCCGCTAACTGCAGATATCCGACAAAATCCCGGGCGATAGGCAGCGATTCGACCGTCTCATGGGTGATGTATTCAGCGATTACGGATTTTGTGGTATCGACAGCAGGAGAGACGGCGGTCACAGTGACACTCTCTTCGACAATGGCGGGATTCAACTCTATCTGGAGCAGGGTCTGTCTATCCAGTGAGATCTCGATTCTTTCTGAGACCTTTCCTTGGAATCCTTCAAGGGATGACTCGACTTGGTATATCCCTGGAGTCAGGTTGATGAACAAAACTTCTCCCAGAACGTTGGTGATCAATGTCTTCTCACCCATCATCACTGGGCTCCGGAGAGTCAAGGAAACGCCAGGAAGAACAGCGCCTTCGTCATCGACGACTATGATTTTGAGAGTTCCTTTTTCGGCGGAGAAGTTCAATGAAGCGAGCAAGAAAACAGACAACAGAATCGATAAAACCTTAATTTTTTTGTACACTATGTTTTGTACCCCCTTTCCCGAATTATCGGGTAGGTTCTTGGCTTTTTTTCCATTTTTATTTTTTGGAGTTGAGCCGTAGTCACATGCCCTGGAATCAAAATTCCAACAGGAATTTGAATTCCAACCAATAGCCGTTTAATGATTAGTTTTTTCCTGATTGCACCTCCCATTTTTAATTCATATAAATGACACATTAGTGTCTTTATTTATATAATAAGCAATTTTTATGCCAGAATATTGCCCAAGTTAACTGATTTTAAATCAAGAAATTAGGAGATAAGAGTTTAATTTGGATGAGAATATTTATCCAAAAATTTGGATAATATTCAATTTATTGGATATTATTTTTTGATAGTCTCCAACATTGTTTTGGCTGATTTCGCCAGACCTGATTCGGGTGCCAGGTCGATGACTTTCTGTAAGTTATGCTTGGCTTCTTCCATATCGCCTTTGTTAAGATGGACTAAAGCTAGTTGGTAATAGCCGTTGATATAATTTTGATCCAAGGCTAAGCATTTATTAAAATAATCGATGGCCATGTCAATCTGTCCGTTTTTAAACATCAAAATTCCTATGTTGTAAAAGGTTCCAGGGTCGGTCAGGGTTTCTTCATCTAGCTGTTTGAAATACGTCATTCCTTGCTCAAGATCGCCTTGTTCAAAATAAATAGCACTGATGTTGATGAGGGTATTCTGTGCTTGAGGCTTTTTTTCCAGCATCAGCTTGAAATAGTATTTGGCATTCTCCAGATCATCAAGCCTGTAATAACAAAGCCCGATTTTGTCATAGGCTTCATGGAGGTCTGGATTATCAGCTAGAGCCTTTTGGTATTCTTCAATAGCTTCGGCGTATTTTTTCTGTTGATAGAGTTCATCGCCAGCGACGAATGGTGATTCCGGTAGCGGAGAGAGCTTGATATCGATAGGTGGATTCTTCATGATAGCCGAGAGCTGAACATTGATATTCTCTGGCTCGTATCCATCAGCCATAAATCCGATTGTCCATTGGCCGGGACGGCAATTCACCTTTCTCCAGTTCCCTTTTTTATCCGTCGTCAGCTCAAACGTTGACCCATCTTCAGAGAAGACGAGGATCACTTTGGCTCCTTCGATGGGCTTCCCGTCTTCGGATTTTACAGTGCCGTTGATTATGGCAAAGACTTTGGAATAACCAGGCAAGGCACTGATCAGGATTATAATCGAAAAAGAAATAATCAAGATGCTCTTGAGAGTCCGTGAGATTTTCATTCGTCTCCCCTGATTTAAATTTTTAAACATTCAACTGGGCACATTATAACAACAAAAAAAACGAATATCAAAAGTGATAAAGATTGAAAAATATTCTTAATGATTTTAATATTCTGTTCAGGAGAATAAAGGAGGCGTTCGATGAAAAAGCTTATTCCAGTTTTTCTGTTTATTTTTTCTACAGTTTCCTTAAGTCCTGGAGAGCACATAAATTACAGCGAAATAAAAAAACTCGTTCATACTTACTCTATCGTGGCTCGGGATCCTGAAACAGGGCAGATGGGAGTCGCTGTTCAGTCGCATTGGTTTTCCGTCGGAGCTGTCGTGCCCTGGATCGAGGCAGGAGTCGGGGCAGTGGCCACGCAGTCCTTTGTTGAGGTTTCTTATGGTCCACTTGGGTTGGGCTTAATGAGGGCCGGAAAGACTGCCCCGCAGGCCTTAAAGGCCCTCATCGAGATCGACCCCGAAAGAGCTGTCAGGCAGGTCGCCATGATCGACAGTCAAGGCCAGGTGGCAGCGCATACTGGAAAGTCATGCATCATTGAAGCGGGCCACATTGTCGGAGATCAATATTCTGTCCAGGCCAACTTGATGTTGAAAGACACAGTTCCAAAGGCCATGGCCAGTGCCTACGAGTCCACTCAAGGGGATTTGATCGACCGTTTGTTATCTGCCTTAGAAGCGGCCGAAAAGGAAGGAGGCGATATTCGGGGGCGGCAGTCTGCGGCTATCCTTATCGTGACCGGAAAACCGACGGGCCAACCTTGGAAAGACCGAATCGTGGATCTCCGCGTCGAAGACCATCCTGATCCAGTAGACGAACTCAAGAGACTGGTTAAAGTGCACAGAGCTTATGAACATATGAATAGAGGAGATGAATTTATGGCTGAAGGAGATGTGGAGGGGGCTCTGAGAGAGTACAGCCAAGCCGAGAGGTTGTCTCCAGACAACCTGGAAATGGTGTTCTGGCATGCTGTGACCCTGGCCAGTTTAGACAGAGTCGATGAATCCTTGCCTTTATTCAGAAGAGCCTTTGAAGGCGACTATAATTGGGCTCTGCTTGTGCCCCGTCTTCCTAAATCCGGGTTATTGCCCGATAAGCCTGAGGTCATTGAAAAAATCCTTTCCGTAGCCCCTAAGAAGTGAAGGTAACTAGGAAATTTGTTTAGAAATTAGGTATTTTCTCAACTAGTTGAAAAGACCAATACCTGTTTTAAAGAATGTCATTCCTGTTTTAGAAAAAGTCATTCCTGCGGAAGCAGGAATCTAGTACTAGCAATGGAAAGGAATCTATCCAGATAGATCTGGATTCCCGCTTCAGCGGGAATGACAGAATGGAAAAATTCTGATATAAAGGAACCTTATAAAATGCATGGGGAGACTTATGAAGATTAAAGCTTTTACTTTATGTTTTTCTTTTATTTTTCTGTTTGGGTGCACTGCATCCGTCAGGCATTACCTGCTGTATGACATTAATCTTGAAGAAGTCGAAAGACCTCCTGAAGCCTTCGATCTGTTTGAAAAACAGAAGATATCGACGACTGAGGAGGAAGGCTTCACCTTTCTGTTTGAAGACGAGATGATAAGAATATTATGGCGTCCCTCCCCTGTGGAGATGAGTTTTCTTCTCGAAAATAAGACAGACAATTCCATAAGAATCATTTGGAATGAAGCGGCCTATGTCAGCAAGAAAGGAAAATCCTACAGGGTTATCCATACCGGTGTTAAACCTGTTGAAAGGGACAGACCACAAGTGCCAAGTGTTATTGAGAAAGAAGGAGTGCTCAAGGACTATGTTTATCCCGCTGATTATGTGTCCTATTCCCATGATGACTGGGTTGAAAGACCTTTATACATGGGTTGGGATGAGAACCCTTTTTTGCCCTACACTCAGAAGGGGGGAGATCCGCAGGTGTTGTTAAATAGTGCCCAGGGCTATCTCGGCAAGACTTTGCAGGTTCTATTGCCGATTCAGTATAAAAATGTGACCTACAATTATATCTTTACCTTCAAGATCAAAGATGTCTATTTAGCTCCAAAATAGCCCCAGAAGTATTTCTTTATCCGCTCTCATCGAAAGCCGGAGGATACTTTACCTCTCCACTGATCCCTCTCAGTCCTCCTGGAGTAAGTTCGAACACCATGAACGCTTCATCCGGAACTGGGAAAGGCGGATTCAGCCCCCGTTTTTTTGCTTGAGAAAATCCGAATCGAGGATAGTAGGTGGGGTGGCTCACGACGATCACAACCCCGTGCCCCATCTGTCTGCACTCTTCCAGACCCTGCCTGACAAGTTCCGATCCTACACCCTGGTTCTGGAATTCTGGCCGGACTGCCATCGGGGCTAACGCCAACGCAGACACAGCTCCCTTCTGTGTCTCGATGATGATCGGACTGAACAAAATGTGTCCAACCAATAAATCCTTTTTCAGAGCGACTAAGGACAGCTCAGGGATAAAGCTGGCTGACTGTCGAATCCTTAGGACAAGCTTTGCTTCATCCTCCCCTTTGAAAGCGAGGAGGTTCAGCTGATGAATAGCTTCAAAATCTTCTTTCCTTTCAGGACGGATTGTTATCAACGAAAACCTCCCTCTCACCTGAGTTGAGGTCAGGCCTTGTCGTCCGGAAAAGCTGTCTCTCTACCTTTACGCAGGGACAAAACCTTGGGATAAGGCCTGACCCCAGTCGCTTTTTATTTTTTCTCTAACGGAAAAATTGTCCAAGGATGGGCAGGGAGATCCTTCAGATAGCCTTCCTGCCATTCATACTGCGGATGTTTCTTCAAGAATTTCTGGGCATTAAAGCCGATGTCGCAGGAGCTTCCCCACTTTGCCCAGATCTTCCAATTTTTTGCCATTTCTGAGTCCACAACTTTTCCGTCAACTGCTCCTCCCGGAAGATAAGCACCCATTGTTCCAGGGACCATTCCATTATCCAAATCCCAATGGCCGCATATTGTGCGAAAACTCGGTGTTTCCTGCTCCAAATAAACGTCATAATGATCGGCCAGCAGGCGCTTAGCTGTGTCAACATCAATTTTTCCATAGTATTTTCCCATCAACTGCTTCCACCGCACCCGCCGAGCCACGCAAAAGTCTCTGACATCATCGTAGGTGGCACTGGTCTCTTCCCGTAAAATTTTGATATCATCCGCAACGTTTGAACCTGTAAAATAACCGGTCTTCTTTTTTTCTAATGTGTGATGTTTTAGACCTAGCTCAAGACGAGCGATCTCATTGCTCTTCGTATCCCCAACCAGCCAGGAATTGGCGTAAGCCCCGTTGTTGTTCTCGATCATAATTTTTGCCCACTCATCAATGCTGTTTGCATACTGCATGGCCTTTCTTGCTCTGACAAAGACAGGGATTCCCTCCAGGTCGAAGCCTTCAAACGCTCCGATGGTGGTTTCTGTGCCGATCAGGCCGGCGCCGGTGATAAAAAAATCAGTCGCACTGTAAAGACAAGGGCCCCAGGACTGCATCAAGATGCGGTGTCCTTTCTCCGGGCCGATATCCACGATGATATTACAGAACCTCAGGAGGGCGTAGAAATACCATGAGTTATGGGCCATGACGATTTTGCCGTCAGCGGTCGCATCTCCAGTGGCCATAAAAGCACTGCAGCCAGGTCCTGGTTCGGTCGGGGCTTTCTTTTCCTGCGGCCACCAGTGCCAGAGGATATCGATAAATCCATTCATAAACAGCATCTCCTCGTAAGTGATTTTTTTGCCGGCTTTTTCCATTCCGGCGACCATCCCTTTCATCTCTTCTGCGTATTCTTCTGGAATTTTGTCCTTGAAGAGCTTTGTGGCGGCTCGAACAAAAAAATCGAGTTCTTTGGCAGTCTCAAATTTCTGCATGTAGGCGACTGTTTTTAAGAAGTCATCGATCTCATCGGCTGTGAGGTATCCTCTCTGGAACCCTCTGTCGAAGGGCTTTCCTTCGATATGCACAAAAATCCAGCCGTTCTTATCGACCCGGTAGGCCTTTTCCAGCCACTCTTTTTCTTCGGGAGCAAGATCTTGGGAGGATGTCCCGAAGGATGGCAGATTCCATGAGACGGCCAGCATAGTGATCAATATAAATAGAATTTTTTTGCCCATCATTCCTCCTTCATTTTGATTGATTATAATGAGCGCTTTAGTCTTTATCTTTGACAATCTTTTCGATGTTCTTGGAGACTCTGGTTAGAATCAGAAGATCTCCCTTGTGGATGACCTCATCGGCGGAGGGAACCGGAATCGTCTGCGGAGGATATTTTCTTTTGATCACAAGAACGTCGATACGGTAGAGCGCTTTCAGGTTGAGTTCTTTAAGAGATTTGTTCCAGAAATCAGAAGGAGCATCGATCTCCATGATTGTGTAGCCTTTGCCGAGGTCGATCGTCTTTGTCTCATGCGTGAATTTCAACTTCTGGATCAGACCTGAGGCCGCTTCTTTCTTGGTGATTTCGTGGTTGTAGGCTTCGATGACGTCCTTTCTTTTGATGACACCGAAGAATTTTTTATCCTTCAGGACAGCAATCTCTGCCACATCTTCGCGACCAAAGATTTCCATCGCCCGCTCCAGGTTGTCTTCATAATCTAACTGAATATCAGGGACAGCCAAATCCTGAGCGATGACAAAGGAATCCAGGGTTTCTTTTTCATGAACGAGTTTTTTGAGCTGGTTGAGGGCAAAGCAGCCGACATAATTTCTCTCTTCATCAACAATCTGGAAAGCGTGGTGCTTGCCTCCAATGGCCTGGTCGATAATTCTCCCCACTCTTTCTTTGTTCAAGAAAAGCTCATAGTCCTGGCTGATCAAATCCTTGACGAACAGCGAGCGGAGGATGTTCAGCTCTCTTCCTTCTTTGAAGAGGATGCCTCTGCGTTTGAGTTTCAAGGTGTAGATGGATTCTTTGTGGAGTCCAAGGGTGAGCAAAGAAGCGATGATGCAAGACAGCATAAGAGGGAGGATGATTTTGTAGTCACCCGTCAGTTCGAAGATGATGACAATGGCCGTCATAGGAGCATGGGTAGCTCCAGCAACCACAGCCCCCATCCCGACAAGAGCGAAGGCTCCCGGGGAGGAAATAGATTGAGGGAAAGAATTGTGGAAAAGAGATCCTAAAAAATTCCCCGTCATGGCGCCCATAAAAAGGGAAGGAGCGAAGATTCCACCAGATCCGCCAGAACCAAGGGTAAAGGATGTGCTTACTATTTTAGCAAACACAAGGAGGAAGGCCAGCCAAAAACCCAACTGGTTGCGGAGGCAGGCATCCATGGCTTCATAGCTCACCCCAAAAATTTGGGGAAGTTTCAATCCGATCAAACCAACCAGAAGACCGCCAAAGGCTGGTTTTAGAAGAGGATGAACAGGGAAAGACTCGAATCTATCTTCGAGAAAATACAGGACTTTGATAAAGAGGATAGCCACCAATCCAGAGATAATTCCCAGGAGTATGTAAGGTCCGATTTCCCAGACGCTGATAAGGGTGTACTTCGGAACAGTGAAAGCTGAAAAATCACCGATCAGGAGCCTCGAGGTCAGGGTGGATATGACCGAGGCGATGATGATCGGCCCGAAAGAGAAGACTCCGAATTCTCCCAGGATGACTTCCACGGCAAAAAGAGCTCCAGCTATGGGAGCATTAAATGTTGCTCCGATTCCAGCTCCTGCTCCGGCAGCCACCAGAATCCGCATGCCTCTATCGCTGATCCGGAAGATTTGCCCCACAGTGGAGGCGAGGCTGGCGCTAATCTGGACAATAGGTCCTTCCCTGCCCGTTGACCCCCCAGAGCCGATACATATAGAAGAAGCGACGGATTTAACAACAGCCACTTGATTCCGGATCCGGCCACTGCGAAAAATCAAGGATTCCATGATTTCAGGAACTCCGTGGCCTTTTGCCTCTCGGGCTCCGTAATAGATAAGAGGGCCCACGAGTAATCCTCCTAAAGCGGGAATCAAGATGGTCAGATACCAGGTCTGGGAGGAGACTCCTTCGAGAACAGACGGGGCTCTCCAGAATTGATCCTGGAAGAAATGGATCATGTATTTGAAGGCCACTGACGCCAGGCCGGCGATAAGGCCCACCAGTACAGCTAGGATGGTCAGTCGAACATGGCCGGCAAATTCGGTTTTTTTGAAATCCATCGACCCTTGAGATTTAACGATTCAGGACGAGAGACTGTTTATTGCCCTGATCTTAAAATAGTTTAAGCTGGTGTTGGGTGTCTGTCTCTGCCTCTTCCTCTTCAAAAAGATCAACTTTTCCGTAGCATCCGTCATGCCCGGGAAGGATCTTGACCTTCCCTTTTCTCATCCGGTCAACTCCGACGCCGACGTTTTCAGGATTGAGCTGCCTTAACTCCTGGATTGGGACTTCTGTCAAAATTTTATTTTCGCTCCCGAATTCTTGGACGAAATGAAAGTAGAGATCCCAGACACTCTTGCATTCAGATGTCTTGCCTATGGCTTGGGCAATGATCTCGTTGAGAGGGATGAGGTTTTTGTATGAGATTTTGTGGGGAGCAGCCTCTCTGTAATCCCGATCGGCCAGATCCTCGACTCTATGCATAACACCCACGGTGAGCTTCCTTCCGCATTCCGGACAGATATATTTGTGTTGTATAGTTTCTTGGGGTGAGAGGACAACTCCGCATTTCCGGTGACCGTCGTAGTGATATTTTCCTTCTTCTGGAAAAAATTCAACAGTGTACAGAAATTTTTCAGGGTCCTGGCTTTTGAGCGCCTCAACCAGACCGTTGAAGCTGAAATCCGTATTAAAAACGTTCGCTTCTCGGCCGATACGAGAAGGGGAATGGGCGTCAGAGTTGGAGACCAAAGTGTATTTATCCAGACATGAAAGACGCCAGTTCATCGGAGGATCTGAGGAAAGGCCTGTCTCCAGGGCAAAGATAAAAGGAGTCATCTCCTCGAAGCATTCTTCGATGGCATCAAAGCCCGAGTTGGCTCCGAACAGAGAAAACCATGGAGTCCAGATATGGGAGGGAATGACCACACACTGAGGACATAGGTCGGCCACGATCTTGACGAAGGCTTTGGCGTCCAGGCCGAGGATGGGCCGGCCGTCGGAACGGAGGTTTCCGAGGCTAGAGAGTTTACGGTTGAGCCTGTCCACAGAATCAAAATCAGGAGCCAGGATCAGAAGGTGGATCTTGCGTACTTTACCTCTTTTGGAGTAGATGAAGCTGATCTCGGTGGAGAGGATGAAAGAGACATCCTCGGGCGAGAAAGCCATGGATCTGAGGTATTCGTTTTTTGGGGGAATGACATTCTTCAGCCGGTAAAACCCGTTTCCCTCGGGCTCGAGCTTCTCTCTTGTTAGAAAAAGCCATTCGGGATGGGTGAAATCAGCGATAGCCAGGAGCCTGATTCCTTTGATTTTGGCCCAGTAGGCGAGGGTATCAAGAATCATTTCGCGGGATGTGGCCCTTGAGAATTTGGAGTGGATATGGAGGTCTGCGATAAATTCCATCGGCAGTGCGATTCAAGTGTATGAAATAAAAAAAGACTTTTCAAGAAAAACCATCAAAAAAGATGAAACATCGTAAAAAAAATTAATGATTAACAAATTTTTGGCGTGGAATAAAGCAAAAAAGGAGCTGGATCCCTTCTCCTTTGGAGGAAAATGGTCATTCTCGCGGAGTTCATGCCCGCGAAGCTTATGCCTGCGAAAGCAAGTAGCAGGCAGCGGGAATCTATTCCCCTCTGTTATTCCTGCGAAAGCAGGAATCCAGATATATATAATATATTCTCATTCAGATAGACCTGGTTTCCCGCTTCCGCAGGGATGACTGAGAAGGGACAGATAATTCATATTTTTGAATCAGACATGTGAATTTTATTTTTTGTGGAGCGGGATGTTTTTTTCAGATTCATTTTATTGAACTGAATTCAAAAATTTGAATAATGATTTCAAATCGGATAGAAAGGGATAAATATAACCTCTTTATTTTCAGTCGATTAAGGAAAAATATTAAAATGGCATGAATATTGCATATAACTATATGCTTGATGAAGATTTGCTTACTATGAAAAAATACATACATTCCAAAGGAGGTGAGATAAAGAGGAACGATAAAAATGTAAGGGAATATGGAGAGTGAATTAATTTTCACTCTGGGGAAATAAAAGAGATAAAAAAGGAGATTCGAATGAAAAGACTGTTAACATTTCTAGCGGCAGTCCTACTCCTCACAGCAGGAATGAGCTTTGCTCAGGCTAGATACGGCCAGATCGAAGGCGTCGTCGTCGACAACGAAGGAGTCTTTCTTCCTGGGGTATCAGTAACACTTGAATCAGAATTGTTTCCGGCAAGAGACGCTGTCACGGATGAGGCAGGCAAATTTATTTTCCGCAATTTGGACCCTGCCGGATGGTATAAGCTCACCTTTGAAATGCCTGGTTTCAACAAAGAAGTGCGTGAGCAGATTAAAGTTAATGTCGGTATGACTCTCACCTTCAATATCGCGTTGAGCATGGCTGCCATTGAAGAAGAAGTGACGGTAACAGCCCAGTCACCAATTGTTGATAAGAAGAAAACAGGAACGGCTGTCAATGTGACTGCTGAATGGTTAGCGAATATCCCTTCGGCTCGAGATCCTTGGGTTATCCTGGAACAGACAGCAGGAATCATGGTCGACAGAGTCAATGTCGGTGGTTCTCAATCGGGTCAGCAATCCCAATTTACGGCCAGAGGCGACAGCGGTTACAATGTCATGTGGAACCTGGATGGTTTGACCATCACGGACCAGGCCGCCCTAGGGGCTACGCCGATGTATTGGGACTTTGATGCTTTCGAAGAGATTCAGATCACAACCGGCGGAGCTGATCCTTCCATCCAGACAGGTGGAATCGGCCTGAATTTTGTCACCAAACGAGGAGGCAACAAATTCAGAGGACAAGCCTATTTCTACAGAACCGATTCTATTCCTTGGTTAGATTTTCAGACATCCAATGTCCTGGGTTCTGAGCTGGCCGATTACTGGAAAGACAATTTTGACTACACTGACGATGATGTGGTTGATGCATATCCGGGCGATAGAATCAACCGCATGAAGGATTATGGGTTTGAAGCCGGTGGTCCGATCATCAAAGACAAGCTCTGGATTTGGGGAGCCTGGGGTGTCCAGGACATCAAGATGTTCACGGCTGCCGGAACAGCTGATGATACCCTTCTGGATAACATCAACCTCAAGCTGAATGCTCAGCTCACAGACAAAACAAGAGCAGAAGTCCTCTATTTCTATGCCAACAAGAACAAATGGGGCCGAGGCGCCGCCGTCACCCGCCCCGCAGAAACTACCTGGGATCAGGACGGACCGAGCGATACATACAAGTTCGAATTAGAACATGTGTTCAGCGACAACTTCTTCGCTACCTTAAAAGGCGGCTACGTCGACATGTGGTTCCAGCTGATGCCTAAAGGAGGTGTGGATACGCCTACCTTCTACGATTATGATACCGGAAATTGGGGCGGTTCCTATTACTGGTACATTACGTCTCGACCGACATATCACCTAAATTTTTCCGGAAACCTGTTCGTTGAAGAAATTCTGGGTGGAAACCACGAATTCAAATTCGGAGCAGAATGGAGAGACCAGAATACTACGTCCCAATCGAGCTTCGGCGGTAATCAGGTGAAAACGACTTGGTTAGCGATGAATGAATACTGGCACTATTGGGGATTACCACCCACGACCACAAACTCTGCTGGCGTCTGGCTCATCCAAGGAACAAACATAGACATCCATTACAACAGATACAGCGCTTGGCTCGGAGATACATTCACCACTGGCCGATTGACTTTAAATCTTGGACTTCGGTACGACTACCGGTTTGACACCTTCAACCGGAGTGTTCTGCCAGCATCAGAGTTTGCTCCCGCCTTATTGCCGGAATTCGTCCAGGAAGAAGATAAAAAAGTCGTCAAATGGTCAAATCTTTCTCCCAGGATTGGTTTCACCTATGATTTCACTGGAGACGGGAAGACCATCTTCCGGGGAAGCGCTGGAATCTATTATGATCAGCTTGGCACCTGGGATTACGGCATCTACAGTGGTGCTTACTGGAGAGAGGTGGATTTTTACTGGCATGATGCCAACGGAGATTTACTGGTTCAAACGAACGAGATAGTCGACTATCCGGATCCTGCTGCGATGACTTGGTTTTCCGATTCTTATGATGCTGATAATCCGACTGTAAACCCCACTATTATTGACGATAATTTAACAGCTCCCAAAACCTATGAAGCCATCGTTGGCCTGGAAAGAGAATTATTCCCTGACTTTTCCTTGTCCGCCAACTTCATCTATCGTCGTTTAATTAACTACAAGTGGGATCCTATTCGTGATGTCACCAGTGCAGATTGGACAGTCCAGAGAACTTTTGATAACGAAGGCTATGAAAACCTGTATGATGGAAATGCCTACACAGTCACCAAGTACGAGCTTCCGTTCACGAGACCAGCAGGACTTTATGTGACCAACAGACCGGACTACTACCAGAGATTCTGGGGAATCGAAGTGACTGCCACCAAGAGACTGAGCAATAAATGGATGATGAATGCTGCCTTCAACTGGAACGACCACCGTCAGTACTATGACAGTCCAGATGCGTATCAAAACCCGACCAATATAGACTTTATGAATGGCGAGATCATGGCCTACGAGATGCGTGGCAGTGGAAAGGTGAAAATCTGGACCAACGCCAGATGGCAGGCCAAGATTAACGGAATGTACCAGTTGCCCTATGGATTCAACATTAGTGGATTTGTGACTGTCCGTGAAGGATTTGTGGTTCCCGTCAGACTTCGTGAAGGATATCCTCGTGATGGCACGAGCAGAATTTATCCCTACGTCAAAACTTTTGGAGAGCAGAGACTGCCCACTTTCTGGATAGCGGACTTCAGGATTGAAAAAGTGATTCCGATCGCTGACTATGGAGCAATCAGCATAATGGCCGATGTATTCAACCTGTTCAACAACAACACAGTCCTCGGTCGTGAGCCCAACATCAACATCAGTGTGGGTTATCGACCGCTGGAGATCATCAATCCTCGAGTCTTCCGACTGGGAGTGCGTTTCCGATTCTGATTCTGAAGTAGTATAGTACTGGGGTTAACGGCCCCAAAAGTAGAAGTTCTCCCGTTCCGCCCATCTTCCATAAGGGGATGGGCGGGACGGGTTTTTTTTTTGTACGGAGTGTGACCTTGAAAAAGCAGAGTCTGTGGCTTACAATTTTATTGTGAGAGGAGGAACAAGATGACGAAGATAAAAAAATTGCCGAGAAGAAACCTCTGGCTTTCTACCTTATTAGGCTTGATTGTGCTTTCGAGTCTGGCCTTTGGCCAGGATTGGAGGGGGAGAGGACGGCTTCGGGGAGTTGTCCTCGCTGAGGATGGCCAGCCTATTCCTGACACCAAAGTCATTCTCCAGCATGTCCAGTACGGAGGCAAGATTGAGTTTTTAACGGACAGTAAAGGAAAATGGACTGCCGCAAATATACGGGGAGGGGCATGGAACATCGATTTTATGGCCGAAGGCTATGAGCCAAAGCAGATTTCGACAACAGTCAGTGAAGTCTTACGAGGTAAGCCCATTGAAATTATCTTAAAAAGAACGGAAAAAAGCATTGTGACGGACAAAGTTTCCGAGCTTTTAGTAGCCGGAAATGAGTTGTTCGATCAGAAGAAATATAAGGAAGCCATCGGGGAATATCAGAATATACTCCAAGAAAATCCCGAACTGTACGTGATTCATAAAAACATCGGAAACGCCTATTATGAATTAGATGACTATGATTCAGCTATAAAACATTATGAAATGGTGCTCGAAAAGGAACCCGAAGCCACAGACGTCTTGATTTCCATGGGGAATATTTACTTAGAAAAGGATGAGTTGGAGAAAGGATTGAGCTATTTCAATCAAATAGATATGGAAAAAATCACGAATCCGCTTACCTTTTATAATATTGGAACGTCTTTCTTCAATAAAGGGGATATAAGCAAAGCCATCGAATACTATGACAGAACCGTCGGCCTTGATCCAAACTTATCCGATTCGTATTATCAGTTGGGACTGTGCTACCTGAATTTGAACGAAAAGGAAAAAGCCAAGGAAAGCTTTAAAAAATTTCTTGAGCTCGCTCCTGATTCAGAGAAAGCCGAAACAGCAAGACAGATGCTGAAATATCTAGAGAAAGAGGTAGAGTCAACTAAGCCTGCTTCGTAATGGTCATAGGGAATCTTTAGATACACGAGCATTGAAAGAAATCTAGCTTGACAAGAACAGAGAAAAGATATGAAAGAGACAGTTCGACATACTCCAGTGTTGAAAGAGAATTATCTTAAAGGAATTTCGCCTTTTCGTTTTTTCATTCTCGTCGGCATGGTTCTTTTCGTCCTCGGACTTGGGACGAGTTTGAACCGTTCAGCATCAAATGTTTTATCTGCGGCTTCAGAACGTCCTTCTTTGAATATTCTTCTCGTTACTATCGACACACTCCGAGCCGATTATCTGAGCTGTTATGGAAGCGATAGGGTGAGCACGCCCCATGTTGACCGATTGGCCGAGAAAGGGATTCTGTTCGAGCAGGCTTTCGCCCACAACGTGGTCACTCTGCCTTCCCATATAAATATCCTGACAGGAACCTATCCTCTCTATCATGGCGTCCAGGATAACGCGGGTTTTCGTTTGGATGAGGACGCCATAACTCTGTCTGAAGTCCTCAAACAGGAGGGATATAGAACAGGAGCCTTCATCGGGGCCTTTCCTCTTGACGAGCGGTTTGGCCTCGATCAAGGATTTGATCTTTACGATGATTTCTATGGGGATACCACAGCCCAGAATGATTTTTCATTCGTCGAACGCCGAGGCAAGGATGTTATAAAAAACGCGGTTGAATGGGTAAATCAGAATAGAAAAAACCGCTGGTTTTGCTGGGTCCATCTCTTCGATCCCCATGCTCCTTATAATCCTCCTCCATCATTCAAAGAAAAATATCCAGCCGATTTCTATGCTGGTGAAGTGGCCTACACGGATTATGCGCTTGGGAATTTGTTTGAATTCCTTAGAAAACTGGAACTCGAAGAAGAAACTCTGGTGGTTATCACTTCTGACCATGGCGAAGGCTTGGGAGATCATCAGGAACCCACCCATGGGGTTTTTGCCTATAACACCACTCTGCACATTCCCCTGATTATTTATCAACCAAGATTATTCCCAGAGCCAAAAAAGATAAGCCGGAGAGTCCGGCATATTGATATCATGCCTACGATTTTAGACATTGTGGAGTTAAAAAGCCCGAAACAGGTTCAAGGACGTTCTCTCGTTCCCTTAATAAGGAATCCGAGCAAGGGAAAAGCAGAGGATTGTTATTTTGAGGCCATGACAGCTCATCTCAATCGCGATTGGGCCCCTCTTCAGGGAGTACTATCAGATCGATTCAAGTACATTGATCTCCCGATAGAAGAGCTGTATGATGTTGAATCTGATTACCGAGAGGGAAACAATTTAGCTGGAAAAGAGAAGTCTGTCGTTAAGGAGTTAAACGAAAGACTTCATGATCTTATTAAAAAATATTCGACCGAGATATCCAAGGAAACCGGAAGAATAAGAGAGGATGCTGAGACTTTAGAAAAATTGCGAGCTCTGGGCTATGTCAGCAGCTCAAGCCAAAGGCCCTTGAAAAGAACCTATACCCAGGAAGATGATCCCAAAAAACTGATTGGATTGGATAACATGACCCATAAGGCGATAGATGAATACCTTCAGGGAAATCCTGCCCGGGCCATAGCGTTATTCACTGAGGTTATCAAGCGTCGTCCCAGCATGGGGTTGACCTATTCTCAGCTCTCTTTTGTTTACCGTGAAAAGGGTCAGATGGAGAAGGCGATACAGACATTGGAAAAGGGATTAGCCCTGAATCTCAACAATAGACTGGAGTTGATGGCCAAATTAGGTATTTATCTCCAGGAGACAGATCAGTTCAAAAGATCTATACAGGTTCTCCAATTAGTCCTGGAAGAGGATCCAAACCATGCAGAAGCCATGAACTATCTCGGAATCTGTTTCTGGCGCTCAGGCCAGTATGATGAGGCTATCGCCGTTCTCGAAAAGCTCATCGACTTGGATAGTGGCTACGCCAGTGCCTACAACAACCTTGGTTCTGTTTATCTGAGTCAGAAACGGTATGAATTGGCGAGCGAACAATTCAGGAGAGCCTTGAAGTATGACTCTCGATTGGCAGGACCTTACAATGGATTAGGAGTGATCTCTGCCGACAGAGGAGATAATTTAGCCGCCGTCGAGAACTGGAAAAAAGCCGTTGAGTTGGACAGCCAGCAGTACGATGCCATGTATAACTTAGGAATTTTATTAACAAAGATGGATCGTTTCGAGGAAGCCATCGATTTTCTGGACCGGTTTATTCAGACAGCTCCCCCCCACAAGTATAAAGACGATATAGCCAAGATGAAAGAACTCGTAGCCCGGATAAAAAAAAATATCCGATGAAATAGAACCGTGTCTGCAGTAGTATCAAAGAAATCATTCTACTGGATTTCCATTTTAATTCTGGCCATTGTCGCGGGTCCACTTTTTTCTGGTCCATCACTGGTGAACGAAGTTAAAAAACAAAAAGATTTAAACGTCCTGC
>CAYFXE010000019.1:4634-7415 GCA_964347035.1 uncultured Eubacteriales bacterium | reverse complement strand
CTATAGATACTATAAGGGCGGATAGAGTTGGATACAGCGGCTATGATATAAAAACACCTTATCTTGACTCGCTCGCTTCTGGCGGAGCCGCCTTTTTAAACGCCGTTTGTCAGGTCCCTCTAACCCTCCCTTCTCATGCTTCGATTTTAACAGGAACGAATCCTCCTTACCATGGAATAAAGAACAACGGGCCTTATTATTTGAATACAGAGATGATGACACTGACAGAGATGCTCAAAAAGAACGAATACCAGACAGCCGCCTTCGTCGGTGCATTTCCTGTTGATTCCCAGTTCGGTTTAGACCAGGGATTCGACCTTTATGATGATAACTATAACACTCCGGAATACCTCCAGCCGCATGGTCCTCAGAGATTGGCTGAAGCAGTGTTCGCCTCAGCAGATTCCTGGCTTAGAGAGAACCATAAAAAGAAATTCTTTATCTGGATTCATTATTATGACCCTCACGATCCCTATATTCCTCCTCCCCCTTTTGATCAGGAATACAAAGATAAGCCCTATGACGGAGAGATTGCCTATACCGATGTCTATGTCGGTAGATTGAGTTCGCTTCTCGACGAGATGAATATTTGGCAGAAAACCTTGATCGTCGTTGTTGGTGACCACGGAGAAGATCTAATGGAACATAAAGAGCCAGGTCACGGCATCTTCCTGTATGATACGACTTTAAGAGTTCCCTTGATCTTTAACTGCCCTGGGATCATTCCAGGAAAGACTCTGATTAACCAACAGGTGAGAACGATAGATATCATGCCGACGATCTTAGATATAATAAAAATAAATATCCCCAAGTTTGTTCAGGGCAAGAGTCTCATTCCCCTCATCCAGGGAAAAAAACTAAGCCTAGAGTCCTATGCTGAGACTTATTTTCCCCTCATTTCCAACGGCTGGTCTGAACTCAAAGCCATCCGGACAGAGGATTGGAAGTATATTCAGGCTCCAAAGCCTGAGTTGTATAATCTCAAAGATGATCCAGGAGAGCTGAAGAATGTGTTAGCTGCCAAAGGAGGAGTGGCTCTGGATTTAAAGAGAAGATTAGAAAAATCAGAAAAAGAAATCTCTCTTCCACAGAAATCAACGGTCAGAGAACTCAGCCAGGAAGCCCAGGAAAAATTGATGGCCTTAGGCTATATCGCAGGAAGAGTCCCAGAAGATTCGAGGATTCGGCCGGATCCAAAGGATATGATTTCGACGATCAGTGATGTCTCTCAGGGAGTCAATTTTTTCAGACAGGGCCATCTGGGGGAAGCCGAAAAGACATTCCTTGAGATCAGAAGGCAGGATCCGCAGAATCCGTTGGTTCTGCGATCATTGGCCAACATCTACCAGAAAAGGAAGGAATGGAATAAAGCGATCGAAGTTCTTGAGGAAGCCGTAAGGGCAAACAGTACTGATGTGGATTCTTATCATCATCTGGCTGTCAGCTATTTTGAAATGAATGAAATTGCAAGAGCGATGGATATAGCTAAAATCATTCTTGATTTACACCCTAACTATCTAAAGTCCTTACTTTTTTTGGCTTCAATGCACAAATCATTGGATCAAGCGGAGGAGTCCCTCGGTTATTTGGAACGAGCTCTTGATGTCGACTCAACCAATTTAGAGATAAAATTAGAATACGCTGAGACATTGATTGCCAGTAAAGAATATAAGAAAGCCGCTGATATTTTAAATGATATGATCAAACAGGAACCTGCTTATGATTTATCTTATTTAGCGCTTTCAACTCTTTATGAGAAAACGGAGCAATGGAATAAGGCCATCGAGGTCCTCGAGAATGCGGTCGCTTCAGATATAAAAAACGCAAAGATTTTGAACAAGTTGACGCAGTATTTGCAAAAGACAGATCAATATGAACGTTCCTCCGAGGTATTAAGAATGGCCATTGAGAGGAACCCTGATGATCCAGAGGCTTTAAATTATCTAGGGATATATTACTGGCATTCTGGTCAGTACGATAAAGCCGTCGGTTTTTTTAATAAAGTCATTTCCTTGGATAAGAGTCATGCCAGTGCTTACAACAACCTTGGTTCTGTTTATTTGGAGATGAAAAAGTATGATTTAGCGAAGATACAATTTCAGGAGGCGATCGAATCCGACCCGACATTAGGGGGCCCTTACAACGGTCTAGGGATTATTTATGCCACGGAGGGGAAGAAGGAGTTGGCTGTGGAGAACTGGAAGGAGGCTGTCGAGAACGATGAAGAGCAACACGATGCTTTGTACAATTTAGGGATTCTCTTAACACAAATGGATAGATTCGAAGAGGCTCTTAAATACTTAGAACAGTTTGTGGATAGTGCTCCTGAAAAAAAGTATGCAAAGGATAAGGAAAAGGTAAGAGAACTCATATTGCGAATAAAAAAAGGTACTCGTTAAGATCAATCCAGTGGGGCATATTCAAAGTCTTAACTCAGTCTGTTATACTAATATATTAGTGAGCTATTGAAGAAAAGACATGGCAAAAAAGAAAAGAAAAAGACGGAAGAAAATGGCTGCTGCAGCCGCCCAAATCGAAAAGAAATCTTTTCAGGAAAAGCCAGAGGTTAAAGGAAAAACTTCTTCTAAAAAACAGAAAAAACTCATTTTATACTTTATTCCTTTCTTAATTGTTTTGGTCGGCTTTCTGCTCTTTTATTTCCTGCGGTCTAAGAGTGAAGTTCAAAGGGCAGAAAACCTTAATGTCCTCATCATCACCCTCGATACTCTCAGAGCAGATAGAGTAGGTTGTTATGGGTATAACAAAGCACAGACACCCCGT
>CAYFXE010000019.1:0-4624 GCA_964347035.1 uncultured Eubacteriales bacterium | reverse complement strand
GAATTAGCTAAGATGGGCGTAAAATTTGAGAATACAGTCTGTCAGGCTCCGCTGACTCTGCCTTCGCACGTCTCCATCTTTACCGGGCTTTATCCCCACTATCATCAAGTCCGGGATAACGGGGCTTATTATTTGGATAAAAGATTTGAAACATTAGCTGAACGATTCAAGGCAAAAGAATATAAAACAGCCGCTTTTATCGGCGCTTTTCCCGTGGATTCTCGTTTTGGCTTGGACCAGGGATTCGAACTGTATGATGATGAATTCAAAGAAGAAGAGAAATTTAAGACCTTTGATTCAGAGAGAAGAGCTGAGGAGGTTTTTCGTTCTTTTAAGGAATGGTTTGAGAAAAATTTTCAAAACAAGTTTTTTGTTTGGATTCATTACTATGATCCTCACTTGCCTTATGATCCTCCCTCTCCTTTTAAAGAGCAGTTCTCTGATCCCTATGATGGGGAAGTTGCTTACACGGATTTTTATGTGGGTGAGGTTATCGATCTGCTGAAAAAAAGGAATGTTCTTGAGAATACATTGGTTGTCGTTGTCAGTGATCATGGAGAAGGATTAGGAGATCATAAAGAGATTGATCATGGCCTTTTTCTGTACAACTCGACTTTAAAAGTCCCTCTCATCTTCTATGCTCCCCAGAATCTTCCTTCTCAAAAGGTTATAACCTCTCAGGCGAGATTGATCGATGTTTTCCCGACTGTTCTGGATCTTTTAGGTATGTCCATCTCAGAAGAAGTTCAGGGGGAAAGTCTCATTCCCTTGATTGAGGGAAAGCGGAAGAATGATTTAGTCTCCTATATTGAAACATTACACCCTCAGGAGATGTTCCGTTGGTCAGGCTTGAGGGGTATTGTGGATGGAAGGATGAAGTTTATCGATGCTCCCAAGCCAGAATTATACGATATGAAGAAAGATCCAGAGGAAGGGCACAATCTATACCAGGAAGAAAAGCAGACAGTCTCAAGAATGCAAAAAGAATTGGACAGTCTCATCGATAAGTTCTCTTCAAAAATCCAATCCCGAAGAGAGTTGTCATCTGAAGAGAGAGAAAAATTAATGGCTCTAGGATACGTCATCGATAGCACCCAAAAGGAAAATGTGTCTTTTGATTTTCCGGACCCTAAAGATAAAATAGATATATGGTATACATTACAGGTAGCAAGAGGCCTGCAGCGAAGGGGTGAGGATGAAAAAGCCGAGGAGCTTTACCAGAAGGGGATCATGATGGATCCTCATTGCTCACTTCATTATTTATTTCTAGGAGGATTATACCTGAAGTCTCATAGGCTTCAAGATGCTTATGACATCTTCAAGCAGGGAGTGGCGGCTGTGCCAGAAAATATTCCTCTCCATGATGGTTTGGTCAAAACAGCAGTCCAGCTGGGAAAATACCAAGAAGGCTTGAATGAGTGCCAGGCCATACTTGCCCTGAATGATAGACATTTTAATGCTCTGAGTCTGGCCGGATTCATCTATGATCGTCTGGGGGAAAACGAGAAGGCTTTAGAATACTTACAAAAAGCCCTAAGCATAGAGCCGGAAAATAAGCTTCTTCTTTTAGATTATGCCCGTATCTTAGCCCTTTCTGGAAGAACTCAAGAAGCAGTAGAGGTCTATAACAGGATGAGAGCCACATATCCGGAAGATTTCCGCGTCTATCAGAATCTTGGCATTACTTATGGAAACTTGGGAGATTTAGATAAGTCTATAGAAAATCTAAAAAGAGCGATCGAATTGCGTCCTACGGCTCTCGCCTTTTTTAATCTGGGGATAGCATTAGAAAGAAAGGGAAGAATAGAGGAAGCGAGTCGTTATCTGCAGGCGTATTTACGGACAACCCCTGAAGGCGACACACCAAGAAAACGAATGGTTCAACAGAAATTGGCTCAGTGGGAAAAACAAACGAAATAGGAAGGATAAGATATCTTGGCAAACAAAGTTCATTCATTAAATAAGAAGAGAAAGAAAGTGCTTTCTGAAAAGAAAGGGATAAGAGCCTCTCGGAGAGGAGCGAAAAAGACGGCGGCAAGCTTTATTCCTGTCTTATTAATTCTAGGGATGTCCATTTTCTTCACGAATAATCTCTTTTCAAAAGATAAAGTGAGGAAGAGACAGGATTTGAATGTGCTCTTAATCACCATCGATACCATAAGAGCGGATAGAGTCGGATACAGCGGCTACGACATCGAAACACCAAACTTAGACTCATTAGCCTATGGGGGAACAAGATTTACCAATGCCGTCTGTCAAGTCCCGTTGACTCTTCCCTCCCACGCCTCCATCTTAACGGGAACAAACCCCACCTACCATCAAATCAAAGGCAATGGGCCCTATTATTTAAGTGACGATTTTACGACTTTAGCAGAGATAATGAGAACCCAAGATTATCTGACATCAGCCTTTGTTGGAGCCTATGTTTTAGATTCTCAGTATGGGTTGAGTCAAGGATTTGATGATTATGACGATGAATTCATAACTCCTGATTACTCAGTCAAGGAGAGAACAGCGGAGGAAGTCTATAATTCAGCAGCGAGATGGTTAGAGAAATACCATGATCAAAAATTTTTTGTTTGGGTACATTATTTTGATCCACATGATCCTTATACTCCACCACCTCCATTTGATATGAGGTATGAGACCAGGCCCTATGAAGGTGAGATTGCTTATACTGATGTCTATGTGGGAAAATTAATCCGCTTGCTCGAAGAGAGGAAGATTTATCATAAGACATTGATCATCGTCGTAGGGGACCACGGAGAGGATTTATTGGATCATGGGGAACATACCCATGGGATTTTTCTTTATGATACAACTTTAAAAGTTCCTTTGATTCTTCACGCTCCTGAGATTATTCCTAGAGGAGTCGTGATCGACAAACAAGCCAGGACCATCGATATATTCCCAACTATTTTGGACATTCTCAAAATAGATATTCCGAAGTTCTGTCAGGGAGTGAGTCTTGTTCCTCTTGTCGAAGGCAAGAGGATAAAAAAAATTGAAGAATCTTATGCCGAGACCTATCATCCCCTTCTCTCTTATGGATGGTCAGATCTAAGATCCATCAGGACGAATGAATGGAAATATATCCTAGCTCCTAAACCCGAGCTGTATGATTTAAAAAATGATCCTCTGGAGAAAGAGAATCTTATTGGAAGTAAAAATAAGATAGCTTCAGACCTTAACAACAAATTAAAAAAACTAGAGAAAGCGACAACTTCAGAGCAGAAACCCTCCATAAGAGAGTTAACTCCTGAAGAGCAAGAAAAATTAAGAGCCCTGGGATATTCGGCAGAGACACTTCCTTCTGATATCGGACAAAAAAGACGTCCTGATCCCAAGGACAGAATCTTTATATTAGATCAATTATACAAATTTAAAATGGCCAAAAAAGAAGGGAAGCAAGAAGAAGGAGAAAAGATACTAAGAGAAATAGTGAAGCAAGACCCAGAGAATTTAGTGGTTCACCATTTTTTAGGGAAGATTTACCAAGACAGAAAGGAGTGGGATAAGGCTATTGAAGAATACTCAGAAATTTTAAGAATAAATCCTGACGGGATAGATTCCTACTACATGTTGGCTAAGTGCTATTACGGGAAAGGCGTGATTGATGAAGCGATAAAAGCGAGTGAAGCGGCTTTAACCCTCCATCCTAAACATCTCAAATCCTTGCTTTTTCTCGTCTCGCTGAACAAATCTCTCGGAAAGACGGACGAGATGTTGCATTATTTGGAGAGGGCTGTTTATGCTGTTCCTTCTAAATGGACAATGAGGCTTGAATATGCCCAAGCTCTCGTAAGTGCCAAAAAATTTGAGAAAGCCATCAAAGAATATGAAATTCTACGGGAGAAAATGCCTGATAATCCGATGATCTATAATAATTTGGGAATTATATACTATTCTAAGAATGATTATGAGCAGGCCGTGAAATATCTCTCCAAGGAAGTTGAACTCCATTCCAACCCGAATTCGTATCTCCTGTTGGGTCTTTCTTACGGAAATTTGGAGAAATATGCAGAGGCCGTGCTGTTTTTGGAAAAATTTTTAAATCAATCGTCGGTGAGAGATGTATCTCTCCGGAAAAGAGCCGAGCAGGCTCTTGCGTTTTTTAGATCTAAAATAAAGTAATACCATCCAACCAGAACCAAAGACAAAAAGTAGCATAAAAAGTCTGCCTGGAAAGAAAACGATAATTGGGCTTGGACAAAACTGATGAGCTATTTATAAACAAAAGAGGAAGAAGTGGATAAGGTTTGCTGGGCCAACGTATCCGTGAAGGTGACTTTCAATCGGTAACGGCCAGGGGGAATTTCTTTGATTTCGTACTCGAAAAGAAGTTCAAACACATTAGGCTCTTTCTGGAAGGGCTTGATGGAAAGTATCTGAACAGCCTGGTAGGAAACATCGTAATCATCGACAACCTCGAATGTCATATCTGTTTGGGGCACCTTAGCATTCGGGTGGAGTTTTAAATTGTGGACTCTCAACAGAAACTGCCCTTGTGTATGAGCGAAATGTGTGGGGACGATTCCGGGTAAAAATCTTTCTTTTCCGATCAGGTATGGATAATCAACGGGGAGGCCTTCTCCCTGTTTGCGGCCGGTCGGTTTGGAAGGAT
>CAYFXE010000018.1:54483-63553 GCA_964347035.1 uncultured Eubacteriales bacterium | reverse complement strand
GAGATAGATTTTGTTGAAGGAGAGGTCAGGACGGACCAGTATGTCTTCACCTTCTCACCGCCGTCCGAATCAGTACTCAGAATTTTCGAAGCTGGTGGTTTGATTGCTTACACCAAGAAAAGATTGGAAGAGACCGTCGGAATTCCCGGGAAATGTGAGGATTAAGAGGAGAGGAAATGCCGAAATACAAAATTGCTGTGTTACCAGGAGATGGGGTGGGGAAGGATGTCGTCGAAGCAGCCATGATCGTGCTGGAAAAGATAGAGCTCGATGCTGAATATGTTTACGGGGAGATCGGCTGGGAATTCTGGTGTAAGGAGGGGAATCCTTTACCAGATCGGACGATCGAGATGTTGAAGAGCACCGACGTTTGTTTGTTCGGGGCGATTACATCCAAACCCAAGGATGATGCTCAGCTGGAGCTCGATCCGTCGCTTAGAGGAAAAGGCTATTCCTATTTCAGCCCGATCGTCCGCTTGCGGCAGGAATTCGACCTGTACACAAACCTGAGGCCCTGCAAAGCATACCTCGGAAATCCCCTTAATTATCGAGATGATATCGACCTGGTAATCTTCCGGGAAAACACCGAAGGCATGTACGCCGGCGTGGAATTCCATCCCCTTCCCGAGGAAGTAAGGAAGGCTCTACTCATTCATCCCAAGATGAAAAAGTTCGAGAGTTTCCCGCTCGAGGAAATGGCGCTCTCGACGAGGATCATGACCAAAAAAGCCTGCACGCGCATCCTTAGACGGGCTTTTGAGTATGCCCGGAAGAAGAAGCGAAGGTCGGTCACAATCGTCGAAAAGCCCAACGTCCTCAGGGAAACCGGAGGATTTATCCTCGAAATAGCTAGAGAGATGTCCAAAGAGTATCCTGATGTTGAGTTTTGGGAGGCCAACGTGGACGCTATGGCCATGTGGCTGGTTAAGAATCCTCAGGATTATGATGTACTGGTGGCCGAGAACTTGTTCGGTGATATCATTTCCGACCTATCAGCCCAGCTTGTGGGTGGCTTGGGCTTTGCCTGCAGCGGCAACATCGGCGATAATTACGCTGTGTTTGAACCGACCCATGGTTCTGCACCAAAATACACAGGGCTTCATAAAGTCAATCCTACGGCCATGCTGTTGGCCACCAAAATGATGCTCGAATGGCTGGGAGAGATTGCCAAGGCACAAACCATGGAGGAGGCTATCGCCGCTGTGATAAAAGAAGGGAAGGTGCGCACCTACGATTTAAAAGGGACATCTACCACCCTCGATGTGGCCAATGCTGTAGCGGCCAAGGTCTAAGAGATGATGGGAAAGACGATTATCGAAAAGATCATCCAGCTCCACACCAAGGAAGGTGTGGAAGCGGGGAAAATCGTCTGGATGGATCTTGACGTCAGGTCTGCCCGAGACTTCGGCGGTCCCAACGTGGTGAAAAATTTCAGGAGCGAATACGGAGATGATTCCGTAGCAGACAGAGAGAGGACATTTTTCACCTTTGATCTATGTGCTCCGGCCAGCTCTCTGAAATATGCGGATAACCAGCAGAAATGCCGTGATTTTGCCCGAGAACAGAAGATCAGAGTCTTTGACGTGGACCGAGGCATAGGCTCCCATGTCCTGATGGAAGAAGGCTTGGCCACGGCCAGCTCCACTGTAGTCGGGACAGACAGTCACCTGAATATTCTGGGAGCTGTGGGCAGCTTCGGTCAGGGCATGGGCGATGTGGATATCACCTTCGCCTTCAAGACAGGTAAAACCTGGTTTGAAGTGCCCCGAACGATCAAGGTCATCCTCCATGGGGAATATAAACCACCGACCTCGGCCAAAGACATAACACTTTTTATCCTGAAAAAACTGGGGACAGAAAATGCTGCTCTCAGATCCGTCGAATTCTACGGTGAGGCCGCTAAAAAGCTTTCCTTGGCCGGGCGTATCACCCTCTGCAGTATGGTCACTGAGATGGCTGGGATCATCGGTTTCGTTCCAGAGTATGAGGAATCCTTCAGGAGAGAGGTCGAAGAGTTTTTAGGCGCACGATTTGACCCTCTTCAGCCGGATGATGATTGTTCTTATGCAAACACTGTCGAGATTGACCTGGATGGACTTTCACCGCAGGTGGCAGCGCCTTATTCTCCGACAAACGTCTTTGATGTGGCAGACCTTAAAGGTACCAGGATCGATTCTGGTTTCATCGGGTCGTGCACCAACGGACGCACCGAAGATTTTCTCGAGGCATACAGCATCTTGAAAGGAAAGAAGGTGAAAGATGGGATCATGCTCAAGGTCGTCCCGGCAACCAAAAGAGTCTATAAGGAACTATTAGAGAACGGTGTGCTCGGGGGCTTTTTTGAGAGCGGAGCTATCATCAGCAGCCCTGGATGCGGGGGCTGTGCGGAGGGGATGGTCGGGTTAACCGGAGAAGGGGAGATTCAGATCAGTACCGGAAACCGGAATTTTGCCGGAAAACAGGGAAAAGGGGAAACCTACCTGGCCAGTCCGGCTGTAGTGGCCGCCTCGTGCCTTTTGGGCCAGGTCGCGCACCCGGAGGATGTTTAGATGAAAGACACAACTCTGAAAGGCCGGATTTGGGTCCTTCTGGATAAAGAAGGAAAGTTGATCGAAGACATCGACACCGATCAGATCTACCACAACCAGTTCTTGCCCATCACAGAGATGTCTCAGATGGGGCAGTACGCGTTGGGCAACCTCGAGGGGTGGGAGCATTTCTCGCAGAAGGCCGAACCAGGAGACATCCTCGTAACTGGCCGTAATTTCGGGGCTGGCTCATCCCGGCAGCAGGCGGTGGATTGCTTCGTGGCCTTGGGCATAGGACTTATTATGTCCGCTTCCTTCGGAGCCATCTACTACCGGAACGCCGTTAACTCTGGGTTTCCTGTTTTGAAAGGCTCTGATTTTGAGGATTTAGTGATAAAAAAGGCCCTTGAGACAGGGGATGTGGTCGAAGTTGATTTCGAAAAAGGTGAAGGCCGAAATATCAGCAAAAATAGGACTTTTCGTTTGGAACCGATGAATCCTGTCCAGTATGATATCTACCAGGCTGGTGGGCTCTTCGAATATGCTAAAATGATAAGGAACCAGTAAGATGAACATTCTCGCCGTGGATACAACGACTTTTTCTGGGTCGGTCGCTTTGCTGAGAAACACGGTGCTCTTGGGTGAAATTAACCTAGAGTCTCCGATGACCCATTCCGAAAAGCTTCTCCCGGCTGTAGATTTTATCCTGAAGAGCAACGGCATGGAGATATCGGATGTTGAGGGATATGCCCTGGCCGTTGGACCGGGCTCGTTTACTGGCATCCGTATCGGGTTGAGCACGGTCAAGTCTTTTTCTAGTGCTTCAGGAAAACACATAGCTCCGGTCTCGACACTCGAGGCGTTGGCCTTCAAAATGCGCGGTGACCAGAAGCGCCTGATTTCACCTCTCCTTGATGCCAAGAAGGGAGAGGTTTATGCTGCTCTGTATGAATCACAAAAGAAGGGCCTCAAAGAGCTGGTTTCCCAAGGAGCCTACTCTCCTGATAGGTTCTTTTCTCTGCTGCCCTCTCACCGGATCATCCATTTTATCGGCAGCGGTGTTGATGTCTACAGACAAAATATCTTTCGGTATTTCAAGGATAAGGCCCGTTTATCCACACGATCCCCTTTTATTGCCTATGAAGTGGGATTATTAGGATGTGAATTACTGAGGAGAAAAAAGGGAAAGGATTATCGTGAGGTGGAGCCTCTGTATTTCCGGAAGTCCCAGGCGGAGGAAGAGAATTAAGAAAGAAAGACTTTCTTCGGACATTTATTATCTTCGGAGGATGGAAGAGGGAGACCTGTTTGAGGTCCATGCCATAGAGAGAGTCTCCTTTCCCAACCCCTGGCACCTGAGCACCTTCAGGGGTGAAATTCACAACCGCCCGATTTCAACTTCCTACGTTGTCGTTCACCGGCTCGAGAAGAGAATCATCGGCTATATCATCTACTGGCATCTTCAAGATGAAGTACAAATCAGCAATATTGCCGTCCATCCTGATTTCCGGAGGATGGGAATCGGGGAATCTATACTGAAACAGGTGCTTGCTCAGTTGGAGGAGGGAGGAGCGAGACTTATCTCGTTGGAGGTAAGGCCGTCAAATATGGCTGCTATCAAGCTTTATAATAAATTGGATTTTGATATATTGGGAATACGGAAGAATTATTATCATAATCCCCAAGAGCATGCTATCGTCATGGGGAAATTCTTGAGTCAGTAATTCACCTCGATCAGGCAAAGCCCCTTAGCCGGGGCGGTGGGACCTGCCAAGGCGCGGTTTTTTTTCGCAAAGATTTCCTCGATTTTCTCCGGAGCCATTTTGCCTTTTCCAACTTCAAGGAGTGTTCCGACAATGGTCCGGACCATATACCTGAGGAATCCATTGGCCTCTACCCAGTAAAGGATTTCGGGCCCCATCTTTTTGATCACAGAGGAGAAGACTACTCTGACAGGATGAAGAAATCGATTCGAGGAAAATCCCGAAAAATCATGTTCACCCACGAAGAAAGAGGCGGCCTCTTTCATTCTGGGGACATGAAGAGGAGATGACCAATGATGGACATACCTGAAGAAGAAAGGACTTAGATGAGGGGCATTGAAAATGCGGTACTGGTAAATTTTGGATTGAGCCATTTTGCGGGCGTGAAAGTCCGAATCCGTGATGTCTAACGAGACGATTCTCACATCGTTGGGGAGGATGGAGTTGAGGGTCCGGAAGAGTTCTTTTTCAGTGAGGCTAATCTTGGCCCTGAAATGAGCGGCTTGTCCTAGAGCATGGACACCGGCGTCTGTCCGGCCTGCCGCTATGACAGGGATCTTTTTCTGTATGATTTTTGCCAGTGTGTCCTCGATGGTTCCTTGGACCGTTCTCTTCAGTGGCTGACGTTGCCAGCCATGAAAATCCGTGCCATCATAGCTCAGAAGAAGTTTATACGTTTGCGTCATTTTAAATTACTCAAAAAAGGGAAAAGGCAACTTTTTCAAAAAAGTAGCCTATCCCCTTTTTTCAGGGATTGATGGCGAGATCAACGGCTTCCTCCGGAGATTGTGCCTGGATGACACCTTCGATATCCCAGGTGCCCAAGCCGATTATCTTTCTTCCGTAGATCATTCCGTAAGCGATTTCCGTGAGGGTTCCGTACAGACCATCGACAGCGATCAGGACATCTGCGTTCAGAGCTACAAGAGAGTTTCTGGCATAACCCAGTCCTGTAGCGATAGCGATATCGATATAGGGATTGGCATCGAGCGGAGAACTGCTGGGGAGGATACCCACCGTCGTCCCTCCGGCTTCTTTGGCTCCCTTTGCTGCAGCTTCCATGACACCGCTGAGTCCGCCACAAACAAGAGCGGCACCATTTTCTGCGATCAGCCGGCCAATTTTCTGCGCGAGACCGTATGATTTGCTGTCAGGCCTGGCTCCCCCGATCACCCCAATCCTTAGCTTCTTCTTAAACTCTTTCATCTTTTATTCCTTCAACGATTGATAAAAGATTTTTAACACAGAGAGCATGACTTTTCAATTGAACAAAAAAGAGAAATATAGGAGATCCGTTATCAGTTGCCAGTTTTCAGGTCTCAGTTTAAGATAAGATTTCTTTCTTTACTGATAACGGATAACTGAACCAGTGACTCAGTCCACAGCTATCAGTTCTCAAATTTAGATAAAATTCTTTTCTTAACTGACAACTGGGAACTGATAACTGAATCACTTAAAGGGGACGGTTCTATTTTTTTATCGGGATTCCTGACTGCGCAGGAACAAGCCTGGATTCATGCCTGGGCAGGAATGACGGGAAGAGAAAAATAGATCCGTCCCCTTTTTTTATGTTTTTAAATGAATTAAAATGCCTCTCGGAGTTCCTGTGATGCTTTCTCTCTCCCGGATTCAGTCTCTGGGAAGTTTCTTCCGCAGGAGAGCACAGGCCCATCAATTCTTTCGAATAAGGGGAAGACGATGACTGATTTTTTCGAGATCAAATGCCTGAAAAAAAAGGAAAAAATGAAAATACTGGAGGAGATCGAACAGAAGATCGCTGAGAAGAAGAAATCTGGCCTTCTCACCGAACATGAAATCCGTGAAATCGAAGAGATGAAACTCCGTCCTCTCCCCGATATACAGGATGTTCAGAGTGTCTACGAGAATTTCCTGTTTAAGAAAAATTGAGATTATTTTTGGAGGGGTAATTCATGAATAATGAAGAAAAAAGTCAAAAATCTATGAAAAAAGAAGAGGAAATCAGGATTGATTATGAACACATCGATGTGGCTGATATCATGGATCAGATAAAACAAAAAATCGCCAGGAAACCAAAAACGGCATGGCAAGAATTCCGAAGAGATGTACCCCCTTATGTGCCCTCTGTTCACATCTCTGAAGCCCCATCAGAAACTCCAGGCGCCAAAGGAAAAGCTAGGGGATTGTTATCGAAAATCATGAAGCCCTTCTCTCCTCTTATCAAACTCCTCATCCTTCCGGTCTACGATGAAATGAGGGACACAATCCTGATCCTCGATCAGACAAACAAGCGGCTGGATTACCTATCTTCTACGATCAATGATGTTGCGCAAGATTTCGAGAGAACAATGGAAAAGACAAAGGAATATACAAGACTTCTCCATACGCTGTCTCACAACATCGTGGTGGAGCTCAGCAAGCTCAAAATCGAGGAGGAGAATCTGAAGCTTAAAACACGTATTATGGAAAAAGACTTTGAATACTTGGCAAAAAGAGAAAGGGCCTTGGAGAAACATATCGTCAGATGAAAGTCGCTTTCGTTTGCCAGAGATACGGGATGGAAATAAGCGGAGGAGCAGAACTACACTGCCGGTGGATTGCTGAACATATGAAGAAACACTGGCAGGTGGAAGTTTTGACGACAAGGGCTGTAGACTACATCACATGGGCAAATCACTACCATGAAGGAGAGGACATGGTCAACGGTATTCCGGTGAAGAGGTTCTCTGTCTGCAGGACCAGAGACCCGGTGAAGTTTGGGCGGATTCAGAATTTTATCTTGAAGAACGAGCACAGCGAGAGGGATGAATTGAACTGGCTGGATGAGGAAGGCCCCAACTCTCCGGCTCTCTTGGAATACATAAAAGAACATCAAGGCGATTATGATTATTTTATTTTTTTCAGCTACCGCTATTACCATTCCTATTGGGGAATAAATACTGTTCCACAAAAGAGTATTCTTGTGCCGACAGCGGAAAAAGATCCTGTCATTCATCTCAACATATTCAAGGAATTATTCCGGAAGCCTCGAGCCATAATCTACAACTCCGAGGAAGAGAGGAAGATGATCAATTCCCTTTCCCAGAATGAAGATGTCCTGGGTGATGTTGTCGGCATCGGGACTGAAATTCCCCCTCACTACTCAGGCCAAGAGTTCCATCGCGAACACAAGATCGACGGCGATTACATCATCTATATCGGACGAATTGACGAGAATAAGGGCTGTCATGAGTTGTTTGATTTCTTCCTGAGGTTCAAGGAGGAGACAGGCTCGGACATTAAGCTCGTTTTAGTCGGGAGTACGATCCTTAAAATTCCCTCCCATCCCGACGTTGTGTTTCTCGGGTTTCTTTCTGATGAGAGAAAATTCTCTGCCCTGGATGGAGCGGTAATCTTGGTCATGCCTTCCTTCTACGAGAGCCTGTCTATGGTCACCTTGGAGGCATGGGCGGCTGAAAAGCCGGTCTTGGCCAACGCTAGATGTGATGTCCTCAAAGGCCAATGTCTAAGGAGCCAGGCTGGCCTGTATTATGAACATTATGATGAATTCAGAGAGGCTCTGGAACTTCTTCTCTCCGACTCCCGCCTTCGGAGCGAGATGGGTAAAAACGGGAGAGCATATTTTCTCGGCAATTACACATGGGATATTCTCGAGAATAAATATCTCAAGATTGTCGAGCAGCTTGAAGAGGAAAAATAGTGGAGATCCATCAGTTTGCCACCTCGCTGAGCTACGGAGACGCCATCTCCGATGAAATGCTGGAAATCCAGAAGATACTCAGACAGGAAGGTTATAAATCTGACATTTTTATCAAATTCTACGAGCCCCGGATGGCTAAATACGTTAAAGATTTTAGGGAATACAGAAAAATAAGTTCTCTACGCAACGTGGTGATCTTCCACTTTTCGATCGGCTCCCCTGTCTCAAAATTGTTCTTCCGGATCCCTGATAAAAAAATCATGATCTACCACAACATTACGCCACACCGCTATTTTTTGGATTACCACCGGATTCTGACCCGTGAATGTTACAAAGGTCGCTTGGAGATCAAGCTGTTTGTCGACAAAGTGGACTTGGCCCTGGGAGATTCAGAATTCAACCGGAAAGAGCTAGAATCTCTCGGCTATACTCACACAGGGGTATTGCCCCTTGTTATGAATTTTTCGAAGTTTGATGAAAACGGGGATCCTGTCACCCGCGATATCTTCGACAATGGAAAGACAACCGTTCTTTTTGTGGGGCGCTTGATCCCGAATAAAAAGTTCGAAGATGTTATCAGGACCTTCTATTTTTATAAAAAATACTTCAATCCTGAGTCTCAGCTCATCTTGGCCGGAGACTACAGGGGTCTTGAGAGGTACTTTGCTTCGCTTAAGACATTAATGACCAAGCTCAAGCTCAATGATGTTCACATCACGGGGCATGTGGATTTTTCAGAGCTTGTGACTTTTTATCGGTTGGCCGATATGTACCTGAGTTTCAGCGAGCATGAAGGGTTTGGGGTGCCGCTTTTGGAGTCGTTTTACATGAGGATCCCGGTTGTAGCCTATGCCGCCGGAGCTGTGGTAGAGACGATGAACGGAGGAGGAATCATCCTTCATGAAAAAGATTACTTCAGAACAGCGGGTCTCTTAGATAGTCTTATCAGAAACAGTGATTTGAGGAAGCAAATCATCGACTCCCAGCTAAAAGCCCTGAAGAAGTATGAAGGAACAAGCTTGAGTCGCATTCTTCTCAAACATGTGGAAGAGGTCTGCAAACGATGAGGATCGACCAACTCGTTCCGGCCTATCATCGAG
>CAYFXE010000018.1:34292-54473 GCA_964347035.1 uncultured Eubacteriales bacterium | reverse complement strand
CTCGGGTTCAATCTGGAGGGTCCGTTCCTGGCGACGAACAAGCGTGGGGCGCATCCTGCTTGACTATGTGGAAGAGGTCTGCCAGAGATGAGAATCGATCAACTCGTTCCAGCCTATCATCGAGGAGATGCGATCGGAGATGCAGCCTCCCACATGAAGAGGTTCTTCCTGGATCAAGGCTTTCAATCTCAAATTTACTGCCTCTCCCGAGACGAGGAGCTCGAGGATGAATCTCGTCTTTTTAAGTCATTCCCGAAACCTTCACCCAAGGATATTACGATCTTGCATTTTGCCCTGCCTTCTCCCTTGACTCAGTCTTTTCGAGCCTTGCCCAGCCATAAAATCATGATTTTTCATAACATCACCCCTCCTGAATTCTTTCTCGATTTCAGCCCAGAGCTGATGCGTATCTCTCAAAAGGGGAGAGAGGAGCTCGAATCCTTAGTTCCCCATGTCTCGTTGGTATTAGCAGACTCTGAGTACAATCGTCAGGAGACGTTGAAACTGGGGTTTCAGAAAGCAGAGATTTTTCCTCTGTTTGTCGATTTTAACAAATATCTCAAACCTTCGAATCCCTTCCTGTATGAATTTTTTAGCGATGAACGAACGAATATTCTCTTCGTCAGTCGGATCGCTCCGAATAAGAAGATTGAGGATCTGATTAAAGTCAGCTTTTATTACAAGAAGTACATCTCTCCTCTGGTAAGATTGATCGTTGTAGGCAAGACATCCACCATACCTAGATATTATGAAAGCCTTGTCCGTCTCGCTGATGAATTCTACCTCAAGCCTGAGGAGATATGCTTTACCGGCCATATCCCTGATGATGATATGTTTGCTATCTATCGAGCATCAGATGTTTTTCTGTCGATGAGTGAGCACGAGGGATTTGGCTTGCCTTTTTTCGAAGCCATGATTTTCGATCTTCCTATAGTCGCTTATGATTGCACCGCTGTTCCCTGGACTTTGGAAGGGGCTGGAGTGCTGTTTAAGGAAAAAAATGTGGCCCATGTCGCCGAGCTTTTGAATAGAGTGGTTCATGATCAAACATTAAGAGAGAAAATCATCGCTGGCCAGAGGGATCGATTGGAAAAATTTAAAAGCGTGGATCGAGAAAGACTTCTTCTAAAGATAATAAAAGATTTGGTAAAGTAAACTAAGAATGAACATTGCCTTTGTCATCCAGAGATACGGTAAAGAAGTCATGGGTGGCTCAGAGCTCCATTGCCGCCAACTCGCCGAGAGGCTGACCGAGGCCGGTCATGACTGTACTGTGTATACGACAGCGGCCAAGGATTACATCACCTGGAAGAATGAATATAAATCTGGGGAAACCCTTCTTAATGGTGTCGTGATCAAGCGGTTCCCCGTCGAAGAAGAGCGAGACATCCACGCCTTCAATCAGTACTCAGACTGGATTTTCGCCAGTGACCACAGTCGCGAAGATGAGCTGGAATGGTTGAAAAAACAGGGGCCCTATTCACCGGTCCTGATCGAGACTCTGGAGAAGCAATCCTCAGATCATGAGCTTTTCATCTTCTTTACCTACCTTTATTACAACACATACTGGGGTCTCAAGAAGACTGAGACGAAGAAGGTTCTTGTCCCGACAGCGCATGATGAAGCACCGCTTTATCTGGATATCATGAAGGAGGTCTTTACGATTCCAGAGGCCGTGATCTTCAACACAAAAGCGGAGATGAGGTTGCTCTCTAAGATGTTTTCCTTAGCGGATAAGTACCAGGATATTGTCGGAGTGGGTGTTGACATTCCACGAGTGCCAGAGGTCACAGGCTTCTTCTCTAAATACGATGTCTGGCCACCTTATATTCTCTATGCTGGTCGAATCGAGCCGGGGAAAGGATGCCAAGAGCTCATCGATTATTTCCTCACTTATAGCCGAAAAAATCCTAGTGTGATGCTTGTTCTCATCGGAAAGCTATTGATGGAAGTGCCGAAACATCCACGGATCAAATGCTTGGGATATATCCCTCTCGAAGAGAAAAACGCTGCCATGGCCGCAGCCTTGGTGACTGTTCATCCTTCCCGTTTTGAAAGTCTATGCATGGCTGCTCTTGAATCATTGGCAGTCGAAACCCCCATCCTTGTCCAGGAAAAAACTGAACCACTTAAAGATCATTGTCTCGAAGGGAAAAGTGGATTATTCTACACCGGTTATGAAGAGTTTGAGGAAGCCCTTAACCTCCTCCACCGGGATTCTAGGCTAAGAAAAAGCCTGGGTCACAATGGATGGAAATACGTGAACGACCGTTATTCTTGGTCGAAAATCATCAAAAAATACAAAAAGCTCTTCAATTATTTAACGACTAAATAGATAGGGTCAGGCTTTATCATGAAAGCAAGCCTGACCCCGAGTTCGGTTGACTCAACAGGGTGAATATGCTAAGAAATACACCAGGGGAGCGGGTGAAGAAGAAAGAACATGGCTTTTGTCAACTATGCGACAAAGAATATAGCAATCAAGATCGTATACTACGGTCCTGGTCTCAGCGGTAAAACGACCAACCTCCGTTATATTTACGCCCGTTTGGAACCAGAGTCTCGGGATGACCTCATCTGTCTGGAGACAGACACAGAGAGAACAATCTTTTTTGACCTGCTTCCTATCAAGGCCGGCCAGATCGGTGATTTCAAGATTCACTTCCAGCTGATGACCGTCCCCGGTCAGGTGTTTTACGAGGCTTCGAGAAAGAGTGTTATCAAGGGCGTTGATGGTATCGTTTTCGTAGCCGACTCCCAGATTCCTCTTCTCGATGCCAACCTGGAAAGTTTTGATGGATTGAGAAGGAATTCCATGGAACACAATTTCGACCTCAATTTCATTCCCTTGGTTTTTCAATACAACAAAAGAGATCTGGATAATTTGATTCCGGTAGAGACGTTCAACAACCTTCTTAATCCCCGAAAACTGCCTTACATCGAGTCTTCGGCTATAAACGGGGTAGGGGTCATCGAAACCTTAAAAGAGGTGGCGAGGCTGACAGTTCCCGCAGTGAAGAAAAACGTTTTAGAAGAGAGAAGAATCGAGTTAGAGATGGGAGAGCAAGTAATGGAAGAGGAGGTTGAGGAAGTCAGACAAGAGGTCAAAGAAAAACCGGAAAAAGAAGCTGTCCAGGAAGTCAGGGTCGAGCTGGAAGAGCCAGTCAAAGATGAAGTCAAGGAAGAGGGAGAGAGAAGGTCAGGAAAGGAGAAATCGGCGGTGTTGGAAGAGGCGATATTCATTCCCGAATCACTACCCAAGACTCCACCAGTTCGATTCGTCAAGATGAAATTTAAATCTCAGGACGATATTGAAGATGAACTGGAAAGATTGGCTCGTGAGTTCAAAAAAGAAAACAAGAATTAATTATTTTTGATACCCTTCCTAATTTATTATTCCTTGATTGATATTATTGACTAAGAGTATTCGTCTTTATTTGAGACGAATATGCTCTTCAAGATTGCCAGCGCCTCGCTCATCGGAATCCATGCTTATATCGTGGAGGTGGAGGTCGATATTTCGTATGGACTTCCAACCTTTGTCACAGTTGGGCTTCCGGACGCGGCTGTTCGAGAAAGCAAGGAAAGAGTGCGGGCGGCCCTAAAAAATTGCGGGTATGATTTCCCTTCCCGTAAAGTCACCATCAATTTGGCTCCTGCCGATAGAAGAAAAGAGGGCTCTTCGTTTGATCTTCCGATTTCTCTCGGCTTTCTCGCTCATCTGGGTCTTTTTCCACAGGAAAGGCTCAAGGATTACCTGTTCTTGGGGGAACTGGCACTCGATGGGAGTCTTAAATCCCGGAGGGGAATTCTGGCCTCCACTGTTCTGGCTCAGGAAAGAGGATTCCGAGGTATCGTGGTTCCCAAGGAAAATGAAAGAGAGGCAGCACTGGTCAGAGGTCTCCGAATATACGGTTTGGAAAATTTAGCTCAAGTCGTCAAGCTCCTCAATAATTCCGAAGAGATACAACCCGCAGAGTATTCTGTCCAAGAACTCCTTGCTCATCCCCTTTATGATGTTGATTTTCAGGAGATTAAGGGACAGCAGCATGTCAAACGGGCTCTGGAGGTAGCTGCTGCCGGGGGACATAACGGCCTTCTTATTGGGCCTCCTGGGGCGGGTAAGACGATGTTAGCTCGATGCCTGCCAACGATTCTTCCACCGATGACATTCGATGAAGTCATCGAGGTAACACGCATTTACAGCGTTGCTGGCCTTTTGAGGGACAAAGGAACGATAGAAGAGAGGCCGTTTCGAGCTCCCCATCATACCGTGTCTTATGCGGGTCTGATCGGAGGAGGGATTATCCCCAGGCCTGGAGAAGTCAGCCTGGCTCATCGGGGAGTGTTGTTCCTGGATGAGCTTCCTGAATTCACGAGACGGGTGTTGGAAGACCTCAGACAGCCATTGGAGGATGGCCAGGTGACGATCTCTAGAGCAGCCTTCTCGGTTACATTTCCTTGCTCTTTCATGCTCGTGGCGGCCATGAATCCATGCGAAGACATCTATCATGGCTTCTCCTCTTCGGATATCCAATGCGCGGGTAGCCAAAGAACCCGCTACTATTCTAAAATCTCGGGGCCACTATTGGATCGGATCGATATTCAGGTGGATGTGCCTAGGGTAGAATTCAAAGACATTATTTCGAGGAGAGAAGGAGAAAGTTCGGCGGAGATTAGAAGTCGAGTGATGAAAGCAAGAGATTTACAGCTCCAAAGGTTCTCAGGGAGAAAAATATACTGCAATGCGCAGATGGGGACCAGAGAGGTCAAGCAGTTCTGCTCTGTGGAGGATGAGGGGAAGAGGCTTCTGCAGATGGCAGTCGATCGTCTGGGATTCAGTGCTCGGGCCTACACGCGGGCTTTGAAGGTGGCCCGAACGATCGCGGATTTGAGCGGCGAGAAAAGAATCCTCCCAGCGCATCTTTCGGAAGCGATCCAGTACCGTATGATGGATAGGTATTTTTGAATCGGACGAATTTGTTTTTTTCTTGACATTGTTTTGACATTCGCATTTTAATAATTCATTGAATATGTTTTTACTTATCTGAGTTCCTTATTCCATCGAGGAGGAATCAATGAAGAAATCTCTCATTTTTTTTCTCAGTATATTTTTTCTCGTTTCAATCCTTCTTTTTTCCAGTGAAGAAAAAGAAGATCCTCTTCTGCTCCATGTCAAACCAGCTAAGCTCACCTCATTGAAAAAACAAGCCTTTGCCTGGATTGAGGCCAACGCCAAAGAGCTTTCCAAGATCAATGATGAGATAGGAAGGTTGGCCGAAGTGGCCATGGAGGAGTATGAGTCGGCTGAACTCCTGGCTTCCTACTTGGAGAAAAGCGGTTTCCAAGTGACCAGGAGTGTGGCCGGGATGCCTACGGCCTTTGTGGCCGTTTATGGTGCGGGCGAGCCCGTTATCGGTATCTTGGCAGAGTATGACGCCTTACCCGGCCTGTCTCAAGAGCCTGTTCCTTACAAAAAACCAACTGAAGAGGGGAGACCCGGACACGGATGTGGCCACAACATTTTTGGCACCGCCAGCACAGCTGCAGCTGTAGCCATTAAACAGGTGATGGTAGAAAAAAATCTCAAGGGAACGGTCAAGCTTTTCGGCTGCCCTGCAGAGGAGACTGTTGTCGGCAAAGTGTTCATGGCCCGGGATGGTGTATTTGATGGCCTGTCTTGTTGTATTCAGTGGCACCCGAGTTCGGAGAACAACGTCTCTTTGAGTTCGAGCAATGCCATGAATCAGTTCCAGGTAGAGTGGTTTGGACAGACAGCTCATTCAGCTGGCGATCCCTGGAATGGCCGCAGTGCCCTCGACGCTATAGAATTAACAAACGTGGGTTTGAATTATCTCCGGGAACATCTTAAGCCCACGGCCAGAATCCATTATGTGATCCTCGATGGAGGAGGAGCTCCCAATGTGGTTCCTGATTATGCTCGAGCCTGGTACTATGTCCGGGATATAGACCGAGAGAGCGTAGAGAAGGATTATAAACGGGTGTTGAAGATCATCGAGGCCGCCTCCATGATGACCGAGACCACCTACAAAATTCATTTCATCAGTGGCGTGCATGAGATGCTTCCAAACCGAGCGGGAAATGAGGTGGTCTACGGAAATCTGCTCCTCGTAGGAGCGCCAGAATTTACAGAAGACGAACAAGCCTTTGCCATGAAAATTCAAAAGGAATTAGGTGTGGAGGAGAAAGGAATAAAAACAGATATCGAGCCCTTCAAGCTTCCGGAGAGAAGCTGGGGGAGCGGCTCGTCGGATGTGGCTGAAGTCAGCTGGTTAACCCCGACAACTGCACTTGGCGTGGCCTTCAAGCCCGTAGGAACTCCTGGACATCATTGGTCGGCGGTCGCCTGCGGTATGATGTCTATCGGACACAAAACCCTGATAACCGCAGCCAAGGTCATGGCGGCCAGCGGGCTTGATTTTCTCGAAAATCCGGAGATTGTAAAGAGTATGAGGGAGGAATGGGCGGAGAATAAGAAAGGAAAAGAGTATAAAAATCCGTTGCCTCCCGACCTCAAGCCGCCGATCAAGCCGAGGAAAGAGAAGTCGAAAGAGCCTTAATTTTAAGGAGGAATCATGAGTATGTCTGAGAATTTAAAATTTTCAAGACGGATTTTTATGGCCTCAGCTTCGAGCTTGCTGGTAGGAAGCCGCTTGCTTGGTTGGGATTCTTTACTTAATCAAAATTCCCAAACTCCACTGGAATTGAAAGAAGAGCTGACCCAGCAAGAGGTCGAATGGGTTAAAAAGTTTTCCATGGCTGATGATATTGCAAACTTTTTTGGCAAGGGATACAGTTGTGCCGAGTCTCTATTCATGGTTGCCTTGAGGCATATGAAGCAACCAAAAGAATTGGTTTGGGTCGCCAGTGGATTTGGCGGGGGGATGTATCACAGAGATCTCTGCGGGTTTCTGACTGCTGGTATCATGGCTATCGGAGTCCGAACAGGCATGTTGGAGACAGAAAGAAAAGAGGCGAAAGAACAATGCAAGCAGTGGGTGCAGGCATACTGGAAGTGGTGGACTTCCCTAGCTCCCATGAAATGTTCCGAAATTCGGACAGAGGGAACGACGAGCAAAGTCTGTCGCCGTCTTGGCCAACTCGCTGCGGCAAAAATACAGGAACTTATCACCCTATGATCTTAAGTAACTCAGTGACACAGTCACTCCGTAACACTGTTCTTTTTTGTCATTTCTGCACCTGCCTCCGCAGGGATGACAAATAATGGAGTACCGACTTACAGAGTCATTGATGTCATATCCTAAAAATCTGCATCAGGAATATCCCGATGGTGGCTGCCAAGATGAGGTAATAGGTCATCGGGATCAATGTCTTGCGGATCAGCAGTCCCTCTCTTCCTAAAAGACCTACCACAGCCGAAGCGGCAACAACATTGTGAACACAGATCATGTTTCCGGCCGCTCCGCCCACGGCCTGAAGGGCCACAATGACACCCGGAATCGCCCCTGTCTTAAGAGCCGTGGCAAACTGAAATAGCGAGAACATCATGTTGGAGAAGGTGTTGCTCCCGGCGATGAAGGCGCCCATGGCCCCGATGACTGCAGCAAAGACAGTCCATCCTTTTCCGACGAGCACCGATGCTCCTGTGGCCAGGACAACAGGCATCTTCTCCAATCCATCCTGAACTCCGCTGTTGATAAACACCTTGACCATCGGCACGGCGAATCCAAGGGCAATGGCTGGACCGAGAAGATTTTGAAAGGACCGGAGAGCGGCCCTTTTCAACTGTTTTTTTGAGATTCTGTGGATAAGAATAGTAAGGAGGACCACGATGAGAAACAGAAAGCCGGGGAGATACAGAGGCTGGAAGCTCGTGCTGATAGAGGTCTTGAAGATTCTATCCCACCGAAAAGCCACAGAAGCCAGAGCATTCTTTAAAGGAGGCCAAAGTCGACTGAATAAAAGAAGGAAAGCTACCAAGACATAAGGTAGCCAAGCCCTCAAGACTGAAAAAGGGGAATGGTTCCCCTTTATGTGGGATTCGATGCCTTGGCCCTTCCATTCCGATGGCCAATCCTTTTCAGCCGGAAAATTCCAGGTTTCTTTGGGAATGAGGAATCCAGATTTTGCCAGGGGGATGACGATAGACAAGCCTAAGAGTGAGCCCACGAGGGAAGGGAACTCTGGACCCAGGAAGACACCGGTCAGCGTATACGGGACCGTGAAGCAGAGCCCGGCGAAGAGAGCAAACGGGAATATGGCAAAGCCGTCTTTCCAGCTCTTTTTCTGACCGAAAAAACGGGTCATCATAACAACAAGGATAATCGGGATGAGAGTTCCTGTTATGCCGTGAATAATAGCTACCTTGCTTCCGATGGAATGGAGATAGGTTGTGAAGTCAAGCTGATGGAAGCTCAGGTATTGAGTGACTTCCGCTTGGCCGCTCAATCCAGCGTTGACTCCGATGAGGATGGGAGTTCCGACTGCACCGAACGATACAGGAGTACTCTGGATAATCAGGGCCACCATGACAGCGGCCATAGCCGGAAAGCCGATGGCAACCAAAAGCGGGGCAGCCACAGCCGCCGGAGTCCCAAAACCGGCCGCGCCTTCGATGAAAGAGCCGAACAGGAAAGCAATGATGATGGCTTGAACTCTGCGGTCAGCCGAGACTTGGAACATGCTTCGTCTAATGGTGAGTATGGCTCTGCTTTCTTGGAAGAGGTTGAGAAGGAGAACGGCTCCCAGGACGATATACAGAATCGAGGCCGCTGTGACCAGGCCATCGATAGAAGCAGCGGCCACTTGAAGAAAGGGGGCCTTCCAGACAGCCAATGCTAGGATGCAGGTAATGATGTAGGCTACGGGCATAGCTCGTGTGGCCGGCCATTTAAACAGGACGATGAGGCCGAAGACCATGATGATCGGCATGAGCGCCAGTAGAGCAAGGAAACCTAAACTCATCTTTAAAACTTGAAATCTAAGCGCTTTTTCTCCTGAAAAATCGGAATTTTGTCAGCAGATATCCCACGAGAGGAACATATCCAGGCAAAGTCCCTAACAGATACCTGGCTTCATAGTGGAAGAACATGTGAAGAAGGAGGAAGTAGCAGGGAATATGGAAGAAGAAGAGAGCTAAAGCCCACTTTTTCTCTCTGATGAGGATGAAAACAGAAACGAGGGAGAGTGGAAAGAGGAGAGAAATGGATAGTGTTCCTAGAATCATACCTAAAATACGGAGGGGGTGGGTGAGTGCATAATCCTTAAAACTGGCCTGAGGATGAGTCGAACGATAATGGCTCCAGCTTTTGGCATAGGTGCAATCTCCGGCGTTAGCGTAAACGAGGAACATCCCGAACAGAAGTTTCTTCCCCGTGTTCAGGACATATTTTAACGGGTTGTTCTTGACATAGTCCAAGAACTCCTGTTTACAGATCTCCTCGAGAGTCAAGCCAGTTGAATCGATTTTTTCCTTGAAATAATCCTCAAATCGTTCTTCCTGTGTTGAATAGAAGAGCTCTATTTTCGTCCCGAGCCAGAATCGGTACCAGAATAAAGGTTTAGGAATCTGGGGATTATCGTCATTGGAACGGACATGGTTCAGGTGGGGAAAAATCACGAGACCCACCACAACCACTGTTATCAGCAAGAAAGACACCCCGATCTTCCAGCGTATCCGCTTGAACACTATCAAGATTCCAGTCAGAAAAAGGGGGTAGAGAACCAGCGAGGGCATGAAATAAAAACCTAAACCTGTAACAAGACAGATGAAGATAAACCACACAAGCGGTTTCACTTTCTGGAAGAAGATTTTACTGGCGAAAAGAGTGATAATCAGCATGAAATACAGGTTAAATATGTCTTTATAGGGGACAACACTTGCCCGAGCCTCGAAAAAGAGAATCGAGAAAACAAAGACGCACAGCAGAGCCGCTTTTTGCCCGAAGGCTGTTTTCGTCAGAAAATACAGTCCCAACGAGGCTATGAGATCAAAGAGAATCTGGACTCCTTGGGCCAAGATCCAGAGTTTTACGCCCGATATCAGCCAGAGAAAAGCCAGGAAAAATGCGTAACCAGTGACATCCTTGACGTAGGGAACCAATACCGGAGAAGTTAGGATGTAGTCCTCAGGGTCTAAGAGTCGTGAAGGTTCTTCGGGCTCAACGACTCGGGGAGGGATCTGGTAACTCTTGAGGCCGTTCCCCTCCAAAATATTCGTGGCGACAAAGGCCTGCTCGAAGAGAGTCGATGGCCCCAGGAAGATTTGATGATGGAACATCGCTAAATAGAGCAGCCTAACGATCAGGACGAAAAAGAGCAAGAAGATAAGCGATGTTTTTGGATTCTGATTCTTATTACCCATGATATTCTTATTCTTCTGACAGAAATGAATGATGATATCTAATCCGGAATAAATCCAAAAACATTCGTGTTGAGCTGGAGAAGAGGTGAACTTTACTCTCGGGAGAGTTCCTCCAGATGACGGGTATCTGTTTAATGCTGTAACCCAGTTTGCGGCAGAGGTACAGCACCTCGACATCGAAACTGAAACTTTTGCATTTGATTCGAGGGAAGATATCGAATGCCACACCTCTTTGGAATAGCTTGAATCCGCATTGTGTGTCTTTAATCCCTCTCATGATAAGGAGGCGGACGAAAATGTTGAACATCTTTCCCATATTTTCGCGGAAGAAAGATTGGTGAACCTGGATGTCTGAGTCGGGCAGGGCGCGCGAGCCGATAACCACCTCATATTCTTTTGTCCAAGGTAAGAAATGATCCAATTCCTCGATCGGAGTGGAAAGATCCGCGTCTGAAAACAGAATAAATCTTCCTTTAGTTTGAAGGATACCTTGTTTAATGGAAAAACCTTTTCCCATATTTTCGATTCGACTCAAGACTCGAAAATTCGGCCTGTCCTTCAGAGTTTCTAAACAACGCTGTTTTGTCAGGTCGGTACTACCGTCATTGACGACGATGATTTCACTCAGGTATTCCTGCTGATCCAAGTATTGACTGATTTCGACAAGTGTTTGAGCAATTTGATTTTCTTCGTTGTAAGCGGGGATGACGACCGATAGGAAAATATCATCTTGTTTTTTTGGATTCATCGAAAAAACGCTGTCCTCATTGCGGCGCTTTGTATTGAATAAACTCTATTTCAGTTTTTAGGTAGCTCAGTGACACAGTAACTCAGAGGGGAAAAGATTTCAGAGAATTTTATCAAATACCTGAGTAACTGATCAACTGAGTAATTAATTTACTGAGTTACTGACGGAGGATTTGGCCATCTCTGACCACTATTTTTCCGTTTTTGATGACGTGTTTCACGGGATTTATGCCTAAGTGGTAAACAAGAGAGGCATAGTTTGGCGCCTCGAAGAGAACAATATCCATCCTCTTGCCGACTTCAAGACTTCCGATATCCTGATCCCTGGCTAACGCATAGGAGGAATTAACAGTGGCTGCGTTGATGGCTTCTTCGATGCTCATCTTCATGGTAAAAACCGCCAGCTGGATGATAAAAAGCATGGATTCTGTCATTGAACTTCCAGGATTGAAATCTGTAGCCAACGCTACGATCGCACCGGCATCGATGAATTCCCGAGCCGGTGCCCTGTTCTCCTGCATCAAGAAAAAGGGAACAGCAGGCAGAAAAGTGGCCGCGGTCGAGCTCTGAGCTAGCGCTTGGATACCTTGCTCTGTACTGTTGATCAGATGGTCAGCCGATAAGGCTTCTTGCTCGGCTGCAAGCTGGGCCCCTCCCAGTGGTGAGAATTCATCGGCGTGAATACGGATTTTAAACCCAGCCTGTCGGGCGGCCTGGATCATCCTTCTCGATTCCTCCACAGAATAGACACCTTCTTCACAGAAGACATCGAAAAATTCAGCCAAATTTCTCTGTTTAACCTCAGGAAGAATTTCCTGGATAATGAGTTCGATATAGTCGTCCTTGCACGTCTTGAACTCTGTAGGGACTTCATGGGCTCCCATGAAGGTCGGGACGATATCTACGGGATGAAGATCGTCGGCTTCTTTCAGGACCTCGAGTTGCTTGATTTCATCCTTAAGGTTCAACCCGTAGCCGCTCTTGGCCTCGGTCGTGGTCGTGCCATGGAGGAGCATGCTATCCAGGCGGGATAAGACGAGTGTGAGAAGCTCTTTTTTGGAGGCTTGACGAGTGGCTTTGACTGTGGATTGGATGCCCATCCCTTTTTCAGCCAGTTGTTGGTAGGTTAAGCCTTTAAGTCTCAGGACAAACTCTTTTTCTCTGGTTCCAGCAAAAGGGAGATGGGTGTGGGAATCCACAAAGCCAGGAAGTGCGACGAGGTCATGGCCGTCAATGGTCTCGGCGTCTGGTTCTAAACGAAACTGCGCTTGGAAATCCTTTTCCTGGCCGATAAAGACGATCTTTCCTTTGTAAGATGCAATGCTTCCTCCTTCAACACATCCCACATCGTTGAGCCCTTGCTTTCTCTTTGGTATCCTACCTTGACATGTTAAGATTTGACAGCAATGGCCTACGAAAAGATCAGCCGATCTCATGCGTGCTCTTTTTCAGGGACGACTGCCTGTTTTTACGGATAAAGGAGGGAGTTTCATAAGGCTCCCAGCGCTTCTCCCAGGCCGGCTTGTTCCAGAGCGCCTCACCTCCCTTGGGCTCGAAGATGTAGGGAGGCGTCTCTTTGTCGACTCCAAACGGAGGGGGAGTCTCCATCCGGGGTGGCGTGAAATCATCGGGAGAAATCATTTCTTTCTCACGAGAGTGTTCAAAACCAGTGGCGATGACAGTCACTTTGACCATTTCCTTCAAATCTTCATCGACCACGGTCCCGAAGATAATGTTGGCTTCGAGGTGAGCAAGGCTGTGGATAAGCTGCGAAGCCTTGGAGACTTCATGGAGGGTAACGTCCTTGCCGCCTGTGATGTTGATGAGCACTCCTTGAGCACCCTCGATCGAAGTGTCAACGAGCAATGGGCTGGATATCGCTTTTTGGGCTGCATCGACAGCCCTGTTTTCTCCGGAGGCGATTCCTGTGCCCATGAAGGCCATACCCATGCCTTTCATGATGGACTTGACATCGGCAAAATCGAGGTTAATCAGACCTGGCCTGGTGATAAGATCGGAGATTCCCTGCACAGCCTGACGAAGGATATCATCGGCCATCTTGAACGCATCCTGGATGGATGTATCCAGGTTGACAGTCTGCAGGAGCCGTTCGTTAGGGATGGATATCACCGTGTCGACCGCAGATTTAAGCTCGGATAACCCCTCAGCGGCCTGTTCCGCCCTGATTTTTCCTTCAAACTCGAACGGGAGGGTCACGATGGCGATAGCCAGAATATCCATTTCTGAAGCCAGATTGGCGATGATGGGTGTGGCCCCTGTTCCTGTCCCTCCTCCCAGCCCAGCGGTGAGAAAAACCATGTCTGCGCCCTGGATGAGTTCGATGAGCTTTTCGGTATCTTCCATGGCGGCTTGCTTTCCGATATCCGGCCGGCCGCCTGAGCCGAGTCCTTTGGTCAGCTCTGTGCCAATCTGGACTTTGATGCCGGATTTGTTGTTGCTCAGGGCCTGAAGGTCCGTGTTGACAGCGATGAACTCGACGCCAGCGATTTGTGTCTCGATCATCCTGTTGACAGCGTTTCCACCGCCTCCTCCAATCCCGATGACCTTGAGATTCGCGCCAACGCGTTCTTCCACTAGATGGAATTTTAACTTGTCTTTCATTGAATGACTCATATGTTCCTCCTATGCCTCTTTGAGCCAGTCTTTAAACTTAGCCCAAAATCCTTTTTTCCTGTCCTTTGACATGCCTTTCTCCTTCCATCGATCGTATCCATGAAGGATGAGACCGACCGCAGTGGCATAGTCGGGCGTACTGACCCTGTCGACCAGTCCCCCTATGCCGCTGGGGTCGCCTCTCCTCACTGGCAGATCAAAAATTTCCTCAGCGATTTCTTCCAGGCCGTCCAGCAAAGCTGTTCCGCCTGTCAGGACGATTCCTGAATTCAATGATTTTTCGTACCCCATCCTTTTGATATCGTTGTCGACCAGCCGGAAGATCTCCTCGGCTCTGGGATGAATGATATCCGCCAAAATCTGGCGGGAGAGGATGCGCGGTTTTTTGCCCCGGCCGACAGAGGGCACTTCGATGGTCTCCTGTTCATCCTCGAGCGGAGCAGAGGCGCAGCCGAATTTCTTCTTGATCTTTTCTGCCTCTGGAATGGGTGTGCGCAGCCCGACGGCGATATCGTTGGTGAAGTTATCCCCACCGATGGGAATGATGGATGTGTACCAAAGGCTTCCGCGTTCGAAGATAGCGATTTCTGTAGTTCCCCCCCCGATATCGATCAGACCTACCCCGAGTTCCATCTCATCATGAGTCAAGGTGGAGGTGCTGGTGGCAATCTGATTCAATACCAATTGTTCGATTTCAACTCCGGCTCTGGCCACACAGGTTCTTAAGTTCTGGACAGAGGTGATGGCCCCAGTAACGATATGGACGTTGACTTCGAGTTTGATTCCGCTCATCCCGAGAGGATCTTTGATGCCGTCCTGTTCGTCGACCACGAATTCCTGTGGAATGATATGGATGATTTCTCTATCCGGGGGGATGGAGACGGCTTTGGATTGATCGATGACACGTTTGATGTCTTCTCGGGTGATTTCTTTGTTTTTTCCCGAAACGGCGATAACGCCTCTCGAGTTGAAGCTCTTGATATGAGCGCCAGAAATGCCGATAAAGGCGGAGTCGATTTCAACGCCAGCCATAAGTTCGGCTTCCTCTTGAGCTTTCTTGATGGCCTCGACTGTGCCCTCCAAGTTGACTACAACACCCTTTCGCAATCCTTTGGAGTCAGCTGTCCCGATGCCGATGATTTCTTTTTTCTTCTCTTCTGTGATCTCGCCGATGATGGCAGCTATTTTTTTGGTTCCGATATCAAAGCCGACGATATAACTATTCTTTGGCATTTGATTGCCTCCTTCTCAGACTTGGGAATGGAGATCCATCTGAATTCTGCCGGGTTTTGAAGTAGAGTCGATCGTGGAAACGCAGATCGACGTACTCGAGTGGTTCAAACTCTTCCAGCTGAGGGCGCCAGTCTTGAAGAGATTGCAGCTTTTCAGGAAACCGGTCTGCCCCGAGTTTGAGGTAGGTGGTCGATCCTTTAAGACGGACGACGACGTTCTCGTATTCGGAAAGGTCCAGAACATCTATTTTCTTTCTCTCTAGAGGCGTTAGACTGTCCAAACATTTCCAAGCTAGTCTGAGTTTTTCTTCATATTTTTTAACAAAGAGGTCTAAATCCACGAGTAGAGGAAACTCGCCTTTTTGTTGAGGATTAATTTTTTCGAGCAAGATTCCCTCTTTGTCGATGAGATAATAATTCTCTTTTTTCAACACTGCCACAGGTGACCTTTCTTGAACTTCGATCTTTAGGGAGGAGGGAAACAATTTTCTTACACTGACATCCGCCACCCACCTATGGCCTTCCAGGATTTCTTGGAGATGATCGATGTTGAGAAGAAGGATGTTTCCGAGTCTTTTTCCGTCGAAGAATTCTTGGATGTCTTTATCGACAGATGCATTCTGACAAACAATCTTGATGCCCTTGACATTCAGATAATCCCAGGAGATCAAGAAGAGATATGTCTGTTGAATCAAGAGGAATATTCCTGACATGACGAGGAAAGAGAAGAGAATATGGATGAATTTAACCTTTAACTTTCTTTGTATTTTTTTGGGATGGATTGTTCCCCGGTGCCGTCTGAACTGGAAGGATTGTGAAAGCAACTGGTCTCCTTTGATCCTGAGGGCTTGGTCCAGGTCAACAGCCATTATTTTTTCCTCCGAGGGATTTTATGATGTCAGGTATGATGCGGTATATGCTGCCTGCCCCCATGACGATGATCAAGTCCCCGGGTTGGATGATGTTTTTGAGCGAAGCCGGAATATTCTCTATGTCGGGTTCGAACAGGACATTCTTGTGGCCAAAATTCTGGATTTCCTCGTAGAGAGCCTTTCCTGAAACCCCTGGTATGACTTTTTCCCCGGCGGGGTAGATTTCTGTGAGGATCAGGATATCGGCCTGGTTAAAGGCTGTGCCGAAACTCTTCATCAACAGGTGAAGACGTGTGTACCGATGGGGTTGAAAAATGCCCACGATTCTTCGGGCCCAGCCTTTCTTAGCGGCCTCGAGAGTCGCTTTGATTTCCGTGGGATGATGAGCATAGTCTTCGATAATCATGATATTGTTAATTTTTTCTTTCAATTCGAAGCGGCGGCCGATACCCTCATAGTGCTCAAGGCCCTTAAATATCGTGGAGGGGGCAATATCAAGATCGAGCGCAACACAAATGGCAGCCATGGCGTTGTAAATACTGTGTTTTCCTGGAACGTTCAGTTTGAGTTCGGCTAGCCTTTTGCCCTTCCAGAACACCGTGGAAGTACTCGAGAAGGCATCGAACTTCGGGTTCTGGGCGAAGACATCAGTTTGAGTAGAGAAACCATAGGTGATGATTCTCCGGTCAAGGGAAGGGATTAGGCTTTGCAGATTGGGATCATCGAGACAGAGAATAATGGGGCAGTAAAAAGGAACCTTATTGGCAAAATGGATAAATGTGCTCTTAATCTCATCGAGTGTTTTGTAATGATCTAGATGTTCATCGTCCAGGTTGGTCAGGACCGCGATGAAAGGAGAAAGATACAGAAAGGAGCGGTCGCTCTCATCCGCCTCGGCCACGATCCAGTCTCCTTCTCCTAACTTGCCGTGCGCTCCGACTGTTTTTAGACGTCCTCCGACGACGACGGTCGGGTCGTATCCGGCATATTCGAGGACCTGAGCGATCATGGAAGTGGTGGACGTTTTGCCGTGGGACCCCGCCACGGCGATGCCGTATTTCATCCGCATCAACTCAGCCAGCATCTCGGCTCTGGGAATCACAGGAATTTTCCGACGCCTGGCCTCTTGGACTTCGACGTTATCGTCTCTGATCGCAGTGGAGATAACAACCACATCCGCCCCTTCCACTCGCTCGGCCTCATGGCCGATAGAAATTTTAACGCCGAGGCGATCTAGCCGCTTGGTGGCTTCGTTCGGAATTATATCTGTCCCGGAGACATTGTAACCTAAATTCAGGAGGACTTCTGCGATGCCACTCATTCCCGTACCACCGATGCCGATCATATGGATGTTATCGAGCTTCTTGTAAGTTTGTTGGGCCATTTACAATTCCTTTTGTTTGGGTTCCATGATTTCAAAACAGAGAGAACCGATTCGCTCGGCCACGTTATCCGTTCTGAGGAGCTCAAGATTTTTTTCCATGGCTTGAATTTTTTTCTGGTTATAGAGAAAATCCAAAATTCTCGAAGCTAAGTCTTCTGGCTTGAACTCTTCCTCCAGGATGACTTCGGCTGCCTTGAGTTTTTTCAGTTCTCGGGCATTCAGGACTTGATGATTGTCCGCGGCTTGGGAGAAGGGAATCAGTATGGAAGCCTTCTGGGAGGCGATTAATTCGGCGATCGTGGTCGCCCCGGCCCGACTGATAATGATGTCAGATTTCTGGAAGTATCGAGGCATGTCAAAGAAATAAGGCTCGACCACCACATCCTTGAAGCTGTATTCCTCATAATTCTCTTTTACCCATTCGAGGTCCTGTTTTCCGGTTTGATGGAAGATTCTCAGGTGGTCTTTCTTGTTTCTCAAGAACGTCAGAGAAGCAACAAGGCTCTGATTCAAGAAATGGGAGCCCTGGCTTCCTCCGAAGACGAGGATGTTTAACTTTGAGTTTTGTTCTCTCGGCGTCAGATAGTAGAACTCTTCTCTAACCGGATTTCCGATAAAAATGCCCTTTCCTTTAAAGGAAGGAAGGGATCCGGCAAAGGCGACAACAGCTTTCCTAATCCAAGGGATAAGGAGTCTGTTCGTGAATCCCGGTTTCAGGTTTTGCTCCATTATGATTGTCGGTCTTTTCAGCCACGAAGCGAGGAGAACAATCGGGCCGGAGCTATACCCTCCCACACCAACCACCAGCTGCGGTCGTAAGCGGAGGAGGATAAATAGGGATTTTAGGAAAGAGAAAGGAAGGAGAAGAAGAGATTTAATGATTTTCAATCCCTTGCCTTTCAAACCCTCTATATTCAGGGAGATGAACTCCGCTTTATGGTGTCTCATGATTGTCTTTTCTAAAGCACGCCGTCCCCCCACGTAAATCAGCCTTAGATCAGGATCTTTTTCCTTGAGTTTCTGGCCGACCACCAAGGCTGGGTAGATATGACCGGCTGTGCCTCCCCCACTAATGATGATTCGTTTTTCGCTCATTTTTTTCTTTTGATATGTCCTTTTCTCTGGGAGATGTGGAGCAAAATCCCGATGCTGAACAGAGTGCAAATCAAACAGGATCTGCCGAAACTGATCAAGGGAAGAGGTACACCAGTCGGGGGGCCTAGACCTAAAACGACACTGATGTTAAGCATCGCTTGGAAGAAAATGGCTAGGGTCAGTCCGGCTGCAACAAGTTGACTAAATAGACTCGGCGCATTGAAGGAAATAATCAGTCCTCTCCAGAATAAGACCAAAAAGAGGAAGAGGATGGCTACAGTTCCGATCAAGCCAAACTCCTCACCCACGATGGCATAGATGTAATCTGTATGGGCACAAGGGAGGAAATAAAGTTTCTGAATGCTTTCTCCGATACTGACGCCGAAGAGACCACCAGAGCCGACAGCCAATTTGGATTGAATAATCTGGAATCCCGAGCCTTGGGGATCCTTTGCCGGAGAAAGAAAAGCCAGGATCCTCGTCATCCTGTAGTCGGCCTGGAAGAGATAAAAGGCGAAAAGCGCGGAGGATATGGCGCCTAGAATAAGAAAGTGTTTCAGCTTCACTCGGCCGATGAAAAGGAGGATGGAACATATTGCCATGATCAGAAAAGCGGTCCCATAATCTGGTTCTTTGATGATCAACAGCAGAAACATAAACAGGAGGCTCAACGGAAAAATCAGGATTCGGAAGTCAGCCAATTTATCTTTTTTCCGGTCGAGATAAAAACTCAAGAAGAGAATCAGACTGATCTTAGCCAGCTCAGAGGGCTGGAACCTCAGTCCGGAGAACTGAATCCAACGGTTGGTGTTGCCGACGGCTGGCATGAACAGACAGAGAGCTAGGAGCAATAGCGAGAAGAGGAGGAGCCCGTAGATGAACAGTGGATTTTGGTAGAACGGTTTTCTGATACTGATAATAAGAAGAATCATGATGAGACCCAAGGCCGCTCCTATGATTTGATGGATGAGGAAATAGAACGGCTGATCATACTTTTCACTGGCCAGAATACCCGAAGAGCTGAAAACCATGATCAACCCGATGGCGATGAGGGCCAAAGTGGTGACGAAGAAGATTTTATCGAATCCGTATGGCTTGAAGATCTCCATCTTAGCTTCTGTTTTCCTGTTTCTTTTTCAGTTTGAGGACTGCGTTTTTATAAATTTTTCCCCTTTCTTCGAAATTTTGAAACATGTCAAAGCTCGTGCAAGCTGGAGCCAGCAGAACCACATCGCCTGGCTCGGCTTCTGCAAAACCCATATTCACGGCTTCTTCTAAAGAAAGAGCCTTGTTTATCGGAGCTGTGCCAGTAAGCGCTTCCGAGAGTTTCTCCCTGGTCTCTCCGATCAGGATTATCTTCTTGACTCTCTGCGCGACGGATTCTTTGAGCTTTTCAAAATCACCGCCTTTGTCCCTTCCCCCAGCAATCAGGATGATAGGCCGGGTGAAACTCTGGAGGGACTTTGTGCTGGCATCCACATTCGTGGCTTTTGAGTCGTTGAAGAACTCCACTCCATCTATTGTTGTCACTTTTTCCAAGCGATGTTCGAGTCCTTCAAAACTTCGGATCGACTCGCGAATCCGATCTGGCGAGAGGAAGAAAAGATATCCGACTAAGGCGGCTGCCATGACATTCTCTTGGTTGTGAATCCCAAACAGAGGGACATCCGAGATGTTCATCACTTTCTTTTGTTCTCCGTTGGAGATGTGAAACCAGTCATCTTCAAGAAAACATCCGGGACGGACTCTGTCTTTTCGGCTAAACCAGTAGACTCGAGATCTTGTCTGGGAATGCAAATCCCACACAAGGGGATCATCTCGATTGAGGATAGCCATATCGTCTTCCTGCTGGGAGGAGACGATTTTCTTTTT
>CAYFXE010000018.1:5889-34282 GCA_964347035.1 uncultured Eubacteriales bacterium | reverse complement strand
ATAGTAGTGGGAGAAGGAGGGATGCCAATCCAGGTGGTCAGGAGATATGTTAAGGAGGACTGAAATATTGGCTTTGAAATGCTTGACGTATTGAAGCTGGAAGCTGGAAATTTCTGTCACGTAGACATCATGGTTTTTGCTGTTGTTGACAAAGCTTATTAGGGGCGTTCCAATATTCCCTGCTAGAAAGGATGGCATCCCGCCTTCCAGGAGGATTTTATGAGTAAGGGAGGCTGTGGTCGATTTTCCGTTCGAACCTGTTATCCCCACAATTTTGCCCTTTAAGAAAAGATAAGCAAGCTCGATCTCCGAAAGAACTCTGACACCTCTGGCTTGAGCCTCTATGATCTCGGGGAGAAGAGGCACTCCAGGGCTGGGGACGATCAGGTCGGCCTCGAGGAAAGAACGAAGTTCGTGCTTTCCCGCCTCTATGGTTATGCCTTTGTCTTTCCAGAAAGATATTTTCTGAGCTAACAGATCTTTTGTTTTCTTTTCGCTCACTTTGATCTGAGCGCCCTGGGGAAGAAGGAAGTGGCAGACAGCTTCACCGGTTATTCCGAGTCCAACGACGAGAATCTTTTTCCCTTTCAAATCCATATTACCTCAACTTTAAAGTGGTGAGACTGAACAGGGCGAAGATAATAGCTGCGATCCAGAAGCGGACTACAATCTTTTGTTCGGACCAGCCCTTGAGCTCGAAATGATGGTGGAGAGGAGCCATCTTGAATACTCGTTTCCCGCCCGTCATCTTGAAATAACCCACCTGAATGAGCACAGACAGGGCTTCCAGGATGAACACCCCAGCCACCATGAAAAGCAGGAATTCTTGTTTGATCAGGATGGCCACTGTCCCGATCGTGGCCCCCAAAGAAAGGGCTCCAACATCCCCCATAAAGATTTCGGCTGGGTGGCAGTTGAACCAGAGGAATCCCAAACAGGCACCTGCCATAGCGCCGACGAAAATTGTCATCTCGGCTGCTTGGGGAACCCGGGCGATGTTCAGGTATTCTGACCACTGAGCATGCCCAGCTATGTAGCAGAGAGCGGTGAAGGCGCTGGCACTGATGAACGTGAGGCCGATGGCCAGTCCGTCCAGACCATCGGCGATGTTCACGGCGTTAGAAGATCCGACCAAGATGAACATAATCCAAGGAAGATACATCCAGCCCAGATAGGGAACCCATTTCTTGAAGAAGGGAAAAGTCAGTGACAGGCCAAACTCCCCTCTCAAACCGAGTAAGACAAGGATTAGGGCGATGAGTCCAGAGAGGATAATCTGGAGGAGGAATTTTCGGCGGATGATAAGGCCTGAATTTTTCTTCTTTATGATTTTAAGATAATCATCCCAAAAGCCAAGGAGACCAAAGAAAATCATCGTCCCCATCGCCAACCAAATATAGGTGTTGGTCAGGTCTCCCCAGAGAAGGGTCGGGATCAGGGTGGATCCGATGATAAGAAAACCTCCCATCGAAGGCGTACCTCTTTTTCCCGTATGTGTATCTGGAACGTCGGGTCTTATTTCTTCCCCAATCTGGTATTTTTTCAAGAGTTTGATCACCAAGGCACCGAAGACAAAGCTGATGAGAAGAGCTGTGATACCGGCTAGGGCGGTCCTGACGGTGATGTAGCGGAAGACGTTGAAGAAAATAAAGTATTCCTTCAGCGGCACCAGAAGATGATACAACATACTATGGACCTCTTGATTTCAGTCTGTCGACGATTTTTTCGGTGTGAATCCCATGCGATCCTTTGACCAGGATCAGATCCCCATCATGGATGAGCGACCAGATGGCCCCGGCGGCTTCGTCGGAATCCTGGAAAGAATGAATTCGATTTTTTCTCATCCCCGCTGATCTGGCTCCCTCAGCCATATGAACGGCCAGCGGTCCTACAGTAATCAGGAAATCCCAGCCAGATTCCACCACCTGTTTTCCGGCCTGATGGTGGTATCGTTTCTCTTTTTTCCCGAGTTCGAGCATATCGCCCAAGACAGCTACCCTTCTCTTAGATGGGAGCTCGGCCAGGCTTTTTAAGGCAGCTCTCAAAGCATCAGGATTGGAATTGTAAGAATCATCGATGAGTTTTATGTTTTCCTTTAGAGCGATGAGGACCCCTCTTCTTGAGATGGGCTTCAGAGTTTTCGTCTTTTCGAGCACATTGTCGAGAGGGACGGAGAAGGAATAGGCTGTAGCTGCAGCTGCTAGTAGGTTGTACAAAAAGCTGTCGTAGAAGAAGGGAAAGTCGATTTTTCTCCTTTCCTCTCCGTAAATAAGTTCTAAGGACATTCCTTCGTATCCTTGCTTTTGAATGTTTTCGGCTCGGATATCACATCCCGGAGAGAGGCCGAAAGAGATTCTTTCTCCATCCCAGCCGTCAGCGATTTTTTTGACCCGGGGATCATCACCGTTGAGCACGGCCGTGCCTTCTGGTTTTATACCCTCCAGGATTTCTTTCTTGGCGAGGCCTATTTCCTCGATACTCTTAAAAAATTGGAGATGAACGGGTCTGATATTGGTGATCACAGCCACATCAGGTGGAGCTACTCGGGTCAACGCTCGTATCTCCCCCGGGGCGCTCATGGCCATCTCCAAAACGGCCACTTGATGAGAGTTGTTCAATTTAAGGATGGAGAGTGGCAGACCAATCAGGTTGTTAAAGTTTCTCTCAGATTTAAGGACATTGAGTGTGGAGGAAAGGAGCGCCGAGCAAAACTCTTTGGTTGTTGTCTTACCGATGCTTCCCGTAATACCGACCACTTTTACTCGGTGTTCAGCTAGGACTTTTTGGGCCAGGTTCTGGAGAGCTACGAGAGTGTCCTTAACCCGAATCAAGGCGATTTCCTTATCAGGGAGTTCTATCTTGTGAGAAACGACCGCCCCCGAGGCTCCTCTTTGGATGGCATGGGGGACAAAGTCATGCCCATCCCGGGCTGCTTTCAGGGCAAAAAAGAGGTTTCCAGGTTCTATCTTTCGAGAATCGATGTTGAATCGGCGAAAAGATAGAGCAGGGGAGCCCTGAAGAATGGTTCCTTCCATCTTATCCGCTAGTTGATCGAGACGCAGTTCAACCACTTCTTCTATTCTCCATTTCTTGGAGGATATCTCTAATCACTTCGGCATCTTTGAAGGGCAAAATCTTATCGCCGATGATTTGATAATCTTCGTGTCCTTTCCCGGCCACGAGGATATAGTCGCCTTCCTTCCCGATGAGAAGCGCTTTTCGGATGGCTTTTCGCCGGTCTGGTTCGATCTCGTATTTTTTTTCTCCTGTGTTCTCGAATCCTGTTTCTATCTCAGAGATGATGGCCAGGGGATCCTCGGAACGTGGATTATCCGAGGTGAGAATCGTCCAGTCGGCCAGCATATCCGCGATTCTGCCCATCCTGGCTCTCTTTGTTTTATCCCGATCTCCGCCAGCGCCGAAGACCAGGAGGATTCGATTTGGATTCTGCTCACGGACAGTTTCCAGCAGGTTTCTCAAGGCATCATCAGTGTGGGCATAGTCGACAAAGATATGAAGTCCGAAGGAATTTTTTATCTTCTCGAATCTTCCCGGAACACCATGGAGCGAGGCGATGCCTTCTTTGATTGCCAGATAGGGAATATTCAGAGTCAGGGATACGGCGACAGCCGCCAGTATGTTGTAAATATTATGTTTACCGGGGAGCTGGGAGGTGAGAGGGAGTGTACCCGCAGGGAATTTGACCACGAGGTCCACTCCCTCTTCTCTCAGTTTATAAAAATCGCCTCGGATGATGGCTGGTGGATCGAGTCCGTAAGTGATGGCCTCTAGAGGGACTTCTGGGATGAGCCTTTTTCCCCATGGATCGTCGGAGTTCATGACAGCTATCCTCTCCCTATTCTGATCCAGGAAGAAAAGCTTTTTTTTGGCTTCGAAATAGTTTTCCATCGAGCGGTGGTAATCGAGATGTTCGCCGCTCAAGTTTGTGAACACCACAACGTCGAATTCGATGCCATTCACCCTTTTAAGCTCTAAGGCATGAGAGGAAACCTCGATCAAGCAATGTGTCGCTCCACGCGAGACCATTTCACTCATCATCTTCTGGAGATCCGGAGCTTCTGGGGTCGTTCTTTCGGCGGAGATTTCTTCGTTCGGCAGTTTGTAAGATATGGTTCCGATGACACCGGGGAGAAAACGGGCTTTTTTCAGAATAGCTTCTAACAGGTAAGTGAGTGTCGTTTTTCCCTTGGTCCCGGTGATACCGATGACTTTCAACCTTCGGGAGGGGTGAGAGTAAAAATTGGCCGAACAGAGAGCTAGGGCTTCCCGGGCATCAGATGTCTGAATCCAGATGCCGGAGAAGTCTTGAGGTTTAGGTTCTTCGGATAGGATGGCCAGGGCGCCTTTCTGGAGAGCTTCATGGATGAAATGGATGCCATTCGTTTTTTCTCCTTTTAAGGCGGCAAACAGATATCCTGGCTGAGTTGTCTTTGAAGAGTAGGAAAGGCCTTGAATCTCTTTATCTTGATTTCCGTCGAGTTGGGTAATGTTAACGCCTTCCAGTATGTCTTTGAGTTTCATTACTCCACGATCCTCCCCAGTTTAGAAGCGATAATGGTTCGAGGAGGAGATTCCTGGGGTGAAATACGGAGATATTGGAGGACTTGAGAGGCGATATTCCGGAAAAGAGGAGCGGCCACTTGACCTCCGTAATATGGACCTTGAGGATCGTCAATGACTACAATCATAGAGAAGACAGGTTGTTCCGCGAGAACAAAGCCCACAAAAGAGGCGATGTGGGCAGAGGAGGTGTACGATCCGATAAAGGGATCAAATTTTTGGGCAGTGCCTGTCTTTCCGACGATCCTGTAACCGTTTATTCGTGCTGCGGTCCCTGTGCCGTGCTCCACGGCTTTTTCGAGAAAAAAGCACAAGCTCTGAGCTGCTTCTTCAGAGACAACTCTCTGCGAGCGAGAAGGATCCTGCTCGAACTCTGAGTTTAAGACTTTCTTGAGAATTCTTGGAGTGACAGAAACTCCCCTATTAGCGACGGTGTTCATGGCCTGGAGCATCTGAATGGGGGTCACGGAAATCTCATACCCTATGGAGAGGGATGCGAGAGAAAGCCGAGACCAGCTTTTTATGGGCCTGAAGATTCCTGTCTCCTCAGCCGGGAGATCAACGCCAGTTCTCTGGCCGAAGCTGAAAGCTTTTATCGTATTATATAGAGTTCTTCCACCGAGGCGCTGGCCAATCTGAATCGTCCCCACGTTTGATGAGTGGATGATTACCTCCGGAAAGGAGAGAATGCCAAGTTTTTTATGATCTCTGAATGTCTTCCCAGCTATGGGAATCACTCCTGGGCTGCAATCGAACTCCTCATCAAAACCGATGGAATTCGACTCAATGGCTGCCGCGAACGTTATGATTTTGAATGTCGAGCCAGGGTCGAACATGTAATGAATCGCTGGAATTCTGTCCAGCTTTTGAGGATTGGAGGGAAGATGGTTGAGGTCAAAGGATGGATAGTTGGCGATCGCCAATATTTCTCCTGTTGCCGGATCCGAGATGATGACTGATCCCCATCGAGCCTCTTTTTCCTCGACGATCCTCTGTAGCTCTCGCTCAGCAATATACTGTATGGTTTCATCGATCGTGAGGATTAAGTCGATTCCGGGCTCCGCTTCCTCTAGGGTCTCAAAATGATATTCTCTTTGTTTGGCATCTCTCAGGATGAGACGCTTTCCTTGTTTTCCAGACAGGAGGGAGTCATATTTGAGCTCGATGCCGCTTTGACCGGCCTCATCTATGTTGACTCTGCCCAAGATGAAGGAAGCCAATCTTCCATGAGGATAGAATCTCTTATTCTCCTCTAAAAAATTGATCCCGCCGAGCTGTAAGTCCTTCACCTTTCGAGCTCTTTCAGGAGTAATTTTCCTCTTTATCCAGATGAAAGACGTGTTGTTTTTAATCCGCTCCTTGATAGCCAGGTGGTCTTTTGAGGATAAATTCAATACCTTTTTGAGTTTTTCGATCTTGCGAAACTGCTCTTCCAATAGTTCGTCTCTACCAGGAGCGTAATAAAAGGATAAACTCGGTATGCTTCGGGCGAGAATATTTCCCTGGCGATCGTAAATCGTTCCACGCTTAGGAGTGATGATGTTGATTAAACGATTCTGCTCGATGACATCCTTTCTCGAGCTTAAATGATCGATAACCTGAAGCTGGACGAGCCGTAAGATCACCACCAAAAGCCAGAGGAAAGAGAATGAGGCAAGGATGAGCGTTCTTTTCTTGACTTTCTTCTGAAACAACCTGCTCATGAGTACATAATCTAAGGTATAGGATTTTCATCGTTGTAGATGATCTGTTCCGATTTGGTATTTTGGAGCTTTAATTTTTCTTTGGCGATGTTCTCCACTTTTTCCAAAGCAAGAAGGGATGATTTTTCTGCCTCCAGTTTCTCGACATCTTTCTTCAGGTTCTCAAGATCCGCCTCTAAATTTCCTGTCTTGTATCCCAACCTGATGGATTCAATTTGACTCCAGATATAGAAGGTGAGGATGACGATGACGATGAGTGTCCAGGCCGCCCCGATGAGAATGTCTCTTTTTCTGACCTTTTTTCTGACCATTTATATTCTCTCGGCGGCTCTTAATTTGGCTGACCTGGCTCGAAAGTTCGTGGCTATTTCTTCCTCGGTGGGGACAAGGGGTTTTTTCGTTAGAATTTTTAAATACGGATGAGCCTGCTCTGGAGAGGACAAAGAAGCAAAGGAACGTTTGATGATTCTGTCTTCCAAAGAGTGGAAAGAAATGGCGATGATGCGCGCCCCTGGGGGAAGGATGTGAACAGTTTTCTCTATGAAATGGGAGAGATCCTTTAATTCTTGGTTGACTTCGATCCGGAGGGCTTGAAAGACCTTGGCAGCAGGATGAATCTTTCCCTTTTGGGGTCTCCACCGACAGATCTCTTCGATTTTCTGGCGGAGCTCAGTCGTCGTTTCGATCTTCTGAATTTTTCTACGGGAAACGATTTCCCGAGCCAATCTTCTGGCCTGTCTGAATTCACCGTATTCCTGGAATATTTGAGCGAGTTTATGCTCTGAGTATTTATGGATAATCTTAAAAGCTGTGATTTTGTTTCGGTGGTCCATTCTCATGTCAAGCGGACCCTCTTGATTAAAACTGAACCCTCTTTCAGGGGAATCGAGCTGAAAGGAAGAGAGCCCCAAATCCATGAGAATTCCTCTCACATGGACGAAATCGATGTTGAGATCGGGCAGATACCTGAAATCTGAATGATAGAGGGTAATCCGATTTGAGAACGGTTCGAGTTTTTTTTTGGCCCTCAGGAGTGAACGTTCGTCGATATCGAAACCGATGAGTCGAGCTTTCGGGTTTCTTTTGATGATTTGAAAGGAATGCCCCCCTACTCCAAGAGTACAATCAATATATATGCCTTCTCTCTGGATAGCCAGATAGTCCAGGACCTCCTCGAGAAGAACAGGAATATGGTTGTTTCCGTTCATTTCTTTTTATCTGGTGGAAGGAGATCAACGATATTTTCAAAATCTTCATTGGTCAATGGCCCCTGTTCGATGTTTTCATCGAGGACGGTTGTATTCCAGATCTCCAGATGATCGGAAAGGCCTATAACCTCGACCTCATCCTCGAGCTTTGCTTTCTCCCTTAAGGTCTGGGAGATTAAGACGCGACCCTTTGAATCGATACTGCATTTATTTCCCTTCCTGTTGACACGGAGCATGAATTTTCGTACCGTGGGTTTAAGATGGAGGGCTCCCTCTGTCGTGATTTCAGTCAATTTAAGCCAGACCGAAAGAGGATAGATTTGAACAGATTCATCTGTCAGAGAGGTGATGAACATGTCTTGGCCGTATTCCTCTTCGATGGCTGCCCGGAATTTCTCTGGTATCTTGATCCGACCGCTTCGATCAAACTTAGCTGAGTAACTACCTAACATTGAGTTTCCCATTTTATCCCATTTCATCCCATTTTTTCTAAAATATATGAGGAAAAAAATTCAATGTCAAGAAAAAAATATAAAAAAAACAATTTATCTATTTTATTTTCTATATATAGTAGATGACTACATATCACTACTATATTTAGACTATGGGACAGCCGAGGTTGAGGACTGCGAGGCGGTTAATAAACGGGATGTTTTTTTGAATTTTGACCAGATTTGTTTTTTACCCATGAGGAATGGATTCCTAATCGGCGAGATAGATTTATTGATAGTGAAGGATGGTGATCATGTTCATGAAGGGCGAGAAGGCCCTCCAGGAGTTTTTTGGGCTTAATTAGGATAAAAGAGGGGGATGGAAAAAAAGAGGATGTTCCCTGTTTATGGAGTCTTTTTTTCGGCGAGGAGCTTCTTAGCGAGGGCAAAGTCCTTCTCAGAGACAAGGATTTTTATTTCCCCGAGACCATCCGCAGAGAAGGGATGCACCGACTGGACCACCTGCCCTCTGAAAAGACAAGAGATGCCGTGGCTCTGGAGAAAGCTCTTGATCACTTCGGCCTCTGCGGGTCCCCAGACCTTGCAGACCTCTTTAAGTCGAAGATCTTGATCTTCGCCCTTTTTATCCTTTTCCACGATTTTCCTTTTTTCCTCTTATTATCCGGACTTAAGACTAATTTTTTTCTTCGATCTCTGTGATTTTTCCTTCTTGGAAGAGGTATGTTTTTAATTCTTCGGCCATGGCCGGGTCGCTCCGTCTTATCCATTCCAGAATCATAGCGGCATGTTCTTTTTCTTCATCTCTATTATGGGCTAGAACGTCCCGCAGCTCTTCATCCTCGGTGGCGTCGACGCGCTGCTGGTACCAGTTGACGGCCTCCAATTCCTCGATAAGAGAATTCAAAGCTCGATGTAATTCTAGTGACTTCTTGGAGAGTTTGTCCATGGGTTCGTGGTAAGAACCTCCACCCATTTTTACCTCCTTTCATAAGGGAAAACAACACTTGATTAAGGTTTGTGTCCCCCTTTTTTGTAATTAAAGTAGTCCTTCAAGATTTTTTTGTGGTCGAAGGCAAGGGGAAAACGGATATCTTCCTCGACGAACACGCCGATATTCTTGGCATCATCTCGAGCCTTTGGTTGTCCAGAGGCTCTGGCGATATAAACTGTCGAGATGGTGTGCTGACGCGGATCCCTCTCTGGGTTGGAGTACGTGTGGAGTTGATGAAGGAGCTCGATATCGAGCGATGTTTCTTCTTTAGCTTCCCGGAGCGCTGCTTTCTCGAGGGATTCTCCTTAGTCGACAAATCCTCCGGGAAGAGCCCATCCATACGGAGGATTTTTCCTTTCGATGAGAACGACACCATCACGACCATCCTCTATTTCAATCTCGATGATGATGTCTACGGTAGGAACGGGATTCTTGTATTTTGTCATCTTTTTTGAGAAGATCTTTATCGCTTTTTTTGAAAAAAAATTGGAGGGATGAGCTATCTGTTTTTCTAGTCTCTGAGCTTGAATTTCTTCTCGAGATTCTCCAGTTTTTCGACGATGCCTCCGTATTCGAGTTCACTGTAGGGAAGCATCGCAGCTCCAGAGAATCCTTGGCGTCTGATCCCTGTCGCCTTCTCCGAAATCTGGGCCCGGATATGATCCCAGTAAGGGTGGTCAAAACAGTCTGCCGGCTCGGTCAATTTTCCGTCGTTAACACAGAAAGCGGCCGCAGTGACAACCGGTGGGCCGTCGAAAAAGGAGATGGTTGAATTCAGCTTGCAGGGCATCAACGGACCGTTATGGCTTCCTCTCATGAAGCCCGCCACATAATGACCGATCTGGAAGGGAGCGAGGATCTCTCCGGTAGCCGGGAATTCACCCTGGACGCGTACCAGAGCCACTGGATCATCTTTGCCGGTGTATTTTCCAGCGATATTGTGCAGACGGGTCGTCGAAATGGACACTGATTGGTTTCCGGTATTCCGGGAATAGATGCTCTCGATAACATACCGTTCATTGTCTCTGAGGAGAGCGGCGATATCGTACAGCTCATCAGGAGCATTGAGCTGGATGACCTTGTCCTTTTCTGTGTGTTCAACATCGATGATCTGGAAGGTGAAGCCGTCGCTCATCTTCGGACTCAAAATGAGCCCAGCGCAGTACATAGGATCTGAAAAAGCCAGGTAGAAAGGAAGATTGTAAGCTCCTGGGTCCGTCTTGTCGGCGGCAAAAAAGATGAAGGGCTCGTTAGGTCGTTCTTCGAACTCTATTTCTGCTACGGCTGGCCCCATGCCTTTGATGTTTCCGCTGAAGGCATCCTTCAAGAGATCTTGTCCTGCTCCGTACAGACCCTGTTTTTTGGCGACTGCGGTCCCAGCGATAAAGGCATCCCAAGCCATTTTATGAATTTTTTCATCCGATACACCCCGTTCATGAGTACATAGGATGGCAATATCATCGCCCGTGTGACTGAGGTTAAAATCGATTATTAAATCCTTGCCGTTTTCTTGGATGAAATTTCTGACCTCATTCACAAGAGCCTGACTGGGAGTGATGTGGCCTCCGATGCTGCCGATGTCTGCTTTTAAAACGCTGAGTGTGATTTTCATGGGTACCTCCCTGGGTATTTTGGATTAAGGGAAATGTCATTCTAATGGGTTTCCTCCACAATTGTCAACTCTCGGGGTCAAACCTTCCTAATTTTTATAAAGATGGGGGTCAGACTTTAAAAACTTGAGTTTTTTTCAATGTCTTTATATCAAGAAATAAAAACTCAAGTTTTTAAAGTCTGACCCTGGTGATTCAATTATGAAAATTAGGAAGGTCTGACCCCATTGAATTACAGGTGGATGCAAAAGTGGACAGTTTGAAAATGGACTCTAGAACTTTTCCTCTCTTAAAGATTGGCACAAAATTTGCCTTTGTTTTAGGATGAATACATACAAAGGAGGGGTAAAATGAATAACAGAAAAATCAGCCTGTGGGTCATATTTATCGTCTTCCTTCTTCTTCCGTCATCTTTAATGTCTAAATCTCTGTATAAATATGTGTTCAGCCCAAGATCTGATATCTACTTCGGTCATATCAGCTTGGTTGAAGTTAAGTACGATGGCGAGGACGCTGTCGTGTTAAGGGAGGGGGAAAGGACGCCAGAGTTAGCGGTTTTGAATCTTCCCTTGACAGCGGGGGATACGATCCGAACCACAGAGAGAAGGTGCGAAATCCGGTTCGATACAGGGACAAGTCTCAGGCTCGATTTCGATACGGAGCTAAAGCTGGAGACCATCCTGGCTCAAAGCCTCAGTTCCCGAAACAAGTTGACCAATCTTGTTCTCCAGAGAGGACAGGTCTATATTCTTTATCGGAAATTTCCTTCTCGAGAAGTTTTTCAGGTAATCACTCCTCAGGCAGCAGTGAAAATGAAAGATAAGACAGTGGCTTCCATATCGGCCAAACAGGACGGAAGCACGGATATCCGAGTGGAATCAGGGGAGGTCAATGTTCTCTATGGGCCGGATGCAGACCATCTCGAGACGGAAAAGATAAAGAAGATGCAGAGAGGGACAGTGACCCAGGATCATCGATTTTTCGTTTCTAAAGACCGGACCACAGAGCCTGACTTGAATCTCTGGAGCGAGGCGGTCGAGTCAAAACTTCAAGCTTCTCAAAAGAGCGGAAGTTTTATTCCCATAACTCTCCGCAAGTATCGTGAGCCCGTTTCCTATTTCGTCAATAGATTTTCCGTTCTTCATGGAGATTGGATGTGGCATAGTTATTATGGATATGTTTGGCGTCCCGATGCCAACGATGATTATCGTGATGGTACTTGGGAGCCCTTCCTGTATGGTCACTGGAGAGAATTGGAGGACCTGCTCTTCTGGGTGCCTGAGGAGGCTTGGGGATGGGTTCCCTATCATCTCGGGCTTTGGATGTGGGATGACAATTACGGATGGCTCTGGCTTCCCGGATTGGATTTTGCCCCTGCTTGGGTAGCCTGGGACTATTTCTGGGGCTTTTATGCCTGGAGGCCCTGGGCCCTCTGGGATTGGTATTATCCCGGTTATTATGGCAATTATTGGTATTCAAGTAATTACCTCAGACAACGAGAACAATTCCCAGATTTATATGATCAAGATGAGAAAAAGAGCAGGAGAATTAGCCGCGTTATTCGAAAGGATCAGCTCAAAAGAAAAGCAGATACTCAGTTCAATCTGCCGAAAAAACTCGAAGGAGCATACAAGCGAGTCACTACTGCCTTGAAAAAGGGAGATGAACGTATCGAGGGAAGCGTGAAGAGAATAATCGGACAGGCATTCATCGTCGCCAGCCAAGATTTAAATGCTCTCAGAATCCAGGAAAAAAGGATATCAGCTGAAGAGATGACCAAGAAGCTGGAATCACCTCAGCAGTTAGAGCAGGTTTTCCCTTTAAATTATCCAGAGGAACCTCATCAAAAGGCTGTCTGGTCTTTCAGGCGGAATAAAGAAATCAAAGCAATCAGAAAGTATGTCCTAGCTTCGCTTGTGAAGCAGGATAAGAAGGCATTCTCCAGAAAGACTGCAGACTTGAGCCCGGAGAAGATGGTCACGCCCCCGCAGAAAATACCCTCCGGCAAAGAAATAAAGACTGTCTCTCTTCCCAAGCCTCAACAGCTTAAACTTCAGACCACCATGCGCATCCGGGACTGGAATCCCGACCTGAAAGTGGCGCGAAGAATGGGTGTCCACGTCTCCTATGTGAGCCGCAGAAACGAAGTGAGATGCCCTGACCTGGGATTAACCTCGAAGAATGTGGCTTTTTCTAAGTTTCGCAGGTCATCCAGAGGTTTCTATTCCTCTGGTGGAAGCAGTGGTTCCGGGTCTTCCTCTGGAGGTTCAGGAGGAAGCTCCTCTGGAAGTTCTAGCAAGGGGTCTTCCGGAGGGAAATCTGTATCGTCAGGTGGTAAATCTGGAGGAAAAGTCAAGAAATAGAAGAATCAAGGACAAGACAGTTTTGAAAACAGGATAAAGGGAGCTTCCAACAGGAAACAGTAGCTTTCGGCCTCTGCCACGAAATCCTCGGAGAATTCCTGCCGGAGTGGTTTGACAGGTCGAAAGCGCCAGGCAAAAGGATTGATGTATCGACCTCTGTATTTGATCCTGTAGTCCAGATGAGGACCCGTCGATTCCCCGGATGAACCCACATAACCGATGACTTGTCCTCCTTGGACTTTAGCCCCTTTCCTTATACCTTTAGCGTAACTTCTGAGATGGAGGTACATGGTTTCGTAAGCGTTCTTATGACGAATCCGGATCATCCTCCCTGAAGCCCCATTCCAACCAACAAAAGTCACCGCTCCGTCAGCCGTAGCCTGGACAGGGGTCCCTGGCCGGGCCGCATAGTCGACTCCATAATGGGGGCGGTAGACTTTTCGGATGGGATGGCGTCTTCGAAGGCTGAATCGGGATGTGATTCGGGCAAAATTGATCGGAGATTTCCGAAATTCCTTCCTTAGGGAATTCCCCTCCAGATCGAAATAGTCTGCTTCTCCTGTATCTGGGTAAGTGAAGCGGAAAGCTTGATAGGTTTTGCCTTGGTTCGTAAACTCGGCGGCCAGGATTTGTCCGTAGGCCGTGAATTTGTCCTCGAGGTATTTTTTCTCAAAAATGATCTTGAAAGAATCTCCTACACGAAGATCGGTGTAAAAGTCGATATCCCAGGCAAAGATCTCTGCCAAAGCGAGGGCCAGGAAGTCCTTCTCGTCTTCCTGAGTCACAGCCGAAATCAGGTTATCCTCGATACGCCCCCATATCATCTTGGATTTAATTTCGTACGGGATTTTTATGATTTCTGCAACGTATCCGGCGCTCTGTTTATCGATATGAAGGATATTCTCCTGATCGAGGACATATTCGAATGAGACGATCTCATCGTTTTGGTCAGAGAAAATTTTAAACTCATGCCAAGCTTTAATCTTAGCCAGGTCATAAACCGGATTCACATCCTGTCGCAGTCTATGAATTTCCGCGGGAGAAAAATTGTAGGGGCTCAGAATATCGGAGAGCGTCGCACCCTGTTTAATGATGACTTTATCTTCATCTAGGGGAGGTGGTATTTCGGGAATGTTGGCTTCGGGAATTTCCGTTTTTTCCTCGACCGCAGGTTGCTCCCTTTGGACAAAGCTTAGGATGAGAAAGGCCACAAACAAAAGAAAAATGAGCAGCAGAAGAAGCGTTTTGTTCAATGCCTTTTTTTCCAGTATTCTTATCTTTACTTTCATCTTATCTAATAGTGAAATCCTTAGCTGATTTTAACAAAGGAAGTATTGTTGCTTTGTGATGAAAAGAGACAGGAAGGATTTATCCGTCTGTTTAGCAATTCTCAGATTCTGACTGAACATGACCTAAGATCGAGGTGTCAACGGAAAAATATCTATCAATTAAAGAATCTGGAGGACATTATAGACTAACGGAAACAGGGATGTTTATCAAGATTTTTTTGACCTCAGCTTTTCTTCCAATCTCACGCGATAATCGCTTTCCTCGGCTTTGAATATTTTTTCCAATAATTCTTTGAGAACGGCTTTGTTCCTCTTGTTTTGAGGGATTTCCGTTATTCCATAACCAAGGACATGTTTCTTTTTCTGTGGAATTTTGGGCCATAGCTGATGGCGAAAAAGGTCGATGCTTTGAGGATAAAGACGAAGACCCCCGTTGAAGACCCCCGCACAATAATCGGCCGACTGGGCGCCCAAACTTTGTGGAGAGAGCTCGAAGTTGAGGCTGTCCTTGATGTGGGAATATTTTTCAGGAAAATCCTGGCTGTAGATACTGGTAAAAGCGTCCTTCTGGTATTTTTCCAAACGCGGCTCCTCTGGATTCAAGAAGAAAACACAGATGCTATCCGGGATTTTTGCTAACACACTTTCGATCGTACCCAACACATGCTGCAAATGCTGTTTGACGATTTCGCTTGTTTCTAGAGGCTTTGTTTTTTCTTTTTCGTTGAAGGTTACAGTGAGCAGGATGCAGCTGCTTCGGTAGTCAGCGAGACGCTGGAGAACGCGTCTTACGAATTCGACAAGGATGTCAAGCGGTATGTCCCGGAGGGGATAATAAGGTTTTTCAGGGAGAATTCTTTCTTTTTTCTGGAAATGCTTGAAAAGCGACCAGATATAGGACCATTTGATGTCCTGTCGGTGATTAAAACCTAAGAATTGCTTTTTGAAGTCATCATACGTATCGCGGAATTCCAGCCATTCATGGGCTTCAACAAGGACGGCCGAACGACAGTAGTAGGGATTTTTGGAGATGAATTTTTCTGTCCTTTCTCTCTTGTATTTTCCAGACTCATCAGAGAAAGCGAAAAAGATGGGCATCGTGTCTCCTTTAAGGCTGCTTTTTTCTTTTCCTCTCGATTTCCTTTTTGACGTTTTTGTGAAGGACGAGAAAATAGTAGACGATGAGGAGAGCTATGAGGAAGGAAAACCTGAGGATATTGCCTTGGAGTAGGGAATAAAAGGCATAGATCAGGATGGCCAGAAGGAGGAAAAGATGGAAAAAGGCAAATATCCAGTCAAACATCGCTCGCGGTCGAAGAGAAGATGACGACTCGGGGAGAATGAGAGGACTAGTTTGTTTCCTGGCGGCGGATGGAGAGGATCGTTATAGTCTCCCTCGGGACGTCTCTCATGTCGCCTCTGGTCATGGTCTTAACACTGGCAATGGCATCAACGACGTTCATTCCCGCTGTGACTTTTCCGAAGACACAATATCCGTATCCATCAGGCGTGCTGTCCCTGTGGTTGAGAAAGTCGTTATCCACATGATTGATGAAAAACTGGCTAGTGGCACTATCTATGACTGGTAAGCGGGCCATGGCGATAGTGCCTCTATCGTTTTTCAAACCGTTTGTGGCTTCATTTTTTATGGCTGGATTCGTCGGCTTTTCGATAAAATCTGAGGTCAATCCTCCACCTTGAATCATGAAATTAGGAATCACGCGGTGGAAAATGGTTCCGTCATAGAATTGGGCATCAACGTAGGCGAGAAAATTCTGGACGGTGATCGGAGCTTTATCGAGATAGAGTTCGATGGTAATGTCTCCCATGCTCGTTTTCATGATGACTTTCGGATTGGTTTGGTCTGCTCTCAAAAAGGATGAAAAAGAGCTGAAAAGGACGCAGATCAAGGTGAGGAAAAAAAGCTTTTTTATCATTAAGACCTCCTTACCCTAATTTAAAAAAGGTGGAATCAAGATATCAGAATACGCCTGATAAATCAATGTATATCACCCTCAAATTCATCGGTATGGGTTATGGATTAGTTTTGATTTTTTTGATAATAAAAGGGAATCTCTGAGAAAAGAAAGGAGTGAACAATGATAATGCAAAGATTCATCAAGGTGGTGCTGGTGGTCTTATTTCTCTTTTTGCTGGGTGGACCGAGTCTTTCTGCTCAAGGATATTTCGAGCTCAGTGTGCATTACTCTAGATGGAACATCGATTTGCTGGGAAACGTCATAGAAAACGTCATTGACGATGCTCTGGAAGAGGATTTGAAAGACAGCATTCTGGAAGACATCCAAGAAGACTATCCAAATTTGCAAGAGCTAAACTATACCCAAGAAGTTGAATTCGACTCGAGCGGTCACAACTACGGTTTTGAAATCAGATGGTATCCTGGAGGGGAATATGGTTCGTTCAGCATCGGGTTGTCCATCGAAAAAACCACTATGGAATTGGGTTTACCGAATGTTTCGGCTAATATGGACCTATCGGAGGATTCCAGTTTTCAAGGAAATACTGAGGGCTCGATCAAAATCAACCCTCTTTCTTTTCATCTGAGTTTTCGCTGGGATCTGTTGCCCACTTCGAAGATTACTCCCTATATCACTATAGGTGGAGGTGCCGCAACATTTTCATCCATAGAAGAAGATAAGCTTACTTATAAATGGTCGGGAGATTTGACGGTCGCTGGAGTCGATTCCGACCACCGCGACAATGAAGAGACCAAGACGATAAAGGAACTTCGTGATGAATTGGAAGAAGAAGATGAGGATTTCTTTCCCATAGGCTTCCTGCCCTTCATCCAGCTGAATCTTGGAGTGAAAGGAAAGATTACGGAATTCATCCACATCATGGTTGACGCCGGAATCTGGAATGGGTTTATGGTGAGGGGCGGAATTGCCCTTCGTTTGTGATGTTTGAGTGAGCACAATTTAAAAATAATCTTTTTGAATTAGCTTTTAATGATGACCGTCACCCAGAAGGCTCCCTGCGGATATTCTGCGCTCTTCCCGAGAATGATTCCCACACCGATTTTTTTTATTCCCTTTCTTTGGAAGCGTTTTCGGAGGCCGTCGGGCAGCATATAAGGCCCCTCTGTGACATAACTTATGACGTCCCTCCAGTTTAGTCGAGAGGGAAGATTAAGAGTTTTTCCCCTTTGGCTCATGGCAACCAAGGATATCTGAGTTGCCACTTCGGAGAGTCTATTATCGAGGCTAACCTCTTTGCGGCCCATTTTTTGTCTGATTTCATTAATATTCTGGACGACAATCTGTCTAAGGTCGCTTGTTTTCATGTTTTTGTACCGGGATTCAGGAAACAGGAGGAGAGTGATAAAATAGGCCCCACCCGGAAAATCTTTGTTCCGCGCCAACCAGATGCCTAAGCCTCCTGCGTTATAGAAAGCATTGATCACATCCTCGAACACCGAGCCTGCCTCTGGCAAAGAAGGAGTGGCAATGGATATGAGGTGGGTTTCGCCAAGACCTGGAGGAAATGGTGGCTTAGGCTTTTTTTCTGCTTTTCGTCGCGAATATTCAAGAGCGAATTCGTCTGCCTCATGGATATAGACCAAAGGAGGGAGAGCATGAAAGCGTCTGATTTCGTTGACTCTGTCTTGTATGACCTTTTTGATTTCTGCACTATCTCGTCGTTGAAAAGATTGTATAAAATCCTGAGTGATGTAATATCCTTTGTTTTCCACATAGATGACTCCGATTCCGACCTTGTCGAATTCTGGCATCAGGATATTCTCCATATGCGCTTGACTCTCCATCAGAGACTGGTGGATTAAGTCAGCCTGGAACGTTTCACTGAAGGCCACGTTTTCACCTATATCCATAAAATAGAATCCTTCTTGGACGAGGCGCTCATTATATGTCTCACCAGAGGAGGAGAGGTGGGATAACCTAGATCTTTTCGCCATATCTTGGCTGTGTTTCCTGGCAAGAGCGCCTATTTCAGCGGAGAATTTTAGTAGGGATAGATTTTGTTTGACTCTTTCCTGGTTGATGTATTCAAAAAGAGTTTTCTCGATGACGGACGCGCTGGGTCTGCGAAAGAGGATTTCTTTCTTTTGAGGATAAACAAGGGAAACTGCGAGAAGGCAAAGTGCAGTGAGAAAATGAATTGAAAATCGTGGATATGTCAACGTCTTTATAATTCTCTTTACTTTTTCCATATATATCCTAACATAAATAGAGAATAAATGGACAGGAGGACACAAGTGAGAGCTAAACAATCCATTTCTTTCTTGCTCATCATCGGGCTTATGTTTCTTTCTTTTATTTTAACGGCTCAGGAGCCGCCTCAAGAGGTTTCGGAGGAAGAACAATTTCTGCAGGTTTTTCATTCGATTTCCAGTCATAAGCTCTTCGAATATGTGAAGGAATTAGCTTCTGAGAAATACGGCGGCCGTCTGACTGGGACAGAGGAATATAATGCCAGCGCTCGCTGGACGATCTCTTTATTAAAGGAATGGGGAATTGCTCCCGCCGGCGATAAAGGGTCCTATCTTCAGGCCTTTCCCAATCCCTACACTTTAGTTTTTAAGGGATGTGAGGCTTACTTGCACCTTCCTTACAAAGAAACGACTATAAAGAAGTATTATCGTTATGAGGATGATTTCATTCCTGGATCAACCTCCGGTTCGGGCGAGGTAACAGCCCAAGTCATCTATGTCGGATACGGTATCACAGCTCCCGAGCTGGATTATGACGAGTATAAAGGGGTGGATGTTAAAGGTAAAATTGTTCTCATGGAAAGGGAGGTGCCGGTTTCACCGAGAGAAGCCCCGGATCTTTTCAAGAAATGGCGTCCCTATTCTTTTCATCAGTATAAACATCAAAATGCCGTTGCTCACGGTGCCAAGGGGATGGTCTATAATTACGGACCGATCGGCAATCCCAATAATGCCTACAACGGAGATTTTATCTATACGCATATCGGGAAGACAGTGGTCGAAGATGTTTTTTCCGGAACAGGACAGAATCACGAGGTTGTGGTTGAGAGAATTAAGGAGACATTAAAGCCTCAGTCATTTGCCACAGGCAAAACCTTTACCATAAAAAACATCACCGAGCACAATCCTGATGGCATTGCCTATAACGTCATCGGACTTCTTGAAGGCTCTGATCCCAAGCTTAAGGAAGAGGTGATCATAATCGGGGCCCACCTCGATCACCTGGGTTACTGCTATGAGATGATGCCAGGGGCCAACGATAACGCCTCGGGGGTGGCGGTGGTTCTGGGGGTGGCGGAGGCCTTGAGCCAGAGCCCGATAAAGCCGCGTCGGTCTGTGATGTTCCTCCTCTTCGGCGCCGAAGAGCAGGCAGTGGCGGGTTCGCAGTTCTACCTGGAGCACCCGAGTGTACCTCTAGAGAAAACCGTGGCTTTTATCAATCTGGATGGAGTTGGATGTGGAGATAAAGTCCGAGCGCTAGCTGCGGAGAATTTTCCTCAATTCTGGGATTTTATCGATAGAGCCAACCAGAAATACATTCATCGCACTATAATTCCCAGTTATTGGGCCAACATCGCTCGACCCAGACTCGACGCCGCCCGCTTCATGTGGAAGGATGTTCCATCCATATCCTTCAGTGTTTCCGGCTCCCCGTCCTATTACCACATCACAAAAGATGATATAGATACGATTACTCCTGAGATTCTTGAGGATTTAACTCAGCTCTTTTTTGTGGCCATCCTGGATATGGCCAATCAGGATAAGATCGATTTCCGCAGATAATGGAGGTGGTCATGAGGTTTCATGTTCCAACGAGAATCTTCTTCGGCCCGGGAATAATAACCGAACTAAAGGGTCTTGTTGAGAATAGCTTCGGAAAATCGAGAACCGTTCTGGTGACAGACCGCGGAATCGTTGAGGCTGGCATCGCGGAGAGGGTGTTATCCCAGTTGCCTGGGATTCAGATCTTTGACCGAGTCGAACAGAACCCGAAACATGGAACCATCAACGAGGCAGGAGATTGGGTACGCAACATTAAGCCAGATGTGATCATCGGTCTGGGAGGAGGAAGCGCTTTGGATGCCGCTAAAGCGATCGCTCTTCTGAGAACGAATTCAGGGAAGATTGAGGATTATGAAGGTAGGGAAAAATACACCTTGCCACCCCTTCCTGTCATCGCCATCCCGACCACGTGCGGCACGGGAAGTGAAGTGACATGGGTTTCTGTGGTCACCCATACCGGAAGACGATTCAAGATGAGCATCAAGGGTCCGGCCATGTATCCAGAGGTGGCTCTCGTTGACCCAGATCTCCTTGTGACTCTTCCCCAGGATTTGATTGCCTCCACAGGCATGGATGCCCTCACCCATGCGGTGGAGGCTTATACAGTCAAAGGGGCTAATTTTATCACCGACATCTTTGCCCGAAAGGCCCAGGAGCTCATCTTTGACTCCCTCGAACGGGCCTACAGAGACATAAAGGAGGATACCGAAGCCAGGGGGAAGATTTTATTGGGGAGCACCTTGGCAGGGATGGCCTTCGGAAACAGTGATGTTGGAGCCGTTCATTGTCTTTCAGAAGCGGTGGGCTCTCTTTACGATACTCCGCATGGCGTGGCCAATTCTGTTTTCCTCCCCTATGTAATGGAATACAATCGTTCTGCTGTTCAAGAGAGGTATGCGGACATCGCTCGAATAGCTCATATCGAGGGCGATTGTAGTCATGATCTAGCGCAGAAACTCATCGAAAGAATCAAGGCCTTATCCCGAGCAATGAACAATCCTTCCCTACGGGACATTGGTGTTAAAGAAGATGATTTTCCAGAGATAGCCGAGAAATCTTTTCAGAACAATTCCAATCCCTCCAATCCGAGAGAGGCGACGGTCGAGGATTATCTGGATATCTTGACAGGAATGGTCTCCGAAGCCTGATCAAATTAATATAAGCATATCATCTTTTTTCGATAAGGATCTGGAGTATTTCCAGTTCGTCCGCGTCAAACCAGACCTTATAACAGGAAAGACATTTATCCACGGGGACAACATAATGATAGCTATACGGTCTGGGTAGCATCCTGCTCCCACAGTCCGGACAGAAGATGGTTTGGGATTTATCCGCGAAGATTCTTTTGGTCAGGGTGGGGTTGAGCATAAACCGATCCCTAAATTCCTCTGCTTTCTTTATCAAATCGTCTGAGAATCCGACCTCCTTCCGGGCGATGATGCGTTCCATGAGGGCAAAATCCACGAGCTTTCCTCGGCATTGGGGACAGGTTTTGATCTCGACCCCCTCATAATAACCATCGTGAAGGGAGATGCGGCAACGGGGACAACGATTGTGTCTGGATGAATCGATCGGCTTTTTTCGACCCAGGTTCCGGAGGGCATTACGGATTTGAGGAAATTCTCTGGCCTGAGCCTCCACTTTTTCCAATATATTCTTCACTCTGATTAAAGGAGAAAAGATGCGGTGGAAAAGAAGCTCTTCGAGTGTGTATGGCCCCTCCCATTGTCCTTTGGGACTTCGAATAGACCATACTTTTCCCTCTCTCAGTGGCACTTCTTCAGCTGGAAGCTCTCCGGCTGACCCGTCCGCACGCTGTTTTTCGCTGGAGGCAAGAATAGTCCTCGCTTTTTCCCGATTTTTCTGTATCTCCCAGACCTCTTCAATTACTCGGGATGGTTTGATTCTGGCATTTTCGGCCAGAAGCTCTATCCTCTTCATAAGCGGTGGGTGGGAGTTGAAGAGCCGGTTGAGCCAGCTGTCCTCTTCCCCTCGGGATTCGGGCGGGACGATGAAAAGCGGAGTGTAAGTGAGGTTAAAATCCCCGACAAATGAATTCTTTAGATGGGCCTTGTATATGGCCCGGGCCAATGCTCTGGGGTTTCGGCTGAATTCTACGGCAGCGGCATCGGCCAGGATCTCTCTCTGACGGCTGATCAAGGTGCTGAGAAGATGCATCAGAATCGATGAGATCGCCACACCAAGATAAGCAAGCCATGGAGCCAGCCTGCCTCCTCGCGTCTGGTCAATGCCCCACTGCACATCGTTATCAGGTTCCAAGGCATCTCTCAGTCGCTCGAAGAAATTGGCCAGGGAGCAGACAAGCGTGATGTAGTAGGTATCTCCCCGGGCAACGTGAGCCAATTCATGGGCCACGACTGCTTGAATTTCGTCTCTCGTAAAGTCCGCGAGCAGGCCCTCGGTCACGATGACGTTGGGAGTGTTGTCGGGTTCGATCAGAGCCATGGTATTGATCGCAAAAGATGGCAGGATAAAGGGCTTGACTCGGGGCAATCCAGAGGCAATCCTGATTTCATCAACAGTATTGGTGAATTGTTTATGGTAACGGTCAGAGGCATCCGGCGAGCGGGCTTGAAGGCGCTTACGGATGAACTTTGCACCGAATTTTCTGGCATCGTAAAAGTGGAAGGAAGCGATGACCAAGGAGACAGCAGCGATGATTAGAGTAAGTTTTAAGAATAGGTCAACAGAGAGAAATCCTTCCCCAACCAGTAATAAGCCGAATATTAGGATGAAAAACAGAGAAATGATCCCGATGGCGATAAAATAGAATAGAATCAGGACAAAAAAGAGGAAGATGCTTTTTCTTGCTTGCTGACGCTGCACTTCGTAAAAGTCTTTGACAAATCGACGTTTCATTTGTTGGGGTCAGACCTTCCTAATTTTCATAATTATTTATGGTATATTCTACCCTAGCATAATCGATAAGGGAAATTATGAAAATTAGGAAGGTCTGACCCCAATGATTCAAGTTGACTTGGTTTTTTTCGGTAAGTAAGCTAATAGAAAAGGGAGAGAAATGCGATGACTGAAATCACCCGTCGAAGGTTCTTGGAAAAAGCCCTCTTCGCTGTATTTAGCCCGTTGGCTTTTAAATCCCTCTGGTCGAATAAGAACTTATCCTCCATATCCTCAGAAAATGCAGATGAGTATGGTTATGGTCCTCTTGTCCCAGACCCTAAGGGTGTCATCGATCTCCCCCAAGGTTTTTCTTACAAAGTCATCAGCCGGAAAGGAGAGAGAATGATAGACGGGTTTTATGTGCCGGCGCTTCCAGACGGAATGGCAGCTTTTCCCGGTCCTCAAGGTCTGACGATCATCCTTCGCAACCATGAAATATTCGCTGGTTATCCTGACTCTATGGGAGCTTTTGGATATAAAAATCGATTGATGGAGAGATTGAGGAGAACGCAGATTTATGATCGAGGGAGAAGAGGCGGGACAGCCCTGGGTGCTGTCACGACTCTCGTCTTCGATACCAGGTCTCAAGAACTTAAGAGCCAATTTCTCAGCTTAGCCGGGACTGTGGCTAATTGTTCGGGAGGGTCAACTCCCTGGAATACATGGATCACGTGTGAGGAGGAATTTTTAAGAGCTGGTTTACAGTATGGAAAGGACCATGGCTATGCTTTCGAGGTCTCAGTCTCAGCCGAGCCCAAAATCACAGAGCCTATTCCGCTCAAAGCCATGGGGCGGTTTGTGCATGAGGGAGTCGCCGTTGATCTCCAAACAGGCATTGTCTATCAGACAGAAGACCAAGAAGACAGCTTGATTTATCGTTTCATACCTGATCAACCAGGAAATCTTTCCCAGGGAGGGAAACTCCAATGCCTGGCAATCAAAGGTAAGCCAGGATTTGATACCCGAAATTGGGATAGACAGAGGATCTTCCAGGGAGATGTATTGCCCGTTCATTGGCTTGAACTTGAGGATGTCGATACAGATCGCAATGATCTGCGTATACGAGGATATAAGCTTGGAGCAGCGCGCTTTGGTAGCGGCGAGGGTATTAATTATAGCAATGGATTGGTGTATTTTGATTGTACCAACGGAGGGCCGAGAGCGAATGGTCAAATCTGGCGTTACAAACCCAGCCCTTTTGAGGGGACGGACCAGGAAAAAGATTCGCCTGGCCAGCTCGAACTGTTCTTCGAGCCCGATGACGCCAGGATCATGGAACATCCTGATCAACTCACTGTTGCCCCTTGGGGTGATCTGTTGATCTGTGAGGATGGTGAGGGCGATCAGTTTATGCTTGGTATCACAGATAAGAAGAACATATACAGGTTCGCGAGAAGTGCGGTCCGAGAGTCTGAATTAGCGGGAGTCTGCTTCTCTCCTGACTTGAGTACCATGTTCCTTAACAATCATGCTATCGGCTTGACCTTGGCCATAACAGGTCCTTGGAAGAAATAATAAGCCCAATACTCCGGAGTTATATATCCTCTTCTACGGTCAGTTCCCTGGCCTATGATAGTGTTCCTGATTATGAAACGGCCAGGAGAATTGGTGGTTTCTTGATTAAGACCTCATTTCAGAGAATGGTCATTCCTAGGGCCCTGTTCCTCTCAGCCATGGCAGCTAATCCACTAAACGCCCAACTGGCGGCAGACGGAGGAGTCTGGTGAAAGTACCCTCGTTTTGTGGTGAATTTATAACACCCAGGCATAGCCAATTTTAATGAAGAAAGTCCTGTCAGCGCGGGTCAGTCCGAATTCCTGGCTGCCGAAATAATTGTCACTGTACCCAAGAAAGAGCACGGTACGGGGATTGATCTTGTACGAAAACAACAATTGAGTGAAGAAGCGCTTGAACTTTGAGTCGATTTCAAACGTATAATTGCTGGTATTGTAGTCATAATTGACACGCTGGAGAATCGCCCGGAAAAAGGCCCGGACGCTGAACTGGTATACGGCCGAAAGCTGACTGATGTTGGCTGTGTACAGGCGGGCATCCTGAACGGACATGCGTTCAAACATGTGAGCCAAGGAAAGCCGCAAATGCTTACCCAAGTTGTAACTCGAATGAGGTGTCACCCGGACTCTGTTTCCCAAACGCGTGTTGGCATAATCGATTTCGTTTCCGAAGATAGTGGACACATAGACATAGAGATCACTGGTCGGCCATAAACCGCCTTCCAGTCCAAAAAAAGTCAGATCAAATTCCTGTCTGTTGTAGGCCTCGCGCATTCTCCATCCTCTGACGAACAAGTAAGACTGCATAGCTCCGCTGTAGTGAAACCAGAGAGAGGCACTCCGATTCAGCAGGTTTCCATCCCAATCGGCAAAATAGTTCAAATCGCTGCCTGCTCTGAACATAGACCACCACTGACCCGGTTTCGCATTCCAGGTGTGGAGAACACCCCCTTCTACATTGCGGTATCCGACGCGCGGGTAATAGCCAAGGTCGGCGCGGAATTTCGGTCCGGCTTCCTCATAGTCCGCCCACCAGCCCCAGGTCCGGGTGTAGTGATCGTACTCGAACGAGATGAGATGATCGTTGAATGAGCCGCTGGGTTGACTGTAATCGTCGGCCACATCATCGGGATACCTGGTGCTAGACCTCATGACGAGAAGTTGAATTTGATTGGTCCGGGTAAAACGGAAGTCGAGATCGAACCCGAACACTCTGTTATGATAATCACTCCCTTCTCGATCGGTCGCCAACAGACCTACGGTGTAACGGCGGCCGAAGTCCCGTTTGTAGCGGAAGACTGAGGATAGATTCGACTTTTCCAGGGAAGTCGACATGGATCCCTGACTGCCAGGAAAGATGAGGTTTGTTATTTCGTCGCGGACGACATAAGCCCCGATGGTGTTGGCGCCCTCTTTCCCGGTCAGCTTAAACCCCCACGAGGGATCCCGCATAGTCCTCGTGTAGATGATATTTTCCAAGGCTCGGAAGAAATCAACTCCCTCGGTGAAGAAAGGCCGCCGCTCTGGATAAAAGAGGGCGAAGGGTTGGTTGATGTCGAGCTGGAGGGCGTCGGCCTCGACCTGACTGAAATCGGGATGGGCCGTGAAATTAAAGGTGAGGTTTGGGGTTATTCCCCACCGAGTTGTGAGGCCAAATTCTGCATCCTGGTCTCTTTTTTCAAGGTCTCCTTCTGGAAATTCCGGTCTATCATCTGTCCGGGCCGCGATGATGGTGGGACTGACCTCGATGTTACGGCCTGGACTGGATCCGTCGAATCCCTTGATCTTGATGGCCTGACATAGATAACAGTTATTACTGCGATCCCTTGGGAAAAGGCCAATATGGTAGGCATGTTCACGAGGATAGCGTCTCACTGCGTCGAATCCCCAAGTTTGGTAGCCTTCCTTGCGTTGAAAGCTTAACGATGAGAAGGGAATGGCGATCTCGACCGCATATCCCCAATCAGTAATCCGGCTAGCACAATCCCAAAATGTGTCCCAGCCGTTGTCCTCACCGGTCTGGGCTTCGATTTGGTCGAACTGGACACCTTGAGCCGTGACGATGAAATCGTAGCTCCGTCTCGAATCATTGAAGGTGTCGAGGATCAGAGCCACCCAGTCATCCCCACCCAAAGTGTCACGATCTCTGAGATGGGCTCTGATGGCTGAAGGAGTCGGATCGAAGCATCGGAAGGCGGCGTAGAGGGTATTCTCATCATAGGTGAGCAGGACTTCGGTACGTACGGGCGGAGTTACGTTTTCTCCAGGTCGGACCTCATATTTCAATTCCAAAACAAGGGCCTTTTCCCATGCCTTTTCAACCAAAATCGCATCCACTTTTATCTCGGATTCGGTCTCGGGCACAACATACGGGTCTTCGGCCGTTCCTGTACCTTGGTTTTCGTTAGCTTGGGTCTGCCCAAATGCCCAAAACGGCAAGCTGACAGATGCCAGACAGAAGACGATGATGATTAAAAATCTTCGGTTGGTTTGCATCGCTTTCTCCCTTTGCAATTTAATAGAATTTGCAGTTGATCAGATGATGCGTGCTGCAGAGTTTATGCACTACTGCCCTCATTTAAATAATACGCAATTTTTTTAAAAATGTTTAACTTCTTCGAAAAAAAATAACCCCTTGATTCCTCGCAAAAGGCGATTGATCAAATTTAGGGAAAATGCCAAATTTCATTCGATAGGGAAATCATTATGTTCATAATCCCCATCGGTCATGAGAGTGATAAAGTCCGAAGATTGCCCTTCGTAACCTTCGCCATAATAGCCATCTGTTTCGTCCTCTATATTTTTATATCCATTGAAGTGAATAAAGCCGAAAAACAGCTAGGAAACTCAGCGGAGGAGCTTATCCGTTATTACTTCGATCATCCATATCTTGAGCTAGATCCAGAGATTATGGATCAGATGTTCGGCTATCGAGGCAGTGAAAAAATGGAGCAAATGATGGGTTTCTATCGTCAGAGCCTTGCTCGGCCCAGCCGGCTTGATCTCAAAAGTGAGCAGGAAAAGTTGAATCAGTTGACCCAGAATTTCAAAAATTCTCTGTATGATTTCCCCTACAGAAAATGGGGGTTCATCCCAGCCAAACAATCGATGACCGCTCTCCTGACCTATATGTTTATCCACGGGGGTTGGTTGCATCTGCTTGGGAATTTGCTTTTCCTTTATCTAATGGGGCCGTTCATCGAAGACTTGTGGGGAAGGCCGATCTACACGGCTTTCTACTTGTTTGCTGGAGTAGTAACGGCGTTGATGTATGCGATGCATTATCCCAACTTCGCCGGCCCTTTGATCGGAGCCTCCGGTGCCATTGCTGGTGTCATGGGGGCTTTTCTTATTAGATACTGGAAAACGAAGATGAATTTCTTCTACTGGATTTTCTTCTTTTTCAGAGGAACTTTCGAGGCTCCAGCCTGGTTAATGCTGCCTTTATGGCTGCTTCTTGAAATTTTCAACGCCAGTGTCGTTGATGCCATCAATCCTCAAGGTGGCGGGGGAGTGGCCCATTGGGTCCACGTCTGGGGATTTGTCTTCGGTATGGTTGTCGCCTTGGGAATGAAAAGGTTAAAGGTGGAAGAGAAGTATATCCACCCCAAGATTGAAGCCAAAATTCGAGCGGACGATAAGGGTTTAGGAATCGTTGTCGAGGCAATCCAGAAGAAAAATTCAGGAAAAGCAGAGGAAGCCTACGCTCTTCTCCTGGGTGAAGCAAGAAAAAATCCGATATGCAAAAACGTTGTTGAAACCTTATGGGATGTCGGTGTTGGGATCGGTCGCGTCGATGAGTCTACGAGATTTCTCATCAAATTGATAGAGAGCGAGATCAGACATGACCAGATGGAAGATGCTGTGAGTCATTATTTAGACTTGAAAGCCAAGATTCCTCAGGCCGTGATCAGCCATACATATAAATTTTCGCTGTTGAAGTCTTTGACCGAACGCAGTCATACCGAAGAGGCTAAGGAACTCGCCGAGGAACTTCTTGAAGAAGTC
>CAYFXE010000018.1:2670-5879 GCA_964347035.1 uncultured Eubacteriales bacterium | reverse complement strand
GGTGGGCGCAGGACGTGTTCCAGTCCTCATCGTTGAAGAAGTCGATCTGAATTCTTCCCCGGTTGTCCTGCAGGAATTCGTAGACATGGCTCTGGAGCTCAGTCCTTCCATCGCAAAAAAAGTCATAGAATTCTGTCTTGAGCATCCAGAGATTCCATCAAGTAAGAAAGAGATATTCAAGCGAGAAAAAGAACGGCTCAACTGTTGATGGGGACGTTCCCCAAAGTGCCACTCTTTATTTTCCTCATGAATTCAAACCAGATTAGCAATGAGTCTCAAGAAACGAGTCTTTCTTACTCGACATAATTGTTGTTCGCATTTAACGCACTATCTGGTTCTCATATCATGTATAACTCAAGATGTTTATTTTCGTATTCTTTAATGTAAATAGAGTCATGAAATCTAATGATAGGGGGAGAAATATGGCAAAAAAAATGATCATCCTATTTATCCTCATTGTTCTCATCTCTGGTATGAGCTCCGGAATCTTTCCGCAGGATAAAAATTATGAATACAGGATTCCGTTAAAGCTGAATGATGGATGGCAGGTCGCCTCGTTGAGGGAGGTCGGGATCAACATAGAAAGAATCTCCCAGATAACCCAGGAAATCAGGAGTAATGACCGATTCGACGGGATCCACAGTATGCTGCTCGTAAAAAACGGCAAGCTCGTCCATGAAGCCTATTTCTGGGGACATCAGCGAAACAGCGTGCATGTCCTGGCTTCTATCACCAAGAGCGTCGCCTCTACTCTAATAGGGATCGCCATCGACAAGGGATTCATAAAAAGTGTGGATGAGAGCGTTGTCTCGTTGCTCCCCGAGTATGCTGGAATCATAAAGGACCCAAAAAAGCGGGCCATCACCCTCCGTCATCTTCTCACCATGTCCAGCGGACTGGAATGGATGGAGTGGGGTAGTTCTTACAATGATACGCATAACTCGGAATTCCAGATGGTCGATAGCGAGGATTGGATAAAGTATGTTTTGACCAAGCCGCTCAAAGTCACCCCTGGAACCCAATTCCTGTATAACACTGGTGGCATTCATCTTTTGAGTGCTGTCATAAGAAGTACCACTGGACTGAAGACCGATCAGTTTGCCGAGAAATACTTATTCGAGCCCCTTGGAATCTATGCCTATCAATGGAACACCGATTCAAAGGGAAATCCCTGCACCGGCGGAACCGACGGCGGGGTTGGATTGAGAACAAGGGATATCGCTAAATTCGGCTGGCTATTCCTCTATGACGGGAAATGGAAAGGAAAACAGGTTATCTCCGAAGAATGGGTCAAACTGGCAACACAAAAGCACATTAAGATACCGGACAGGAGGGATCATTACGGCTTCTGTTGGTGGCCAGGTTCGATGAGACGGGGAGAGAAGGACATCGATTATGTGGCCTCCTTCGGATATGGAGGTCAGACGCTCTACTTGATTCCAGAAAAGGATCTCATCATCGTTTTTACGTGTGCGTTGACAGACAGGAATACCTACGTTTTTGTTCCAGTCAGAAAAGTCTTCGATACCGTCTTTTCAAAGTAGGGCCGATATTCAGGGGTACATCAGGCGTATTTCTCGAAGATGTGCTCTGACGGGATGGCGGCGATTGATTATGTGAAGCATGCCTCTTATGTGGATGTCTTTGATGATTTGAGGAAATTCTTTATCGAATTCGACTTTAAGGAATACCTATTGTTTTTTTCTTGTAGCCCTCGGGAGGAGAATAAATACCCGGGGGTGCGGGTTTCTCTGTCACTTCAAGGCATTGTGCTTCGACGTTTATTTCGGAGCCAAATATATTGATTGTGAGTTCAGCAGCGATCTGAAACCCATCGACTGTCTCCATTTTCGCCATTTCTTTTTTTGACTCTTCATCTATATTGATCATTCCCAGAATATACTTTGTGAAAAATTCATCCGCTACTTTTATTTGTTTCTTATACTCAAAAGAGAGATCTTTAGTCGTCCATAATTTCATTTTAAATTTCGGCATGATATTTAAGGCTGGAATCATAAAAACCATTTCAAAATCAGTCGAAGAACAATTCCAATTGGCGATCTTTTTTGTTTCGCCTTTGAGGTTAACCTTCACATCGGTTATTTTCATTGATTTGATAACTTCAGCAGCCTTGGGTGAAAGGCCCAAGACGAGATCCAGAAGTTTTTCCCTGTTGAATTCTGTCGGAAATTCAAAATATGTCTTTTGTGGATGGATAACGAAATACAGCTTTTCTTTATCATAATTGACAATAATGCTCAGGTCTTTGCCGATTTGGGCAAACTTGTTCTCGCTCATCCAGCGCTCCCTGATTTCGACCTTTTCAGGTTGTTTTTTCCCCATCATTTTGAACGCTTTAACGCGTTCCATGTTTTTCGTGTAAATATCTGCACCTAAAAATAGAGCAATAAGCAAGATCACGATGACGATCAAAGCTAATTTTTTCATGATTATCTCCTTTACATATTTTTCATTTTAAGTAATTGTTTACAATTTTGACTTCTCTATATGGCGGGCAAAGGCCAAAGCGATTTCCACCAACGGGGAAGTCTGTTCTGAAAGGGACTGGATGAAATCTTCCCTGACTGCCGGATCCCTGAAAAAGAGGTAAGGGTCATCTGTCGGGGCCGGACCCACGATGGTAGCAGTTTCTCCTCTTAATGTTTGAAGAATCGATCCCAGAGGCCCTTCGTCTGGCTGGGCCAGAAGAAAGTCCATCCCGATTTCTCTCAGTCTGTAGTTCAGGGATTCTTGGCGGACCAGAGAGGCTGCTGTAATCTCGCGAATCTGGAGCACTTCCTGACGAAGCTCAGCCATGTCAGCGCTCCTTGCCCTGCCTGAATGAATAAAATAGCCGGCTGCAAATCCCACAACCAGAAGCAGAAGAGCATAAGAAAGCTGGAATACGGGTCTCTTCGGCATGAAGCGTTCGAGCCAGCCGCTTTTCCTTTTTATAGCCTTGGCCGAAATGATTTGCCAAGATTTTTCCTTATCTGGGAGGGGAATTTCTTCTTTCTCATTTACTGGATGACTCAATTTTTCCACCTTTTTGTATATGCTGGCACATCTAGAACATTCCTGGAGATGTGCTTCGAGCTGGGCCTTTTCTGATGGAGTCAACATTCCGTAGACACTTACGGTCATCAGATTTTTGCTATCTTCGCAGTTCATTGTTCCCTCCAAAGCGGTTCGAGTTGATTCCTTAATTT
>CAYFXE010000018.1:0-2660 GCA_964347035.1 uncultured Eubacteriales bacterium | reverse complement strand
ATTTTGAAACCGCTCTTTGAAGCTGTTTTAAGACAGTGCTTTTGTTACACTGTAATCGTTCTGAAATCTCTTTGAGAGTTCTATGCTGAAGATGCCTTAAATCAAAAATAATCCGCTGTTTCGGCGACAATATGTAAAGAGCATTTTTCACCTGAGAGATTGTCTGGTTCGCCATGAAAGCTTTTTCAGGCGAAGAGTCCTGTGCTTCTGGTTCAGTGAAGATGTCAGTGAGCGAGTGGATCTGATCTGCTTTTCTCCTTTTTCTTTTCCTGAGATAGTCCATAGAGCAGTGAAGACCGATCTGATAAATCCAGGCTGAAAAATTAGTGCTGACGCTGAAATCAAATTTATTGATGCTTTTAAACGCTTTGATGAACGTCTCCTGCATGATGTCCTCAGCATCCTGCTGAGATTTTGAATAACGGTAGGCGAGCCGGTAGATCATTTCGTAATAATTCTCGTATAGTTCCCGGAAGGCAGTTTCATGTCCCTGTTGGGCCAACAGTACAGTCAGCCTGTCGTTTGTGTTCATTTCTGATTTAAGCCTCATCATATATGGTATACGCTAAAAAGTCATTCCAGGTCGACATCCTATGAAAAGAGGTGCCTTAAAGTTCTCCCTTTTTTTATTCTCGATGTGAGGTTCGCGGGCTAGAACGGGATTAATTTTTTCCCTTCCTCAGTAAATAGCATTCAGTGCCGGAAAAAATTAAAAAATATGAAACACTTCTAACATTAAGTAGACTATGAATAAAACCAATGCCATGTTGACAGATGCGATACATGGATAAAATAAAGGGCCGATCTTACCGGTCTCTTCCAAGGTTAATTGTCTATACTGATGAATGTATTTTATGATGAGCAACCTTAATAAAAAGAAGTTGATTCTGACACCCCGCTTCGAGAGCTGGTGTACAATCATCATCGAGAAGATTACGTATAAAACCGCGAAAACAAAGGCAAAGATTAATAAAATATTTGGCATTTCTTCTCTCCATTAGAAATACTATTCCATTCAATAAAAAATTCAGGGCATGAGTATGATGCAGACCTCCTTCTTGTCATTCGTGTTCACACTTAAAACAAGACTCATCATGTATGTAATAAGGTAAAACCTCCCATCAGGTCGACATCATAGCGAGCGATGTTCCTTTTTTATACAGACAATTCCTTATCCATCCATTCACGCATGCTGATGCCGACATGGATAGCAAGATCGAAAAGATTCTTGTGACGAACAAGACCACCAGGATTACCATCGATGGGATTATAGCTGAGATTGTGCCATAGACAGGCAGCAAGCCATTCTTTCACAGGAGTTCTTTCTTCACCAAGATAAGCGTAGACGCGGAGGACTTCGTTTTTCGGATCAAATCCCAAATCTTTGTGTCCCAAATCCAGGAGGAAAAACTGCATTGGTAAGCCTAACAGCCACTTGTCCAGACCCAATACATATCCGAACAGCAATTGGCCGAGTCTTTTTCTCTCTGTTCCAGATTTACGGCTTGGAATATCCAATCTACCCGTACCAATACCGTGAATCCAGGCCTCGATGTTCCGAAAAGTGTTATGATGGCAATCGGATAACGTATGCACGCCAGAGGCGATAGCGCTACAGGTTTTGTACAGCTCCTTTTTACGAGGGTCCTCAATGGTTTGAAGGGTCTCCTGGAACTTGGGATTCCAGCGCGGATGAATTTTCGGCAGGCCTGCTTTTTCTGATATCTGAGTATTGAGCTCAGCTCCTTGCCCGCCTTCTTCAAACAAATTTTTAACAGCCCTCTCGCCTTCTAGTAATTGAGTATCATCCAACCATGAGGTGCAGGGAATGGTATCGCTTGTATTGGTGAAGTAATTCACAATCAGCATCATCCGCTCCATCATCAGCCTCTGGAGCTCTGTCAGTTTTGAACCCGGTCCAAGCCATTCATACGTATGATTGATGAATCCTTCAGCGTGGGGAAAGTCCTTGATAAAATCCCTCCTGCGTTTCCCTTCAAGATAACCTGTCAATATGGTGTGCATAGTATTCATGCTTTCTATGTGATACGGTTGAGATGATTTTAGTTCCCACCACATTCCAGGGCACCAGCAACCGTTCCGGAATGAAGGCTCACCCAGTTTTCCGCGGCTGATGGCACTAAGCAATTCGTCAACAGTCACTGGGAATCCGCTGTCACACGGGACAAGACTTGCGATGTGAGCGCGAATCTGACGGATGTTGTCATCTAGAGGCCCCAGTTTGGCCTGCATTTCGTTGATGTGTATGATTTCATCATCCCAGTCTTTTTCTTGGCCAGGAAATGTCCATGGAAATACAGACCATTTTCTTATGACATTCCCCGCCTCATCTGTCGTAAGAGTTGTAATGATTTCCGTCTTTTTGACTGGAGAGGAAGACTTTTCCCCGGTAAACACAGCCTCAAAACCCGGAGATAACATCTCATACGGCACTAATCTCGTTTTTTGTTTATTTTCCATAACATGTCCTCCACAGCCTTACTAAAATCATTGAATTCAGGTTATCATAATTGTAAAATAAATGGCATAATTTGCACACAAATCCCCAAAAAGGCCAAACTGATGGATTTGTGAGTCGATGATCCTTAGATTGGTGCGCCCGTAGCTCAGCGGATAGAGCGGTGGACTTCGAATCCAAA
>CAYFXE010000017.1:31269-63911 GCA_964347035.1 uncultured Eubacteriales bacterium | reverse complement strand
CTTCGTTATCTTGTTTGACCTTGGACTAAATGCTTTATCCTTCATGCATTCTTCATGATGAAGCCTGACCCCTGTTATTGTCATTCCTGCGGAAGCGGGAATGACAAAAGAGGTGAGAGTGACGGAAGGAACGGGAATGACGAACAAGCTAAAAAGTAGCCTGTCTCCTTTCTCTCTATTTTTATCTCTCTCTCTACTTTTTCTCGCGCAATATGATGAGAGAAAATGTGTCGGCGATGATAATGTAGTCACCGCTTCGAAAACCGCCTACAGCTTCACCAGGGGTATTGAAGGAGGCTACTAGTTTGGGATCTCTCGGGTTTCTGATATCGATGATGTTCAAACCTGTTGTCTCATCGGAGACATAGGCAAAATCATCCCAGATAGTAACACTGTTGGCAAAGCCCTCTATCTTATAATTACCGACAAACGAAATGGCTGCAGGGTCGCTGACCTCAAGAACTTGAAGACCGGAAGGGCCGTCGGCCACATAGGCATATTTTCCTCTGACATATCCTTTGACAGCCACTCCATAACACAGGCCAGATGTCCTGAACGATCCGACCAGTTTGGGCGCAGAAGGATCGCTAACATTAATGATGTGAAAACCCGTATCGCTGTTGGCAATATACGCCAAATTTCCTTCCAAAGCCAACCCGTAGGCAAAGCCCGGCATTTCATAGGAACCGATGAGTGCGGGAGCTTCAGGATCGGCGATATCCACGATATGGAAGCCTGAATGGTCGGCTGTTAGAAAGGCTCTTTTGTCTCTGATGATAACCCTCCTGGCGACTCCTGGCATGCGGAAGGAATGGATGAGCTTGGTTTGAGCAGGATTAGCCGCATCGAATATCCTTAAGGTCCAGCGATCTGTTATGTAGGCATAATTTTCCCTGGCCGTCATCCCATGAACACCCCGGAACCACTCGATAGTGTCTATATGCTTCGGAGAAGAGAGATCTTTCACGTCAAATACTTGAAGACCAGAAAGATCACCAGCAACATACATATGACTCCCGACCACAGCCGCACCGAGGACAGATCCAGGAGTATAAAACGATCCTTTGGCCGTAGGACGAGAGCGATTACTGATATCCAAGATGTAAAGGCCCGTGAATTTATCAATCACAAAGGCATGATCCTCGCTGACTTCAACATCCCAGGCCTCGTTATACATAGTATACTTGCGCCAGGCTACCTGCACTGGTTTTGCAGGATCACCGATGTCCAAAATCTGGAAGGCTCCATCATACAGGTTGCCTACATAGGCATAATCGCCGCTTATTGTTATGCCATGGGCATAGCCTGATGTCAGGAAAGTGGTGATCAGGACAGGGTTTTTTGGATCGCTGATGTTGATGATCTGCAAGCCTGGAGAACCATCGGCAATGTATACATAATCGCCAGAAATGGCGAGTCTCTCTGCTGTGCCAGAGGTGTCGAGAGTCGCAGCCAGGGAATGTTTTGAAGGATCTTTGATGTCGACGATCTGAAGGCCCGCATCTCCATCGGCCACGTAAGCGAAGTCTCCCTTAAGCGCGATATCTCTTGCTAGTCCTGGCGTATCGTAAGATCCCGCCAGAGTTAGAGTCGAGGAATTCCTGGTATCGATCACCAGCAGCCCTGCCTCACCAGCGGCCACAACAGCATAGTCGCCTTTAATCGCTACACTTTCCGGCTCTCCTTGGGTATCGAGAAAGCCTCTGAGAACAGGTGTCTTGATGTCTGAGGCATCCACTATCTTCAATCCCTTCTTTCCCGCAGCGACAAAAACCAGGTTATCCTTTAACGCCACCCCGAATCCCCCACCCAGATAGAGTTGAGAGATCTGGACAGGTTTTCTCTTGTTGGAAACATCAAGAATCTTCAGCCCATTCAGGAAGACACAGTAGGCATAATTCCCCTTGATTTTAACATCATGGGGCTGTGTCCATAGAATACTATTGACGTATTCTAGATTCATGTTTTTACAGAAAAGGACAAAGCCTGAAGAGAAAATCACCATTATTAAGAGGACCAGGATTATCTTTTTAAAGCTCATGAGATGACTCCCTTTTTTTACTCTGTAGGACATGACTTTTACGGCGATTCCTGAGGATATTTAATCCAGTCAGCCCTAGATGAGAATATCCTGTTTCCAGCCCAGTTTGACCAGTTCGATCTTGTTGAGGTCGCTCGTCCCGATACCGTGTTTGATATCTGCCATTTTTATATGCTTGGGAACGGGTGGTATAGCTCGATCCTTACCCAAGACTTCTGTCCGTTTGGCCATGATCAGCTTCAGGGCAACAGAATCCACAGCGACCGGATCTTGGCCGACGAACATTCCTCTGTATCTCCAGACATACCTTCGGCTGAAATGATGAGGCCCACGGCCATGGAATTGGGGTGTCAGGGCACTCAAGATATTCAACCGGGTTTTGCCTTTGACCATCGGCAACTTGAACAGAGCACCCAGGTCAGCACAGCTATTCGGATGAAAGGCCGGCTGGAATCTGGCAAACATAATGTAATTCTTCATACAGCCGCTCATGCCTGCCAGGTAATGAGTCCGGAGAGGCCTGACGTTGATGAGCGAGGTCGCTCTCTGAAAAACCGAGTTTGTCTTTACGTTGTGATCGTCAATACTGATATTTTCCTCCCTGACCCCCACCTCCTTTAACCTCTTAACGATTGCCGCCTCCAATTCACTGGGCGTGGGAAGATAGGACCAGACATTGCTCTTGATGCCCACGATGTCATCTGGCTTTATGAGCTTCATGAACGCCTCTTTGACACTACTCGTATCCAGCAAAGCCGAAACCGCCTCATCCAGCATCTGCTGGATGATATCTGCGTTGATCACAGAATTTTGATCGACAGCCTCTTCGTTGCGGATTAGAACTACTCTGGACTTTTTTTTCTCCTGGGCGGGCAATTTTACAGTTGCCCCTAGAAGGGCAAAAGCACTCCTCTGCATAAAATCACGCCGGGTAATTCCTGTTGACATCGTCAAGCACCTTTTCATGAATTTATTTTTTCTCCATCTGAGCCAGTTCCCTCTCCTGACCTTCGGACAGGAAAACGTTTATTTTCTCTTTTTAAATACTATATGCACTGTAAGATAAGAAAATAAAATAAACCCACATTCAAAAAATGTCAAAATAAAATAAGCATCTACAACTCCGTGACACGAAAACAAATGAAGTATGAATAGGTGTAATGAAGGCGAGGTCCTGTCAGCCTGAGCTGCATAGTGGAATGTGGAGGGGGTCTACGGCGAAGCCTATACCTGCGCAGGCAGGCAACGGATTGGGCCTCGCAATCATCAAAAATTCGGAATGGATGAGGCGACTTTAGGAAGGATTATAATGGGAATGGATGAGACGATTTTCTTTCAAAACGCTTATGAGGTGATCATCCTGTTTCTTTTCTCCAGACCACGTTAGTTTGATTTTTGAAGATGATCGTACCTTTGTCTAAAGCATAATAGTAAAAAGGAAATTCCACCTTCTGCAGATCACGGTTGACATAATGAATCGTGTACAGGATCCACTCATTTTTGGCAACCTCTGTCTTTTCGACTTTCGTTATCGGATGTATATTGAGATCCCCCTCGATTGTTTTGAAGATAATCCTGTTTCTTTGAAGTTCGAAATAGGTGTTCTCGTAACGGATTGTGGATGTCTTCCAAACTCCAACCAGCTCGTTCGATACCGTAGAGTTTCTTGAACAGTGGCTTCCAAACAAGACTGCACAGATAGCAATGGCCGTTATAACATGTTTTTGTCTCATCTTGATATCTCCTTTATTCTTGTAGAACTCCCGTCGCTTCGACCGAATGATAGACGAACAGCTCCCCAAGACTGCGATGTATTCTTGATAATAATCATGAAAACTAATTCCCTTCCTCTCTGGTGATAACCTCTAAAAAGGCATCAACCACTCGAGGGTCAAACTCTTTCCCTGACACATTTTTGATTTGCTGCAAGGCAAGGTCAGGGGGAATGGCTTTTCTGTAAGGCCGATCTGCAGTCAAGGCTTCGTATCGATCGGCAATGGCGAGTATTCGACTGCACAGGCTAATATTTTCTCCCATAAGGCCCTCAGGGTAACCTGACCCATCGAAATTTTCATGGTGTTGTTTCACGATCAACATAATTTCTGTATACGCTGATATGGGCTCTAATATGTTAGCTCCTAATGTTGGATGCGTCTCCAAAATTTTTCTATCTTCGAGTGACAATTTCTCGGCTTTATCTAGAATTTCATTGGGAATGCCGAGTTTGCCGATGTCATGCAGAAGCCCACCACGGTGAAGAACATCCAGTTCTTTATTAGAAAGCTCCATGACTCGGCCAATGCTCAAGGCGAGTGCTGTCACCCGTTCGGAATGGCCAGCCGTCCAATGCGACTTGGCGTCGATGGCCCGGGCTAAGGAGATCAAGGTTCCCCAACTGAATTCTTTAATTTCCTCAACCAATCGTGTATTGGACACAGCCACACCGACCTGGTTGGACAGCTGACGGAGCTGGTTCAGGTCATCCTTGTTGAGTAGGGATAGGTCCCTCGACCCAACACTGATTAATCCTGCCAATTTATGCTTAAGGAAGATTGGAAAAATATGAAAAGATGAGAAGCCCTTCTTTTTTAAGGGAGCAAGGTAATCTGGAGTGGAATGATCATCGTCGATGGCTAAGATATGAGGATTATCCTGGAGACTTTGGATGTCTTCAGGAGTCAGTTGGATCTCCTCTACTATTTTTTGTGACGCAGGATTACCAAACGCAATATAGGCCTGCCCCAAATCCTCTTTTTTTGCATCAAGCAAGATCAGGTTCACGCCTTTGTCCGGAAAAATCTGTAAAATCCGAGAAAGCAGGGTGTTGGCCATTTTTTCTGTATTCATGGTCGACAGGATGGCGCGGTCGATCTCGGCAATCGCAGTCAGAGTTTTAAACTGCTTACCCAATTGACTGGCCATGATATTGAAGGAAGCGGCCACTTCAGCAAACTCATCCCGGCTCTTTACCAAAATTTTGCTGTCAAAGTCTCTTTTTGCAATACGCTCGGCCCCATCTTTCAACTTTTCAAGTGGGACAAGACTCCTCCTGATCTGACTAACACTGAAGAGTAGGACAATCCACAAAGAGAGAAGCACGACAAACGGAAAGGTTTTCTTGAAATAGGCTATGGGGGCATATACATGAGACTTTGCCTCGCTGACAACGACTCTCCACTTCTCTGAGGCAAAACGACTTTGGAGAAAGATATCTCTGAACCCTGCGAGATAAGTTTTTTCACCGAGAGTCCATTCGAAAAATCCCGAGGTTGCCCGATTCAATTCATGCTTGGCTTGTTCGGGGAAATGGATCATTCCTTCGTATGATGAGTAGAGAACTTGATCTGAATGGTCCAACACACAGAGCTCAGTCATCGGAGGCAGCGAATTCTCGAAACCAAACAACCAAACGTATAAGGGCTTCACTTCAGCTATCATATAATCCAGATCAGGATTTGCAGACTCCAGAACCTTGATCATGAATAGGCGAGCCATTCCCTCAGGTTGAAGTTGGGCAGAAATGATTGTTTCTTCTTGGCGAAGAGATTGAGTTCCTTCTCGAATCACCTTAGGCAGGTTTTGGATGTTTCCAAGTATGTAAGTGCTATATCCTTTTGAGTCTAAAAGAGAAATACTGCTAAATTTCTCCTTGAGATAGTTATCAAACTCTGGTGTCGCAGTGTATCGAAGATTGGAGGAGCTAGCCTGGATATTGGCGGCCATGCGCGTCAAATCAGATTCCAGAAACATTAACCGCTCAAAAAAAGACAGTGCCATGGCTTTGCTTGTTTGATGAAGTCTGGCCCGACTTTGCTCGTGGAGATGTTTTGTCACCTGCTTGAAAGACAATATTGCCAGGAGAGCGATGGGGAGGAGAGCACAGAGGATGAAAAGAAGGGCGATACGCTGGGCCACTCGGCTGCGGAAAAACACCTTATCCCATTTCATGGTCACCCATCTAAAATTAATATTTAGAGCCTAAACCGATAAATTCTCCGTTGTTGGCGCGGATGATATCATCCCAGCTGGACTTGGACGTCAGAGCCTTCATTGTATCCCCATCTCTTCCCATGCTGTAAAGGTCGAAATCTGAATTCAGGGGATTCAAAAACCTGTCTCTTCTCCACTTCCCAATGACCTCGCCTTTCTCTTTGCCATAGATAGGCAGGTATTGATAAGGATTCCCCCAGGGATCATTGAGATCTGTCACGCCCACCTCGGCCAGGGTTTCGGGGTATGTTCCGTTCTCGATGAAATTATCTTCAAGCTTTCGGGAAATGTAAACGATGTCTGAAATAGCTTTGTTTTTCTTGCTTTTTTGGATGAGATTACTGAAAGCCGGCACCATGATGGTGATGAGTGTGCCTAGGATGGCAACCACAAACATCCCTTCGAGCAGCGTAAATCCCTTTGAAGGCATTTTTTGCCCTTGGCGGCCAAAAAAAGGTGCGAACAGCAGCCTGATCGGAGATTGCCTTTGATGTAAGAATGTTTTTCTCATCTTAATTTCTTTCATCCCTGTACGTCATGGGATCAATACCAACAGGAAAAATTCTAAATGCCAATTTCCCATGAGACTTTGTCTAATAATCCACTTACCACTCATTCTACACGCTGATATTGCCTGAGGAATCACCCGAGGACAATCATCTTTATGGAGTATTTTAGGGATGATTTTTCCCAATTAGCCATCACCTGAAAAGGTGAGGAAGAGTCTGTGAAGGAATCTACGTCAAAAACAGACCGCGGTCTAGATCGAAGGGAGATGGATGCGTCTTATTTTTCTAGCCCGTTGTCAACCCGGAAATAGACCAGCGATGCTTAAAATAATCCTGTGACAAAATAAAAGGTCATGATTCCAGAAGCGATAAGCTTCAGGATCATTCCGGCCATGACTCCGACGAAGACACCCCAGCCGGCCTTTAAAGCTTCTGCTCCTGTTTTGCCCCGAATCACCTCTCCTGCAAGAGCACCGACAAAGGCCCCGATGATCATTCCTACAGGTGGAGCATAGATGATCCCTAACCACATGCCCACAAAAGCTCCCCAGAAGCCATACCGGGAGGCTCCGAATTTTTTAGCACCTGCCGCTGGCATAAGGTAGTCAACCACGGTGACTCCGACGGTCAATGCTGCCATGCCTATCAAGAATTCAGGACTGAATGGCTCCCAGCGCTTGGCTATTGATAACAAGATCAAAGCCAGAAAGCTGAAGGGGGGGCCGGCAATGCCTGGAATGACACAACCGATAAGTCCGATGATAACACAGAGACATCCAAGGATGATAACGACAATCATTTCATCAGCACAATGCGGAGACAGCCCCTAGAGGAGATATGAGGGAATCTATTCCTCCAATTCCTCGAACTCTCTACCACCCTTTCTAAACAGGAGGAAGACCAAGATACCAACAATCAAATGAGCGGCCAGAGCATACCAGACATACTCAGGGTGACCCAAATCTCGGACATACCCATAAAGGGAGGTGTAAGCCAACCCGCTCAATCCCCCACCCAGTCCTATAGCCAGGAAATTGGACCCCATGTAAAGCCCTGCCTTTTCTTTAGGGGCAATCCAGGTGATGTATTCTTGAATCCGCGGTGAGGAAATCATCTCTCCAAGGGCAAAAAGGAAAATCCCCAGGAATACCCAGGTAGAAACAGAAACTTTAGCAAATCCTATGAGACCAAATCCAACAGCAGCCACGATCAGGCCGAATAAAAACGAGGGGATGGCCTTGAATTTTTCGACGATTCGCGATACCAAAATCTGAAAGACAATGATGATGTAACCTGTATGGGCAATCGTTTCCCCTAGGATCTTTCTCACCCCATCTTCGTCTGTGTGGGACAGAAAGTTGGCCACACTCGCTCCGAAAACACTTTTAATATTGAGATAGAGCTGGGCGGTGTTCAGGTTGCTATCAATATAAATAGCAAGGAGGTTGAAGAAAGCCCAGAAGGGAAGCCAGAAGAAAAGTCCAAGCAGGATGAGAAAAAATAAAAATTTCAGGTCCGACAGGGCGATACCCAAATCCCTGAATTTTTGGCCGAGGGTGACTCCCTCAATCTCTCTTTCTGGCTCTCTGTAGAAGAATATCGTGATCAGCAGCATGAGGACAATCCCGATGGCCGCGGCCAGGAATGCATAATTCCAGGAAATAGCCCTGAGTTTTCCAGCCACCACCGGGCCAAAAGAAGCGCCGACATTAACCATCTGGTAGAAGATCCCGAAACCGAGGGTCTTGTTGGTCTTATCAGTTACGGCTCTCACAGTTCCAGAAATTAGAGGCTTAAAAATACCGGCAGCAAGACCGATGCTGAGCATGGTCAGAGCGATACCTGAAAATGATTTGGTGATGATCAAAAGCAGGATGGATGGGAGGTAAGCCAAGTAAGAAACGATTAACACTTTCTTGAAGCCAAACCTATCTGCGAACGTTCCTGAGATAACCGGGATCATGTAGGAGATGAGAATAAAGATACTTTGAACGACTCCCAGTTGGGCAGCCGTATAACCGAGGTAGTTCATGTAAATCCCGAAACCCATGTAGATGCCGTAGTAGGCAAATCGTTCCAATATTTCGATAGAATTTGCTACCCAAAACACTCTTGGGAAAGGAGTTCTTTCCTGTTTCATGTTCTCTCCGTTTGAATCTAAAATTTCCGAAAATCTAAGTATTGATTTTACCTAGATCTAAGCAGTTTTATCTCAGAATAGTATAAAAACGCAATCATATTAGCAAGTGATTTTTCTATTCAGATGGTGTGTGGCCATCTGTTGAGCATGCAGTAGCGCCTTGGTCATTGATACAGAGAATTTTATACGATTGGGACCAGTTTTTTCTGGATAAGACCCCAGAGCTTTTCGCCCACACTTTTGAAGGCCTTTCGACTCTGACCAAACGGATCAGCAATCTCCCAAAGAACCATTCGATCAGACAGAACCGGGTACCGATACTTAAGCATTTCGAGGACAGCTGAATCAAGAACGATGATATAATCAAAACGATCTCGTTCCACTTCAGCAATACTTCTTGTTCGATGAGAAGAAATATCCACGCCGTATACATCCCTCATGACCTCAACCGCTTCCTCAACCGCCTCCTCAAAAACTGGTGACAGGCCGGCGCTCTCGATATCGATGTGATTCGGAAGCACCTTCTTGGCCAATCCCTCAGCCATAGGGCTACGGCAGGTATTCCCGTAACACACAAACAGGATGCTCTTTATCGGCGCTTCAAACTCTTTTCTTTTCATGACTCATTAGTTTATTAGCTGACTTCGAATAAATCAATTTTCAGTTATCAGTGTAAACATTTCCGTTATGAAAGTTCAAGAAGGTGTATTTGGGGATGGCCTAGCTCCCCTTCAGGTTTTTCACGCCGTTCTCCATTCGACCTTCTCGGTTGCTGCTGGGGTCAGGCCTTGTCGTCCGGAAGCGCTATGTCTCTGCCTTTACCCGAGTACAAAACCTTGGGATAAGGCCTGACCCCAGTTCAGACATACTCGCAAGTCGACTTTGTCGACTCCCCTCGAAGGCCGAATTCCGAAGGCTGGGTAGGTTGGGTCGGGGCCTTCAATGGTCGCTTCACCAATCCCCAAATACCTTCCTATCACGGTTTTGAGGATGTTCTCGTTATCAGTTATGAATTGTCCCTTGTTACAAAATAAGGGAATCTTTTCTTGAATTGAGAAATGAAAACTGGTAATTAAGTTATTTTTTTGCTATCGATTCTGCAGAGGCCGCAGAAATGTTAAGAACCTGAGCGACTTTTTGCTTGGTTATTTTTTTCTTCCGGTAGGCATCCAAGACGAGGTGCACGAACCTTTCTGAAACGATAGCCTTTCCCCTTACTCTTTGTTTCGGATGTTTACCTCTCAATATGCCAAAAAGGACCTCCTCCCGCTTTTCCGAATCCAACTTCAAATACTCTTTCCACCTGATGGGAGGGATATACCCCATCTCTTTTAGAGTATTCAACATATCCACAGAATTGACACCAAAGTATATTTTGAGATAAAGCACGTCATCAAAGTCTAATCGAGATTTACCCAGGTCTTTTTCTACGATCTCTCTTACTTTATCTCTAGGCATCAAAAAGCAGGAAGCAAATCTCTGCGCGAAGCGTTCTCGTGGGTGATACAGAGTCACATACTCATCGACGAATATGTCGGGATTGTCGACGACAGGCTCATCAAATCGATCTTTCAAATAATGGCTGTATTCATGGACGGCTGTAAAAACCTGCCGATCATAGGGCAGATGACTATCCACCAGAGCAAAAGCAGCCTGTTTGAGCTCGATGAAGATATGAACACCGGAAATATTGGAGTCAGCCGGGATGGCATATCTCAGAATGCGCAAACCGTTTAACTCGAGCAGGGACAAAACATGGCGGATAGGTTCATTCCCCAGGCCAAGCCGGCGTCTTTCCTGATCAGCCATCCTCTCGGGAGTGATGTTGGTGTAAACCGGAGCGAGATTCAATCGTCTCCCAGTCAAGTCTTCGAGCCAAAGATACTGATCTGCATAGTTCTGGAATTTTTTCAGGACTCGTTTGGCCTTTTTATCCAGATGGGGGCTCTGCATAACGAGGTTGAAGCCTTCTTCCCTTTCTACCATAAAAAAGGAAATATCTTTTTTGAAGAACGTGGTGATGGACGATAGGCTATCCAGGCTGGGAACCCTTTTTCCCAATTCCAGAAGAGATATGAATTCGCTGGAAAGCCCGACGGACTTGGCTAACTGTTCTTGCGTGAGCCCCATGCTTTCTCGGAGCTTTCTGATTTTTGTTCCCACGATTTGATACATGTTTTTCCCCTAAATCAGGATGCCCCTTTTATAACTCCAGGTCATAAAAATGTCAACAATCAATGAACCCCTGGAATATCTGTTCAAGATTAGGCAAGAATATTCTTGATGACTCTATTCAACATTTGGCCTTTGAAGCTTAAAATGCTTAGAATAGAGTGGTACTTTATTTGAAAGGAGATGCTCTTGAACAAGATTCTCAATAAGGAATTCATAAAAAAATGGGAGATGTATTTTTCAGGAGTCAGGTTGCCCTTTGTTTTCTTTTATTCGGATCACCCCCGTTACGAAAGATATCTGATTCCTCTCAAATCCAAGAATAGGCATGTCTGTCTGATAGGTCAATTGAATATCTGTTTTGAAGGAAAAACAATCGCCTTCACCAAAGACACGATTGGCTGTGGAGGAGGAGTGCGCTATTCCGGATTCCCTTACAAGTTTAGCCCTGATTTCTACCATTTCCTATCCTGTGGAATCCCAGGAAAATTGGAAGGCGAACGCTACAAAAAATCTCCAGACATCGTCAAAGAAGCCGAGAAAGAAATGCCAAAAATCTCAGCTGATGGAAAATTCATCATCTTCAAGAGATGGGATTTGTTGGAAAAAGAAGAAGAGCCAGTCGCCGTCGTCTTTTGGGATAGACCTGATGTCATTTCCGGTCTGTTCACTCTAGCTAATTTTCGCACGATCAGCCCGCACACTGTGATATCGCCATTTTCCTCCGGTTGTGGGAGTATCATCGCCTATCCTTTTTCAGAGAACCTAAAAAAAAATCCAAGGGCCGTGTTAGGTATGTTTGATATTTCGGCCAGGCCCTATATGGACGAGAACATGTTCTCTTTTGGCATACCCATGAAAAAATTTACCAAGATGGTCGCAGATATGGATGAGAGCTTCTTGATAACAGCCTCCTGGAAAAAAGTGGCCAAAAGAATTCAGTAAGCCTATCCCCCTTTTAAAGTCTGCTTTGACCCAGACTTTTCATTTCTTCTATAAAAGAGATCAGCCACAACAGGATCGAATATTCGAGATGGGGAGAGAAGCTGTTATTGTTATATCCGAGCTAGAGAAGTGACGATAATGATGATCCCTACGGCAATTAAAATCAACGGCCACCAGGTGACCATCCCGAAGACATAGGCGGCTCCAATGATGGCAAGAACAGAGCCCCCTATGAGCTTGCCTGTCACGGGCTGGCGATCACCTGTGCTGGCAACCCTGAGCAGAGCTTCTAATATTAATATACACCCTAAGCCGAGGACAAAATAGGCCCACCAATCTCCCCAGGAAATATGACCCAACGTAGAGAGCAATAAAAGCACTCCTAATAGGATTAATATCAATCCTCCGGTCACACCCGAAAGGGGATCATGCTTTTTCCTTTTTCTTTCTCTTCCTTCCATCCTATCCTCCGTCTAAAATTTCTATTCTAAGAAACTACCTCTCAGCCAAGTCTCAAAGACAATTCTAACCGATTGATGAACGTTTGTATGTCTCTCACAAATAAGATTCATGAGATACCTGCTGATTATTGAATCAGACATTTCATATGGGTTGATATTTTTCTGTGGCTTATTGAGAGAAACCATAGAATAACATATTCCTGTCATCTAAAGTCAATGAAAACGCATTCAAGGTAAAAATTTGACAAGAGCATTTTTGTATATTAACTTATAGACAATTTGAAAGTCAGTAAAGGAGAAAAACGCGCGAGTAAACTGAGAAGATAACCATAAAAATATGGATACGGAAAAAAAAGAGGCTATTGCCGATTTTATCAGAAGCTTAGAAATATCCATCAAACAAGCATCAATCTACTTTAAGAAGCATCCTGCCTTCTTGAAGTCCGTCGAGGAGCTCAAGACAAAATCCGACGCTCTGCTCAGCGTTACGAGCCCCCTAAGAATCTTTTTCACACCTCATTCCCTTTTCATAGAGGAGGAGCATTGGGATAAAGACAGAATCCATAAGGAAATGGCCAAGACCTTCCATCACCGGATGGTCAAAAGCCTCGAGATGAGGGAAGGTTTAACCACTGAGGAACTGGCGACATTCATCATCAAGGCCAACCTCCCCTCCAAAGACATACTGAAGAGGGGAGGCTTAAAAGCGATCCTAGAAAGAGAAGAGATTTCTCACCTTTCTGTCGAGGCCCTCGATTATTCTCAAATCCTGAAAGGTGAGGGTGAGGAAATTCAAGATGTCTGGGAATATTACCTAAAAGAGGCTTTGATGACGGAAGACTCCCAGAAAATCAATAAGATCACAGAAAATTTTGAAAAAGTTATCCCGACCTACAAGGCGAAAGAACTTCTCGAAAATGAAGAACTTTTCGAGAATATAAACAAGCTCTTCCAATATCATAAAAAAGTCAAGAAGGAGAGTTTCCAAAAATGTGCTAAGTTCCTTCTAAAATCACTCATGAAAAACAAAGACATCTCCCAAGAATCGAAGCTCGACAATGTCCAAACTCTATTCAAAGATCTATCTGATGAAGACTTTGCTCGGACTTTATGGGAAGAACTTTCAACGGATAGGACTTTTGACTCTTTGAGCTTTAATATTTTCGCCAGACTCACAGAAAAAAATAGAGAAAAACAGGTCGCCCGGTCCCTCAGTGGACTCATAAAAAAGAAGGATATTTTTGAGGTCACACCTGATTTAATCGAGAAGATCCGAGATTTATTGGCGAGCAAGACAGAAACTTTCGTTCCAGAAATATACAGGAATACCCTTTTATCTTTGTTTAAGGATATAAAATTTAAAGAAAAATTAGCTATTGACCGGAATCTCCTCCAGCATAATTACTTCTATCTTCTTTTTGAATTCCTCAATAAAGAGAACAACAAAGAGAAGATTATTCCCCTTCTCGAACAAACCTCAAAAGAATGGGAGAAAAGAGACAACAGGAGAGATCTAGAGTATTCAAAGATTCTCTTTCCTCTTCTTGCCAGCAAACATCAACAGACCGGTTCAGAATCGTCTTCTAAAAAGTTACGCAAACAACTGTCTCCGATTCTGGAGAGAGCTATACTGAGGGGAGATATTTCTCAGGACTTTGATGACCAACTCGAATTTCTAGAGGAAACGTCTTTAAACGCAAATACTTATCTCAATAAAATATTCAGGGAATACAACGCTCATCCTTACATCTTGCAGCTGTTTTTCAAGTTTTTTCCTGATGAGATGAATACGTTCATCGGGTACCTGAAGAAGAGAAAGACCGATGTCCAATTTCTCGAAAAGGTCATCGAGAGTTTAAAAGCCATCGATTCTCATCTAACTCTCACAATCTTGGCCTTGGAATCCATTTTTTCCTATGGTAACACTCATTTAAAACTCAAAGTTCTAAACACGATGCAAGCTTTACCCAAGTATGATGAAGATTTTCTTATTACGGTCTTAAAAAAGGAAGATCTTTCCTTAAAGAAAGAGGCCTTAACCATCTTGGCCAAAGATAAATCCTCCAAAGAAAAAGCCTTTGAAGTTCTCCTGTCTATCTCGTCGCCTTTTGGCACTAAAAACCGAATTCTTCAAGAGAATTTGAGTCTGATCGAAGAATTGGGACTTAAAGAAGCGCGGAAGTTTTTGATTCCGCTGGGCCAGAGTCGGGCTTTCTGGCATAAAACAATAAAATCAGAGAGTCTCCGGATTTTAGGAAGGTGGAATGAAAGAAAAGATTAAAAACGCTTTGCTCGATATGCATACAGCCATACGAACCGCGAAACTTTATACAGAAGAGCATCCAAAATTCAATGACTTGGTGGACAGGGTTTACCAAAGTCTGACAGAGGCGCTTCAGACAAGAAGCGAGATCATTATCGGCCTCGTGGAAGAAGAAATAGCCGTAGAGGATGAAGTTTTGTTCGACCTGAGCCAAAAAGCACGAGCTCTGATCCTGTATCTCATAGAAAAGGGTATACATAAGATCATTGTTCACCGCGGCTTGGAAATAGATGAGCTGAATCGTTTCATTTCCTTACTGATCACTCCTCCCAAACCACAAGATAAGGACATTCCAGAGAGCCTTCTTTTTTTAGGAGTGAAGAATATCGAAGTGGGAAAAATTAGAGCTCCCATCTCGGCAGAAGAAGAAAAAGACATCGAAAAAGCTCCGACAGCGATCGGAACAGTTTCTATTGAGGCTCTGGAGAAGATATCGCAAGCCGTGGCCAAAGTGTTAAATGAAGAAGCCATCGATTATCTCGACCTCAGGTTCAATCTCTTCAATTTCATGGAATATTTCACAGGACAGCACCAAGAGCTTCTGAACCTGATCTCGATGAAAAAAAAGGACTTGGGGACCTTTCTTCACCTTCTGAATGTTTCCCTTCTTTCAATGTACATTGCCTCAAGGCTTGGTTATTCGAAGGATGATGTCTTAGATATAGGAGTCGCCGGATTGTTTCATGATATAGGGAAGCTTTCTATCGCCAAAAAATTGATCCAAAAGAAAGAGCGGTTGGAGGAGGAGGAGTTTGCTCATATGAAGCATCATTCCATACTCGGAGCAAAGCTTCTCTTCCGTTACGTCGACTCATTGGGTATTTTGCCTATTATAGCTGCTTTCGAGCATCACATAAGGTATGATGGAATAGGATATCCAGAATTAACCTATCCCCGCTTTCCACATCCTGTCTCCCAGATCATCTCTATCTGCGATGTGTATGATGCTCTCAACCTGAAAAGAACATACAAAAAGGATTATCCACCGCTGAAGATCTACAACATCATGATCAAAGAAAAGAGAAAATACTTCAATCCTCAGCTCTTGGACCAGTTTTTCAGCTTCATGGGAGTTTGGCCCGTGGGAACCATTGTGTCCTTGAGCGATGGACGGGTTGCCGTTGTCCGCAAGGTGAATCCAGAGGATATTTTCTACCCCCAAATAGAAGTAATTTCCCCGGAAAAAGAAGAAGGATGGATCAACCTGGTAAAGATGAAAGATCGCCTCAACATCCTCTACGCCATGAATACATTCAAAGAGGGGAAAAAATACCTCGATCTCATCTAGAAGATTGCCCGAGAACAACTCACACTCCGGTTTTTTTCTGAAATAAGCTGATCTTTATAAGGAGTTAGGGAGATGAATACATATTTAGGATGGACGAAGTCTTTTCCGAAGGAAATCATTCTCGTTTTTATCATGGCCGTCACGAGTCTGGCGCTCGTTCTTTGCTCGCCCAAAAGCGAGCCGCCATCATCAAGCCAGAGGTCAGAACTCATCCAGCCAACAAAGTGGTGGGAAAAACTCCCACGCCCAGTCTACGCCATGCTGGAAAAAATCGATGCGGATGATGAATGGTTCGAAGTGTACAGAATCATGGAGGATACTTTTTCAATCTACGAGCCTTTCCAGTTTGAAGAAGCGCTTTCCTACCTTGTCATAGGTGAGGAAAGGGCTTTGGTGATCGACACCGGTACTGGGATCGGGGACCTAAAACAGGTGGTTAAGGAGTTGACGGATCTTCCTGTCTCTGTGGTCAATACCCACACCCACTGGGATCATATCGGGAGCAACTACCAGTTTACAGAGGTGGCTTGCTTCAACAATCCTGAGTGCATCGAAAAAATGAAGACAGGTAAGGATAATGAATCACTCCAAGGAAGTATTACTGGAGAATCTGTTTGGAAGCCACTTCCTGAAGATTTCGACCCTAAAACTTGGAATATCCCCTCTGTCGAGCCAACTCATCTCTTGGAAGATGGTGATCTCATCGACCTTGGGGAGAGAACCTTGGAGATTATCCACACTCCCGGACATTCCCCAGGATCGATCTGTCTCCTGGATAAAAAGCAACGGATCCTGTTCACGGGGGATACGTTCTTCCCCGGTCCTTTGTATGTCCATCCTAAGGATGTGAACATCGATGATTACATGGCCTCGATCGTAAAGCTCAAAAACCGTCTGAACGCGTATGATTATCTCTGCTCTGGGCACAATGATCCTTGGGTCAAGAGCGAGGTGATTTCTCGTGTGGATGATGCTTTTCGCGAGATCATGGCCGGAGGAGGTAACTACAAGGAGGACAAAGGCATTCGTCGCTACTTCTACGACGGATTCGACATCCTCATCCGTTCGGATGCTTGTCCCCGCGGAAGCGAGGATCCAGTAAAAAAAGAACCTGATTCCCGCTGAAGCATGTGCCTGCGTAGGTGGTTACGGGAATCCGGCTCCACTTCTTCGTCATTCCCGCTTCCGCGGGAATGACGAAATAGAGCGGTATGATGAATGGGAGCATAATAAAGAGGATATTCCCTTTTAAGTCTGACTGCGCACCATCAGGACAGAAACCGGAGCGTGGTTAGCCACTTGATCGGGAAGAGAACCGAAGAGCCAGCGCCGCAGCATCCACTCATTCGATGCTCCCATCACGATCAGGTCATGATCTTTAGCCGCGTTTATAATAGCGCGAGCCACGTCTGTGGCAATCTTGACATGAACCTCAGCATCTATATCTAAACTTTGAAGCGTCTCAGTCACAAAATCCTCAGCTACTCCGTGAAAAAGCTTCACACTCTCCCGGTCAAAATCAGAGCTTTCTGGAGAAGGCCCCTTCCCTACTTGAATGTTTAAGGCGGTTATGCTCGATCCCCACTCCTGGGCTAATTCTTTGGCCAGAGTGAGTCCCAAGTGCGTATGGGGGCCGCCGCTTACAGACACCAGGATGCGTCTGATATTCTCCAAACCTCTATCCTTGAGGACAAGAACATTCTCTTTAGCGACCTTGAGAACTCCAGCCACATTGGTCCTCTGAATCCGGGGAGCCCGCACTTCACCGCGCCAGCCCATAACGATGAGATCAGATTGGAATGTATCAGCCACACTGAGAATCGCTGAGGAGACACCGTGAGCGACGATGGCGTTCGTTCTCGCCCGGATACCGAGCTCTGCGGCGTGTCGGGAGGCAATGTCCAAGAGTGTCTCTTTCTCTTTACGCAGTTTTTCATAGGCTAGGCGACCTGCTTCTAAGGGTGTCTGCCTTGGCACATTGATCACATGAATTAGTTGTAGTCGGGCCCGCCGTCTCCTGGCTATGGCCGCACTCAAGGTGATAAGAGACTCCTCTGTCTCTGGATTGGCCAAAGGAACGAGAATCGTGGGAACAACCTCTTGGCGTGTGGCCAAATATTCCTCGGCCCTGACAAACAGAGGCTTTATGATTTTCTGCCTCAATAAGATATTCGATGCCCCGACCAACTTGGTCTCTTTCCGGAGAAAAAGCACATACCAGACAAAGCTGGCTGCAATAATCAAATTACCGATGACCAAGGAGGTTCGACTGGTGTTGACGATGACGAAAACGCATCCCAACAATCCAAACAGCGGGAACAGAGGATATCCGGGTGTTTTAAAAGCCGGATTGTACCAATCCAGCTTAGCGTATCTCATCAGCATGCAGGCCAAAGCTATTAAGCCGTAAAGAACGAGGCTGAGAAATCCAGCTACCTCAGCTAAGAGCTCGATATGCCGTCCAAAAACGACGATCAACATCATGGTCAGACCTGTGGTGACAGCGATCGAACGATAAGGGGTCTTGAACCGAGAGTGAATTTGGTTGAACCATTCAGACATCAACTGATCCCGACCCATAGCAAAGCTAATCCGTGAGGCAGCCATGACGCTGGCGTTGGCAGAGGAGACTGTGGCTAAAATACCGCCCACCAAAACAAGAATATAGCCTCCCGGCCCCATGATGATTCGGGCCAGATCCATCAACACCGTCTCTCGAGCCATGCTGGGATCACTGTAATTCCGAAGACCCAAGACACAAAAAACAACCGCTATGTAAACAACGGTCACGATGATGACCGAGCCTATGAGGGAGCGTGGAAGATTTTTGCTAGGGTTTCGAATTTCTTCTGAGACTGCTGCGATTTCGGCAAACCCCATGAAGGTGATAAAAAGGATAGGAAGAGTGATGAGAATTCCGGAAAATCCTATCTCTGGCGGCACAAAAGGAGTCAGCCTCTCCATATTCACCGAAAAAATAGCTTTGAAGAAAAAGGCTATGAGGATGAAGAGAAGCATCAGGACAATGACGATCTGGGTTCCGCCTGTCTCTCTGGCTCCGATAAAATTGAGGAGTCCGAGTAAAGCAGTCATGACCAGGCCGATCAGAACGGGCGAAACTCCCAGGGCATCACTCATGTAATAGCCGAATCCGATCATGTAGAAGGCAGAAGCAAAGATAAGGCTCAGCCATAAGCACCAGCCCATGATGGATCCGATAAGGGGACCGAAAGCCCGGACTGTAAAGAGATAGCCACCGCCGGCGTAGGGCATCCCGGTGGAAAGTTCAGCCATACAGAGAGCGATAAGCACCGCGATCAGGCCGCAGGTGGCGAAGGAGACAAGGACGGCGGGCCCGGCCATGCTGGCCACTATTCCCGGAAGGACAAAAATTCCCGCCCCAATCATGGTCCCCACGCCGATAGATATCGCCGCCCCCAGACCTAAATCACGGGCCAGCCGGGTACGGGAGTTGGCGTTGGGATCCTCCATTACTTTTTCTTCCAGACTCTCACCGGAAAAGGTGGGCGCGTTAGCTTTTTAATCGGATTCTTCTCGAGCTCATCCATGACGATTTCGATGGCCTTCTCCAGTTGAGGATCTCTACCGGCAATCACTTCAGCAGGCAACTGTTCGACTTCGATATCAGGGGGAACGCCTACATTCTCGACCACCCAGCCGTCCTCTGTCCATATGGCCAGGTTGGGCGCTGTCACACGACCCCCATCCATCAGGACAGGGAAGCCGAGTATCCCGACTAGGCCGCCCCAGGTTCTCTTCCCGATCAACTTCCCCAACTTTAACTTGCGGAACATCCAGGGAAGCAGGTCACCACCGGACCCAGCTGTCTCATCGATCAGCATGACCTTGGGCCCTAAGATGGCCGCACTCGGAGTCCGGATGTCTGTACCATATCGGGTGGCCCAGTAGCACATGAAGGGACGGCGGAGATGATCGATATAATAATCAGCCACTTGGCCGCCACCGTTAAATCGTTCGTCGACGATGATGGCCTCCTTATGAGCTTGAGGGAAGAAATAGCGCTTAAAGTAGGTATGTCCCAGTGTAGTCGTGTTCGGCACATAAACATAAGCGACACGACCGTTCGTAGTTTCATCCACTTTCTTCAGGTTTCCCTCGACCCAATCGCGATTCCGAAGAGCGCTTTCATTCCTTACCGGCACGACTGACACCGTCCGCGACCCTATCCCATCCGGGTTGGGACCGACGGTTATCTCGATGATTTTCCCGGCTGTGTTTTCGAACAGGCTGTATAGGTTTGTCGGTGGATACAGCTCTTGGCCCTGCACAGCCAGGAGATACTCTCCAGCTTTGACCAAAACTCCAGGCTCTGCCAAAGGAGAACGGAGCTCTGGATTCCAGTTAAGCCCTCCATAGACTTTCTTGAATCGATAGCGCCCGTTTTCTATGGAATAATCGGCGCCGAGCAATCCCCCGGGAACCCGGTCAGGTTCGCTCAGCCTATCCCCACCGCCAAGATAGCTGTGGCCAACAACCAGTTCGCTGCACATCCAGCGGATAACCTGGTTCAGGTCACTCCGGCAGGAGAGATGGGGAAGGAAGGCTGCGTATTTTTCCCGCATGGCTTCCCAATCAGCTCCGTGCATATTGGGATCATAAAAATAATCGCGATTGATGCGCCAGGCTTCGTGGAAAATCTGATTCCATTCAGATCTGGGGTCGATACGGACCTCGATGGCTTCTGTCTTGATTTTACCCTGGCCAGGTTTAGCTTTTCCCTGGGCCGGGATGATGCCAATGGCATTTTGAGAAAAGTAAAGAATTTTCTTGTTGTCCGCGGAGATTGTGAATCCGTTAACCCCAGACATGATCTCTTCACTCTTTCGTTTTTTGATGTCAAACTGATGGAGTTTAGTTTCTCTGCCAGACGGAAATCTGTTCGTGCGAGGGGCTTCTACATAATATATCTGTCCGGCAGAACCAGCTCGGAGACTCCAGTAATTGCCGGCAGGGATGGGCAGAGACACGATTCGCTGGTTAAGGCCGTCAAAGTCGATGGAAAAAGCATCAGCCTCTTTCTGTTCTTCTTTTTCTTTCTCCTTGTCAGGCTCTTCTTTCTTAGGTTTGTCCTTTTCCTCTGCGCCTTTTTCTTCATCGCTCTCTTTAGCAAGAGGATTAGGGATGTCCTTCCGCAGGACAGCCAGATAGATCGAGCTCGTCATCCGCATATCAGCACTCGACATGGCAAACCAGTGCTTGACTGGCCCCGCATCGGTGGAGGAGAGGAAGTAGAGATATTTTCCACTCTCGTCGAAAACAGGATTGCCCACCTCACTCAACCCATCCGTGAGCGGGAAGGACTTATTTTGTTCGATGGAATATACGTAGACTCGCTGCATGTATGACTTGGTATTCAGGGTGTAGGCAATCCATTTGGAATCGGGCGACCAGGCTGAATGGATGGTCCTGAACCGGGAGGGACCGTAAAAATATTCGGTCCCGATTTTCTTGACAACCCCCGTCTTAAGGTCGATCCAGTACAGACTCCATGAATTATCGGCAAAGGCAATCTTTTGACTGTCCGGTGACCAGACCGGTGAATCATAGAAGCCGGCCCCGGAAATCTTGAATTTTTTAACATCTCCTTTTCCATCCTGACTCCGGACATGAAGCTCATACTCCCCTGATTCATCGGTGAAGTAAGCGATGTGTTTGCCGTCAGGAGACCAGATAGGAGACCGTTCGTGAACAGCGGTCGTGTTGGTCAGTTTGCGTGGATCTCCTTTCTCGGCTGGAACCGAAATAATCTCGCCCCGAAACTCCAGAACAGCGCGGGCACCTGAGGGAGAAATATCTCCGCCCCTGATGTACCTGAAGCCCTTGACAAACCGGGGCCGGACCTCCTGGAGATCGGCCGCCACCCCGATGGTCAGCTTCGCGCTCTCTGCCTTCTCCGGATCAAAAATGTGGAGATAACCAGCCTGCTCAAAAGCGATTTTCCCCCCACCAGCCGAGGCGCTTAGAATGGGAAAATCGGTGAATTCGGTGAGCTGCTTTATCTCCTTGGATGCAAGATCATAAACAAACAGGTTGAACTCCCCGTTCCGGTCCGAGCGGAAGTAAATCTTATCGCCTATCCACATCGGGTCCGTATCGTTACACCGGCCCTCCGGCTGCATAATCTTCTCCACAGAATGATCGCTGAACCTATAAATCCAAATCGTTGAGACTGTCCCGCCTCTGTAATTTTTCCATTGAAGGAAACGCTCTCCGAGAGGCGTGTAAGCCATCTGGGTTCCATCCGGAGAATATGTTGCCTTGTAGGCTCGAGGCAGCCTCAACTGTTCGGGAAATCCTCCCTCAACAGAGACTGTAAACAGCTGCATATGGCGTCTGGTGAACACAGAACGGTTAGAAACAAAAAGAACCGATTTTCCGTCGGGCGTAAAACCTCGAACGATATCAGGCCCCGGATGCCAGGTCAGTCGTTTGGGCACACCCCCCTCAGTAGGAATCAAGAAGACATCGAGGTTACCGTCATACTCGGCGCTGAAAGCAATTTGCTTTCCATCAGGAGAAAAAACGGCGTTGGATTCGATGCCTTCATCAGAAGTGAGACGTCTCATGCTACTGCCATCGATATTGGCCACCCATAGATCGCCGGCATAGAAGAAGGCAATGTGGGAGTGGCTAATAGCGGGCTGGCCCAAGAGTTTTGTGTCTTTGATATCGATCCCGCTGACTAAGGCTGGAAGGACAAAGATCAAAATAAACGGCAAAATCCAAAGCTTAAAGTTTTTCATAAAGACCTCCTGGGATGAAAGTTGAAATTTGAGATACATATAACGAAATTCCCCTATCAATGACATCGCCTGAAGAGGCTCTTAGGAATGATGACATAATAAGAATCCCCACTTATACAGCACCTAAAAGAGAAGCTTTACCACAGAAAATCATCGATGTCAAAAAACGGAGCTGCTGGGGTCAGGCCTTGTCCCCAATGTTTTGTACTCGAGTAAAGGTAGAGACATAGCGCTTTCGGATGACAAGGCCTGACTCCATTAAAATAAGGCCTGACCCCAGTTCATCTTAGGGTTCGAGCACCTTAGCGATTTGTTTCAGTTCTTTTTCGCCCACCTTGAGGATGACGACGTATTCCCCAGGAGAAACCGGCTGTCCGATGAATCTTCGGAATCTTTCCGGCATCCTCTGCATCCGTTCTTGTTCCTCCTTGGTCGGAGGCTTGCGCATGTTCCAGGCAAATAAGTTCATCCCTGCCTTAGCTTTTTTCTTGAATTCGATAATTTTCTTGCCGTAAGGATCGGCGACGATGATCTGAACATCCTCATCCGGTTTTGTTTTTAGGTAGTAGTAGATAGCAATTCCAACCGGTTCGTTCGGAGCTATGAAATGTCTATGGCCCGAGAGATGTCTTCCCATACTCATTCTTGGTCTTTGCGTCTTAGGTTCCAGCTTGAAGAAATAGACATCCTCGGCCAGGATCTTTTCACTGATTTCCTGGAGAGGGGAAATATCAGTGATGAATATTCCCCGGCCATGAGTAGCGACCACAAGATCATTCTCTCTGGGATGAATCAGCAGGTCGTGGACAGCATTGGTCGGCATGTTGTTCTTCATCTGGAGCCATCTCTTCCCGCCATCTAAGGAAACGTAGACAGCCATTTCAGTCCCGACAAACAGAAGATTTGCGTTTTTTCTGTCCTCGAACACGATGTTGATCGGCTCATCCGGTAGATCACTAGATATCGAGACCCAAGTTTTTCCAAAGTCGGTCGTCTTGTACAAGAAAGGCTTGAAATCATCACGGCGGTAGCCAGTCTTTGATACGTAGGCTGTTCCCTGCTTATGGTGAGAGGCAAATACACGGCTGACCCAGTACTCCTCAGGTGCTCCGGCTTTAACGACGTTCTTGGTCAGTTCGGTCCAACTGGCTCCTCCATCCTTGGTCAGATGCACCTTGCCATCATCGGTCCCAACCCAGATTAAACCGGGCTTAAGCCGAGACTCTGCAATCGTAGTGATGGTACAGTACTGGATGTTGCCCTTACCGGCGATTTTATCCGGATCATTCAAGGTTAGGTCTGGACTTATCTCCTGCCAGGTATCACCCCGGTCCAGGGAACGGAACAACAGATTTCCACCAAAGTAGACGATCTGGCTGTTGTGTGGGGAAATTAAGATGGGAGAATTCCAGTTGAAACGGGGAGCAGGTTTTCCTTTGACTCCCGTCGGCCTAATCCGCTTGGCCACGCCCTTCTTCTGGTCCAGTCTCTGGATGTTGCCGAATTGAGATTCGTTGTAGAGCCAGCGGCTGTCGCCGGGATCGACAACATTATAAAAACCATCCCCTCCTCCGACCGACACCCAATCATCCAAGGTGATCTGTCCTCCGAGGCCGTTGCTCGGGCCTCTCCAGGATCCGTTATCCTGTAGCCCTGTGTAGACATTGTAGGGATCATCCATGTCCACACCCACTGCGTAGCTCTGGGCCAGGGGAATATTATCGTAAAAGTCCCAGTGTTTTCCCTGATCATAAGAGATGTACAGTCCGCCGTCATTCCCGAGGATTAGATGGCTGGAATTGTCGGGATTGATCCAGAGGGCGTGGTGATCGGCGTGGGTGCCCGAGGCTGCGTTCTGCGGCCTTGGCTTTCCCCAAGTTTTTCCTCCATCGGTCGATTTGTAGAGGATAACACTCAGGACATAGATTACTTGGTCGTCATTCGGATCGATCCGGATCTGCCCGTAGTAGTACCCAGGATGGCCGCCGATATCATCCTTGGCGGAATTCATCTTGGTCCAGGTTTGTCCTCCATCCTCAGAACGGTAGACCTCCCCTCCGATTGACCGCTCTTCAGGCTCCCGGCCGCGGCTTTTATCCTGTTTTATCTCCTCTTCTGTGGGAGGCCGCTTATTGGCGTTTTCGATCGTGGCGTAGATGATATTTGGATTCTTACGGTATATATCAACACCGATGCGTCCGATCTTCCCGGTGGGTAATCCGCCGCTGAGTTTCGTCCATGTCTTACCGGCATCCACAGACTTGTACAGGGCACTCTCTGGTCCGCCTTCTTCAAAATGCCAGGGGAGACGCTGTTTATCGTAGGAGGCCGCAAACAGGATATCCGAATTGGTGGGATCCATGGCCACATCGACCACTCCTGTTTTCTCGCTGACGAAGAGGATTTTTTCCCAGGTTTGGCCTCCATCTGTGGTTTTGTACAGACCGCGTTCTTCGTTGAACGAATAAAGATGGCCGAGGGCAGCGACGTAGACGATATCCGCGTTTTCCGGATGAATGACGATCCGTCCAACATGGTGGGATTCCTTGAGTCCCATGTGTTTCCAGGTCTTACCTCCATTTTCGGATTTGTAAACACCATCACCCCAGTAAGAGCTTCTGGAATTATTAGCCTCGCCTGTCCCAACCCAAACCACATCAGGAGCAGAAGGAGCCACAGCGATATCTCCGATAGATATCACGCTCTGGTTATCAAAAATTGGGGTGAAGGTTGTGCCGTTGTTCGTTGTTTTCCAGAGACCGCCCGAGGCAGTGGCCACGTAGAATGTGAAAGGCTGCGCCGGAGAAACAGCAATGTCGACCACACGCCCGCCCTGTCTTGAAGGGCCTATAGATCGATACTGGAATATCTTTAGAAAATCCTCATCAAAACCTGGCCCTTCTCCTGATATCAGGAAAGGTGATACTATAAGGATAGCCATAAACAAATAAATGACCCTAAAGATTTTTTTGTCAGCCATTATTTACCTCCCACTTTTTTGTTTCATTTTAAGACAAAAATGGAATAAAGCTTATAGCACGAGACCACCAAAAAAGCAAGGGATGCTCAGGCTGGTGAGTATCGAAACATGCTGAGTTTACCCTGCGAGTAAACTCAGTTCGCTCGGGGTCAGGCTTCGTTCCAAACCTTATTATCGTCATTCCTGCGGAAGCAGGAATCCAGAGATACGAAAAATTTTTATCAAGATAATACTGGATTCCTGCTTCCGCATGAATGACATTTAGTCTTAGCAGAAATGACATTTAGTCTTAACAAGAATTTTCGAACCAACTGAGTGACTGAGTGACTGAGTCACTGATTTACTGGTTTCATATTGATATTTAATATTTATTGGATTAGGATGAGGAAAACCATGAAGGTAGGATGTCCATGCGAAAAAAAACCATCATTTTATTTTTCTGCCTCTTTCTGCTCGTTTTTCTGACGAGCTTCGTGAAAAATCGGGAAAATACCCAAACATCGGTTGATACTCCGGATAATCCAGCAGCTGACTTACAGGTAACCTTTGTCAGCCCAAAAGGAAAGACCGAAGCTCCCCACGAAGCAGAGACGATTGTCGTCGTCTTTGATCAAGTCATGATTCCTCTAGAAGCTCTCTCTGAAAGGAAAGCGCCTCCCCCGGTCAGAATGAATCCCTCTTTTTCCGGAAAATGGCGCTGGCTAAACACCAGGACTATGACTTTTACTCCAGAGAAACACTTTCCGTATGCCACCCAGATCGAAGTCTCTATCCCGGCGGGCACCGAATCTTTGAAAGGCGCCATCCTGAAAAAGGATTTCACCTGGACATTTCAGACTATTCGGCCTCGGCTCATCAAACACGCTCCCCGAAATAACCAGCAGTGGTTGAACCTCGATACTCAAATCCTTCTTGTGTTCAATCAAACCATCCAAAAAAATAGAGCCAAGGATTTTCTTAACTTAATCGAAATGACCCCAGCAAAAAAAGAAACAGCCATTTCTTTTCGTCTCGACACCCCCTCCCAGAAAAAATTAAAAGAAGAGAACATAAAAGCCAAACCTGAAGAAGTTCTCATCCTCATTCCAGAGAAAAAGCTTAAACCCGACTGTTCCTACTATGTTGAAATCAAACAGGGACTGCCTGGAAAAGAAGGGTCTCTAGGGATGGCCAAGAGTCAGATTTTCAAGTTTGAGACGTTCAACACCTTCAAGTTTAACAAACTCGGTGTCGATAAAGAACATACCCCGTATGATCCTCTCCCTTTTCATTTCTCCAACCCGGTCATCTATAAGGAATTCGTCAAACATATCCGCTTCGAGCCTGCGCTTTCGATCCCAGATTATTATTCCCGCTGGGATCGAGCTAACTCCACCCTCAGGCTTACCCTTCCTTTCCAACCCGAGACAGAGTATACGCTTTGGATAGATGCCGACCTCGAGGATGAGTTCGGGAACAGGCTGCAGGAAAAGGTCAAACAGACATTCCTCACCTCTCCCTACCCCCCCTCGGCAAGTATTGACACTGGTCATGGCATCATAGAGGCTTACGGAGATCTCCGTTATCCTCTTTATGTAATCAACTCCAAGAAAGTCTTCCTCCAGGGAGCTCAGGTCCAAAAGGAACAGGTCATCCCACTTCTTATGACTGAAAAAATATTCTGGGTGAACGAAAAATATGCGAAAGCCAATTTTTTCCGTCTAGAGAAGCTTCTCGAATTTCAAGCAAGAAGAAACAAGCGAGAAATTTTTCCGATCGCTTTAAAAGAAATCCTAACGGATAAACACGGATTCGTCTTCCTTCAACTCGACACTTACTCATCCGACGATTGGGAACGATATCCCAAGGCGTTTCTCCAAGTGACCGAACTCGGAATATCCGGGAAGTTTTCCCCCGAAAACAACATCATTTGGGTGACCGAGCTCAAAACGGGCCGACCTGTTCCTGAGGCTCAGGTGGAAATCAGGGATGACTCCAACAAGATCCGGTGGCAGGGACAGACCGATTCCGAGGGAAAAGTTCAAACCCCGGGCTGGAAAATCCTTGGCATCAAAACCAAGGAAAAATGGCAGAAACCCCGTCAATGGGTCTTTGTCAGCCGGGGAGCGGATGTGGCCTTGACCACATCGGAATGGGGAACAGGAATCTACCCCTACCGGTTCGGTATCCACTATGACTGGAATCCTCAACCGGTAAAAATCCAAGGGTATCTCTTTACTGAGAAAGGAATCTACAGAGCTGGGGAAACCGTCCACATCAAGGGGGTAATTCGGGAAAGAGAGAAAGGAGAATGGCAACTTCCTCGAACGCAAAAGGTGGAATGTGAAATCCTTGATCCCTTCCAGAAGAGAATGCTCAAAAAAACCATCGAACTCGATGCCTACGGCTCTTTCGCTCTGGATTTCGAGGCTAAAGAAGAGGCATCGCTCGGGTATTATCAAATCAGAGGAATCATCCCTTCGCCTGTCAGGGAAGAAAAACCCATAACTGTCTACGGCTCTTTCCAGATCGAGGCCTTCCAGCCGGCCGAATTCGAGGTCCATCTCCGCACGTCCAAAGAAAGCTATATCTTCGGCGACACATACGAGGCAGCTGTGAGAGCCAATTATCTCTTCGGAGGGGCCATGGCCGATCAGAAAGTCTCCTGGCGGCTCCGCCTCAACCCCGACTCCTTTTCACCACCCGGACATAACGGATATATCTTCGGTAATCAGATTGACCGTTGGGTAGACTTTGATGGGGAAACAAGCCGGCTTCTCTCCTCCGGCGAATCCACCCTGGACAGAGAAGGAAAGTTTACAATTTCAGCCAAGTTGTTGCCCGAAAAAGAGAAGGATTCAGTCCTCGCCGCCTTGGAGGCAACGGTGGTGAGTCCCAGCCGGCGTATGATCTCCAGCCGTGTTCAGGCCGTTGTCCACCGCGGGGAATACTACATCGGACTTAAACCCAGCACCACATTTTTGAAAAAAGATCATAACCTCGAGGTCAACCTGATATCCGTAAGTCCTGAAGGACAGATCCTCCCAGAAAAGCAGATCCGGCTAGCCCTGATAAGAAGAGAATGGCTCGGAGCCCGAAGAAGAGGCATCGGAGGGATGTTCCGCTGGTTAAGTGATAGAAAGGATACGGAAATAGCCCATCACCTTATCCAGACGAAGGATAAACCTCAAAAAGTGACGTTCCGTCCTGAAAAATCGGGCTTCTATCTGCTTCGGGCCGAGGGCACTGACAGCCGGGATAACGCCATCTCGACCATCACATATGTCTATGTCACAGGAAGAGACTATGTTCCTTGGGAACAACGCGATGACGACTCTATCGAGCTCGTGGCCGACCTCAAGGAATACCGCCCAGGAGATGTGGCCAAAATCCTGGTGAAATCCCCCTACCAAAAGGCAAAAGCCTTGGTGACGATCGAAAGAGAGCTCATCCTGGACCACAAAATACTAGAACTTCAAGGAAGCTCAGAAGAGATCGAAATCCCCATCCTCTCTGACCATATTCCGAACGTTTTTGTCTCAGTACTCTTGGTCCAGGGCCGAACCTCGACAAAAGCGACCGATAAGAATGAAGACATCGGAAAGCCTCAGTTTAAGCTCGGCTATATCAACCTCAACGTGAATCCTTCCGAAAAACGACTCAACATAGAAATACAAAAAGACAAGGAAACTTATAAGCCTAGAGAAGAAGTCCATCTTAAATTAAAGGTCAATAACTGGAAAGGTCAAGGCACGAAAGCCTCCCTCACCTTAGCTGTCGTGGATGTGGGTGTGCTTAGCCTGATCGGCTACCTAACTCCGGATCCATTTTTAACATTCTACGCTCAAAGGTCCCTCTCAGTTCAGACCTCGGACACGAGGCTCCATCTTATCGGGATGAGGGAATACGGACAAAAGGGCGAGGATGTCGGAGGCGGAGGAGAGGAAACAGACGAGATGAAGGCTTCCGCCCCGGCTCTAGCCGAAGTGAAGCTAAGGGGAGACTTTAAGGCTACAGCTTACTGGAATCCGGCGCTCCTCACAGATGAGGAGGGGAATGTTTCTGTAAGCTTCACACTCCCTGATAACTTGACTACCTTCCGAATCATGGCCGTCGCTCAGACCAAGGATTCCCGGTTCGGCCAGGCTCAATCGGATTTACGAACATCCAAGCCTCTCCTTCTGCTGCCGGCTTTACCTCGGTTTACCCGGACAGGCGATCGATTTAGTGGCGGAGTCGTCATCTATAACAACTCCTCTAAACCAGGTCAAATCTCCCTCAGCTGTGAGGCCGGAGGTGTCCTGCTTCTGGATGAAAATCCCGTCCGCCAGTTTTCCCTGGAGGCGGGGAAATCCAGAGAAATCCTTTTTGACTTCGAGGCCGAAAAACCAGGTGAAGCTATTTTTGCCTACCGGGCCAAGATGGGTAAGGAAACAGATGGACTGGAAATTTCGATCCCCGTGTTGATGCCCCGTCCGACAGAAACTGTGGCTTTCTTCGAAAAGACCAGCCAATCCGATGTTCAGAGCATCCGAATCCCCGAAAACATCTATGCCGACGAAAGCAAGATTGAGGTTTTCGCATCTGCAAGCGCCCTCACCGGCCTTCGAGGATGTGTCGACTACCTCACCTCCTACCCCTATCTTTGCCTGGAACAGCGGCTGTCTTCTATTCTCCCTTATATCGTCGCCGAGGGAGTGATCCTGGATTTTAGCCTCAGCCAGCTCGACAAATCTCAAATCAGGGAATATGTCCGAAAGACCTTACGAGAGATTTATGCCTACCAGAAGGGTAATGGAGGGTTCGGCTTCTGGCCAGATTCTACCTCTGATTCGCCGTTCATAAGCTGTTATGCCGCCTTCGCTTTAATCCAGGCCAAGAGAGCTGGATATGATGTGAATCCTCAGCTTCTCACAAGAGCAGCGAATTACCTCCAGTCCCTCCTGCGACCCCAAACGAGGAGGCGGAATCATCCTTACAGTGATCGATCCTGGAAAACTGTCCAGGCCTTTGCTCTCTACGACCTTGCTCTGCTCACCCAACCTAAGCCTGCCTACGCTGAAAAACTGTTTACAGAGAGAGAGAATCTATCGCTTTTCGGTAAAACCCTTCTTCTCAAGGCGCTCTTCCAAGGCAAAGGGCCTCTAAGCGCCCAGACAGCTCTTGCGCTGGAATTAACGAATAAAATCAAGGTGGAGCCGACACAAGCTCATTTCGAGGATGATGAAGGAAGAGAAGGCGGCTGGATATACGCCTCAAATTTGCGGACCACAGCCTTCATCCTCCAGGCCATGCTTGAGGTGGGATCAGATCATCCGCTTCTCCCCGATATCGCCCGCTGGATTGTTCAGAAAAGGAAGGCCAATGCCTGGAATTCGACCCAGCAAAATTTCTTTGTTTTCTACGCACTGAATGAATTCTACCGCCAGCACGAAAAGATTAAACCTGACTTTGAAATCGAAATATCGCTCGAAAAGAAGCGTCTCCTCCAGGAAGTCTTCCGAGAGATAAGAAACAAAACCGTTGCAGCCGAGACCTCTCTTGTATCATTTCCGCCTGGGAAAACTATACCTTTGAATATCAACATGAAAGGCCAGGGAACTCTCTTTTACGAGGCCAGGATGACTTATGCTCCTCGATACCGATTGGTTCCGAGGGATGAGGGCTTCGGCCTTTCTAAACAGTTCCTGTCCCTTGATGGTGAGTCTCTTGAATCCGTCAAAGCCGGATCCTTGGTCGTTGTCAAACTCCAGATTGTCGTTCCCCAAGAAAGTCTGTTTGTCGTAGTCGATGACCCTCTTCCAGCCGGTTTCGAGGCGGTCAACCCGACCTTTGTCACCGAAAGCCAGGAGCAGCAGAGGAGCTTAAGCCAGATGGAAAGACTGAGGAATCGAAGATGGTGGGAAGGCTTCAACCACATCGAAATGCATGATGACAGGGTGCTCCTGTTTGCAGACTCCCTCTCTCCTGGCGTTCATACTCATACCTACTTGGCTCGAGCCTTGACTTTTGGCACCTTCCAGACTCCTGGAACAAAGATTGAAGAGATGTACTCTCCAGAGGTTTTCGGCCGGGGAGAAGAATTCACAGTTAAAATAGAAAAGTGAAATCCATAAAAAAAATAACCGTAATAAGCCTGTTGATAATTCCTTTGGTATTCCTTGTTTCACTCTACATCCCATACCCCCAAAAAAAACTCAGTCCTGCTTCGATAACTTCCCTCCGGATCATCGACAGGAATGGCATTCTTTTGAGAGAAGTCCTCTCTGACGAAGGAGGACGCTGTCGCTGGTTAACACTCAAAGAGATGTCCCCTCATCTCATTCGGGCCACGATTGCTGCTGAGGACAAGCACTTTTATCTTCATCCGGGAGTCGATATTTTAGCCATCCTCCGCGCCTGCTTCCAAAATGTCAAGGCAGGAAAGGTTGTCTCCGGCGCCTCCACTATCACCCAGCAGCTAGCAAGAAACATCACACCTCATCGCCGGAATCTCTTATCAAAGGCTTACGAGATATGGACAGCGTTGAAGTTGGAGCGGGCGCTGACCAAGGAAGAGATCCTCACCCACTACCTCAATTGTATCTGTTACGGCAACCAAGCCTACGGAGTGGAGGCTTCTTCGCGACTTTATTTTGATAAGCCAGCCTCTGATTTAAGCTTGGCAGAGGCGGCTTTTCTAGCCGGACTCCCCCGCTCGCCTCGAGAGCTCAATCCCTACCGATACTTCCTGCGGGCTGTGAGGAGACAAAAAGAGATTCTCAACCGAATGCACAGACGAGGCTATGTAGATGAACACGCCCTCAAGAGAGCTCTGCAGGAGAGCATTTGTCTTGTTCCCGAAAAAACGAGATTCCGCGCTCCTCATTTTTGTGACTACATCCTACAGCAAATACCTTATAAAGAGCGAGGGAGACTGGGGACAATCCAGACAACTCTAGATTATTTTCTTCAAGTAAAAATCGAGACTGTCGTCAAAAAACATGTTGATTCTTCGTCCAACCGAGGGATGACCAATGCTGCCGCCCT
>CAYFXE010000017.1:20320-31259 GCA_964347035.1 uncultured Eubacteriales bacterium | reverse complement strand
GGTGAAATCCTGGCCATGGTCGGCTCCCGGGATTTCCTTGATAATCGCCACAGCGGCCAGGTGAACGGTGCTCTATCCCTGCGGCAGCCGGGATCAACTCTAAAGCCTTTCACCTACGGCCTGGCTCTTGAGAGGGGGATGACAGCCGCCAGCCTGCTAGAAGATACAGAGATGCACGTCAAGACTTCGGAAGGAATCTTCAGACCGAAGAATTACGATCGTCGATACCATGGGTGGATTCGGATGAGAAGTGCTTTGGCCTGTTCCTACAATGTCCCGGCCATTTCTGTTCTCCAGACCATCGGCTCTGACCTTCTTTACCAGAAGCTGAAAAGACTTGGCTTTGAAAGCTTGAAAAAGAGCCCGAGCTTCTACGGAGTCGGACTGACCTTGGGAAACGGGGAAGTAACTCTGTTGGAGCTCGTGCGGGCTTATTCTGCCTTGGCTCGGGGAGGAATTTTTTTGAAGGAAAAATCCATTCTCTGCAAAATTGATATCCACCAAAAAAAAATAAACTCTCTTCCAAACCCTTCAGGACTGCGCATCTTTTCTTCTCCGATCGCCTACATACTTACCCACATTCTCTCCGATGATGATGCCCGCACACCTTCCTTTGGACTTCACTCTCCCTTGAGGCTACACTTTCCCTGCGCAGCCAAAACAGGAACATCCAAGGATTTCAGGGATAATTGGACCATAGGTTACACACCCCGGTACTGTGTTGGAGTCTGGGTTGGAAATTTCGACGGTAAACCCATGCACAGAGTCTCTGGGATCACAGGCTGTGGCCCCCTCTTCAAGGATATTATGCTCCTCCTGCATGAGCGAGACCATGGCATTGAATTCGAGGAGCCGGAAGGCTTGGTCCGACGAAGCATCTGCCCTCTCTCGGGAAAACTGGTGACAGCCGACTGTCCAGGACAGATGGAGGAAATCTTCATTCAAGGCTCAGAGCCGGATGAGTCCTGCGACCATCGCCATGCCAACCAAATTAGCGCAGAAAACGCCAACCTTTCCCATGAACAGAACCCAACTCATCCGATTCAGATCTCATTCCCTGTGGATGGAGATATGTTCAAGATCGACCCGATCCTTCCCAAACCATACCAAAAGATCCGCTTCCGAGTAAAAGTATCAGATAAGCGCGTAAACCACTTAGAATGGTGGATCAACGATCAAAGAATCCAAGTGACAACTCCTCCGTATTCCTTTTCCTGGCAACTCAAGCCTGGAATATATACAATAAAGGCCATAGCTAAAACAGGAATAACAAAGCTGGAAAGTCGTTCAGTTAAAATTACCGTCTTATCATAACTAGATGAAAGGAGAACATTCGATGAAAAGAAGAGAAGCTCTTGTCAGTCTCGGTCTTCTGGCTTTGACAGGTCCCAATCTTTTAACGGCAAAAAAAAGGAGTCAGACAATGAAAAAAGAAATCAATACAGATAAAGCTCCCCAAGCCATCGGCCCTTATTCTCAAGCTATCGAGGCGAACGGATTCGTGTTCGCTTCAGGCCAAATTGCCATTGATCCGGCCACCGGAGAGCTGAAATTGGGCACTATCGAGGAGCAAACCCGCCTTGTGCTCACCAACCTCAAAGCTGTTCTGGAGGCTGCAGGAAGTTCCTTCGATAAAGTCGTTAAATGCACTGTCTTCCTCCAGGACATGGACGATTTCAGCAAGATGAACGCTGTCTACGCCGAATTCTTCAAGGCTCCCTACCCTGCCCGAGCCGCTATCCAGGTGGCACGGTTGCCCAAGGATGTTAAGGTGGAGATCGAGGCGATTGCCACCAGTAAATTGACTCGAATGCTGTAGGCCAAGGAGCTAAGCCATCGAGAATCCCAATAAAGGCTGATCTCTGTGCCTGAGAAGAATTTAGGCCCTATTATCTAATAATCATTTTGATCTTCGTTATCTATTTTGGCTGGTGCGAACGAGTTGCTATTCTTTCAGACAGGGTATAAAATGATATGTCATGCCGATATATGAATTTTTGTGTCAAAAATGCGGCGCACATTTTGAGGCTCTGGTCTCGATCGGGAATGAAAAAAATGTCTCCTGCTCTTCTTGCAGGAGTAAAAATATTCAAAAACTCCTCTCAACCTTCGGGATAGGAGGAGGCAGTAGCCGTCTAAAATCATCTTCGGAGGCCTGCACCACCTGTACGGCGAACACATGCAGTACGTGCAAATAGATCAGTTATCAGTTCACAGTTATCAGCTGTCAGTCGTCATTGAAGAAATAAATCTTTTCTTTAACTGAGAACTGTAGACTGTTAACTGAGTTACTGGTTCATTTATCTGTTATTGTTCCTGCTTCCGCAGGAATGACATTTTTTTTATTGGTCTCACTACCTGCTTTCGCTGGTATAAGCTTCGTGGGAACAAGCCTTGACTTTCTTCCATTCATACATAAACATATCCACATGCCAAATGAAGCCCGCATCGGGGTTGATACAGGAGGAACTTTTACAGACTTTGTCATCTACCAAGACGGTACGATCGAAATCAATAAAATCCCCTCCACTCCTCAGAATCCCTCTCTGGCCATTCTCGAAGGCCTCGAAGAGGTTCTTGCCAAAGCCATTCCTCTTTTAGTTATACATGGAACCACTGTAGCCACGAATACTCTTCTGGAAAGAAAAGGAGGACGGATCGCCCTTCTGACGACCAAGGGATTCGAGGATGTCCTCTCTATCGGACGACAGGTGAGAGATGAACTCTACAGCCTGAGGGGAGAACACAGAGTCCCTCTTCTTCCTCGAAACCGCTGTTTTGGCCTGGAGGAAAGAACCTCACCCTCAGGTCAGGTCGAACGAAAGATTTCTCCTAAAGAAATAAAAGGAATCCTAGAGAAGATCAAAAAAACGGACATAGAAGCGGTCGCCGTCTCTTTCATCCATTCCTATGCCAACCCCACAAATGAAAAAATCGTGGCCAAAGAATTCAAGAAGGACAAACTTCTCTTTTCTCTTTCGAGTGACATCCTGCCTGAATACCGCGAATACGAGAGAACAGCCACCACAGCCGTCAACACCTATCTCATGCCAGTTGTCCATCAATACCTGGCCGACTTGGAAAAGAAACTCCGGAAAACAAAACTCCGGATCATGCAATCCAACGAGGGATATATTTCTCCTTCGGGAGCCAAATCAGAACCTATAAGAACGGTTCTCTCTGGTCCAGCAGGAGGAGTCGTGGGCAGCTTCTATCTCGCGCGAGAGGCTGGGTTTACGAACATCATTACCTTTGATATGGGCGGGACTTCCTGCGATGTTTCTCTATTGGACGGTAAGATACGGAGGACAAGCGAAAGCCGGATCGGTGACTTTCCGGTTCGCTTACCGATTATCGATATTCACAGTGTGGGTGCAGGAGGAGGTTCTATAACCTACCTCGATCAGGGCGGATCTCTGCGGGTTGGCCCCCAGAGCGCCGGGGCTGACCCCGGACCGGCTTGTTACGGCCGAGGACATGAACCCGCAGTGACCGATGCCAATCTTGTCCTCGGACGCTTAGACCCTGAGTTTTTCCTCGGGGGAAAAATGAAAATATTTCCGGAAAGAAGCCAAGAGACGATCAGACATCTGGCGAAAAGAATCCGGAAGACTCCTCTAGAAACAGCAGAAGGTATCATCGAAATCGCCAATGCCAACATGGAGAGGGCCATCCGCCTGATCTCCATCGAACGTGGTTTTGATCCGCGGCACTTTGGTCTTTTCTCCTTCGGAGGTGCGGGGGGTCTCCATGCCGCAGAAATCGCAGAGCATCTCAGAATTCGGACCATCATCGTCCCCAAGAACGCAGGCGTCCTCTCGGCTCTGGGGCTTTTGCTGGCTGATTCGATCAAAGACTACTCCCATTCCTTCCTCAAATCCGCTCAAAAAACTGCTCCTGGAGAGATCCAAAATTTGCTGGACAAACTCGGCAAAAAAGGCTTCGAGGAGATGGCAAAAGAGGGCTTCACTCCCAAGAACGTCAGGCTTCTCCCCTTCCTTGACCTCAGGTATCTTGGTCAATCCTATGAAATCACCATCCCTTTCAGAGAAAGCTTTGTCAAAGATTTCCACAGAGCCCATCAAAGACTTTATTCCTATCACCACCCCTCTCGGGAAGCAGAAATTGTCAACGTCAGGATTAAAGCCGTGGGATTGAGCAAAAAAATCAAATTAAAGGAGCTGCCCCGGGGAGATGGGAAAGCCCAGAGAGCCTTCATAAAAAAACAGACACTCTATTTCAAAGGAAAGTCTTATTCTGCTCCCGTTTTTAGCCGAGCCTTGCTTCGTCCTGGTGATCGCTTAAAAGGGCCAGCCATCATTGTTGATCCTGAATCCACGACCCTCCTCCCTCCTTCCTTCGCATTAAAAGTCGATGGTCTCCTCAATTTGATCCTCCAGAAAGGAATGCGAATCGATGATAAAATTTGACCCGATCGAGCTGGAACTCTTCAAGAACATCTTCATCTCCATCTCTGAAGAAATGGGCGCTGTCCTGGGAAGAACGTCTCTTTCACCGAACATCAAAGAAAGGAAGGATTTCTCCTGTGCGCTTTTTAACCAAAAAGGCGAAACCTTTGCCCAAGGATCACATATCCCCGTCCACCTGGGAGCCATGCCTCTGTCTGTCCAGGCAGCGATGAGAGTGAGCCGCTTTGAAAAAGGGGACCTGGTCATCCTGAACGACCCCTACAAGGGGGGAACTCACCTTCCGGATATCACCTGCATCTCTCCCTTCTTCGCGGATAAAAGATTGGTGTTTTTTGTTGCTAACAGGGCGCATCATTCCGACGTGGGTGGGATGACTCCAGGCTCCATGCCCCTGGCCACAGAAATTTTTCAAGAGGGGATGATCATTCCCCCAATTAAGATCATCGAAAAGGGAAAAATAAACGAAGGCATACTCAGCCTCATCCTGGCCAACGTCAGAACACCCGAGGAACGGCAGGGCGATCTGATGGCCCAGATAGCGGCCAATGCCAGGGGACTGCAAAGGATAAAGGAGGTCGTCAAAAAATACGGGTTGACAAAGATCATCCAATATACCCATCTCATCCAGGATTACACAGAGAGGATTCTGAGAGAAACTTTAAAAGACATCCCTGATGGCATCTACGCTTATTCTGATTTTATGGATGATGATGGAATTAGCACCAGCCCGGTTAGAATAGAGGCTGAGATCAGGATCGACAATGACCGAGCCCTCATCGATTTCAGCTCCTCATCGCCGCAGGTTGAGGGCGGTGTGAACGCAAATTTTGCGGTCACCATGTCTGCGGTCCTGTATGTCTTCCGCTCGCTGATCGATGAGGATATTCCGTTTAACACAGGGTTGATGAGGCCTCTGATGATTAAAGCGCCTGAAGGCTCGGTGGTCAATGCTCAGTATCCGGCTGCCACAGCCGGTGGGAATGTGGAAACTTCCCAGAGGATTGTCGATGTTCTGTTGGGCGCTTTGTCCCAGGCTATTCCGAATAAGATTCCAGCCGCAAGTTCGGGCACGATGAACAATGTTGCTTTCGGCGGGTATGATCCTGAGAGGAGACAAAATTTTACTTATTACGAAACCATCGGCGGGGGGATGGGGGGAAGTCCTTATCTGCCGGGATTGAGCGGCATCCATACCCACATGACAAATTCCCTCAATACTCCTCTCGAGGCACTCGAAAACTACCTGCCGATAAGAATTAAAACCTATGCCCTCCGGAAAGGCTCTGGAGGCCGAGGAAAAAACAAAGGCGGCGAAGGCCTCATCCGCGAATATGAATTCTCCGTACCGACTCAGGTGTCGATCATGTCCGAAAGACGCCGCTTTGCCCCCTACGGAGTCCAAGGGGGTGGGAGCGGGAAAAGAGGAAAAAATATCCTGTACGCCAAGGGCAGGAGAACAATTCTCGGTTCCAAGGTGAATATCAAAGTCCTACCAGGCGATATCCTGAGGGTTGAGACACCCGGAGGGGGAGGCTATGGCCAAAAAGAATAAAAAGTCCTCCTTCGGCCCTGGTTTTCTGGTAACAGCTGCTTTTATCGGGCCCGGAACAGTGACCGCCTGTTCGATGGCTGGCGCCAGGTTTGGTTATTCTCTGATCTATGCCCTTGTATTTGCAACGGTAACCACGATCATCCTCCAGGAAATGACGGGGAGGTTGGCCTTGGCTTCAGAACACGACCTGGCTCAGGCTCTTCGAGGCTTCACCCAAAAAACTTTGACGAGAACGGTCTTTATTGTCCTTACCCTCTCCTCCATAACCTTTGGCTGTGCGGCTTATGAAGCCGGGAACATCATCGGCGGCTCTTTGGGCTTGGAGATGGTCACATCCATTCCCCAAAAGTACTGGGTAGTTCTGATTTCTGGGCTGGCCATACTTATTCTCAGTCGAAAAAAATATAAACTGATTGAAAGATTCCTGATCTTTCTTGTTTTTTTCATGAGTCTTTCTTTCCTAACAACAGTGATCCTGATCAAACCTGACCTATCTTCCATACTGAAAGGTATGATTCCCTCTTTCCCTCAAAATTCTCTTTATCTTGTTCTGGCTTTGGTCGGAACGACGGTCGTTCCGTATAATCTCTTCCTCCATTCAGCCGCTGTCAAACAAAAATGGTCTCACCCTTCCCGTTTGAGCCAGGTCAAAAAAGACCTCATCCTCTCCATCTGTTTAGGAGGAGTCATCTCAGCGTCGATCGTAGTTACCTCTGCAGTGGCCTTTTATGAGAGGGGACTTCCGTTGGAGTCTGGAGCTCACCTGGCCCAGCAGCTCAAACCATTGTTCGGATCCCTGACCAATCTTTTGTTCGGTTTCGGTTTTTTTGCCGCTGGCCTGAGTTCAGCCCTGACAGCCCCTTATGCGGCGGCCTTCGCCTCTTCAGGAGTTCTCGGATGGGAGGGAGGGCACGAGTCGAGAGGATTCAAGGGAGTCTGGTTAGGGATTATCCTCATCGGTATGATCGTGTCTCTTTTCAACTTCAGCCCGTTGGCTGTCATCGTTTTCGCCCAAGTGGCCAACGGAATTGTCCTGCCTGTGGCCTCTATCTTCCTGCTCGTTGTCCTTAACAACAAGCAGAAGATGGGCTCTTCGGCCAACAGCTGGAAACAGAACGTCCTGGGAGGTCTCATCATCCTCGTCGTATCCTTCCTCGGTATATGGAATATTATAAAAATATTTTTAAAATAATAAGAAACATATAATTAAGCCATCATCCCTGTTCCTCTAAATCATTCCTATTCTTACTTTTTATTCCTGCGGGAGATTATGCCCGCGTAGGCGGATGCAGGAATCAAGTGTCAATCCTTCGCCATTTCCGCTCTTACTTGTCATTCCCGCAGAAGCGGGAATCCAGATAAATAATAGATTCCCATTAAGATTTTTCTGGATTCCTGCCTCCGCAGGAATGACGTTTTTACGTATTCTTGACACTTGTGAGCATAGGTTCTGAAGGAATGACGTTTCAGTGGGCTATTTCATTTCTGAAATAGCATACTCAACGGCCTTTTTGGCATGTATCGCCGTCGTGTCGAATAAATGGACAGTGTAATCTTCTTGTTTGACCAGTAAGGGAATCTCTGTGCAACCAAGGATAATTCCTTCGGCTCCTTGGCTTACGAGATTGCCGATAATCTCTTTAAACCTGCCCTGAGAAAGCTCTTTGATTTCACCCATACAGAGCTCTGTGTACAGGATGTCATGAATGTCCTGCCTTTCTTTCTGATCAGGGATCAAGACACCGATTCCATGCTTATTCTCTAATCTTCCCCTGTAAAAATCCTCTTCCATCGTGAACCGCGTCCCCAGGAGACCGACTTTTTTCAATCCCCGGATTTTGATCTCTTCAGCTGTCGCATCCACGATATGCAAGAGGGGAATCTCGATATTATCTTGAACCTCGTCGGCCATTTTATGCATAGTGTTGGTGCAGATGATGATAAAATCTGCGCCAGCTCTCTCAATCCTCTGGGCCGCGTCTATCATAAATCTGGTGGCTTCTTCCCAATTTCCCTGATGCTGTAATTTCTCGACCTCCTCAAAATCCACTGAGTATAAGATGCATTTGGCTGAATGCAATCCTCCCAATCTCTGTTTAACCATTTCGTTGAGGATTCTGTAGTACTCTAGGGTTGATTCCCAGCTCATTCCTCCGACAAGACCGATCGTTTTCATTCTCTGACTCCTTTGTGCGGACTTTCTACCTTTTCTACCTATGTGTAAAGGTATCAAAGAGCGAGGGAAATATCCATGCCAAAAGTAACTCCGTGACACCATAACTCAGTCACTCAATAAGATGAAAACTTAGTGACACCGTGACTCTGTAACACAGTAACTCAGACAAAGAAGAAAAAATATCTCCTTCTTACTGAGTGACCGAGTCACTGTGTGACTGATTCACTTTATCAAAAGGTTGCCAATTCCCTGAAAGGGTGGTACTTTGGGGAACGTCCCGATGAAGATAAAAAAGGAAGTCCTGGAGGCAGAGAGGAGAATCCGGCCCCATATCCGAGAGACACCTATCGAGCCCTCCCCTTTTCTCAATCAAGCTGGCCAGTGTGAGGTCTTCCTCAAGCTGGAAAACCTCCAGATCACAGGCTCGTTTAAGCTTCGGGGAGCGACAAATAAGCTTCTATCGTTGAGTCGAGAGGATAGAGAAAGAGGTGTGGTTACGGCATCCACTGGAAATCATGGGACTGCTTTTGCCCACATCACAAATAAGATCGGGTGTCGAGGCACGATTTACCTCCCCTTTAATACGGATCAAGCCAAAGTCGAAGGCCTCCGTATTTATGATGTTGATGTCAAGTTTTATGGGAATGACTGTGTTCAGTCTGAAACGCAGGCAAGGAGAGCAGCCGAGAAAAGCAACCTGATTTATATCTCGCCTTACAATGACCTCAAGATTATCGGAGGTCAAGGTACGGTTGGCATCGAACTGGAGAGACAAATCAAAGACATGGATGCTATCCTCGTTCCCGTTGGAGGCGGCGGCCTCATTTCGGGGATAGCCGGTTATCTCAAATCCATCGATCCCAACATCGAAGTTATAGGCTGTCAACCGGAAAATTCGGCGGTCATGTTCGAGTCGATCAAAGCCGGACACATCGTAGAGATGGAATCTAAGCCTACGATTTCAGAAGGCACAGCCGGCGGCATCGAGCAGGGGGCGATCACGCTCGATATCTGCCAGAGGCATGTCGATGAGTTCATCTGTGTCACAGAAGAAGAAATCAAGAAAGCGATCGTGATGATCATGGAAAATCATTCACTCCTGATCGAAGGAGCAGCCGCCCTTTCTGTTGCTTCGTTTATCAAGATGAAGGAAAGATTCAAAGATAAAACTGTGGTATTGATCCTGAGCGGTTCCAGAATAAGCTTGGAGAGATTAAAAGAAATCCTGGGTGAGTGAGGAGATACAGATGACTGAAATATACAAACGGAATGATACCGGTCTTCAATCAAAAGACAGGAGAGCCTCTATGCATCCTGTTGGATGAAGCCTATCTCACAGACGTGCGGACAGCAGTAGCGAGGGGCCGTCGTAGCCAGGTATCTCGCTCCTTTCATCGTCATCCCTGCGGCAGCAGGGATCCAGGGATATCTGAATGAGAATCTATTCTATGTCTGGATTCCTGCTTCCGCAGGAATGACTTTTTTTTGTCCTGGATTCCTGCATGCGCAGGAGTGACGGAAGGGATTGGAAATGAAAGAGCGGATGTCCCTGCGGAAAAACCTTACTCTAAGGGTGTCTCCTTCGGGAGCGTCCCCTATAATAAAATTCCTGGATCGCCGATACGATGTAATCCTGTTGCTCGGCGGTTAATTCAGGATAGATGGGTATGGCTAAGACCTCTTTGGCAGCCTTTTCAGACTCAGGAAAATCGCCTTCGTTGTAGTCCAAATAGGCAAAACATCTCTGGAGGTGAAGGGGCAGCGGATAATAAATAGCCGTGGAAATCCCCTTTTCCTTCAAATAATTCTGGAGCTCATCTCTGTCTTTCACTCTAACCATGTATTGATGGTAAGTGTGATAGTTTTTTAAGCCCGAATCTTTGTAGAGAGGTTTGGGAGGAACAGCAACATCTTTTTCGATAAGGCCCGACTCTCTGAATTTCTTATCATAATAAGCGGCTCTCTCTTTTCTCTTTTCCAGCCAACCATCCAGGTGTCTGAGCTTGACTCTTAGCACTCCTGCTTGGATGGCATCGAGCCGGAAATTGCCGCCGATGATCTCATAAAAATACTTGTTCTTGGAGCCGTGGATTCTCAACAGCTTCAATTTCTCTGCTAAGTTTTGATCGTTCATCAGGATCATCCCTCCGTCCCCGTAACAGCTCAGGTTTTTCGATGGGAAGAAAGAGAGCATGTTTACATCTCCGATAGAGCAGGCCCTCTTGACACCTTCCGGCATGACGTATTCTGAACCAATGGCCTGGGCCGCATCTTCGAGGACGAACAGGTCATATTTTTGAGCCAGTTCCATGATCGGCTTCATGTCTGCGCACTGGCCGAATAAATGGATCGGGATGATGCCCCTGATTTTCCTGTCATTCTGTTTGTCAACCCGCTCCTCGAGCAGCTCAGCAAGTCTTCCGGGACTTATGTTGAAGCTATCCCTGTCGATATCGCAGAAAATGGGCCTTGCCTTCAGTCTAGTAATAGCCCCAGCTGTGGCAAAAAAGGTAAAAGGAGTGGTGATTACTCCCTCTCCCTCGGCAACTTCCAGGGCCATCAGGGAGGCGAGCAAGGCATCCGAGCCGGAAGAGACTCCGACAGCGTATTTTGTCCCACAATAGTCGGCGATCTCCTTCTCCAAGGCTTCGACTTCAGGTCCCAGGATAAACCTCTGAGAAGAAATTACTTCCAGAATTTTCTGATCGATTTCTTCTTTAATGCTCTGGTATTGAGCCTTTAAATCCAAGCTGGGAATATTCATCATCTCATCCCTGTCTT
>CAYFXE010000017.1:13428-20310 GCA_964347035.1 uncultured Eubacteriales bacterium | reverse complement strand
TGTGTCTTTATTTCAGGACTTTCTTCAATTTCTTCTTCTCGATCAACAATTGACCTTGATAGGAAACATAATTTAGAAGGATGAGAACCCTGTCTTTCTCAGGAAGGTCCCTCTTAAATACGCCTTTCAGACCCTTGAGAGGTCCTTCCACGACTTCGATTTCATCCCCGACCTCTGGTTCCTCTCCGTATTTAAAAAGCTCGATCAGGCCATCCACCTCGCGTGCCTTGATCCCGAGAATAACCTCTTCTGGAATCGGAATCGGGCCCTCCTGGTTGCCAATGACTCTCTTAACACCGCGAGTGTATCTAACGAGCTGGTATTGGAGAGGAAAATCAAAGTAGATAAACTGGTAGCCGGGGAAAAACGGCCTCACTCTTTTTTCATGCAGATACTTAGGATTATAGATCTTAATACCTCCTTCAGTGAACAGTCTCTCGACCTGATGTTCTTTCTTCGGCTTTGTGTTCAAAACAAACCAGTTCTTCATGTTATCCTATTTTTCTTTGTCTTCATTTTGGGAGAAAATTGAATCTTTTTCAATCTAAAAGATGAAAAAAACGATAAAAATCGGGTCTTCTGTCACGGAGGAAAAACTTTTTGGCTGGAGTTTCCGGTATGCGGTTAAAGTCGCATTCGGCATAAAGGATAAAATCCTTCCCTTGAGGAGCTTGAGCGATGACCCGACCATGGGGATCGACCACGAAAGACTCGCCAGAAAAATGCAGAACGTCCTCTTTTCCCACCCGGTTGACGAGAGCGGCATAGAAGCCGTTCTGGAACGCGGCAACTTGAAGCTCTCCTTCGAATATGCCTTCTGGCCATTCTCCGACGGCACCAGCCTGGGGTACGACTACGATCTCTGCTCCTTTGAGCGCCAAGGCCCTCATGTACTCTGGATAATGGCGGTCGTAACAGATGGCTACACCCACCCGTCCGGCTTTGGTTTGGTAGACAAACTCCTGTTTGTCTCCTGGAGTATAGTATCCCTTTTCATAAAATCCCAAGCCATCCATGATATGAACCATCCTCGTCACCCCCAGAATCTTCCCGTCAGCATCGATCACGGGAGACGCATCGAAGGTCTTATCTGCATCTCGTTCGAAGAGATTCAAAACGGCGACGATTCCATATTCCTTGGCCAGAACTGTAAATATTTCAGTGGTTGGCCCGGGTATGGGCTCCGCCTTTGTTAAGGCCTCCTCTGTGGCTTTCACTTGGGGCAAGAACGGTAAAAACGCCAGCTCAGCAAAAGCGACTAGTTCCGCTCCCTCCTCAGCCGCCCTGTGAAAAGCCTCGACACCTCTTTTGAGATTATCCTGATAATTCTTTGTGGCATGCTGCTGTATTAGGGCGATTTTCAATAGATCTCTCCTGTCTTACGGATTTCAAAATGAGAGCTTTAACTCCCAGCTTTACTCTGATTATAGATCTCCAGGGCCTCCTCGGGAGTGGCCTTGTCGTGAACGACGGCTCTTACCGCTTTTATCATCGGGATGGGAAATTCTGACTGCCAGATATTCCTTCCCATGTCAACACCCGCGGCTCCCTTCTGGACGGCGTCGTGAGCCATCTGTAGAGCATCGAGCTCTGTCTCCAGTTTGGGGCCGCCGGCGATGACGACAGGAACTGGACAGCCCTCCACTACTTTCTCAAATTCATCACAGTAGTATGTCTTGACAAAGCTGGCGCCCAATTCGGCAGCGATACGGCAGGATAAAGCCAGGAAGCGCATATCCCGTTTTCCCAATTCTTTACCGACAGCGGTCACGGCTAAAACCGGGATGCCGTATTCGTTTCCTATGTCGACAAGATGGGAAAGATTGACTAGAGTCTGCTGTTCATGCTCTGTCCCGACGAAAATGGACAAAGCCACAGCAGCCGCGTTCAGCCGCACGGCCTCCTCCATCGAGGTTGTGATGTCTTCATTGGAAAGATCTTCGCCGATGATGCTGGTACCTCCCGAAACTCTGAGGACGATAGGGATGGAACTTCCAGGGTCGACAGAGGTCCGGAGGATTCCCCTGGTAAGCATCAGGGCATCGGCATAAGACAAAAGCGGCTCGATCGTCTTGGCCGCGTTTTCCAATTTATGTGTAGGTCCTAGGAAATAGCCATGGTCCACAGCCAGCATAACTGTGTGTCCTGTCTCGGGCTTGATGATTTGGGATAGACGGTTTTTCATTCCCCAATCCATAATCTCCTCCTCTCTATTAGAATTGAAATCATTCTATTCTTGAGGCTCGATGATGACCTTCATCGAATCTTCGGCTTTGGCCACGATTTGAAAACCCTCGGTTATCTTCTCTAGGGGAAGACGATGGGAAATCATTGACTTGACATTAACAGCCCCTGAGCGGATAAGCTCGAGTGCAACCCACGAGTCGTAAGGGCTTGCTCCGTACGATGTGGTGAGCGTGACATCGTTCCGGAAGAACAGGTCGTTTATGGATACAGGAATCGTCACATCAGGATCCGTCGGAGCAAAAAACAGAACCGTCCCCCCTCTCTCGACGCAATCAAGGGCTTGAATTTGAGCTTGCTTGGCTCCGGTGCAAACGATCACCAGATCCGCCAGACGGCCATCATTCAAATGACGAAAACATTGTGGAATATCCTCTGAAGGATTCAGAGCTTCATCAGCCCCGAATGTCTTGGCTGCTGCCAATCGATAGGGAACAAGGTCCACAGCCATAATCCTTGAAGCTCCTCCAGCTCTGGCCAAGGCAACGCTGAGTAGCCCTGCGATTCCGCTCCCGATGACCAGGACACTCTGTCCAGACTTAAGCTGCGTAATCCTCTGGGCTCTGACCGCACAGCCTAGAGGCTCATGGAAAGTCGCCTCCTCATACGATAGCCCATCAGGAATGGTGTGAACACCCCGATCCACGTTGATGGCCGGAAGACGGATGAGCTCGGAAAAACCTCCCGGATCAAAATTTGTTGTTCGTAATGTCTCGCAGGCCGTATGGTGTCCGTTAAGACAGTAAAAGCAGGTATTGCAGGGCACATGGTGGGCGGCTATGATACGATTTCCGCTTTTAAACCGGGATACTCCTTCTCCCACCTTTTCCACCAAGCCGGCTACCTCATGGCCTAGGACAAGAGGGGCTTTTTTCAAACGATACCACTCAAGAACATCGCTCCCACAGATTCCGCTGGCTTTTACCCGCATCAGCAGTTCCCCTGCTCCGATTTGGGGCACAGAGAGTTCTTCTATCCTGATGTCGTCGTTTCGGTAATACATGGCCACACGCATGGGAAGCCTTCCTGTTTGAGTTCTCTGTAATATGTATTCCGCCCCTCGGAAAAAGTCAAGTTCGTTCCGTAAGTATCTCTATTCTCAAAGTTAAGATTCTTACATGTTTTAATGAATGTCATTCCTGCGGAAGCAGGAATCCAGCGTCATTATTTCGTCATTCCCTCAAAAGCGAGAAACCAGAAATCTGAAAGACTTTTTCTAAATAGCTCTGGATTCCTGCTTCCGCAGGAATGACCATTGATTCTATGTCTCTCTTAAAGGAATCAGGCAACTTTTTGGGGCTGGCTCCCTTTTTTGACAGGAAGACAAGCGGATTCAGCCTTGAAGTGTCGAACAAAGAGCATGGAATTGGGAATTATTAAAATATTGAGGAGATCAATTTGAGTGTTTATTGCCACCGTTATTCAGGACATTCTCGATCGTATACCGAAGTTCTTTCTCTTCGAAAGGCTTATGGATATAACCAAAGGGCTTTGATCTATCAATCTTTTTCATAGTGTGTTCATCTCCGTTTGCGGTGAGAAAAATCACGGGAATATTCATCAGAGACTGAATTTCTTTAGCCGCGTAGATACCATCCATCGTTCCTCTCAGCCTGATATCCATCAGAACTAAATCAGGTCGGATTTGAGACGCTTTATCTATGGATTCTTCCCCTGAGGAGGCCACTCCACAAACGTGATATCCAAATCCCTTGAGAGTACTCTGGATGTCCTTGGCGATGATATTCTCATCCTCTACAACCAAAATCCTCGGATATCCGTTCATGATAAAACCTTTCTAGTTTGTTTTAAAGAAAGAAACACACAGGCAAACCTCTTAATCAACCTTTTAGTCGAACCCGATTGCGATAAATTGAAAATAAAAAAAAGGATATACACCTTTTTGGTAACTATCGAGAAGGAAACCAGTCCCCTTTTTTTAGGTAGATTGCAATCGTCTTCGTACGTCGTCAACCATCAGGGAGAGGGCATGCTGGATTTTGTCGTTGATGGCATTGAATATGTCTTCATAAACCAGGCCTTGATCCTCATCCATGTAGAATTTCTTTATTTCCAGGCTCACGACAAGAATCTCACTGAATTCTTGAGCCACCCATCGGTTCAATTTTCCTCCGAAGAAGCCGACACGCTCATCATTCTCCTTAACCACCAAAGTTCTGCCTTGGATTTCTATTTTCTGGAGATAACTGGTGAGATGAGAGATTTCTTCAGAAAATTTTTCTCTGGATTGGTATTTCGTCCCTAAGTGAATATCTGGAAGTCCATAACGGCCTCTTACGTTGTAGGAATGCATGTCGATGAAAACCCCGAACCCGTAATGTCTTTCAATACTCTGACATAGACCTTCCATAATCCAGTAAAACTCTTTGTAGGCCTCAAGAGAAGTATTGATTTCCCGTTGAGTGAGCGGCTCTCGGTAGACTCTCAAATCCCAAGCCAGAGACGGCTCTGTGTAGACGGCATCCTCCACGGGACGTCCGATCTTGGGTCTATTCAGGTCGCACTCAAACCGAGAAAAGAGAGGATAGATGAGGTTGGGCAAAGACTCGATAAGCTCCTCAGTCCTGGGATCTTCTTCCTTGAGCATCTGTCTTCGGGATAGGCTCAGTTTCGGCTCCAGAGCCTCGCGGATTTTACTGCCTGAATGAAGAGCAAAGCCGAAAACAGGAAGAGACTCTGATATTTCTATACGCAATCCATGTGGGGTGACGAGCGAAAGTGGAGAATTGCCTAACCAGGCAGATATGATTTTCGTTCTTAAGTTATCTCTCATCTGTCTCGATCATCGGGATCTGAAATCCCCCTTGGGCCACGTTGATCACATGCTGATCTGGATAACTGAGCCTTGTCATTCCGTTAACATACTCTCCATCGATGATGAAGGGATTAATGTTATAGATAAGCTCATGAAATTCCAAATCATTGTCTTGAATCACTGGATACATCTCCCGAGGAGGTTTGATATATTCTTGGACAATCCATCGCTCCTCCGCAGATTCGAGAATCTCATCAGTCCGTCGTTTCCATAGCTCCTTACTGGCCTCTCGTCCGACAATAATCCCGCTTCCCCCGTAGGATTTTCCCTTTTTCAAGACATATGAATCCTTATCCTCGATGACCTTTTTGATGAGAATTTGATCCTTGTCCCTGTGAAAAAGTCGGGTCCAGGGAAGGTGTCTTTTTATGATGTCAGCTGTATCCTCCTCGAGCAGAGGGTGATACTTCTCCTCACTCAAAAGAGCCAAGATTGCCTTATTACTACCTATAGCAGAACTGAAAGGATTGATGACCGAGACAGCTCCTTCTTTCACGGCTTGGATGAGCGGTTGGACGTCACGGAATCGCTCCACCAACTCGATCATAATCACTCTTCGGTGGACGATATCGATCTTCTCATCCCTGTACCTAAGAATCCCGTCTTTGTAGATAAACTCCCTGGGGTCAACCAAAAACGTTTTATATCCCCAATCCCAGAAGTACCTGGCCATGTTCTCCTGTTCTGACTTGGTGCCGACATCGCTCCAGTCTGAGATGCAGATTGTTGGCTTCTTCCCTAAGCTTTTTCCTCGATAGTTGATGTTCAGGAGTGAATTGAGTATTTTTTGAGCTCCGTTTGTTTCTTTAAAAGAAAAATCCCTGGATAGCTGTTGGATAGTACTGATTTTTTCGAAAAGTCTAATCTGCATATCGGTTTCTAAGATTCCAGCTGCGCTGTCCGTATTAAATTCAAGAATACTGTATTCATTCCCAGAAAATAAATCCAGACGGTGAATGACGATATGTTTATCCGCTCCACAATTCAATCTCGAAAGTTCGATTTCTACTTCGTTGAGAGCAAAGGCATCTCTCATCTCAATGATAAGGTTTTCATCCCCAAGAGTTTTCGAGTCACGATGACCCAAGACAAAATCAATCACCCTATTTAATCCTCTTTCTAGAGGATCAATTATTGCTTTCAATTCTCCAGAAAAGGTGGGGCCAACAAAATACGGTTGAAGGAGAACAGGGATTGTCGTATCTTTGTAAAGGAGTCGTTGGTCTCTCATCCCCTCAACGAGCTTATGATAGCTTTCCACAGCCACTTCCGGAGCAGTTTTCAATATCTCGTGATACCTGAGATTAGGTTGAGGAGGATGATTAGGAGATGAAGACGTTTTTTCCATTTTTATTTCAGAGTCTTCTCAGAGGCAATATTTTGCGGCTCATATTATAGAGGAAAAATGATATCAATTTCAAAAGAATGAAAATGAGAGGAAGAACTTCTTCCCTAATAATTATTCAGAAGACTATAGTCAGATCAAGTGTTTTAAAATATGTTTGAAGGATTATTTGCGGAACCTCTTGATGAATTCTTCGACTTCTGGAACCCCCCCCTGATAGATTAAATATCCGTTATAAGGTTCTCGCCAGGTGATATCGTCCTTGATAGGAGAAAGCATGATATTCTTGACTTTCTCCAAATCATTCGTTTGTCCCAGGGCCCAACCAAGTTTGATGTACGCTACCTCAGGCAGCATGTTCTCCGCAGGGATAACTCCCAGGTCCATCAAATCGCGCCCGGTCTCATAGACATACATATGGACATATCCCCACAGAGTCTGAACGGTCATGTAAACA
>CAYFXE010000017.1:2573-13418 GCA_964347035.1 uncultured Eubacteriales bacterium | reverse complement strand
TAGCGAAGGATACAGGGGTTTATTCACATGTCCCAGGCCTGTACCAGCAATGACAATCCCTTTGTATCCATTATCTATCAGAGAGTCAATGATATCTGGCTTCATGTTTGGATAGTAGTAGACGATGGAAACCATTTCCTCGAAATACGGCAGAATCTTGACGTTCCGATCCTTGCTGCGAGCATTATATTTGTCTTTCAACAGTTCCACATTGTCACGTGTAACCTTGGCGAGGGGAATATCACCGATGGTTCGAAAGGTAGACCGGTAGGAAGAGTGCATCTTCCTCACTCGAGTTCCCCGGTGAAGGAAACCGTATTCATCAGAGGTGGGTCCGAACATGCAGACCACGGTTTCAGCGATATCGGAATGGCCTGCCGCATAGGCAGCATGCATCAGGTTTAAGGCCGCATCCGAACTCGGTCGGTCAGAGGAACGCTGGGAGCCGACCAAAACGATGGGGATAGGCTGATCCTGAACCATATAAGTCAGAGCAGCGGCCGTATGATGCAGTGTATCGGTTCCGTGACCGATGATAATTCCGTCGATGCCCTTTTCAATCTCCTGGGCGATCGCGAGGGCTAAGGTCTTATATTGTTCTGGCCCCATGTTCTCGCTGAACACAGCAAACAGCTTCTCAGTGGTTAGATTACATATATCGGCTAATTCCGGAACGGCCCCGTAGAGCTCTCCTGGGGAAAAGGCTGGGATGACCGCACCTGTCCTGTAGTCCAGCCGGGAAGCAATCGTTCCCCCTGTTCCGAAGAGTTTGACATTAGGCTTATCCTCAGAATAAGGGAATTCTTTTTCCGGAATTTGATACTTGGCTTTTTTATAACCCAGCTCCTTGATGCTCTTAATCGTATCGATATTGATGCCGACGTTGTAGCCGGAGGCGATTTTTAAGACCAGATGGCGGTCATCATCGTTTTCGGAGCGAGGCAGTAAGGTTCCTTCAAACTGTCCCCGAGTGGTGTCGATTCTAACTTTTGCCCAGACTCGAGCCTGAAATTTCTGCAAAATGGATAGGGCCCGGTCTCTGTAACCTTGAAAAATATCATCGCTCATCATTTTTTTCCTTTTTTGGATAACTGACCGGTTATTGTCTGTTCAATGTGCTCCTTTAATCGCTTCATCGGAATATTCCCAAGAGCGATTTTATGGAGCTCTCCCATGATCCATCGGATCCGGGTTTCGGTGTTATCAGACACACCTGATTTCTCGGCCATCTGGACAAGGAAGGGAACTTTATCCAGGATTTCCTCTTCAGGAATTTTCTTGAATTTCAGGGTGGCCAGAACAGATTCAAAATCCATCTGAGGATTCTTGTAGCTTTCGGGCAACATGACCTTGGCTAAGCTAAAATCAACGCCTTTATCTTTAAGGAATTTAAGAAGTTCGTAGACTGCTTCATAGGAAAAATGTGGCATAGGAGGGTGTTGTCCTTCTATGTGTTTTAGTGTATGCCCCAGCAACGTGCCTGCGAATTTTGGATCAATCCCTAATTCTGTGTTTATCCGTTCCAGGAGAGGGACCAGATTGTTGCGCAGAAGAAAAGGAAAGACATCTTGAGGAATCCCCCATTTCTGCATCTGGCTTAATCTGTCAAAGACGAGCACAGGAAGGCGCTTCCTGATAGATTCGATATAATCGTCATCCAAAGGGATAGGCGCCGAATCTGTATCCGGATACATCCTGTCTGGACCCGGAAGGACACGCTCAAAAATTGTTGTCCCATCTTCGAAGGATTTCCGGCTTTCCCGAGGAACGCCTTCAAAGGCTAACTGACATCTTTCCTCTACGGTTTCCAGGGCTGTCGGGATATCTTCCTCTGGTCCCCACAGGAGAATCTGGGCATCGTCTTTTTCAACCCTTAGTAAGCCTCGTATTTTTTGCCATTGAACCTTCATCAGACTTTCATCAAGTTCTTCGGAGTGAGTCATGTTGGGCTTTTCGATACAGGCGATGACTTTTAGGCGGTCGCTCAACTCATCTGCAAACATTTTTCCTGGCTGGGTGAAGTGGGAAAGAAGGCCAAGAAAAGCCGGAAGATTAACAGCCATGACCTTGAGGTTATTCTGATCAGCGGATGTCCAAGGAATATAGGCCCAACTGACCTCTGCAGGGTCGATTTCTTTCCAGGCAATCTTCCAATCCACATGATTTTTCACCCTTTTTCTGAGCAGATCCCGGATCCTGAGCAAAGCCCACTGCCGGAAGGCCTCGTTATGGGTGAGTTCTGGGAGCAACTTATTGTGGGAGACGCCCTTGATTTCAACCCGACTCCCGCCCCGGCAGCTGACATTGACGTCTTCACGCCCGGATCCGATGCCGACAAATACCTTTCCTGTGCTACGGTTCAGAAATCGAATATACTCTGCCCCCTCTCGGACTTCATCAGGATTGGCAAAATCCGGATAGGTGACGGGTTCAACGAGCGGTATTCCCAACCTATCGGTCTGATAGATACGAATATGTCTGATATCAGAGATTTCCCGGCAGGAATCTTCTTCGATGCTAATCTGAATAAGACGAATCTTCTTATTCCTCAACTGGATTTCCCCTTCCACGCCGAGTATGCCCGTCCGCTGAAAGCCGGTGGGGATGCTTCCATCCAGATACTGTTTTCGGATGATGTGGACCTCACTGACGATATTAAATTGACATAACAGGGAAATCTCAAGCGCAATGTCCAACGCTTCCCGATTTAGGGGAAACGGCGGAGTATCATCAATATCATAAGTACAAGCAGTCTGGTTTTTGATCCGGTATGTGATCTGCTTTCGGGTTTTAAACTCCATCAAAGCTGTCCCGTCGTATTCCCCGAGTTCGCTTAACGTGGGGCGCATATGCCTGATGATTTCGGCATCATGATCATCCTTGCTGTTGTACAGCTTTACAGGACAGTTACAGAACAGTTTTTTTTGGGTTTTCAACTGCTGGTGGACTTCTAGGCCGGATTTAAACCCGATGCGGTCGTAATCACCCTGAGTGGCCTCTCTGCGGGACACATATCCGATCGCCTTTTTGCTGACTTCGTAGTTTCGGCACGGATCGAAATGGTTATGAGAATCGGTTTTTTCGGCCATCTCTTTTCATCAGGATACGATAGAAACAACGATAGGTTGTGAGACAGTTAACACCTGTCTCCTTATATGCTGAATAAACACAGAATTCTTTCTCTACCAATAACGGAGGAGATATTTTAACAGAATCATATTTCGAGACAAGCTTTTTTCAAATCAGAAGCGATCGGGATTTATCATCAGGAGTTTAGTGCCTATGGTGACGGAGATAAAATTTTGTGAAGAATACCGGTGATCTAAGACTTATCTTCAGACAACTCGTCCAGAAAGGCTTTGGCCTCTTTGAGGTCTGAGAAGTCGAATCCTTCGGTGAACCAGCCGTAAATCTCCTCCAGCATCTTTCGGGCCTCGTCCTTTTTGCCCTGTTTCAACCACAAACGGCCCAAGCTCATCGCAGCCCGAAGCTCCAACATCTTGGCTTGCTGCTTGCGGGAAACGTCCAGGGCTTTGTGGAACAACTCCTCAATCTCATTCTCTGCGGCTCCTTTCTTCTTCAGCAGTTCTCCTTTCATCCGGTAAAGTTCGGCTTCCATGTAGCGTTCATCAAATTTTTCCATGACTTCCAGAGCTTCAGCTATAGCTGTTAATCCTTCGTCAAACTGCCCCGTTTTTAGGCAGGCATCGGCCATCCGGCATTTCAGACGGGTCATACAGGTCTCTGTTCCTGTACTCAGCGCCATCTCCAAACCACGCCGCATCTCCTGGATCCCTTCGTTAATCTGTCCTTCCAGGATTTTCTTCTCACCGCGATAAAAAATCCCATGAGCCAGCCAGTAAATGAATCCATGCTTCTCCGAAATGGGCATCAGCTCCTCTGTGTACTTCCCGACACTCTTAAGATCCCCCAGAAACCACCCCAATATGCAAGCGCCAGTCAAACAGAAGGCCAGGGTATGGGGATGATCTAATTTACGTGCCAGGGCCATTGCCTTCTCACCCATCTCCATTGTTTTTTCCGGATAGCCGAGGAACCAAGCCGCCAATCCTCCGAAGGCGAAATTTATGACCATCATGTCATAGCCATAAAGGTAGGCCAGGTATCCATGTTTATCCGCATCATAGATATCCAAATTCTGTTGAGATTCTTCATAAGCTTGGGTAAATTCTCCTACATTAAGCAGAGGCCATATTCGGAGAAAATTAAAAATGGCAGAAAATATCGGATCTTCAACCTGATCAGCTAATTTTTTCACTTGTTCTGAGATTTCGATAGCTTTCCTGTATTCTGCCCGAACCTCATGAAACATGGTCAGAAAAGACTTCGCCGTAAAGAGCTGGGGAGTTTTTCCTATCTTCTGACAGAGTTTATGAGCTCGGTCGATCGCTTGACCCACTTCCGGTGCTCCCAATCCCTTAATATGTTGAAAAGGAATCGCGAGAGCGAGTAAAATGGCCAGTTCTGTTTGATTCCTATCAGGAGTCTCGGGCAGGGTTTTCAGGAGTTCGAAAGCTTTAGACAGATGGGAAAGAGCTTCTTGGCTGGCTGAAAGGCGGATAGCCTTGTTTCCGGCATTATGGAGATATTTAACGGCTTTGGGAACGACTCCTGACTCGAGGAAATGCCTGGCCAGTTGGACAGATATTTCCTCAGTCTGATCGCCGTAAAGAGTCTCCAGGATATTCCCGACTTCTTCATGAAGATGCGCTCTTTCCACCTCATCCAGGCTGTTATACAGATAACGCTGGAACAAAATATGCTGGAACAGATAAAGAGAGAGGCGTTGTTTCTCCAGATGTCGGATGCCTTTGGCTGAAACCAGATGATGGCGTTTATCCAGTTCGCTGCTTAAGAGTCTGACCAATTCTCGAACTTCGGTATCTTTTAAGCGGGCAATGACTTCAGCTGTGAACTCTTCTCCCTCCACGCTGGCCAGGGTTAGGATATCACGGAGCTTATCTGTCAGCCGGCTGATACGCTCCTCGACAACCGCATCCACCCGGGCAGGAAGGGCTTCCCAGTTCAACTCAGGCCCCTCAACCCACTGGTTTTTCTCATCTTTAACTAAAACCTCCCTTTCTTGCATATCCCTGAGCAGCTCAACGGTGAACAGAGGGTGTCCTTTTGTCTGCATGTAGAGAGTGTCTCGGAATGTGTCTCCCAACTGGTTCGGTTCAGTATCGATAAAATCATCTATAAACTGTCGACCTTCGGTTGTTCCAACTTCCACCTCGATGTCTCCGAAGTCCCGTTTAAACTCATGAATCACTGGATCGAGAGGATGGCGCTCTTCACCGCGACCCAGAGTTAGCTCGCCGGGACGGAAGGCTCCGATGACGACAATACGACTTCCCTGTATCCGGCGGCCCAGATGGAACAGCAGGCTGGCTGAACCCGCATCCATCCACTGGAGGTCATCCAGGACCAAGAGCAGCGGCTTTTCTTGGGCCAATCTTTGGAGCACGCGCATGTACTGTTCGAAAAGGCTGCTCTGCTGGAGCTGGGAATAGGCTGGTAAAGCGTTCTTTCGCTCCACAAGATTCTTCAAACTGACAACCCAATTTGCCGGTCCTGAGGCACACATCTCACTGCGGGAAAGGAGAGCCTGTCCTGGGACAAAGGTGTTAATCAGATCACGACCATTATCCAGTATGGATTTAACAGAGAGAGGAAGAAGATTCCAAAGGCGTGTGGCATGGTCTCGAGTGACAAGGCCAGCCGTCCACTTTGCTTCCACATCTCCGGTAAGAAGTGTCAACATCTCGATAAAAGGAAGATACGGATCGCCGATTCCCGTCTGGGCATTGCATTTTCCACTGGCTACGACCAGCTCAGGATGTGCTTCCTGAGCTTGTCTTGCAAACTCCTGGATGAGGGCTGTCTTGCCGCTGCCTGCCTCGCCTGTGATGAATATCACCTGCCCCCTGCCGGTGATGGCCTTTTCTAATAAATTATTGAGGCGTTCTAGCTCCTTCGTTCGGGCTACAAAAACCGGTTTTCTCACCTCAACCTCTACGGCACCCTCGACAAGAAAAGCGGGAACGTGAGGCTGAGGGAGAGAAATGACAGTGGATAAACCTTCTTCTACAGCCTTTAATTCAGCAAGAAGTTCCTCGATTGTCTGAAATCGATTCTCTCTGTCCTTCTCCATGCATCTCAAAATGACGGCATTTATTTCTTCTGATATCTGACTGCTCAATTCCTTTGGAGCTATGGGAATCTCAGATTTGTGTTTCATGGCTATACTTACGGCTGTTTTCCCCTCAAAAGGAACCTTCCCGGTGACCATTTCGTAGAGCACAACACCTAACGAATAGATATCAGACCGGTGATCGACCTCTTCGCCCTCAGCCTGTTCGGGAGACATGTAATCTGGAGTCCCGATCAGCATCCCCGCTTCGGTGAGCCCTTTCACCTCCAGAGAACGCGCTATCCCAAAATCCATGATATGGGCATTTCCCTGCTTGTCGATCATGATGTTCTGGGGTTTTAGATCACGATGTACAACCCCTAACCTATGGGCTTCAGCTAAGCCTTCACAGACCTGCTTGGCTAGGGCTATCGCTTTCCCTTCTGAAAACTGGCCTATTCTTTTTATCAAGCTCTTTAAATCCTCACCGGCCACGTATTCCATGGTGATGAAGTAGGTATCTTCTGCTTTATTCAGGTCATGCATCCGACAGACATTCTTGTGAGTCACTTTTCGAGCAAACTTTATCTCATTCCGGAAGCGTTCGATCGTCATCTCATCAGAGGCGATCTCAGGGCTTAAAAGCTTAAGGGCCACATCTTCGTTTATTTCTTTATCCAGGACCTTGTAGACTCTTCCCATCCCTCCTCTTCCTAACTCTTCGAGTATCACGTATCTTCCGGCAAAAATGCTGTCCTTTTTCAATTCTTGTGCAGGGACTTTGAGGGTTTTTGTATGAGAAACAGGAACATCTTTGGATAGACCTAGCTGGGTTCCACATTCGGAACAAAACCGGGAAGTCTCGGGGTTGTCAGAATGACACTCCGGGCATTTTGATGCCAATTTATCCCTCCTGACTAATTCGGGGCAAGAATATCAATAAAAAAGAGCAGAGTCAAATTGATTTTGAAGTCTTTATTTGATGCGGGGTATGGACTGTGAACTCATTATTTAGTAAAGGCCTTGAGGCAAACGTTGGTCTTCTTAATTTTATAATCCTTAACGATATCTGCCCATGAATTACCATCAGAACTTACGAAACTCTGATTTTTCTTTCCTTTGACCTTTTTTGTATAACCTGAGATCGGGTATTCAAGAGGAATCGGATAATTCCATCCCTTTGTGGTAAGTTCCACCACGACAGAAAATTTTTTCCCCTTTGTTAGAGGGACACTCCCGATGGGAATCGTATAGTACCCAGGAGACTGAAACTTGCCCTTCTTTGTTATTGCCAGAGATCCACTCCTTGGCTTGTCCTTGTCAACATTTGTATAGATATAAACTGTGTAGTTATTTTTCAATCCTAGGGCATAAAAACTCACAGCTGCTAAGGAACTATTTGATTTGGCACTAAAGATATTGGCAAACCAGGCCTTTGTCTTGTAATAGCCATAAGTTTGAGTACAACCCGAGGGATCATATTCATATATTTCTTTATAATTATTTGGAGATTCAGGCCTCTCAAAGGCGGCACTAAAGCCACGCTTGGCAAAATACTCATCATAATAAGAGACATAAAAATATCCGCCATCACCATAATCGGTTCCCCAGGAATTTCTGACTAAAAATGCCCCATTTCCAGGGGGAATTTCGAGAAAATTATTCTTATCGAATGCATCGTCCCAGCCGACAATACAGACACAATGGGCTCCTTCTTCAATGTCTTTATTGTAAAAAGCACAGTAGGTCGGATTATATTTACTTGAATCATAATACATACAGACATAAACCACGCCATATTTCATGATCGCCTTTTTGATTTTTTTGTTATCGAGCGGCTTTTTTTTCTCTGGAATAAAGATGACATTCTGAACATGCTTTATTTCTTGTGCCTGCTTATCTGCAGTATATATGTAAGGCACATCCGATTCATTAAATGGCCCAGCCCATCTCGCCAAATAAGCCATCGCCATATATAAACCGCCGCCATCACATGGCCCCATTTTAAATCCATGCTTTGTGATAAGATCCATCTCAGAAAGATCCCATACCTCCTGAGTCAAAAGACTGGATTCAAGACCTGCCATAATCGCGAATGCCCAGCATGAACCACATGATCCCTGGTCCTTTACATTTGTGAGTTTGTTTTTAGTGCGCAGGTCATAGGAAGCTGGAAGGAAACCGATTGGTTCTATGCTTTCCTCAATAGCTTCTTCACAATAATCAACATCCACAGGATGGGGTATGTGTCCGAGTGGGTAGCCATCGGCTGTGTACATTGGCCAGAGCCAGCCTTGTTTCTGCATCTCAATATACTTTAAAAACTCTTTGCTTAAGGGAGCTGCAACGGGCTGGGGTTCATCTTTAGAATTTGCTGAGATAAAAAAGATTAATGTACCCGCCGTAATCAACAAGAAAAAAACGGCTAAAAACTTAAACTCGACATAACGGTTTTTTCCCCTTTTTCCTATTCTCATTAATCGACCTCTTCAGTGTTTTCTGGAAGAAATTTATGATGATCAATCAGAAAAGTCAATGATGTTTTTTATTTTAGACAGAACCAATAAAAAGATTTCTGTAAAAACTCAACCGGGACATCAGGTAGAGATTCTAATATTTTTAGTCGGAGATCTCAGAGTATTTTTTTGCGAAAGAGTGGAGGTCTCTCCGAAAAGAATAAATTTAATCAAATTGTTGAACAAAGGTTACATTGAATTGGGCTTGTTAAAGGAAAGCCAGGCTTCATCCTAATCCAACCTTTAATTAGGCTACTCCAGGACGTGGATGTTCTTTTTACGGTACATGTCTTTGAGTATCTTGGGAAAATTCTAGATCTGTCCCATCTGCTGGGCGATCGTCTTCAACCGAAGGATCCGCTCCTCCCCTGTCAGCCGCATACTCTCGAATCCGAGATATGAGAGCCCGGATGAGAACCGCGGCCACAGGTGCGCCGATGATGACAACCAGGGCCATTAAAGGATTCTGCCGCCGGCGAGAGTCCCTCACCATCCCAAACCGCGCGATCTGGGCGAGTAGGGCGATCGCTCCGGCAAAAGTCGCCGCGATCGTGCTGGTTAGAGTGTCTTTATTCTTGACATGGGTTAGTTCGTGGGCCATCACGCCTACCAATTCGTCATCATCCAAGAGCTCAAGGATGCCCTGTGTTGCGGCCACAGCAGCGTGCTTTGGATTACGGCCGGTGGCAAAAGCATTGGGATTGGCCTCGGGGACGATGAAAACCTTAGGCATGGGAAGGTTGGCTTTGGTGGCCAGGGAAGATACGATCTGGTAAAGCCGCGAATTGTCTTCTGGATGGACTTCGTGAGCACGGTAACGCCGGAGGACCAGTTTATCGGAAAACCAGTAAGCCCCGAAATTCATCAAGGCGGCTATGGCAAAGGCAATGACAGCCCCCTGTTTACCACCGACGCTCCATCCCACCCAAACAAAAAGGACGGTTAAGACGGCCATCCAAAATGTTGTTCGGATTCGACTTTTTATAGTGACTCCCTGTCAGGAGCTTTTCTCTCCTAGCGTTTTCTCCCGAACAAACTGCCCAGCAAGTTTCCCAACAGACCACCACCCCTTTGCCGGCCAGAGCCAGCCAAGCCCTGGACGAGAAATCCAGCTACATCATCCAGGATACTGCCATCACCATCCTGGTCGATCAGAGCAGCAATTCCGCTGGCCCCTGCCCCTCCATTATCCCTCTTATTCGTTAAAGCACCGAGGATGATCGGAGTGAGCATCGGGATGATTTTCATAGCTAAGCTGCTGTCCAGCTTGTGTTGTTTGGCCATCATGTTGGAGGCCTCAACTCCAGCTTCTCCGAGCAGCCCACCTAAGCGCGGATCAGGATTCTCATCCCTTGCCCGCGAGGCAAATTCATCCCTGATTCGGCCGAGGACATCAGGACTTCCGTACTTATTCAAGATATGATTGGCTCGATCTGCGCCTCCCCGTGTCTCCATCTGGCGCTTTAACCCACCCAGAATCAGGGGGATGACTTCCGGCACAACCTGATTAGCCGTCTTCCGGCTCATCCCGAGGTTGGAAGACATTTCCCGGCTGACTTCAGGACCGAAAGACTGCATGAATTCTTCGATAAAATTAGCCATTGATCCATCTCCTTATAGTCTTGTTTGTTAATGATCTTTGTGTCTAATCTATGTTTTAAATCAAAGCAAGCATATAGATTATATAAAACATTCTAAAATTACAATGGCTTAGTTAACCTGGAGGGGGAACCGCTTCGCAAAGTTGGAGTCAGACTTTGAAAACTTGAATAATTTTTAATTTCGGTGCATCAAATCATGTCTGTGAAAATAACTCAACTTTTCAAAGTCTGACCCCAATGGATGACCCCAATGGAACGAAACAAAAAAGAATTCAAGTTTTCAAAGTCTGACCCTAATCGGTTTTGGAGAAGATTGACAGAGAGCAGTGTGCACCTTATATTACCATCTCAAGACGAGGTGCTTTAGACGAAATGGCCAATGTGTTTCTCCTCTCACTTCTCTCAATCCTAGGGCTGTTTTTTCCTCCTTTGCTTTTGTTCCTGCCCATTCTCTTTTATTTTCTGCTGTACTTCTTCTTCAGGAAATTTTTTCCGCTCATTTCGTCAAGACCCTTATATATCTTTAGTTCCTCTGTCCTTCGAAGCCCACCCTTATAAATTTCCCTCCGATATA
>CAYFXE010000017.1:0-2563 GCA_964347035.1 uncultured Eubacteriales bacterium | reverse complement strand
CCTTATGTTAATTCTAATAACTCGAAAGAAATCATGAATAATCTTACAAAGAAAAAGATGCACCATCTTTGGAATAAACTACGCGGGATTCCGATCGAGTTGGATCTTCAGCCATACAAAAAGCTGATATCCAAAATAAACAGGTATGACCTGGAAAAATCCTCGGATGCTGAACTCAAGGATATCTCCACCCGCCTGATTCAACAAGCTCGACAGGGTAACAACTTGGAGGATTTACTGGTCGAGGCCTTCGCTCTTGTAAGAGAGACAGCCTGGCGGACGATTGGGCTGCGGCCTTTTGATGTCCAGGTCATCGCAGGAATCGTCATGCACCACGGCAAACTGGCTGAGATGAACACCGGAGAGGGAAAAACTCTGGCGGCCGTATTCCCGGCTTTTTTGAATGCTCTTTCCGGTAAAGGAGTCCATGTCCTTACCTTCAATGATTACCTCGCTCGAAGAGATGCAGCCTGGATGGGACCTATTTATGAGTTTTTAGGCCTGAGAGTGGGCTGTATCCAGGAAGGCATGTCTCCGAGCGAAAGGAAAAGAGCTTATGCCTCTGACATCACTTATGCGACAGCCAAGGAAGCCGGGTTCGATTATCTCCGGGATCATCTTTGTTACAGGAAAGAAAACCTTGTCCATCGAGACTTCTATTTTGCCGTCGTCGATGAAGCAGACTCCATCATGATCGATGAAGCCCGGATTCCCCTGGTCATAGCTGGGAGTGCCGACAAACCCAAGGCGGATCCCGGTCATCTGGCTCAGATGGCCAAAGGCCTCAAGCAAGGCCTTGACTTCGAGACAGATGAAGGCAGGCGAAACATCTATCTGACAAAATCAGGCCTAAGCCGGGTTGAACACAGACTCGGATGCTCGAATCTTCACGCTCCCGAGAACCTTGATCTACTGACCAAGCTAAATCAAGCCCTTCATGCCGAGTTTCTGCTTCATCGGGATGTTGATTACATCGTCCGAAGAGGAAAAATCGAGATCGTAGACGAATTCACGGGCCGGGTTGTCCAAGACCGCCACTGGCCAGATGGGCTTCAAGCGGCTGTCGAAGCCAAAGAAAAACTCAGCTTAGGATCGGGAGGTTCGATCCTTGGGTCGATAACACTTCAGCACTTCCTCCAGCTCTACCCCAAAATCTGCGGGATGACGGCAACAGCCCGACCTGCCGCAGACGAGTTCTCCGAGTTTTATAGTTTGAATGTCGTTGTCATTCCTCCCAATAAACCCAGTATTAGGAAAGATTATCCAGATGCGGTCTTCACCAACAAAAAAGCCAAATCGCAAGCCTTGATCGAAGAGATTAAACGGTACCATGGCATCCAGAGGCCAATACTTGTCGGGACATCGAGTGTCGAAAAATCGGAAGATCTTGCCTCGGCTCTTAAGGGTGAAGGCATTTTTTGCCAGGTGCTCAATGCCAAAAACGACGAACTAGAAGCAAAAATCATAGCTCAGGCAGGTCGACCGGGGGCTGTCACCGTCTCCACCAACATGGCAGGTCGAGGAACTGATATCAAGCTGGGGGGTGACAAAGAACAAGAACGAGACAGAGTTGTGAGGCTCGGAGGCCTGTATGTCATCGGCACTAACCGGCATGAGAGTCTGAGGATTGACCATCAGCTACGCGGACGAGCCGGACGTCAGGGCGATCCTGGATCCTCGCGGTTCTTCATCAGCCTCGAGGATAATCTGATCAAACGTTATGGAGTCAAAAAACTCCTCCCCAAGAAATATCAGACTCTGTGGCAGGGGGCCCCTATTGAGAATCCATTTGTTAGGAGGGAAATTTCAAGAGGACAGCGCATCATTGAAGGACAGAATTTCGAAATCCGGAAAACGCTCTGGAAGTATTCGGTTCTTGCTGAAAAACAACGGGAATTGATCCAGCACCGACGTCAAGAAATTCTCCTTGATGGATCGGATTTGAACCTTCTCGAAGGAAAGGCTCCTGAACGCTATTCCCAGCTGGAGGCTCTGGTGGGACAAGATCAAGTCAATAAAATAGAAAAGCAAATAACACTCTACCAGATCGATCGATGCTGGGCCGAGCACCTGGCCGTGATTGCCGATGTCCGCGAAGGCATTCATCTGGCAAGTGTCGGAGGACGGTCTCCGATCGGAGAATTCCTCAAAATTGCTGACAGCGAATTTCACAAATTAGAGCAGAAAATAGAGGATGCAATCCTTCAAACCTTTCAATCCCTGCCCATATCAGATAAAAGAATCGACCTGGACAAGGAAGGGATCAGAGGCCCCTCCTCCACCTGGACTTACCTTATTACCGACAATCAATTCGGACTCTGGGTGGGATTGCTCCAGGGGAGCAACATCGGGTTTACTTCAGTTGCGGCTGGCGTCTATGGACCCCTGTATATTCTATTGGGCCTTGCCCAACGATTTAGTAAGAAAAAGAAGGATTAGGTTGGCGGCTTCTTTTCTCTCCTTGTTATGGACGTATCCCTTATGGCCTTGATATAAGTTTTCTATGGAAAGCATCCCCAAAACTGTGATAGGAAGGTATTTGGGGATGGATGAAGCGACCATT
>CAYFXE010000016.1:41485-64129 GCA_964347035.1 uncultured Eubacteriales bacterium | reverse complement strand
TTTCTTTTGATGTAAGTTTTTACCACTTATCGGCTTTTCTTCTCAGATGGAATCCCTGACCATTAGGACCATTCATCCAATAGAAATTCTTCTCTTTCACCTGTCCTTATGCTTACGGCCTCCTCCACACCAGAGACAGCAATTAGTCCATCTCCTTTGTATCCAGTTTTTGCATTTTTTAAAATTGTTTCCTTTATTCTTTCCACACATTCATCCCCGCAAATAAGTTCTATCTTGACCATTTTGGTATAGGTAGAGCCCAATTCAGACGATAGCTCAAACTCATCTTGATTGATCTCATCCCCTAATGTCTTGACATCAATAGCACTAAACCGTGGAGCTTTCAATTCTTTCAGAGCATTAATAACTTCATCAGCCATAAACGTTCTCACATAAGCTGTAACGAGTTTCATATTTATGACTCCTTGTGATTGAAAAATAATAAATCGTTCCTTCTCTGTTCATACTCATCCATTCCAACTTCTCCTTGGGCATATCTCTGTTTCAAAATCTCTAGCGCGCTTGGTTCAGATATTTCTCTGAATGGATGATCGTGTAAGAACCATTTGATTAGGAAGATCGCGCTCAGTATCACAGCGATCCAGAGTATCCATATGATACTTCCCATGAGTCCAAAGTTTCCTGACATCATCGAGAACCTCCTTCTTTAATAAAAAATCATTTTCACTCAACGATCTCAATGCATTGTTAATATAGCATACCCCCCTAAGGTATGTCAAGTTTTATATTTAATTTTTTTCGCTTTTTAAGCAAAATAGAGCTGATGAACGCATCCAATACCCAGGTTCACAACTATTTATGATTCATCCTCCCTGGAATTTCTTATCTTACTGTTCAATCCATCTGGACTTTTAATCGAACCCAGATTATTTTTACGATTGATCCGATTTAAAACTTAAATTTAATTCCTGCCCGCAAACTGAATCCGTTAAGGCTGATATCGAAAGGAGAAGAATCCAGGAACATCTGTCCTTCATCTTCTTCAGAACCATGAAAATGGTAGTCTCCTTGGCCGTGATGAAAATGCCAGAAACCCTCCTCATGGTCTTCGCCAGGCAGCCCTTCTCTGAAACCTGGGTGCAATTCGCTTTCAAATCCCTTCAGATTGACGAACCGGTAGACTCCTTCTGCTCCAATTACGATTCTATCGGTGATTTTAAAATCGATTCCAAGGCCCGCATGGGGACCGAAAGCATTATGATCTTGGCTGGACACATCTTCAAAAGAACCCAAATAATAACCTCCCCCACCGACCATAAAAATATCCATTCTTGGATTAACCGGAAGGATATAGTATAGACTCAAAGTGATAGGAATGACTCTGAATTCATGACGATGACCGGAAAAGCCTCCGCTCATTCCACCCATCATTCCACCTGATACTCCGGCAAAACTTCCTGCTATATGCATATTATCAGAATCACTCAAATAACCAAGGCCAAATCCGATCCTGAAATTTGGGGAGAGGCTTATTTGAATCTCAGCCTTCAAATCTACCATGCCCCTCCTCGTTTCTGCATGAGCATACCCTCCGCTCAAGGAAAAGCTCACGCTTCCTTCCCTTGGATTTTCCTGAGCTTGTTGAGCAGAGCCTACCCCAGAACTCAAACTAAAAAGAAAAACTAGGCTAATTACAGATATAATTTTTACCCTCTTTGTCTCTATATTCATGTTTTTGCTCCTTCCAAAAAATTCCATATACCCTATGCTGGTATAAAGTATCATTATACTGTCTTTATAGGAATTGTCAAATAAAATATTGAAATGCCATTATTTTTTTAGGATCATCTTTTAATTAGTTGTGAAATCGTATAAAGGGATACAATTGATCCGTCAGTTCTCGTAGTCAAGAAAGGAAACTCATTAGAATGAAAAGGCAGTGCGATTTAGATTTTCATAATCGTTGACCTATGTGATACTATAGAGAGACTTGAAATAATAAGTTTCATAAAATGAAAAAATTTAGCCTCCTTCCTGAATTTAACTTGGTTTTTTTTTCTTTTCTTCTAAATTTCACATGGGAGGTTCTTCAGACACCTTTTTTTGATGACAGAGGTGAAGAATTCACCACGATTTTATGGTACAGAATTCACTGTACCTTAGGAGATATTCTGATAACCCTTGGATGTTTCTGGCTTGTCTCCATAATTTTCAGAAGCAGAGCCTGGTTTTTAAGTCTAACGAGGAATAAAATTCTTCTGTTTATTGGTCTAGGAGTCATTTATACCGTGTTCAGTGAGATAAGAAATGTCCGAATTATCCAGTCATGGGGTTATTCAGAACTCATGCCCGTCATGCCTTTTATAGGAGTTGGTCTGGTTCCAGTGCTTCAATGGATCGTTGTTCCCCTTTTACTGATACTTATCCTGAAGAGACAGCTATCATGATATTTTAAGCAATACGCCCTTCACCTTTTAACTCAATCTCCTAAACTCTTTAGAAAGATTTTCAGACATGATCCCTACTTTTTTTCATAGACTTAAAGTAGGCCACACACATGTTATATATTAGGCAGAAATACAAGAGCATCAATTTTTAACGAGCTAGAAAAATTTTATATGAATTGAAAATTGACGCAAGGAAGTGGAAGGCTGAAAGAGAGGAATTGATTTTTTTTTGATCTACTGAATTTTTACTTCTTTTTCTTCTTGACTGTGGAAATCTTTAAGGGCACATACAGAGGACAAAATCCGATAGAACTCGTCAAAAGAAACGCAATGGCAATAATGCCCAAGATAATCGCGGCCGTCCCTGTGATCTGATTTGTAAAATACAGAACCGCGATTATTGCTGCCAGAGAGGTGCGGACGATGCGGTCGATAATACCCATGTTCTTGCTCAATGTCTTTCTCCTTTGCTTTATTTTATTTGACATTGAATAAATTTTCAATCCGGCACTGGCTATTATAAGCACGAATTCACTCATTGCATGGCCCTGTCAATTGTGCTAGAATTTTTTTGACAATAGAGCAAGGAGCCAAAATGTCAGGGCATTCCAAATGGCATTCCATCAAATATAAAAAAGCCGCCCAGGATGCCAAAAGAGGTAAGATCTTCACCAAGATTATCCGTGAACTCGCTGTGGCTGCGCGGACAGGGGGCGGTGATCCGGATGCCAACCCTCGCTTGAGAAAAGCCATCGCAGATGCCAAGGCTGTGAATATGCCCTCCGATAACATCAAAAGAGCTATCAAAAAAGGCACAGGAGAACTGGAAGGAACAAGCTACGAGGAAATCAGCTATGAGGGATACGGGCCGGGTGGAGTCGCCATATATGTGGAGGCCCTGACTGATAACAAGAATAGGACCGTCTCAGAATTGAGGCATATCTTTTCTAAAAACGGTGGAAACATCGGTGAATCAGGATGCGGAGCCTGGATGTTCAGTCGCAAGGGTTATGTCGTCGTCGAGAAAGTCAAGGCTTCAGAAGACGAGCTTCTGGATATCGCCCTGGAGGCTGGAGCCGAAGACTTAAAGGAAGACGGAAGCAACTATGAAATCTTTACCAAGCCTGAGGATTACGAATCTGTCGTGAAGGCTTTGGGTGAAAACAGTATTGAATTGGCTGCCTCCAACTTGGGCTACATCCCCCAAAATTACGTGAAACTCGAGGGAAAGCAGGCTCATCAGCTGCTGAGGTTGATGGAAGAGTTGGAAGACCATGACGATGTCCAGAATGTCTGGGCCAACTTCGACATAGACGAACAGGAAATCGCCAGTTACTCTGCTGAAAAATAGTTTTGATGCGGGTTCTCGGAATCGATCCCAGTATTCAATCCACAGGGTATGGTATCATCGAATATTCACAAGATCATTTCACCGTCATCGGCTATGGTGTGATTAGGCCTTCACGCCGTCTTCACTTCCACCAAAAAATAAACGAAATAAGAGAAAATTTGGACACTTTGATCGAAACATACGCCCCTGATGAGGTGGCTATCGAAAACCCTTTCTATGCCCAGAATATTAAAACAGCCATAACTCTCGGCCAGGTGCGTGGGGCAACACTCGTGGCCGTGGCTTCTCATGAGTGTGATCTCCATGAATATTCTCCTCTGGAAATAAAGAAAGCTGTAACTGGGTATGGCCAGGCTGACAAAAGCCAAGTCAATACGATGATAAAAACGCTTCTTAATATTGATGATGAGAAGCTACCCACAGATGCCTCAGACGCCTTGGCCGCAGCGTTTTGTCATCTCAACACAAGAATCTTCAGGGAAAAGATCAAAGAGTCCGAGGATAGATAATGATTGGCTATCTTAAGGGAAACCTGATTCAGAAGAATCCTGAACAGATCATTCTGGATGTGGGGGGTGTAGGATACAGTGTCTGGATTCCTCTATCGACCTATCTTAAGTTGAAAGATATTGACGAGCTGGTGGAACTCTTTATCTATACTCATGTAACGGATAATTCTCTTGCTTTGTACGGATTCTCGAGAGAAAAAGAGAGGGATATATTCCTGAAGTTGATCGGAATATCGGGTATAGGTCCGAAGCTGGCCTTGAATATCCTATCAGGCATAGAAGTGACAGACCTTGAAGAGGCGATCCGGCAGAGCGATGTGGCCCGGATCACTCTTATTCCTGGAATCGGGAAGAAGACAGCCCTGAGGATTGCCCTCGAGCTCCAGGAAAAACTCGAAAAAAAAGAAGAAGTCATCCAGACCAAAGCCCTCCAAGAGCGGGAAGACCTGATATCCGCCTTGATGAACCTCGGTTTCAAAAGGAAAGAAGTGGAAAGAATCGTGGATGATACCCTCCGGAGCTATACGGAAGAGGCCGGATTTGAGCAGATCCTCAGAGAGAGCTTGAAAAAACTTGCAAAAATATAGGGGACGTCCCTCAAAGGGACAGCCTCTGGATAGAGCTGGCCTATTGTAAGATTGAATAGGAAGTATGATATTGATGACCAAAGGAATGAAAACAGAAACAGTTCTCAGTCCTGTCCGGACACAAGAAGATCTTCTCTTCGAAGACAATCTACGTCCTCGAAACTTCAATGAGTTTGTTGGTCAAGAAACCATAAAATCCAACCTTCAGATCTTCATCCAAGCCGCCAGAAAAAGAGAAGAACAGCTCGATCATGTCCTCCTGTATGGACCGCCAGGGCTGGGGAAGACCAGCTTGGCTTACCTGATCGCCAAAGAAATGGGCGTAGGGATTAAGCCCACCTCAGGTCCTGTCATCGAAAGGACGGGCGACTTATCCGCTATTCTCTCCAACCTGCAGTCCAAGGAAATTTTTTTCATAGACGAAATTCACCGTCTTCATCCTTCGGTAGAAGAGATTCTGTATTCAGCCATGGAAGATTTTTCTTTAGATATCGTCATCGGGCAGGGACCGAGTGCTAGAAGCCATAAATTGCAGCTAAAAAAATACACTCTCGTCGGGGCTACAACCCGAGCAGGCCGCATCACGGCGCCTTTGAGAGGCCGTTTTGGTATCATCCACCGCCTCGATTATTATGGAGCGGAGGACCTGAAGAAGATCATTAAGAGATCGGCCTCAATCCTTAAAGTGAGCATAGATGATAAGGGAGCCCAGCAGATTGCTCGGCGTTCGAGAGGAACTCCTCGGGTTGCCAATAGATTGCTGCGAAGAGTCAGGGACTATGCCGACGTCAAGGGCGAAGGAAAAATCACTGCCGAGAGAGCCACCAAGTCATTGGATATGATGGAGGTCGACTCTTTGGGCCTAGATGAGGTGGACAGGAAGATCCTGATGACGATTATCGAGAATTTCAAAGGAGGCCCTGTGGGTATCACCACGATTTCAGCGGCCATCGATGAGGAAAAGGACACGATTGAATCTATCTACGAGCCATTCCTGATGCGGATTGGCTTTTTGGAGCGAACCATCCGCGGCCGCAAAGTCACCCAGAGAGCCTACGAACATCTCAGCCTGAAGCTCGGTCCTGCCCAAAAAAAACTCTTCAGAGAATAATCGGGGTCAGACCTTCATAACTTTCATAGTTTTTTTAAATAAATTTTGAATAACAAAAAGTGATAAAGATTAAACTCATCGATTCTTCATTATAAAAAAATCTCGTATCTCGTATATCATATGAATAACTGAACCAAGGCCGTAGATATGGTATATATAATTATAAAAGTTATGAAGGTCTGACCCCGATGTTGGTAAAGGAATTTGATTACGAGCTGCCAGCAGAGCTCATTGCTCAGAGGCCACTAGCCCGAAGAGATCAATCCCGCATGATGGTCCTAGACCGTCAGACAGGAAATATCTCTCATTCACGATTTAGCGAGTTTCCTGCCTTCCTGAACGATGGGGATATTCTAATCATCAACACAACCAAAGTCATCCCGGCCAAGGTCTGGGGGAAGAAAGAGGAAAAAGAGATCGATTTTCTGTTCTTGGAAGAGATTGAAGCCGGATTCTGGAGGGTTATCTGCCGTCCAGCCCGGAGCGTTAAACCGGGGGATGTCATCACCTTTTCCCGCAACATGAAAGGAACAGTCATCATGACCGAGGAGGAAGGGAAAAGAGTCATTCAACTTCAAGGCGTAGATGTTCTCGGAGAGCTCAAACGTATCGGGTATGCTCCCCTTCCCCCTTACATACGGCGAAAAAAAAAGGATGAATCCCTCAAAGACCTTGATCTTGAAAGATACCAGACTATCTTTGCCAACAAAGGAACAGCTGTTGCTGCTCCCACAGCCGGCCTTCATTTTACATCAAATATTTTAGAACTCATACAGGCCAAGGGCGTTGATATCTGTCCCCTATCGCTAGAGGTGGGACACGCCACCTTCCAACCGGTTAGAGCTAACCGTGTCGAAGACCACAAGATGCTCAAGGAAACTTATTCCATAAGCCAACGGACCGCTTCGTCTATAAACCGAGCAAAAGACGAATCACGTCCGCTTTTGGCAGTTGGCACGACTTCGGTGAGAGCGCTGGAAAGCGCCTTCCAACAGGGGAAAGTCAAGTCAGGAAAGTGCTCGACTGATCTTTTTATTTACCCTGGTTTCAAATTCAAAGTTGTTGATCGTCTCCTCACCAATTTCCACCTCCCTCGATCGACACTTCTGATGCTGGTGTCGGCTTTTGCTGGACTTGACTTCATCAAAAAAGCCTACCAGGAAGCCGTCCGAAAGAAATACAGATTTTACAGCTACGGCGACTGTATGCTTATAATTTAAGTGACTTCTGTGATGATATAATGCGACCTTTTTTCCTTAAATTTTATACATTTCTCTTTTTATCCTGGTCTTTTTAACCATACTTCCATCCGTGCCCTCAGTGCCTTGCCTCAGTAACACAGTAACTCTGGAAGTTTTTCTTACTGGATTCCCGCTTCCGCGGGAATGACGGATAGACAAACCTCCTTCTCTTCTGAGTAACTGAGTGACTGAGTCACTGTGTTACTGGTACATTTGACAAACTAAAGGTCTTATCATATATACTATCAGTGATTTATAAAGAATGAGGCGATAACATTCGAGACAAAGAAATCCTTAAAAACATATACGAATTATTAAGATGGCAGAGAAGAAAAAAGAGTCATTCGATGATTTAGACGAAAAGCTGGAAAGCATCCTTCACCCCAGCACACATGCTAAATCCTTCAAAATTACCTTAGAATTCGGGCATAAAACTTCTCCTGATTACGAAAAAGCGGTTACATTAGCTAAGAAAAACCCAATGTACAAGGAAGAGGGAAGCGACGAATGGATCCGCCATTCAGCCACCTTTACACCAGATGAGGTAGATGATCTTTTTGAACTTTTCAGCCTTGTCCACGATTGGGAAAGAACCGAAGTGCTCGTTAACCATAAAAGGATACCCTACGGCCATCAACTCTGGATTCCCCTGATGTGGTTTTACCGGGTATAATGAGACAGTGACTCCGTGATTCAGTCATTCAGTAACACAGTTAAAGAAAAAATTCCTTTTTTTGTAAGTACTGACAACTAGCAACTCGGCCAGCAGCTCAGCCACTCCATAACTCAACAAGATGAAAGTCTTTTTTAATCTGAGTTACTGTGTTACTGGAGTCACGGGGTTACGGGTCTCTACTTCGTCTCCGTTTCTCCTTGAGTTATCTTCTCTTTCAATAGTTCTCCGATACCGGCGATGCTCCCTAGAATGCCTGAGGCTTCATAAGGTAAAAATACCTTGGTCGCTTTCCCGTCCGCGATACTCTGGAGGGCCTCGAGATACTTGATGGCGATCAGATCGTTCGTCGGATTCCCCTCATGGATGGCTCTGTACACAGTCTGGATGGCCTCGGCCTCACCCTTAGCCACAGTAAGCTTCTGGTATTTGTTGGCATCAGCCACTTTTTTGATCGCTTCAGCCTCTCCTTCTGCTTTGAGGATGGTCGACTTTTTCTGTCCTTCTGCCTCGAGAATCATGGCCCGTCGGTCCCGTTCGGCTTTCATCTGACGATGCATGGCATCAGTGACATCTGTGGGAGGTTCGATCCTCTGCAGCTCGACTCTGGTCACCTTTGTTCCCCATTTGTCCGTGGCATCATCAAGAATCTGGCGCAGCTGGGTGTTGATCACTTCCCTGGAAGTTAACGACTCATCCAGAGCCATATCCCCGACCAGGTTCCTCAAGTTTGTCTGAGCCAGTTTGGTGGCTGCCGTGAAAAAATTGACGACATTATAGGTAACCTTCACTGGATCTGTAACCTCATAATAGACGACAGCATCAACCTCGACGACGACATTATCCTTGGTGATCACTCCTTGGGGGGGGACATCCACCACCTGCTCTCTCATGTCCACCTTGATCAATTTCTCCAAGAAAGGAATGATGAGCGTCAGACCGCTGTCTGCAGTCCGCTGATATTTTCCCAGCCTCTCTACCAGCCCTTTCTGCCAGGGCCGGATAATTTTTAGTCCGGTCGCGGTGATGATAAAAACCACGACGGCAACAACAACTAGGACGACTTCCATTTTAACTTTCCTCCTTTACTATATTAACAACCAGATGCGTTCCCGCCAATCTGGTGACTTTGACTCTTTTTCCCGCAGAAATAACCTCCCCCGAGTCACTCTCTGCTCTCCACTCCTCTTTCTGGAGCCGCACGCGCCCAGTATCCTTGATGTTGTCGATTTCTTCCAGCACCACGCCTTCCAGCCCGATGAAACGATCAGCTCCTATGCCCGGGGGCTGTTTTTTGCTGAATTTCTCCGCAAATATTCTGGAAACGGCGAAAAGAATTCCGGAAACAACCACAAATGCGGCCAACTGCCAACCTATGCTCAACCCAGCAAGAGCAAGAATGCCTGCCGCCAGAGCACCGATGCCGAACCAAAGGAGAAAAAAGCCCATGGTAAAAATCTCCCCGACAACAAATATCGCCGCAATGATCATCCAAACCCACCAGATTTTAACAGCCATGATTCTCCTCCTCTCTCGTCATTTTTCTCTTCTTTTCATCTCAAAGGGATCCGGATTGAGTGTTGGTTGACTCTTAAAATATCCAACTATAATACGGAAAGCCCCCTGAGTTTATTCGTTTTATTTACTCAAAGCCATTTTGTGAATAAGTCCAAGTGGCAGAATGAGCTTTTCTCAGCGAAGAATTCGAAGTTCTATTTCTTAACCTGTCTCAGCTCTTCTGTCTCTTTTTGACAGACTTCGAACGTCTCCGGATCGATGACTACACCATAGTCCTCTCTGGCCTTCTCGATACTGATGATTTCGTTCTTCACCTCTTGGGCAACTAAACCGGGATCTCTAAGATAAGGATTACCGTATCCTCCCCCACCGCCGGCCTGCTGAAAAAGAACGGTTCCTTCGGGGACATTCTCGACCAAGTCCTTACTCGTGGTTTTGTAGGTTTCTCCGTCCTTGTAATGTAGCTCGATCTTATTCAACGTGGCCTCTTTTCCTCCGAACAATCCGAAAGGAGGTTCAACATCGCCATCCCCAAAGGTGACAACCTTAGTGTTCTCACCGCCAATCTTGAACTTGGTTTCCACACCGAGACCACCTCTCCACTGTCCGGCGCCCGCCGAATCAGGCCAGTACTCGTGCCTCAACAGCAGATGAGGCGTCTGCTGTTCGAACATCTCGTAATCCTGATCGAGAACTCCGCCCGAAGCATCGATCATCCCGATATGATCATACCCGTCTACACCATGGGTTCCGCCTGATCCTCCCTTCAATCCCATGAACCCGATGTCGACGTAGTTATCCTTTTTCCTCGTATCAAAACCGCTGGTTAGATAGCACAGGAGCTGATTCCATCCTGCGGTTACTCTCTGTGGTATCGCCTGAGACAAAGCCCGAATGATAGCATCGGCATTAGGTGGACACAGGTGGTTGCCGAAGGTCGTTGCCGCCGGATATTTGGCGTTTAGGATCGTGCCTTCGGGGATGACGATCTTGACCGGCCTGACCATCCCGTCGTTGTGAGGCATATCGGGATTAACCATTTGGAGGAAGGTTAGAAGTGTTGCACTTGCCGAGGAGGTGTAGGTGCCGTTGACGAAGCCGTCAGTCTGGGGATCTGTCTCCGAGTAATCAAAAATGATTTCCTCATCCTCGACAGTGATCTTCACTCTTATCTTGTACGTTGAGCCGGGTGTTCTTCCGTCGTAATAGACCGTGGCCTCGCCTCGGTAAACGCCGTTCGGGATGGTCTTTATTTCGGCCCGCATCATCTTCTCTGTCGAGTCTAACAGGTGATTTTTATGTGATTCAAAGACATCGAGTCCGTATTTCTCGATCAGCTTCACAACACCCTTCTCCCCCACGACACAAGATCCTATCTGAGCCCTCATGTCTGCAGCTACAATGTCGAAGCGGATATTGGCAAAGATCAGGTCCCAGACATCCTTCCTAAACTTACCTTGCTCGTAGACTTTCACTGGTGGTATCCGGAGCGTTTCCTGCCAGACTTCGGTGGCCCGAGGATTGTATCCGCCTGGCACGGCTCCCCCGACATCGGCTTGATGCCCCTTGGCAGCCGCCCAGGCTATGAGTTTATCTTCGTAAAAAATCGGCTTATAGACAGCCACATCGTTGTTCTGATTCCCCAAAGAGAAAACATCGTTATGGAAGATGACATCACCCGGATAGATCTCCTGGCCGAAGTAATCCACGATGTACTCGCACACCGGCCCGAGGGAAAAGGAGAGGATGGGCAGGTTTTCTGTCTGCTCGAGCATCATGCCCTGTCCATCATACAGTCCGGTCACAAAATCCTTGGCCTCACAGAGGATGGGCGATCGTGTCGTCTTCTCCATGACGATACTCATCTCTTCGGTTATGGACTTAAACCGTCTCTGAAAAACAGAAACTAAAATCTTGTCTATCTTCATTTTATGCCTAGGGTTTCTCTGATATCTTCTTCCTTTTCCTTGGTATACATCGTATAACTTCCATACCTATCGCAGAGCATGTTAAACTCCGGTGTCACGAAGGTGGTGGTGTTGATCTGCTCGATTATGGCCGGGCCCTCAATCTTATTCCCATATCTCAGCTCATGCCCATCATACACGGGGACTTCTTTGAAGGCTTTTTCAAGTGGCAGATAGACCTTTCTTCTTCTCTTCAAAGCAAAGGAAGGATCGGACTCAGCCAGGTCCTCCTGCTTGAATTTTGGCTTGGACGTCTCCCCCACACTCAAAAGCCTGAGGTTGATCAACTCAATCGGTGTGCCCACTTCTTCTAAAGAATACCCGTAGAGCCGATTATGTTCTGGATGAAATTTTGAAGCCATGGATGGGATATCCACCTTCTCGATTTCTTCCTTGATTAAACATACGTTCACTTCGTGATACTGTTTAACGTACCTCATATCCAGAGAATAGATATGCCGGATGCGTTCTTTCGGGATGTACTCTGAAACAAGAAGGCTGGTTGCTTCATTCTCCATTTCCTGGAAAAGAGCCCTGAATTTTTCTTCTTCCATCCTGTCGAGGGGAGTGGAATAGGTCCGGACAAAGTTGTGTTTTAGGTCGGACATCAACATCCCGGCCGCACAGAAAATCGAGGATTCCTTGGGAATGATCATCACCGGAATTTCGAGTTCACGGGCGATCATACCGGCATGAACAGGCCCTGCGCCTCCGGCCACTACCAATGGAAACTCTCTTGGATCATGTCCTCTTTTAACACTGACTTCCCGCACGCCTGAGGCCATGTTGACGTTGATCACATGATACATCCCGGCCGCCGCCTCGACCACATCCATGCCTAAAGGATCAGCAATATTCTTTTTTATCGTGGCCGCAGCCCGCTCATAATTGAGAAGAATTTTGCCCCCGGCAAAGAAATCTTTATCCAGGTATCCTAGGATGAGGTCTGCGTCCGTACACGTCGGTTCTTCGCCGCCTTGATCATAACAGGCTGGTCCGGGCTTGGATCCTGCGCTCTGAGGCCCCATCCGCAAAAACCCCCCTTCATCTACCCAGGCAATGCTCCCCCCACCAGCGCCGATGGTTACGATCCCCAGCATAGGGAGGGCAATCCTCAATCGATTGATCTCCCCTTCTGTGGTGACCAGAGGAGTTTTATCTTTAATTAATGCTGCATCGAAACTCGTCCCTCCCATGTCGATGGTCAGACAATCATCATACCCCTGCACTGAAGTGTACTCGATTCCTGCCACCGGCCCGGCGGCTGGCCCCGAAAGAAGAGTCGCAGCGGCTTTGTCCATGGCTATCTTGGGCGCTACAACTCCCCCGTTCGATTGCATAATCAGGAGAACTCCTCCGAACCCGGCATCCTCCAGCTTTTGGAGCAGACTTCTGAGGTAGTCCCTCAATATCGGACCTACATAAGAATTCAGAACCGTGGTCGATATCCGGTCATAAAAACGAATACTCGGTAAGAAAGAGGCCGATACTGTCAAGTATGTCTCTGGGAAGTGTTCTTTTATCAGCTCGGCTACCATTGCTTCATGAGTCTCATTGGCAAAGGAATTCATGAAACAGATGGCTATGGCTTCGATTCCTTCTCTTTCGAAGTGCTCAGCAGCCTGATGAACATCCGCTTTATTCAGCTCTGTAAGAACATCTCCCTTGTAATCGAGCCGCTCTTCGATCGGATACCGCAAGCATCTGGGGACCAGTGGCTCGACGTTGGTGTAACGGTTGTTGTATTGTTCCTCTCTTATGCCCCGCCTCATCTCCAGCGCATCCCTTAAACCTTTCGTGGTTAAGAGTCCTGTTTTAACTCCTCTGCGCGTCAAGACAGCATTGGTGGTGACTGTGGTTCCATGAACGATGGTAGTGACATATTTTATAAACTCTTCAAGGGAGACTTTCTTGACCCTGGCCATCTCTTCGAGGCCGTCCATCAAACCGATTGAAGGATCATCTGGAGTGGAGAGGACTTTATAAATCTCGGCGTTCCCATCTTCAGAGGTGAGTAAAAAATCTGTGAATGTCCCTCCGACATCTATCCCGATCTTGTAGTTCATATGAATAAATTTCTGCTTAAAGTCCAGTCGGTTCTTTGAATTCGCCGAAAACACGCTTAAAGACTTTCGCTATTTCTCCCAGAGTTGCGTAAGATTTGACAGCTCTTAAAACATGAGCCATCACATTCTCATCGGTTTTAGCGGCCTTTTCTAAGCCAACGAGAGCAGCTTCCACCTCACGCTGGTCTCTTTCCCTTTTTATTTTCTGAAGTTTGTCCTTTTGTTCTTCGGCCACCTTCGGGTTAAACGGATGCATTTCGACCTCGGCCGATTCCTCGTCCATGACGTACTTGTTTACACCGATTTTCGGGATTTCGCCCGATTGGATCTTCTTCTCATGAAGGTAAGCTTGGTGGCTTACCTCCTTCTGCACGAAGCCCGATTCAATGGCCTTGACCATTCCCCCGAATTCTTCCACTGTCTGCATGCATTCGGAGATTTTCTTCTCCATCTCGTTGGTTAGCGATTCAATATAGTAAGAACCAGCCAGCGGATCGACCGTATCCCGGAGCCCCATCTCGTCAGCCAGAATCTGCATTGTCCTCAGACTGAGCAGAGCGGCTTTCTTCGAGGGGATCGTGTAGGCTTCATCATAAGAACACAGAGCCATGGTTTGCGTGCCGGACAGAGCCGAGATCAAGGCGTAGTAAGCTCCGCGGATGATGTTGTTCTCGGGCTGTTGAACAGTCAGTCCACCGCCCCCGCCGCCTGCGATCATCCTTAGGGTCATCGAGCGTGGATTCTGGGCACCGAAGCGCTCTTTGATGATCTTGGCCCAAAGGCGCCTTCCTGCTCTGAATTTGGCCACCTGTTCCCACAGGTTGCCGTGGATGTCGAAGTTGAAAGCGATGCGCTTGGCAAAATCATCGATGGCGAGTCCTCGGCTCAGCACCTCCTGGATGTAAGTGATCGCAATCTCGAAGGCATAAGCCATCTCCTGGACGGGTGTGGCTCCCGATTCTCTGATATGGTAGCCGCAGACGCTGAACGGATTGAATTTGGGAACTTCCTTGGAGCAGAATTCGACCATATCGCCGATCAGCCGGATTGAGGGTTGGACAGGGAAAATCCAGGTTCCTCTCCCGATGTACTCTTTCAAAATGTCATTCTGGGTCGTGCCTCGGATCTTATTCCAGAGGACGCCCTGCTTTTCGGCCACGACAAGATACATGGCCAACATCACAGAGGCGACGGGGTTGATGGTTAAGGAGGTGCTGATTTTATCGATCGGGATGCCTTCGAAGGCCTCTTCCAGGTCCTTGAGAGTATCAATGGCCATCCCGACCCGGCCTACTTCCTCCTCGGCCTGTGGATCATCGGAATCCAGGCCGAGCTGAGTGGGTAGATCAAAAGCGACGTTCAAGGCTGTCTGGCCCTGGTCGAGAAGCCATTTGAACCTTTCGTTTGTCTCTCTGGCCGTACCAAACCCAGAATATTGGCGCATCGTCCAGGGGCGTTTGCGGTACATCAAAGGATGAATCCCTCTTGTGAATGGAAATTCACCCGGCTGACCTATCTGTTCTTCAAAATTCAGGTCTTTGATATCCTCAGGGCCGTAGACAGGCTTAACTTTAATTCCAGATTCTAAGATGATCTCTTCGAGCTCGTCAGATTTAGGTTTTTTCATTTCACGTCTTTACATTTTCTTGGATGAAGGTCACAATCTCATCTAATTTAGACCCAACCGGGAAAACTTCTACTACACCAAACTTTTTAAGCGCTGGGATATCCCTTAATGGAATATTTCCTCCGACTAAAACTATTACATCTGTTATGCCTTTTTCGGCCAGTTGCTCCATGAGTTTTTGACTCAAAGGAAGATGAGCGCCAGAGTAGATGGAAAGCCCGATGACATCCACATCTTCTTCCAGGGCCGTATTCACAATTTGATCGATGGTTTTGTGGAGGCCGGTGTAAATCACCTCCATCCCGGCATCTTTAAGGGTATGGGCGACGACTTTGGCCCCCCGGTCGTGCCCGTCGAGTCCCGGTTTCCCGATGAGCACTCTGATTCTTCTTTCTCCCAATAGTCTATTCCTAGCTGTCGTCCGAATTTTTGTGGGTTGCATTATACAACATGCCCCCTCCTGCTTCAATCTCTTGATTTAATCATATAAAATAGCTTCAGGTTTTAGAAAATAGAATCGTCCCCTTTTTTTTATCCAGATAGTCCTGGATTCCTGTTTCTTCAGGAATGACACGAGATTCCCGGCTGCCGTATTGGTGAGTAGCTAATTATATATGTGATAGATCACGAAGAAAAAAAAGTTATCATGTTGAATGTAAAACACCGCAAAGAAATATATAAATAAAGTAATGACTCCTCTTTCCTCAACTGACTAGATGTTCTCCCTTAGCAGCAATCCTCAGCTTTTTATCAAACGTGAATAGAATCAATTCAGGGATTTGCTCTTGGAGCATCTTTGCCGTCGCCAAATGCCAAAGGTCAGCACCTCTTAAAGGCCATTTCAAAGATAAGGCTTTAACTCTCTCCCATTCGGCCCCGATATTCAGATGCCTCCAAGGGCCTCTTTCAAGCGCTTCAAAAGCAGCGTCTACAAGAACATCAGCTAAGAGCCTTTCTCTTTTAATGCGAGAAATCACTGCGCAAATTTCAGCATAAGCAAGTGTTGAAATCAAATGGACTCCTTGTTTTCGAGACCATTTGAGTGTCTCCTCACTTCGAGAATCCTTGAATAGTGCAGAAAGAACGGTAGACGCGTCCCAATAGATGACAAACTGAATTTTCTTCACGAATCTCTGTCTTCCTGCAGATATTTCTGGGCCAGTTCATCAGGCAGAGGAAGAGGAGGAGGAAGGTGACTTTCTTTTTTTGCTTTTCTAGGCTCAATCCAGCCCTGTCTTTCTAGACCATTAATTCTCTCGAGTAAAGACAGAGAATTCTGAGTAACAGGCACAATTTTCCCTACGGGTTGTCCTCTATGTGTTATGATAATTTCTCCTCCTTTCTGCACATTCTTGAGCAATTTGCTCAGATTGATTTTCGCCTCCCGAATCCCGATACTTATAGGTTGCATGGTTATTGTCCTTAATAGTAATTACAAGAACTACATATGAATTGTAGTTATTATAACTACATATTGTCAAGCTAAAATTGGAATCGGCCAACAATTTTATTAAATACCTACAGTGTTAGACGAAAAATAGGATCCGCTTTTCTAGATACATTGTCCTTTCTTCTTCTTATCTTTAACATTTTTTTGTATCATTTAAACGCATGCAGACAAAAAGGATGCCAGAACTTCGGCGGGCAATGGGGCTGCCTCACGCAATGGCGATGGTGGTGGGAACAATAATCGGAGCTTCAATCTTTGTTCAGCCATCTGAGATAACAGGACAGGTTCCTTCCATAACTGGTGTTTTCATGGTCTGGTTGATTTGCGGTATATTGACATTTTTTGGGGCGCTGGTCTGTGCAGAATTGGCATCAATTTTCACTCAATCTGGTGGAGTTTATATCTATCTGAAAGAGGCCTTTTCCCCGTCTTTTGGATTTTTATGGGGATGGGCCATGTTCTGGAGTGTCCATTCAGGGATTATCGCTGCAATTTCCGTCATATTCGCACGCTATATAGCTTATTTTTTCCCGATGCGTGATGCTGCAATCAAAGCTACTGCTATTGCTGTTATTCTGCTCCTCTCTGCAATCAATTATCTTGGAGTAAAACAGGGCAGTACTCTGCAAACACTTTTCACTCTAGGAAAGATTGTTGCGATAGTCGTTATTATCGTAGCTGGTTTCTTGTTCGGTTCACGTATCCCTGATCATTTTGTCACAGGTGAGATCGCAAATAAAGATATTTCTATTCATAATTTTTTCCTTGCTCTGGTCGCGGGATTATTCGCTTTTGGCGGCTGGCATATGGTGACATACAATTCTGAAGAAACCATCAAACCAAAAAAGACGATTCCTCGCGCTCTGATGCTCGGAACGATGATTGTTACCGTGTGTTACATTGCATTGAATGCTGTGTATCTGTACATATTGCCGCTCGATACAGTAGCCTCTTCCACACGGATTGCTGCTGATGCGGCTGACGCTCTTTTTGGATTCGGAGGTGGCGCCTTCTTGTCATGTTTAGTTATCTTCTCTACATTCGGAGCTCTCAGCGGTATCATCCTCTGTGGACCTCGCGTCTACTATTCCATGGCTCGAGATGGTCTATTGTTTCGTTGGGTAGGGAAAATACATCCGGTGTACCGCACACCTCATAGAGCGATTGTTATCCAGGCTATCTGGTCTTCTGTTCTTGTTGCCACAGGTACCTACCGCACGCTGTTCACTCGGGTCATCTACACCGAATGGATTTTCTTCGGACTGATGGCCATCGGCTTATTCCTATTACGCCGCAGGGTGGGAATCGTACGGGGTTACCGTATCTGGGGCTATCCTGTTATTCCTGTCCTTTTTATAATTTCATCTTTTGCGATCGTCGTCAATCAAATTACATCTAACCTGACCGAAAGCGTATTTGGGCTTTCTCTTGTTTTATTGGGATTGCCAGCTTATTATTTATGGACAAGAACACATAAAAGAAGGAGCTAGAGGTATGGCTATCATCGATTTTCACAATCATTTTTATCCCCCGGAATATCTTGAGGCGATACAAAGCGGACCGAGCAATATCAAAGTGACTTTTGATTCTGACAACAATCCACTTCTTCATTATCCCGGTGATTACAACATCATCGTTCCTACACATAGGGATATAACCTTGAGGGCAGAAGCTTTAAAGAAAGCCGGAATCGACAAACAGATTCTCTCCTTCACGACTCCGGGAACACATATAGAGTCTCCAGAACGTTCAGTCGAGTTAGCTCGAATCGTCAATGATAGTTTTGCGAAAATCATTAAAGAGCATGGCGATCAGTTTGCTGCCCTGGCCACTCTCCCTTTGAACAATCCTGATGCATCAGTGGCTGAGTTAGAACGAGCTTTCGGCGATCTGGGATTTAGAGGAGTAACATTATTCAGCAATATCAACGGAATTGCCTTGAGCGATTCACAATTTTGGCCTTTATACGAAAAAGCAGACAAACTGGAGGCCGTGTTTTATATACATCCCTCTTTTCCGGTCGGTGTCGAAGCCATGACGGATTACTGGCTTATGCCCCTTGTCGGATTCACCTTTGATACGACACTAGCTGCAGCAAAGCTGGTTTTCAGCGGAGTGGTAGAAAAATTTCCTGGAATCAGATGGGTTCTGGGACATCTTGGAGGGGCAATCCCTTTTCTTGCCGAGAGACTCGACAGGGGATATTCCGCTTTCAAGGAATGCCGGGAACACATAAGTCAAAAGCCGAGTGAATACTTGAAGACGTTTTATTACGATACGGTAAATTTTGATGTCAAAGCCCTGCAGTTTGCTCTCGATTTTGCTGGAGCCGACCATCTCGTGGCTGGAAGCGATTACCCTCACCAGATTGGAAGCCTAGAAAAAATGGTTGACAGTATAGAAAAATTGAATGTCTCGGATAAAGAAAAAGTGGGTATTTACAGCGAAAACGCCGCTAGATTGTTGGGACTATAATCGACAATTTGACACCTTATTTCCCCTATGTTAATAAAGGCACCAGGAGGGAAAAATGCGGACAAAGGCTTGTGTAAATCCAATAAAGTTTTTGATAATTTTTCGAAAGCAGGTGGACTGATGGAAGGAGAATTCATAGGGCAGAGATACAACGATTCCGATGTCTTTAAAATCATGGAAGGAGCGGCCTATTCACTCAGGGTTCATCCCGACTCTGAACTTGAACGATACATGGATGATTTAATCGCTAAAATTGCCGCTGCTCAAGAAGATGATGGCTATCTGTTTACAGCCCGGACCATCGACCCTGAAAAGCCGGCCCAAGGTTCAGGAGAAGAGCGCTGGTCTAACCTCGGATCGAGTCATGAACTCTACAATGTCGGGCACATGTATGAAGCCGCGGTGGCTTATTATCATTCGACCGGAAAACGCAATTTCCTGGATATCGCTGTAAAAAACGCAGATTTCATCGCAGAAACGTTCGGACCGGATAAAAGGCGCGGATTCCCAGGCCACCAAGAGATTGAAATCGGACTGGTCAAGCTTTACCGGGTGACAGGACAAGAAAAATACTTGAAGCTGGCCAAATTTTTCCTGGATGAGCGGGGTCAACAAGAGTTCGAGAAAAAGTTTTCTGAATCTTCCCCTTTCTCCGTTTATAATCAGGACTGGTATCTCCAGGCCCACAAACCTGTGATCGAACAGGATGCAGCTGTCGGACACGCTGTACGGGCAACTTACATGTATTCGGGAATGGCCGATGTGGCTGCTCTGACTGGAGATAAGGACTACATCGATGCCATCGACAGAATCTGGGAAAACGTCGTCTCGAAAAAACTATACGTTACTGGAGGGATCGGTTCCCGTCACGAGGGCGAGGCTTTCGGGGATGATTACGAACTCCCCAACGCTACGGCTTACAACGAAACCTGTGCGGCCATCGGGAATGTGTTCTGGAACCATCGGCTGTTCCTCCTCCATGGCGAGGCGAAGTACCTGGATGTCCTGGAACGAACACTCTATAACGGCCTGCTATCGGGGATATCTCTCAGCGGCGATCGGTTTTTTTATCCGAATCCCCTGGAATCGGATGGGGAATACGCGTTTAATCAGGGGGAAGCCTCCCGTAAACCATGGTTTGATTGTGCTTGCTGCCCGGTGAACGTGGCTCGCTTTGTTCCTTCGCTTCCCGGATATTTCTACGCCAGACAGGATGAGGCCCTTTACATCAATCTTTTTGTGCAAAGCCAGGCCATCGTCAAGATCGGGAAAAACCCAGTAAAAATTTCACAAAAGACGCAATATCCGTGGGAGGGGAAGGTTCAGATAACCATAACCCCTGAACAGGCGGCGGAATTCACTGTGTATATCCGTATCCCCGGCTGGATAAGAAACAAACCAGTGCCGAGCAACCTGTACGCCTTTTTGGAGCATCAAGAAGACAAGGCAGATCTCAGAGTGAATTCGGAGATGCGAGCCCTGGAGATGGAGAAGGGCTTTGCCCGCATTCACAGAAAGTGGGAGAAAGGAGATATGATCGAGCTCAATCTTCCCATGCCGGTTCGAAGGATCTCTTCCCATGAAAAGATCATAGATAATAAGGGGAAAGTGGCCTTGCAGCGTGGACCCCTTGTTTACTGCCTGGAAGGGATAGATAACGAAGGTCAGGTGCTTAAAAAATATTTTCCTGATGATATGAGTATTGAGGTCGAATTCCACCCTGACCTTCTTGGTGGTATAAAAACAATAACAGGGAAAGATGCTGAAGCTGGAATGCTTGTAGCGATTCCTTATTATGCCTGGTCACACCGGGGGATCGGAGAAATGGCTGTCTGGTTGCTCCTCAAATAAGGGGGTCGCGTCTCAACATTTGACATTTCATCCTTTCTTTCGTTGAAAAATCAACTATCATTTGATCATTGCCATAACCTATCTTCAATTCAGCGCTAATTTTTTTTCTTCCCTTAAATGAGAAATTTCGAGTAATCACTCCGTCGTTCAATCCGGAGAATCTCTGCTGTGGCAAGACAACTAAGGATAGAATATAAGGGAGCTTTTTATCACGTTATCTCAAGAGGAGAAAGAAGAAATAATATTTTTTTTACTGATAAAGATAAGTTGAAATTCATGGAAAAACTGGGAGAATCAGTCGATAAATTCAATTTGAAGGTCCACTGTTACGCATTGATGAATAATCATTATCATCTTTTAACGGAGACACCAGAAGGAAATCTATCCAAAACAATGCATTATATTAATAGTAGCTATTCCAATTGGCATAAATCAAAGCATCAAATAATCGGATCAATCTTTCAAGGAAGATATAAATCAATCTTAGTGGAGAAAGAGGCATATTTGTTAACGTTAAGCGCATACATTCACTTAAATCCAGTTCGAGCAGAGATAGTGAATAAACCAGAACAATACAAATGGAGCAGTTTTAATGACTATTTAAAAATTGAAAAATCAATTCATTGGATATTTACGGATGATATTCTGAAAATGTTTTCAGGGGGACGAGAAGCATATAAGACTTTCGTTCATAACTTCATGATCAAAGGTAATGAAATCCGAAAGGAAGATATCAGTGGTAAATATGCGATATTAGGAGAGAAAGAATTTAGAGATAAGATGATAAAGAATTTAAAATCTTTCACTAAAAAAAGTGATCTTCGCGAAAAGCCTGACGTAAAGCACCTAAGTATACTAAACAGAGAAGATATAAAAAATATTATCCTAAGAACTTTTCAGGTTAATGAAAAGGACCTATTGATTAAGAAAAGAGGAAACATATACAGAAAAATATATTTATATGGATTGAAAAAATATACTGATTTGAGTTTACGAGAGATAGGTGAATTATCTGAGATGGATTATGCAGCAGTAAGTCAGATGGTAAAGCGATTTATGCTGGATTCAGAAAAAAATATCAAACTGAAATTGATGATAAAAAAATTTGAAAAAGAGGTTAGGAATAAACGAATGTTAAATGTTGAGACGCGACCCCCTAATATTTGCCGTCAATGATTTCGGTCAGGACCCCATGGGTGGCAGCCGGATGGATAAAAGCAAAATTTCTTTTGTACTCGGCAAAAAACCTGGGCTTCTGATCGATTAACCTCACCTTATTCTTCTTGAGCAGTTCGAGGGACTCCTCACAGTTGTCTACGTTATAGCTGACGAGCATGACACCTTCTCCGGCCCGTCTTATGAATTTGGCGACTTCTCCTGTGCCATCCAAATCTTCCATGATTTCAATGGCTGTTTGTCCGACCATGAAACCCGTCACCCGGATCTTTTCTGGTTCATCCACGTAGCGATAAGCCACATCCCAGCCAAAAGCATCGACATAATCCTTCTCAGCCTTTTTCACGTCGTTGACGGCAATACAAATATGGTCCACATAATTGGCTTTTAATTTTTCTGGCATTGAGTTCCTCCTTTAGACTGATAGCTTCATCTTATCAAGCTCGATCAGCTTATCAAATTTTCGAAAAATACGGGATATTTCCTGTCTCGGCTGACCCTGGCGAGAGTTTAAACAGGATAGCCCCTTCCACCGGACAGGCCTCGAAGCATTCTCCGCACTGCTGGCACAAATCGAGGACGATGGCTGCCTTCCCCTTATGAATAGCGATAATATCGGGAGGGCAAGCCCTTA
>CAYFXE010000016.1:28433-41475 GCA_964347035.1 uncultured Eubacteriales bacterium | reverse complement strand
AAGCGCGACATCCCGTACACCTGTAAGCATCGATCCAGGGATAGAGTCCCATATGGCTCGTCCCAGAATGGGGATAAACACTCATTTTTGTTCCCGGGATGAGCGGTTTGGCACTCGGTATTTTATTGTGTATCATGAGAGACTCCTTTAAAATCGCATTCCCAGACGATATCCATCCTGGATAGCATCTATTCCCCGCCGAACCCAAACGCAATCACCGATCATGGCCACATCGCCCTTGAAAGAGCCATAGCCCAATTCTTTATTCGGGACGAGGCGGGCCAGAATCACTGTGTCGGCTGGGATGGTCTGATTCTTGAGCTCTTTTTTCTCCTTTGTTTTCCTGTCCACGATCATCCAGTCGGCCACGACTCCCTCATCGGTGATCTCTTTAACATTTCCGTAGGTCAGCTGTTGGACATTGGCTTTTTTCAGCCTCAGCCTGTACCTCCAGATGTAAGACGGGTTAACATCCAGTCCAAACCGCGGTGCCGGGTCGATCATGGCGATGTTCGCCTCCTTGACTCCTCCCTTCTCAAGCCAATCGATCACAAACAGTGTCAGGGATATCGCAGCTCCTGAACCGCCCAGGATGACCACATTCTTGTCAACCTCAGCCTTCCCAGTGAAAACATCAAACATGCTTACCACATGAGGTTTATCTGCTCCAGGAATATCGGGGACTTCAGGGATAGCTCCAGTGGCGATAACCAGGGAATCGGGTTTATCCTCTTCCAAAAGTTCTTTGGTTACGGGTGTGTTGAGAACGAATTTGACTCCGAATTTGTCGCACTGGGCCTTCATATGACTGATCCACCTCATAAACTCCTCGTCGTCCCAGTATCTCTCGGAACCTTCTCCCCAAGGATTCCGTGAGGCGTAATACCATTGACCTCCGATGTGCTCGGTTTTTTCGTAGACGGTGACCTCATGGCCTTTCTCTGCTGCAATCTTTGCCGCCTGAAGTCCGGCGATCCCTGCTCCGGCCACGATGATCTTCCTTTTCGCTACAGCTGCTGGGAAACCGTAGTAGCCCCATTCCCGCTCGCCCTCATGACCGCAGGAAGGCCTGACTGTACAGGTTACCGGAGCATCACGAAAGAGCCGGGCCAAACAGACTTGGCAGGCAATACACGGTGTAATGTCTTCCTGTTTATCCCACATGATTTTGTTGGGTAGAGCGGGATCCGCAATCTGGGGGCGGCACATCTCCCAGATATCCAGCTTTCCCTGGGCGATGGCCTTTTCTGGAATTTCGGGTACGAAAAGCCTGTACGCCATACTGACGGGAACACTGGTCGCCTTCTTCGTTCTCTCGGCAACATACAGCCATTTTCCCATCGGGATATCCCTCGAGATTACCGACCCTAAGGATTCCTGCCAACCGACCGTGACACTGATGTAATCACAGCCGGCTGCCTCGGCTATCCTGATGGACTCGAGGCTTTCTTCCTCGGTATTCCCCTCGCGGTCATCCAGCATCTCCCAACCGCAGAGCCGAATCCCGACGGCGATATCCGATCCGATCTCTTTTCGGATTCCTTCGATAATTTTTCTCATGAATGTGCTTCGGCCCTGGATATCTCCTCCGTATTCATCACTCCGCCAGTTGGTGTAGGAAGAAATAAAATTCGAAATCAGATACCCTACAATCCCAGAGATCTCAATGATGTCATATCCCGCCTCCACTGCCCTACGGGCCCCATCCATATGCTCCTGAATGCATTCCTCAACCTCGGGGATGCTCATTTTTCGTGGCGGCCGAAATCGACGCAGTCTCTGTGGGATAAATGATGGGCCCACCGTATAATCGAGGTTGATCCCCCCGACACGGCCGCAGTGCATCAATTGCAGGCAGGCCAGAGCATCTCCCTGATGGATGATATCGGCCATCCGCTTTAAACCGGGAATAAACTTGTTATCCCAGATGCCCATCATGCCGACATACCCCTGCCCTTCACCACGAGGATCTGTGTAGGCGCCTTGGGTGGTGACGATTCCCGAACCACCGCGGGCATGAGCCTCTATGTAAGCCAGTTCTTTTTCCGAGACAAACCCGTCGCTGTAATTGTAGTTTGTCTCAGTCGAGGCATACTTAATCCTGTTCTTGGCCCACAGCTTCCCGATCTGGATCGGACTGAATATGTGTGGGTATTTCTTCTCACCCGGCAGCATTGTGTCCTCCTTCCAAAGAGCTCATAAAAATCACCTGACAATATCTAGATGTTTTGATTATCCTGGATTATTCACGAGTCGAGTTTCCCGCAGATGCGAGGCGTCGGCGTATGAAGCTGTGGTCCTTCCACCGCGAATGCGCTGCAACGAAGCAGATGCGGTGAAATCGGCTCGCCTAAAAGGTAAAAAATGCCGATTTGTTTTAATAAATCTCCTTAGTAAAAAATCAACATAAATATTTACAGCGATATCAGAATAACATCCTGATATTGCTGTTATCGCTAAAGGTGTCGGCATTTTTTATGAATAATTCAGGTTATTCACTTTAGAAAGATTATATAAAAAAAATTCAATTTGCAAGAAATAGGATATTTCCATAAAATTCTTAGAAGAAAAGCAGTCGAGACAGAGAAAGGAGTAAGGGTTTTGAAACCTCGAGTGGTCCTCAGTGTGGAACAAGCCTTGACCATGACCTATGCCACGCTGCGTCTTGTCCATCTTGGCTGGCGGGTGATCAAGCTCGAACCGACGCCCGTGGCTGGACGTAAATCCAAGGGAGACCCCAACCGGTACATCGGACGACCCGTAGCCGGGGAAGACCGGCACAGCTACTTTGTTTCCCCGAACGTCGGCAAAGAAGCCATCGCCATAAACCTTAAGGAGGAAGAAGGAAAAGCCCTGCTCCAACGTATCATCAAATATCTTGAGGTGGATGTTTTCTGTACCAACACCCTGCCCGCACGCCACAACCGATTAGGCATCGACTACGACACCCTCAGCCGGGTGAAACATGACCTCATCTGGTGCTGCATCTCGGCCATGGGACTCGAGTACCCGGATGTCCCTGGCTACGACCCGGTCCTGCAGGCACTGTGCGGTTACATGGACCTCACCGGTCATGCAGACGGACCGCCCCTGCAATGCGGCCCGCCTCTTGTGGATCTCAAGGCCGGAGACGAGGCCTTTATCCAAATCATCCTGGCCTTGATGGAACGCAATGAAACCGGAAAAGGAAAGCAGATCGACATCTCGATGGCACAGACTGCCGTCTCCTGGCTTCACACATTTCTTCCGATGCTGGAAATGGGGAGTCCTCCCTCGGAGCTTAAACGTTCTGGCAACGAGCATCGCCAGTTCATCCCTGTCAATGCCTACAAGACGAGCGATGGCTTTATCTACATGGCCATCGGCAGCGATGCCCAGTGGAGTCGCCTCACAAAGACGGCCATGTTTTCTGGCTTGGGTCAAGACCGATACACAACTAACGAAGGCCGCCGTAAGAATAAAGAAGAACTTCACCGCGCCATCGAAACCATCACTCAGGCGCATTCCTCGGCTGAGGTCTCTAAAATCTTGACTGAGGCAGGAGTCCCCCACTCTCCGATTACTCCGATAGAAGACGTATTCGATTTGCCTTTTGTCGAGTCGACGGCCATGAAGACGATAACGCCCGATGGTCAGATCGTTAAACTTCCCCCACCGGCTGTCCACACGGATTATATAAAACAAATTCAAAGATCTCTTCCGTTCGCTCCTGCCTACGGAGAACACACAGACGCCGTTCTCAAGGAGAGTGGTCTTGACTCCTCAGAGATATCATCACTCAGAGAAAGAGGAATCGTGGCATGATACGCTTCCTGTACTACAAACCTCGAACGCTCGATGAGGTCTGGGATCTCAAGGAAAAGGTTCCAGACGCTCGGGTTATTGCTGGAGGTACAGACGTCATGGTGGGGATCAGGAATGGTGAAATGAAGCCTTCGGCGCTTATCTCTCTGCGCTCCATCCCCGACCTCGACACGATCGAAGTCGGCAAACCCACCCGTATAGGAGCCATGGTCACCATAAGCACCTTGATCCAAAATAAGGCATTGCAGGCTGACTTCCCGATCCTCGTTCAGGCCGCCAGGGAATTAGGATGTGTGCAGATTCGTAATGTTGCCACCATCGGGGGAAACCTGTGTAACTGCTCCCCCTCCTCAGACACAGCACCTGCTCTTCTTGTTCTTGAGGCCAAAGTGCGGCTCCAAAACCGCCAGGGAAGCCGGATCATTCCTCTCAGTGAGTTCTTCTCAGGACCTGGTCAATCCTGCCTCGGCCCGGGAGAAATTCTGACAGATATTCTGTTGGAACCACCAGAACTAGAAACAAGAACCGCGTATCTCAAGAAGGGACGGATGAAAATGGATCTCGCCATCGCCAGTCTGGCTGTGCTTTTGGAGATCAAGGGAAACACATGTCTCAAAGCCCGACTGGCTGCAGGATCTGTGGCTCCAATGCCTGTCCGACTGACAAAAGTTGAGGCACTACTCGAAGAAGCCACACTTACGAAGAACACAGAAGATCTTATCAGCCAGGCTCAAGAAGCGGCTATGGAAAGCATAGCTCCGATTACAGACATCCGATCTGGCGAGGAATACCGTCGACAGATTGTCAGGATCTACATGAAACGGGCCCTTCAGATGATCATACTGCGGAGTCAATCGTGAAAACAGAAATATCCTTCACTCTTAACGGTTCCAAGGTCAGCGTGACCGTCGAAGGGCACCACAGGCTGATCGATGTCCTCCGTGGTCCCCTGGGACTAACCGGAACTAAGGAGGGCTGCGGCAAGGGCGAATGTGGGGCTTGTACGGTTATCATCGACGGCCAGGCCGTTAATTCCTGTTTATATTCAGCTCTAGAAGTTGAGGGAAAGAGTGTCGTCACGATAGAGGGTCTCAAAGGGCCGAAAAATGAACTTTCGGTAATCCAGAGATCTTTTGTCGATCATGGAGCCATCCAGTGCGGCTTCTGTACACCTGGAATGATCATGTCAACCAAGGCTCTGCTTGATGACAATCCAGAGCCCACTGATGAGCAGATAACAGAGGTATTGTTGGGCAACCTGTGCCGTTGCACCGGTTATGTGCAAATCGTCGAGGCCGTAAAAAAGGCAGCAGCTCGACTCAGGGAAAAGACATGAAGAACCTCCGTTATATCGGCAAGGAAGCCCCTCGTCCAGAGGGCCCTGATAAGGCAGCAGGTCAGGCTCCATATATTCACGATCTGCACCGCCCAGGAATGCTCTACGGAAAAATCAAGCACAGCGATCATCCCCATGCCCGAATTAAGAACATCGACGTCTCCAAGGCGGCCAAGCTGACCGGGGTGAGGGCCGTTCTCACTGCTGAGAACACACCTCAAATCCGTTTCGGTTTCCTTCGTGACAACACTGCCCTAAAAAAAGACAAGGTCCGACAGTACCGCGACGAGGTCGCGGCCGTGGCCGCCATCGACGCGGATATCGCCGAAGAAGCTGTGGAACTCATCGAAATGGAGTATGAACCGTTACCAGCACTCTTTTCACCGAGTGAGGCTACAGAAAAAGGAGCTCCTCTCATCCATGAAGTCGATGCCCGGGGCCGTCCACGAACCGACAATTTCCTGCCGTTCAAATTCCATCATGAGTCAGGCAATTTGGAAGAAGGAAAGAGGCGAACCAAATATATGGTTGAAGGCGAATACTCCACTCCGCTGGTGCAGCAATGCTGCATGGGAACCGCTGGCTGCATTGCCGAGTTCGATCTCAACTCCAACCTCACCATATGGGCAAAGACACAGATTCCGTTTCTCGCCCAGCGGGATTTCAACCGTGCTCTCGCCGATATCGGGCTTCCTGGCAAGAATACGCGAGTCATCGTCCCCACCATAGGAGGAGGCTTCGGGACCGGCCTCGACACACACGCTTATGAATACATCGCCATCCTGCTGGCCTACCAGACCGGGCGCCCGGTGAAGATTGTCTACTCGCGGGATGAGGAATTTGCCTATCTCTCCCCTAGACAATCGTCTGAAACAAAAATTATCCAGGGCTGTGATCAAGACGGGAAACTGACCTTCCGCGAGGTGGAAGTCCTTCAGGACAACGGTGCCTACACATCCTGGGGAGCCACCTATCCTTCGGTGATGATGATGCCGGCCACCTCGCTCTATCGAGTTCCCCATATTTACTTTGATGCCAAGCTGGTCTATACCAATAACACCTTCTGCCAAGCCATGCGTGGCTACGGCAATCCTGAACACACCTGGGCTCTAGAGAGCAATCTGGATGAGCTGGCCCATGAGGCAGGATTTGATCCCTATGAATTCCGGATACTGAACAGGAACGAGCCGGACGAGACAACACCTATGGGACTAAAAATCAGCACCTGTGGTCTTAAGGAATGCTTGGATACCGTGGCCGATAAATTGGATTGGAAGAGGAAATCCAAAAAGGGTAACCGCCACGGTGTGGGCATGGCTTCTCTCATCCATGTGGGTGGGGGCGGGCGAATCTATCGATCAGACGGCAGCGGTCTGATTCTAAAGCTGGATGATTACGGTAACATCAATGTCTACCACGGTGGTGTAGAAATGGGACAGGGATTGTATTCAGTCCTGACATTAGCCATCGCCGAAGCTTTGGGGGTCCGCCCGGAGAAAGTCGTCATCAATCCCTTGGATACGGGCACCTGTCCTTGGGATGTGGGCACCCACGCCAGCCGCAGCGCCTTTATGGCTTGCAACGCCGCCATCCTTGCGGCCAACAAGCTACGCCATCAAATTTTCGAGCTGGCCGAGGAATTGTTCTCGAAGGAGGTAGAAAAAAACCTCAAAAAATTCAAAGAGAAAAATCCGGAATACACTCCTCCTGATTTTAATTTTGAGAAGGCAGCCAAGCGCGACCGTTTTGATCTTCAAGACGGATTTATCTTCATCAAGGACGGCCCTCAAGAGCCTTGGCTTCGTCTGGATTTGGGCCGGTTCCTCCGGGCCATCCATTTTCGAAATCAAGGCCAGATGCTGACTACCGAAGTCTTCTACGACCCGCCTAACGAACTCCCGGATTTCGAGAAAGGGTACGGCAACATATCTTCCACATATGCCTTCGGTGCCCAGGGTGCGGAAGTCGAGGTCGATATCGAAACCGGTGAAGTCAAAATAATCCGTATGGTTGCCGCCCACGATGTCGGCAAAATCCTGAACCCCCAGACTCTAAAAGGCCAGATTTACGGAGCCCTTGCCCAGGGAGTGGGCTATGCCCTGTATGAAAAATTGGAATCTCAGGAGGGACGCATCATGAACCCGAATTTCCGGGATTACAAAATTCCGAGAGTCCACGAGATGCAATTCCCGATCGACCTTGAGTTCATCGAGACAAACGATGGCTTCGGCCCCTTCGGAGCCAAAGGCGTGGCCGAACCTGGTCTTGTTCCCACAGCACCAGCCATAGCCAACGCAATCTACGATGCTATCGGCGTCAGGATTCGTGATCTGCCCATTACTCCAGAAAAAATCCTGACTGCATTGAAGAACCCAAAGCAATCTTCAGGTTTAAAACCTGAAAATCATAAATAAGCAAAAAGCAACCCTCTATACATAAATCTATTCTAGAGGAGGATTACCTTGAAAATTCACCACAAACATGTGATGAGGAGAGAATTCCTAACAGCAGGTCTGACCGGTGGAATAATTGCTTTCCTTCCGTTATTAAAATTCGATTTGACTTCAGATAACTTTTCTGAAGTTCGAAGAAAATCCCCGAATGATGTCTCGACTGATTCTATCAATAAGCTGAGAGAAGTTGGTCACAAATACGGAGGGGAGTTTGGAGAGGTGGAGGTTTGATCATGGCTGTGTTCGAGGTAGAAAGCTGGCACATCGCTCAGGGAAAAGAAGAAGAACATAACAAGGCTATGCGGCGTTGGTTAAAATGGGTAAACGACCACCGGGAGCTTTTCAGAGAATGGAAAAGCGTTCGCTATTTTGTTAAAACTGTTGCCGGGGAAGAGTCAGGCCGTCATTTTGTGATCTGGGAGTACGAAAGCCTTGCCGATTTTGAAGCCTACAAAAAGCGAAGAAAAGATTACGAGGGTCCTTATGAGGAATACAAGAAGAATGATCCCTACTACATGGATGTCTTCATCCATAGCGGTATGAAGATGGAGTTCTGGAAAGATCTGGAAAGGGACCTCTGGATTGAGTAGACGGAAACGTGCCTATTGGATTTATCAGTCCATTGGCATAATTCCAGCGTGTAACCTCCTTGGTCTTTAAAAATCATCCCACGAATCCCAGCCTCTTGGTTATCTTCAGGAGGCTGGATTATATCAACGCTTTTTTCCTGTAAATACTGGTACCATCCATCCACACCGTCAGTCACCCAGCTCAACATCACAGGTTTATCTTGAGATGATTACAAGAATCCTTTGCCTTCTTCAACGATACCGACATAAGAATGAGCCGTTGCTTGATAGATGGCTACCCAGTTCAAGGATAATGTTTGTTCGATTTCCTTAAATCCCATGATGGATTCATAAAAGTGAGCCGCATTATCCAGGTCTGAATAATAAAGAAAAACAAACTGATCCGAAAATTCAGGCCTCGGGCCACAAAAGCCAAACCTGGTACATATGAACAAAAGGAACCGCCTGCTGTCCCCTTTTATCTATTTGATATCGACTTTTAGGACGATGGCGGCAGCTGTGTCGCCAGCAGCACATCCGTCGAAGAGACCATAGCCACCGCCTTTGATAACCAGCTCTTCGATTAACTCTATGATCAGCCTGACCCCTGTGGGTCCCTGAGGGTGACCCCAGACAAGTGAACAGCCAAAGTTGTTCATGTCTTCGAATTTAATCCCCATTTCCTTACAGAAATAGACATCGTTCACAGCAAAAGGCGTATGGGTCTTTATGGCTTTAACATCCTCTATTCCTATCCCGACAATGGACAGGGCTTTTCGGGCTGCGGGGACGATGGACATAGCCATAAAACCTCTTTTGGCCCTTGCCTCGGCGTAAGATAGAATCTGAATTTCTACGTTCGGATCGCGGCTGAGCTCTCGTGCCTTTTCTTTTGTTGTGACGACTAGGCTGGCATTCCCATCAGCAGGATAAGTTTGAGTCCCGAAGGTCACTGTCCCTCCTTCGGTTACAGATCTCAATCTAGCCAATCCATCGGCCGTCGTCGGAAAAACACCTTCATCACCGGTCACTGTGGCCGTGACTTTGCGACCAGAAGGATCTTTGATATCGATCGGCACGACCATGAAGCGGTGGAGGAAGGCACTGTTGTCCTTGAGAGCGTCCTGATACTGGGCATATCTGAGGAAAGCCACCTCGTCCTGTTCTTCCTTGGTGATCCCAGCATCGGCCGCCACGTTTTCTGCTGACTCGATCATCGCGTTCTTGGCATATGGATCATAACCAAAATTATCCCAAACCCAGTCTTCTTTCTCCCCAGTTCCTCCGACCCCCAACGGGTTTGGATAATAGATATGAGGTCCGTTGCTCGTGCGGTCACAGGTGACCACCAGAACAGTCTCGGTGTTTCCCAATTCTATCCCTTCGGACGCATGGGCCACACACTTGGCAGACGTGGCACAAGCCTGGCCAATCGTGGGCCCTGTGACGCCTTTAGCACCGATCATTCCTGCCATCCAGGGAGCTCCGTAGAAGCAGTTTTTCTGGGGTATGGTCAAGCCTAAAACTAATCCATCGAACATATCAGGCGTCATTCTCCTCGCCGGAAGGGCTCCCTTACAGATCTCGGCCGCGAATATCATCGAATGGAGATGGGCAAAGCTGCCCTGCCACCGACAAAACGGCGTGCTCCAGTATCCATCATACGGAATAAATGCTTTTTCAAAAGACATCATTACCTCCAATCTTCCGTACAGACATGGTTAGGCATGAGAGAATTCGGCATTCTTCTTCGGGCCGTGTTTAAGAAAATTCTCCATCCCGATCCGCATGTCTTTGGTGATCAGACATTTTCCTAATAATTTGGCTTCGTATTTAAGACCTTCTTCGAGAGTCATTTTTGCTCCTCCGAGGACGGCCTCCTGAAGGATCTCATCTGTCTTACGAGAGAGGTGGCCGATATCCACATCTGGAAAAGATTCTGGGATCTCCATCGGCTCTTTCTGGATGGCAGGAACACTGACTTCTCCTGAAACGAGCTTCTTGACAAAGGCCACGGCCTCAGCTCTGATATCGCCCTCCGCCTCCTCTTGGATCAAGCCAATCTTCAAGGCCTCTTCCGATGACAAGGGGTTTCCAGTTCGAAGAATCGGCCAGGCATTCGCCAGACCAATCAGGCGAGGAAGTCTCTGGCTTCCACCGAAACCGGGGATAATGCCCAATTTGGGCTCGGGCTGGCCGGCTAACATCGCCAATCCCTTCTTGGCAATCCTGGCCGTGCAGGCCATAGCCATCTCGTTTCCTCCACCGAAGGCCAGGCCGTTCAAAGCGCATACCACCGGTTTTCCCAGATTCTCGATCAGGTTTAAGGTTTCTTGTCCCCTGAGCGCAAGGGCTTCCGCTTCCTCAGGTGTTTTCAAGCGGAGGATCTCGTAGATATCAGCTCCTGAAACAAAAGCCTTGATGCCAAAACCAGTCAACACCGCTCCCTTGATTTGATCATCTTCTTTAATCTCGGAGAAAATCCTGTGGAGCTGCCCGATAATCGTTGCATTCAGGGCATTCAGCTTATTCGGCCTTCGTATGGATACGACAGCCACATCATCCACATCCTCTCGGAAGGCCATAGGAATATTCCAAGGCTTTCCTGAGGCAGCCTGGTCTTTAAGAACCTGAGGGATCGCGAAATCTGGCCATTCCCTAGCATAGGCTTCGACAAGTTCTAGGGCTCTTTTCAAACCCATTTTGTTCATCATCTGGAAGGGAGGTTTCATCACCAAGGCATTCTCGACAGCCATTTCCAAGTCGGCAACATTGGATATGCCTGAATCGAGGATTTCGCACACAAGCCCGAAATAAGCTCCTTTTATCAGATTGGAAATCCTTTCGAAGGTGCTCTCCCTATAACTCACTTCCTCACCTCTTCCTGGTGTTTCCCACCACTTTCCTGAGGCAATCTGTCTCTCGAGAATATCGGGAGAATGAAACCAGGGCATGATCTTCTCATGCATTTGGGTCACACCATGCTGAGTGATCGGGTTCCCGCCTGTCAGATTCATGGCCGTGAACGGCCCCACGCCCATCCCCAGAGCCCTCTGGACCATGGCATCCATTTCCTTGATCGAGGCCATCTGTTTTTCAACCATCAAGGCTGCAGCCAGGAAGAGCCCTTCGAATATCGGGTCTATGGCATACCCATACCGGCTTCTGACTTTAATAGGCGCCTTTCCGATCTGTTCGTAGAATTTCATCAGAAAATCTGTGACTTCTGCAGACGTTTCCTGACCAGGAACAATCTCAACGATGATGCTTCGCTCGGCCGGGAAGAAGTAATGGATTACCAAACATCTGCTTTTTATCTGAGCCTCTTCGAAGATGTACTCTGGTTCCATGTGGGATGAGTTCGAGGCCAGGATTGCTGTCTCGGAACAGACTTTTTCCAGTTCGGCGAATATTTTTCGTTTTATTCCGACATCCTCTGTCGCCGCTTCAATCACCAGGTCCGCTCCACCGAGCTCGGAATAATCCGTTGTCCACGAGATGTTGGTCAACATCGATTCGGCCTCATCTTCTTTGAAGGCTTTCGTCTTGACACCCCTGCCTATTTTTCCCTTGACACGGACTTCTCCAGACTTGAGCGCTTTCTCCGCTATATCGACAACAACAACCGGAACGTTATAGCGATGGAGTACCTTGCTGAAGTAGAGGGCGATATCAGGACCGATATTCCCGGAACCAACCACACCAACTTTATTGATTTTTTTTCCGAATACTTCCCAAGCCATAATACCCCTCCTTATTTTTTACTTCTCACGGAATTATGAATTGATTTCTCAGTAATACAGAATGAAGATTACAATTCTTTCCCAGAAAATACAAACAGAACTTCCTTAAATTAAACAGCCTAACGGCTTCGCAAAAATATTGACTTTTTAAGAAAAGCAATTTTATAATGTGCAAACGATTTTGTAAACTTTAAGACGCTCATGTTTTTCAGAAATTTAAGCAGAGGCTCATCAAAGACAGGAGACTGTCGATCAAAACTCAATTTCTTGGCTAACATAATCCCTCATAACCTCATCATCCATAATTCTCTTTCTTTATATATATAAATCTAAATAGACCGTATAAAGGGCCTCTTCTATATTTAATCCTATTAAAGGGAGGAAGTATAATGACCACAAAAAAGATTCTTCTCAAAGAAGAAGATATTCCAAGACAATGGTATAATCTCGCCGCAGATCTTCCCTCACCCCTACAGCCTCCACTTGGCCCTGACGGAAATCCTATCACGCCGGACATGTTGGCCCCTGTTTTTCCTATGAATCTAATCGAACAGGAAGTCAGCCCAGATCGCTGGATCGATATTCCAGAAGAAATCCTTGAAATTCTTTACCGCTGGAGGCCGACTCCTTTAAGACGGGCCGTCTATCTTGAAGAGTATTTAAAAACACCTGCGCGAATCTACTACAAAGATGAAAGCGGAAGTCCTCCAGGAAGCCATAAGCCGAATACGTCGGTTGCCCAGGCATGGTATAACAGGCAGTTTGGTATCGAGCGCTTAACGACAGAAACGGGCGCTGGTCAATGGGGAAGTGCCCTAGCATTTGCCGGTAAGCTTTTAGGACTGGAATGTAAGGTTTTTATGGTGAGAATAAGCTTCAACCAAAAACCATACCGCAAAGTTATGATGCAGACCTGGGGAGCAGACTGTGTATCAAGTCCAAGCCAGGAAACGAAAGCCGGACGCGATATCCTGGAAAAAATGCCAGAGACCTCAGGAAGTCTCGGGATAGCCATAAGCGAAGCCATCGAGGCTGCGGTCACAGATGAGACAGGAAAGACCCGTTACTCCCTCGGAAGCGTTTTGAATCACGTGCTCCTCCATCAGACCATCATCGGCCTGGAAGCAAAAAAACAAT
>CAYFXE010000016.1:18467-28423 GCA_964347035.1 uncultured Eubacteriales bacterium | reverse complement strand
GAAAAAGCAGCTCGAGCTGATTGGCGAGAGTATGCCGGATGTTGTCATCGGGTGTGCCGGAGGAGGCAGCAATTTTGCTGGATTAGCCTTCCCCTTTGTTTACGAAAAAATTAACGGCGCCGAGATTGATATTATCCCGACCGAGCCCGAAGCCTGTCCGACGATGACTCGAGCTCCTTTCACCTATGATCATGGGGATACTGCCAGGATGACGCCTCTTATGCCGATGCATTCGCTCGGACATACTTTTGTCCCTCCACCTATTCATGCCGGTGGTCTCCGTTACCATGGGATGGCTCCCCTTGTCAGCCAAGGCATTGTAGAGGGTCTACTAAAGCCGAAGGCATATCATCAGATCAAATGTTATGAATCAGCTGTCTTGTGGGCCCAAACTGAGGGCGCCATAACAGCCCCAGAGACAAGCCATGCTCTGGCTTGTACGATAGAAGAAGCCGAAAAAGCAAGAGAAGAGGAAAAAGAAAAGGTGATTCTGTTAAATTTTAGTGGCCATGGTCTCCTAGATCTCTCAGGGTATGAAAGTTATTTCAGTGGTAAACTGATTGACTACTCCCTCCCAGAAGAGGAATTAGAAAAATATCAGGATGCTTTAAAGGATCTTCCGAAGCCCGAAATCAAAAAAAGCGGTAAATGGTAGATCAAAAAATCGATATCCACGACCATATTCGTTTTTACTGTCGTTTGCTAGGCCATAAGGTTTCCTTTTCTTACTGCCGAACAATGTATGCCTCCCTTCCCTGCGGAAATATCTTAGACTGCTGGAAAAATATATTGCCCGTAAAGGAGTTCGTTCAACAGCATTATACTGATGATGAAATAGCTCTATTCCTCAGGCCATCCAAGCCAAAGCTCATCCAGCTCTACGATCTGATGATTAAGGCGACGAAAAAAAAATAAAAGAAATGAATGTCCTCTGGTGTCATTCCCCGATCGTGATTCCATCATAAAGACATCGTTCCTATCATATTATTAATGGTGAAAAAGATGGCCTGCTATGCTCAACCCTTCATCATTCTAAAAACTGGCTGAATTCAAGTTGATCTTCATCTCATCCTTAATAATTATGAAAGTTATGAAGGTCTGACCCCAAAAAATATTTGATATCTATTTAATTTTGTGGGTACAATCAAAAATATTTTTGGGAGAGACAAAATGGCAAAAATAAAGGTGAGTGTGGACAGGATAGACGGCTACTGCAATCTGCCCGTGCAGGTGGGCGATTATTTCACCGTTGAGGATTCTAAGCTTACTATTCCCGAGGGCAAACATGTTTGTATCTGGGCTTTACAAAGCATGATGCCTATCTTCCCAATCTTTGCTCATAAAGACAGGTTAGAAGAAGGACATTGGGTCAGAGGAGTCAAAAATTTTTGCTGTCCAGATCCAGATGGCCAGGTTCAATTCCGTCTCGAACTCATCAAAGAAGAAGGATAAGATCAGTTTTTTCCTAGATCTTTCCCATTTTATTTAGAAACCGGGAAGTTTATCATGGCGATCCGAGTCGACATAAGCAAATGTACCGGATGTAGAAGGTGTGAGACGGCCTGCGCCTTCTTCCGTACAGGAAGAATTAATCATAACCTAGCCAGAATCAAGGTGATGAGTTTGTACGAGACCGGTGTCGACGGCCCTATCGTCTGCAACCAATGTCAAGAGAGGTATTGTCTGAGTTGTCCCGAGAAGGCCATGATCCTTGGAACCTACGGGCAGGTTATCGTCAGTCCCACTCTCTGTTCGCTCTGTGGTGTCTGCGAGAAGGCCTGTCCGATTGGAGCCATTGAGATATTCAAGGATCTCGTTTATGTTTGCGACCTCTGTGGAGGAAGACCGAGGTGTGTAAAAGCCTGCACTGAGGGAGCCATAACCTTTGAGGTTGAAAAGGAGGATCATCCTTCTCTGGAGGCCGAAAAAAATAAAACAAGGGATATGAGCCCAAGCCAGAAACGGTGTTTTCACATCCAAGAACAGGGTGCTGATTTAAGAAAGAAATGGAGGAGGGCTCGTGCTTAGCTTCGGTTACGGAGGGAGAGTTTTAAGAGTTGATTTAACAGAACGCAGCACTCACATAGAGACCCTTGATCCTTCCTGGGTAAGAACTGTTATCGGCGGGCGGGCGGCAAACACAAAAAGGCTGTTTGAAGAGCTCGACCCGGATTGCGATCCTTTGAGTCCTGAGAATATCCTCATATTTGGCGTCGGTCCCCTCACAGGCTCTCTCTTGCCCGCCTCAGCTTATTATACTGTGACTGCCAAATCACCGTTGACAGGTATTCTGGGAGACTCGGGAGCCGGAGGACAATTCGCCGCGGAGATGAAACTCACTGGATTCGACCAGATCATCATCACAGGAAAGGCTGATACCCTGCTCTACCTCCTCGTCACGGAATCAGGTGCTGAGTTTGTCGACTGTCCGGAACATGCTGGAAAAATCATCACGGATACCACAAAAGCGATCAGAAAAGATAATCAGGACTATTCCATACAGGTGGCGGCGATCGGGCCAGCAGGAGAAAATCTCGTCCATTTTGCGGCCATAGTCTCGAGTGGGAACAGGGTTAACGGCCGCACTGGGATGGGAGCGATCATGGGATCAAAGAATCTTAAAGCCCTGGCCGTAAAAGGCTTCCGGTCTCTTGAGGTCGCCGACACTCTCACCTTCCTATCCGAGGTCCAAAAGATCGAAGAAGACATCATGAACCATAATGAATATAAAAAACGTTACCATATGGGCACGACGATGTTGATGAAGGACTTGAACAACATCGGCATCCTACCCACCAGACATTTTTTAGAAGGCGTCTGCTCGTACGTGGATGAAATTTCTGGTCAGGAGTTGGCCAAAACGTACAAGGTCAAAAACAAGGCCTGCTTCAACTGTAACCTCCATTGCTCTCGTTATTATGTCGTTGGCGACTCCGAAGCCGAGGGACCTGAGTTTGAAACCCTCTGTAGTTTCACCTCTCGATTAGGCAACAAAAATCTCCCTTTTGCCCTGGAGATGAATGCCTATCTGAACCAAGTCGGCCTGGATTCCATATCCACCTCTGAGGTGATCGGCTGGATCATGGAATGTCAGGAAAAGGGACTTATCCATCCCAAAGATCTAGATGGTTATGAGGTCAGTTGGGGCAAGACAGACAAGATACGAGAAATCGTGAATATGATCACCTTTCGCCGGGGGATCGGAGATCGACTGGCTGAGGGAGCGAAGAAATTATCAGAAAGCTTCGGCGAAGAGGCAAAAAAACTTGTGATGCATGTCAAAGGACTGGATATGATCTGCGGCGACCCTCGAGGAATTAAAGCCTATGGCCTCACCTATGCCGTTGCCGCCAGGGGGGCTGATCACCTTCGGGCAGAACCTTATTTTGAATTAACCAACAGAAGAGAAGAAGCAAAGAAACGTTTCGGGACAGAAAAGGCAGCAGACAGGCTCGCCGAGGAGGGAAAGGCTGCCTTAGTCAGCTACTCTGAAAAAATAGCGCTTCTGACGGACTGCCTGACGATGTGCAAGAATATCGGCCTGTGTATGGATATCCTGAACTTCGAAAACACCTCCGCTCTTTTAAGAGCAGGAACAGGGATCGATTATTCTCCTGAATATCTGGAAAGAATCCTGGGAGATCACATCGACTTGGAATATACACTCAACCGTCGATTCGGAGTAAGAAGAGAGGACGATACCCTGCCAGAAAGGTTCCAAAAGGAGCCGCTGACTGAAGGACCGACCAAAGGATCGATTGTCGATATACGCAGGATGGTGGATGAGTATTACAAGATTCATGGGCGGGAAGAGTAAAAATATGGAGTCCTGGGCGAAACCAACTGAGTAGAATCTAAAAAGAGGTCAGTTTTTGGCACCAAAACGAGAAACGTTCACATCGTTCTTCGGTCTTCTGATGACCATGATTGGAGTCGCTGTGGGCTTAGGCGCAGTCTGGCGCTTTCCCTATATGGTTGGGAAATTCGGCGGCGCTGCATTTGTCCTTTTCTACCTAGCAATTGTCCTCTTCGTCGGAATACCAGCATTGATGGCAGAATGGACACTGGGTCGATACACAAGGCGAGGCACATTGGGTTCCTACGAGAAAGGCGGATTGCCTGGTGGAAAATTTATTGGAGCATTCTTGTTCTTTATTGTCTTCTGGGCCACTGGATATTATTCCAACGCAGTTGGATGGGTAGGATATCACGCTCTGGGGGAATTCCTGAATGCTTTCAATCTCAACCTAAATCCTGCGGCTATCCTCCCCCCTCAACAGGGCTTCAACCTCACCTCATTCCTGTTGCAGCTGCTGATGACAGGCTTTGTCATCTTTACCTGCGGAATCGTCCTGATTAAAGGGTTGAGGAAGGGAATTGAACGGATCAGTAAGTGGATCGTTCCCACTCTGTTTACAATCCTGGTTATTCTCATCATGCGGTCGGTCACGCTCCAGGGAGCTAATAGAGGACTCCAATGGTATATAGGTGGATTCCGTTTCAGCGAACTCACCCCATCTGTCATGGCCGCGGCGCTGGGAATGGCCTTCTTTTCTATGTCCCTGGGGGGAACATTCATGGTCATTTATGGTTCATATCTCAACACAAAAGCTGATATCCCCAAACATGCCCTGTTAACAGGAATTGGAGCTTCGACAGCTGGCCTTTTGGCTGGTTTTGTTATCTTTCCTGCTGTGTTCTCATTTGGGTTAGAACCTGGCTCCGGGCCTTCTCTGATCTTTTCCACACTTCCAAAAACTTTTGACATGATGCCGATTGGTTGGATATTTGGCCTTCTCTTTTTTCTTGGTCTATTCGGAGCTGCTTACCTCTCTGATGTGGCCGCTTTTGAAGTCCTGGTCGGAGGTGCTGTAGATAATTCGAAGATCGAAAGAAAGAAAGCGGTCATCATCATCTGCAGTATTGTCTTTTTATTAGCTATACCTCCGATGATTAACTTTAAGATCTTTGTGCCTTGGGATTTGACTTTTGGTTCAGGGATGCAGGCTCTTGGGTCGCTTCTTGCCGTCATCACGACAGCTTGGTTTATCAAAAGATCAGAAGCACTTAAAGAACTGTCAGAGGGAAGAAGAAATCCCTTTCCCCTGGTTCTCTATTGGTGGATCAGGATTGTTATCCCCGTTGCCATTTTATTTGTGGGTGTCAATTGGCTTTTGGAATCTGTCTTCAAATTCAGTTTATTCGGCTAAATTCTGACTAGATGTCTTTAATCCGGCTTCCCTGTTGAAAGCCAGCTTCAAATGCCTCCAAATTCATTTTCAGGTCTTTCTTCCGGCTCACTGATTTGAGAACAGCTCTCAGATCTCTGTCCTCGAATGGAACGAGTCCGGTTCCCACCGAATATCCAATAAGGATGATGTTGGCAGCCCTTACAGAGCCTAATTTAGCGGCTTCTCCGCTGGCGTCAAATGCATTGAATGTGATCTTTTTTGTCTTAAGGTAATTCAATATCTTTTGATCGAATCGATCTCCGCCCGGGAGGTTGGCAAAGCAAACGCCCCCCTCTTTTAAAAATTTCAGGGTTTTGTAGGTCTCGTTTTTGTCGAAGGAATACAGGAGATCTGCAGTGCTCGACCTGATGAGTGGGCTGTAGAAGGGGCCAAGTTTCAAATGGGAAATGACTGAACCTCCGCGCTGACTCATTCCATGGGTTTCTGAACCCATCACTGACAGCTTAAGCTTTAATCCCAATTCAGAGAATATCCTGGAAGAGAAGAGTATTCCCTGTCCTCCAACTCCGGCTAGGATCATCTGCAATCTCATCGTTTGCACAGCTATTAAATCCTTTAGTGGGCCTTTTTGCTTTTTATTTTCTTCACTGACACAATCGCCCCTCTAGGGCAGACATCGATACAAATGCCACAATCGATGCAAAGAGCCCTGTCTATCTCGACCAGAGTTTCGTCTTGGTTTACCCGAAGGGCGGGACATTCAAAATAATCAAGGCAGTACATACAAACGTTGCAGTCATCAGTGATTTCAACTTTGATGGCTCTCTTCCTGATCTCCCCCGGGTACCGGATCAAGCAGGGATGTCTAGCAATGATCACCGCAATCCCTCCCTCTCGCTTTTGGGTATGCTTCCTGGCATCTTTCAAGAGCTTTATAAACCGTGGGATCTCATAGGGATCCGCGGTCTTAATCCAATCCACACCACAGCCTTTGACCAATTCTTCAAGAATCACCCGTCTTCCCGGACTTCCGTCAGCCGTTATCCCCAGGCCAGGCGTGGGCTGCATTCCAGTCATCGCTGTGATCTCATTATCAAGAATGACTAAAATAAACCGAGCGTCGTTGTAAACAGCGTTCAACAAGGAGGCTGTTCCTGAATGGTAGAAGGTGGAATCTCCTATCGTAGCCACGATGGGTATCTCCTTGTTATCCTGATGGAAGGCATGAAAAAATCCGCTCGCCAACGTTATGCCCGCACCCATGTCGAGGACTGTGTCCACAGCGCCGAGATTGAGTCCGAGCGTATAACAGCCGATGTCGCTGGGATATATGGCCTTAGGGAATACTTTCCTGATGGCATAAAAAGCCGCCCGTTCCGGACAACCAGCACATAGGGTGGGTTTTCGGAAAGGGAGATCCATACTTTCTATCAGCTGATCGAGCTTGACATCTTTATGTTTCCTCAAGCGGGTAACACCCGTTTCTTTCAACCCGCAGGCCAAGATGTCATAGATCACATCAGGATCTAATTCACCCTGAGAGGGAACGTGGCCCGTTAATCTCCCGAGCACTTTTTTTTTATCGATGATTTGAGATTCGATGACCGAATCGGGTTCCTCGATCACCAAAACCTTTTTGTGTCTTTGGATAAAATCAGCAACTCTTTTTTGAGGAAATGGATATGGTGTTCCGATTTTCAGGATATCGACAGCATCTTTTAGATCAAATTCTTCCATAATGTCCAGAAAGACGGCAAAGCTCACGCTACAAGTAACGATCCCCAAAGATGTCTCCCCTGAAGGGCTGACTTCATAATTCCATTTCGTATCTTTTTCGAATCTGAGTTGGACTTTTCTGAGAGTTTCGTTGAGCCTTTTATGAAGTATAAATCTGTATTTGGGTGTTGCTGCCCAGCGTTCTGGATCCTTTCTGAAATTTGCTGATCGGTCCAGAATTTTAACCGGCGATAGCATCACACTCTGTTTGGCGTGGGAGACGCGGATTGTCGGGCGGAGAAGGACGGGAATCTGGAAGGCCTCCGAAAGCTTGAAGGCCTCTTTAACCATCTCCTTCGCCTCCTGCGGGGTGGAGGGATCATAAACGGGCACCTTGGCAAACATGGCGAAAAAACGGGAATCCTGTTCAGTCTGAGAGCTGTGAGGACCGGGATCATCGCAGCTGATGACGACCAGTCCGCCGACAACGCCTGTGTAGGCCGAACTCATCAGAGAGTCGGAAGCGACGTTGAGTCCCACCTGCTTCATGGTTACGGCAGCCCTTTTGCCCGTCATACTGGCTGCTAATGCGTTATCAAAAGCCACTTTCTCATTAGCCGACCACTCGATGTAGGTGTTCAAACCCAAGGCTTTCTTGAATTCGACCACAGCCGGGATGATCTCCGAACTGGGAGTCCCTGGATAAGAGGTCACGACATGGCATCCAGCCTCGACAAGCCCCCTGGCTATGGCCACATTACCCAGCAGCACCTGCATCTTCCTTGATGGTGTTCTATTCTTCATCGTTAATATTTAAAAAAATAAAAATAATGAGATTGTTCCCCAAGAAAATTGATTTATCTCCGTCTAGATTTAGGTTCGCTGTGTTAGGCATCACGATGATTTTGAAAAATTTGCTTAAAAGCGTCAATAAATCGTTCATTCTGCTCCAGTGTTCCGATGGTAACACGTAAAAACGTAGGTTTTCCGTACATGGTTAATGGTCGGACGATCACATTATATTTCTGAAGTTCTTTAGAGACTATTTGAGCATCAGTCTTTAAATCTATCGTCACAAAATTTGTCTCAGAGGGGATATAAAAAACAGACATCTTATCGAAATGATCACACAGAAATTTCTTTCCCGATGCAGTGATTTCCTTGGTCTTTTTTTTGTGGTGATGATCGTTTAAAGCGGCCGCAGCCCCTGCCTGGGCAATTCTATTGACAGAAAAGGGTGGGCTCACTCTTTGGATGGCTTGTATGAAATCTTCTTTGGCTACACAATATCCAATCCTAAATCCGGCTAATCCATACAACTTTGAGAAGGTGCGCAAAACAATCACATTCCTTCCGTCTTTGACAAACTCGAGAGTATTGGGATAATCATCTCTGCTCACATATTCAAAATAGGCCTCATCGAAGGCGATAACCACATCGGGCGGAATCTTATTCATGAATTTCACGGCTTCTTCTTGGGTAATAATGGTTCCTATCGGATTCATGGGATTGTCCAGATAGACGATCTTGGTTTCAGCACTAATCTGATTCGAGATGGCTTCAAGGTTATGGCGGTTCTCTTTCAAAGGAATCTCTATCAACTGGCTGTCCATGATTTGGGCCACAATTTTTCCCATAATGAAGGAAGATTGGCTCGTGATATAAGTTTCTCCAGGATTCAAGAACGCTACTCCTATCAGGAAGATAAGTTCTGTCGTACCGTTACCCACAGCGATATTCTCCGGCGGTAACCCGAGATGTGCGGCAAGTCTTTCTCTGAGATCATGGCATCGATTATCAGGATAGAGATGTCCCTCATCCAAAGAATCTTTGATGGCCTTTAATGCCAGGGGTGATGGACCTAGGGGATTCTCGTTCGAGGCGAGCTTGTGAATCTCGCCCTCAAGAGCAAGTTCTCGCCTGATGACCTCTATGGTTTTGCCAGGTTCATACTGTTCTATCTTTAGGACACAATCTCTTATCAGCTTCTTCATCATGCCGAATTTTGACCACACCAGTATGCCAGAATTGTATCCAAAATGCGAGTACAAAATGTTTCAGTTGCTCAGTGATACTTTCACTCAGTTACTCAGGAAGGATGGAAAATGTCTTCATCTTGCTGAGTTATTGAGTCACTGTGTTACTGAGCAACTGAGTGACAGTTTTTGACATCAAATATTTCCTATGCTATAAGTCTCTCTTGAAAGACGAGCGCGAAGTGCCGCCCGAACGAGCCTTGCCAGAAATGACCAATAAGGCAAATCATTGTCTCTGACATTCAGACATATTCACAGCACCCCTTATAACTTCATCAAGTCGGAGGAGAGAGATGATCAAACAGATTAGTCATCTTGGAATCGCTGTCAAGGACCTTGAGGAGGCTAGGGAGTTTTACCGCAGGGTTTTTAGATTAGAATCATCAGATCCAATAATCGGTGGCGACGGGGCGATCGAGGTCAGCATGGTTCCGGTGGGCGAGGTCCTGATCGAGCTCCTTCAACCCATCGGTAGTCAAGGTGTTATGGCGAAATTTCTCAAAAAGCACGGAGAGGGATTCCACCATATCTGTTATGAAGTGGATGATATTCAGGCCGAAATCTCCCTGATCAAGAAGGCTGGAATTGAAGTCCTCGGTGAACCCAAACCTGGGGCCGAGGGTCTGAGTGCGTTCCTCCATCCACGTGATACCCATGGCCTTCTCGTCGAATTGGTGGAGAAAAAAGAAGGAAAATACCAGCCCTGATCCCTTTAAATCCGGGAGGATGGAAAAATGGACTTCGAATTAACAGAACAACAGAGCATGTTTCGAGATATGGCACGAAAGTTTGCAGATCAGGAGATTCTTCCGCTTGTTAAGGAGAGCGTTCGGCAAGAGACATTTAATCCAGAGATCATAAAAAAAATGGCCGCCCAGGGGCTATTAGCCCCGCACATGCCCCAGGAATATGGAGGATTGGGACTGGACTATGTGACTTCTGCCATTATCTGGGAGAATCTCTGTTGGGCCAGCCTGGCGATCACTCAAGCCGCTGTGAGCGGTCCCATTCA
>CAYFXE010000016.1:16938-18457 GCA_964347035.1 uncultured Eubacteriales bacterium | reverse complement strand
AAATACCTCCCGCCGGTGTGCAGAGGCGAGCTCGTTATGTCTGGCGCTGTGGTTGAACCCAATGCAGGCAGTGATTCCTCGATGATCGAGACAACCGCGATCCGCAGCGGCAACAGTTGGGTCATAAACGGCACTAAAATTTTCATCACCAACGGCGAGATCGCGGATGTCATCCTCTTCATAGCCCAGACGGACAAGAGCAAAGGGCTAAAAGGGCTGGCGACCTTCATCGTAGAGAAGAATACTCCGGGTTACTCGAGCACACCCCAAAAAGGAAAAATAAGCTGGAGAGGCGGAAGCGAGGGCACTTTGAGGTTTACCGACATGGAACTTCCCCTCGAAAACCAGGTCGGAGAAGTTGGGAGGGCTCTGAGGGATGCCATAAGCGGTATCGACACGGCCCGTCTTTTTCTTGCAGCCGGAGCAGTCGGTCTGGCCCAGAGCTGTCTTGAGTCCAGCCTCAAGTATGCAAAAAGCCGCGTTCAATTCGGCAAACCTATCGGTGGTCACCAACTCATCCAGGAGATTATCGCCGAGATGGCCACCCGGATTGAAGCCTCGAGATGGCTCACTTACAGGGCTGCTGACCTCAAAAGCCGCGGTGTGCGCCATATCAAAGAAATGTCCTATGCCAAGTATTTTGCGACAGAGACGGCTCTGTGGGTTTCTTCTCAAGCTATAAAGATTCACGGCTCATTCGGTACTATCGATGATTATCCTGTGGGCCATCACTACCAGGATGCCATCACAGCCACCATCCTCGGGGGAACGGCTCAGATGCACCAGTTGACGATCGGCCAGCAGCTTCTCGAAATGGCAGCTTTTCGATGATCGAGAACACAGCGTGAGAAACGTGGATAAAGAATTTGATGCGATTATCGTCGGTGCTGGCCCAGCAGGCTGTTCCTGCGGCTATACCTTGGCCAAAGCTGGACTCAAAGCACTCATCGTGGAGAGAGGGAAATTTCCCGGGGCCAAAAACATGTGGGGTGGGGCCTTCTACGGGCCGATGTTACACCAGCTTTTTCCCCGTTTCTGGGAGGAAGCTCCAGTCGAAAGACACATCCTGAGCCATAGATTCTCTGTTCTTACTTCAGATTCTTCGTTATCCACAGAATTCACGACGAAAAAGTTCAGAGATCCCCCTTACCATGGTTTTTCTATCCTTCGTTCCAAGTTCGACCGCTGGCTGGCATCAAAGGCCGAGGCGGCTGGGGCCATCGTGGCTGCTGGGCTTCAGGCTGATGACCTCCTCTGGAATCAGAATCAAGTTTCTGGAATAAAGGCCGGGGGAGATGAGCTGCCCGCGAGTGTTGTCGTGGCCAGCGATGGAGTAAACTCTCTCCTGGCTGAAAAAGCCGGTCTCCGAAATAAGCTGTCGCCCCATGACCTCAAACAAGGGGTCAAGGAGGTTATCCAACTCCCTCGAGGAGCAATCGAACAACGCTTTGGTCTTTCAGGTGACCAGGGCCTCGCCTGGGAGTTTATCGGCCCTTTCACCAAAGGAATTCCCGGCGGA
>CAYFXE010000016.1:14402-16928 GCA_964347035.1 uncultured Eubacteriales bacterium | reverse complement strand
GTACACCAACAAAGAAAGCTTATCGGTGGGAATTGTCGTCCAGCTGAGCTCTTTAGCTGAACACAATGTTCGAGCTGATGATCTTCTTGAGGAGTTCAAACAACATCCAGCCGTCGAAGGCTTGCTGGCTAAGGGGCAATTGGCCGAATACTCGTCGCACTTAATTCCCGTAGCCGGCAAAGCGATGATGCCCAAACTCTATACAGACGGCTTTCTGGTCGCCGGTGACGCGGCTGCGTTTTGTCTGGCCACTGGTCTGATCCTGGAAGGAGCCAACTTTGCCCTTGCCTCTGGGATTTCCGCAGCCGAAACTGTGATCCAAGCCAAACAAAAAAAAGATTTCTCCCAGAGGTCTCTCTCCCTCTACGAAGAGCAATTAAAGCATAACTTTATCCTGAAAGATTTAAACACATTTAAAAAAGCACCTCGATTCCTGGAAAATCCGCGCTTGTACAAGCAGTATCCCGAGTTTATCTGTGAACTTGCCGAAAAAATTTTCACCTCTGACGGACAGCCAAGAAGAAGAGCCTGGACATTGCTCAGGCAATCAATGAAGGGCAAGTTATCCTTCTGGCAAATCCTCCGTGATCTCCTCCGAATGAAGGGGGCCATATGAAAAACAATAACATCGAAGATAAACTGGCGGTCAACAAATACGATCTGGATGAAGAGGTTCACATCCGCATCAAGGAAGAGACCTGTCAGGGATGCGAACTGAAACCATGTGTGGTTACCTGCCCCGCAGATTGTTTCAAGTTAAAAGATGACCGCCTAACTTTTGCTTACGAGGGCTGCCTCGAGTGCGGCAGCTGCCGCATCGTCTGTCCAGAAGACGCCATCGATTGGGCTCTACCCAGGGGCGGACTCGGGATTTGCTATCAATACGGATAAGAACAAATTCAGATGAATATCATCGTCTGCGTAAAACAGATACCGGATCCAGAGATCCCGCCTTCGAAGTTCAAGCTAGATGAAGAGTTAAGCCAGATCATCCCGCCAGAGGGAATCCCGCCGGTGATGAGTCCCTACGATGAACAGGCCGTTGAACTTGCATTAAGGCTCAAGGAGAAGAACGGAGGCAAAATAACCATATTAACGATTGGTCCCGAGTCCGTTTCCCGTATAATCAAACACGGTCTAGCGATGGGCGCAGACGAGGGAATCATCCTTGATGACAAGGCTTTCGAGGGTTCAGACAGCTTTATCACCGCCTACATCCTGAGCAAGGCCATCCAGAAGGTCCGAGATTATGACTTGATTTTGTGTGGTCGGGAGGCGGCCGATTGGGGTGAGGGTTTGGTCGGCTCTATCCTGGCAGAAACCATCGGTTTGCCCTTGGTCACCCTGGCTGAATCCGTAGAATTGTCGGGACAAAGACTTCAAGTCAAGCGCGTAATCCTTGACGGCTATCAGGTTTTTGCCGTGCCCACTCCTGCTGTGGTCACGGTCAGCAATGAAGTGGGGCAACCCAGGCTTCCCTCAGGCTGGGGGATTATCTCGGCTTCACAGAAGCAAATTCCAGTCTGGAGCGCTGCTGATATCCGGGCCGATCTATCCAGGTTGGGAATCGGAGCCGAGCGAAGGCAGCTCGTTAAGCTCTTCATCCCCGAGCGGGAAAGAGTATGTGAAATCATCAGAGGAGAAACGGTCGCCGAGGCTTCGTCTAATCTGGTGAAAAGATTGATCGAAGCAGGTGTGATTTAGAAGATATCCATACAAAGGTCACGATGGCAGACTATGAAGGTGTTTTGATCTGTGGAGAACTCATCGAAGATAAGATCTCCACAGTGACCAAGGAGCTGCTGACCACGAGCAGGGCGCTTGCTGACCAACTTAAACAATCTGTACACCTGCTGCTTGCCGGGCAGAATGTCGAGGAAAAAGGTCAAGAAGCCATTACCCTCGGGGCAGATAAAGTCTATCTCGTCAACGAGACTCCTTTCTCTGAGTCCCTGCCCGAACGATACTTGAGTCTCATTATCGAGGTTAGCAAGCAAGTTGACGCCTCGATCATCCTGTTTAGTCATACGGATATGGGACGTGACCTTGCCCCTCGGTTAGCCTTTAGGCTAGGTGCGTCAGTGTGCCTGGATTGTGTTGGGCTTTCCATCGATCCAGATTCGTATAATCTCCTTCAAACCAAACCGGTTTATGGAGGGAATGCCCTGGCTGTTTGGGCCTCACCTCCTGATCAACCTCGAGTTGTAACCATCAGGCCGAGAGCTACGACTCCTGCTGAACCTGTCGATACCAGGGAAGGAGAAATCATCCCCGTTAAGACGAAAGTGGATGATTCCGTCTTTAAAAGTGAACTGCTGGAAACCGCGGAGGAAGAGGTTACGGGGATTAAACTCGAAGAGGCCAAAGTGATCGTGGCTGTGTGCGGGGGGATCGGCGGCCGCGAAGGCTTCAAGATGCTCGAGGAATTGGCTCGGGTTCTCGGCGGAGCAGTCGGTATCACCCGTGTCCCCCGCGATGAAGGCTGGATGCCCTCTTCACAAGAGATCGGGCAGACTGGTCACATCG
>CAYFXE010000016.1:0-14392 GCA_964347035.1 uncultured Eubacteriales bacterium | reverse complement strand
CCAACACCTGGCTGGATGCTCAGGCGCCAAGAACATTGTCGCCATTAACAAGGACCCTCAGGCCCATATCTTCCAGGAAGCCGATTTCGGGATCGTGGGTGACTACAAAGAGGCCCTTCCTGCCCTTATTGAACAGTGCAAAAAACTCCTAAGGACTTGATTCCTCGAATTTATCCTTGACATCGACAAAAAAAGCCTGTAAAATTGAACACTCTTATAGGAGTGCTATATGAGTGCAGAGAAAAGAAAACCAGTGGATAGCAAAGTGACGATTAAAATCCCCGGACCTCTGTACAACCGGATCGCCAAAATCGTTGCCGGGAGTGGATTCAATTCGGTTACTGATTTCATCGTTTATGTCCTGCGGGATTTGGTCTCCACAGGTACAGAAATCCAGACAACCAAAAAAATCGATGACCCGAGCTTAAGTAAGGAAGAAATAGAAGCCATCCGTAGACGGCTGAATTCATCAGGATACTTTTAATTTATTCCTTCAAAACGCTTCTATTCATTTTAAGCATAATTCGCGGAGGAAAAACATGTCTTTGAAACTGGTCCCGCCTCATGGAGGTCAACTCAAGCCGTTAATTTTAGACGGGAAAGAACTCGAGGAGGAAAGAGATAAGGCTAAATCCCTTCCCTCTGTTCGCCTCACCTCTCGGGAGACTTCTGACCTGATCATGATGGCCATCGGGGCATTCAGCCCTTTGGAAGGCTTCATGGGAAAAGCTGATTATGAGGCCGTTGTCGATAATATGCATATGACTGATGGTACGCTCTGGCCCGTACCCATAACGCTGGCTGCCACTGAGGAGCAAGCCGACAGTTTACCGATAAACTCCGATGTCGCCCTTATCGATGAGGAAAGCGATGAACTGATGGGCAGCATGAAGGTGATAGAGAAATATACTTACAATAAGATGCATGAGGCCAAAAATGTTTTCCGCACTGAAGATGAGGCTCACCCAGGCGTTGCCAAGCTCATGGCTCAAAAAGAGATCTTACTCGCCGGCCCTGTTAAGGCCTTTAGTGAAGGCCCCTATCCTAGATTGTATGGGAAATTCTACGGCCGACCTGAGGATACACGAAAGACCTTTGAGGAGAGCGGCTGGAGGACAGTGGCTGCATTTCAGACTAGAAATCCGATTCACCGAAGCCATGAATACTGTACAAAAATTGCCTTAGAAGTGTGCGACGGTATTTTGATACACCCATTGGTGGGCAAACTTAAAGCGGACGACGTCCCAGCAGATATTCGGATGAGATGTTATAAAGTGCTGATGGAAAATTATTATCCCAAAGACAGAGTGGTCCTTAAAGTCTACCCGATGGAGATGCGTTACGGTGGTCCGCGGGAAGCCATCCTTCATGCCATCTTCAGGCAGAATTACGGCTGCAGCCATCTGATCGTTGGCCGCGACCATGCCGGTGTCGGAGATTATTACGGCCCCTTTGATGCTCAAAGGATATTCGACGACATCAACGAAGGAGAATTGTACTTGAAGCCGCTTAAAATCGATTGGACTTTTTGGTGCTACAAATGTGACGGGATGGCTTCGATGAAGACCTGTCCCCATGACAAAGAAGACCGGGTGCTGATAAGCGGGACGCAGCTACGTAAACTTCTGGCCGAAGGGCAAATGCCTCCGAAAGAATTCAGCCGGCCAGAGGTGGTCCAAATATTGATGGATTATTATAAAAACCTGAATAATGGCTGAAAGTATCATCATTTTATATAGAGAAATTCTATGAAAGATCAAAAAGCAACAAACATCACTTGGCATCACAGCTTACTCAGCAAAAAGGATAGAGAAGGCCTTCTCAACCAGAAAGGTGTTGTCATCTGGTTTACTGGTCTGCCGAGCTCTGGAAAATCAACTATTGCCCACGCCGTCGAGGAAGAATTGTATAAGCGCGGTCATCTCTGCTATGTCTTGGACGGTGACAATATCCGTCACGGTCTGAATAAAAACCTTGGATTTTCACCAGAAGATAGAGAGGAGAATATCCGTCGAATTGGAGAAGTGGCCAACCTGTTCGCCAAGGCAGGCCTGATCACAATGACAGCCTTCATCTCTCCCTACAGAAGAGATCGAGACAAGGCTCGACAGCTTCTCGAGGATGGGGAGTTTATCGAGGTTTTTATCAAAGTATCGCTCGATGAGGCCGAAAAGAGAGATCCCAAAGGACTGTATAAAAAAGCTCGAGCCGGAGAAATAAAAGAGTTCACAGGAATCTCAGCGCCTTATGAAGAACCATTGAATCCTGAATTAGTCATAGATACAGATTTGCTGGATATAGAGGAAAGCAAGAATTTAGTGATTCAATATATAGAGAAGAAAAACATCATCAATAAAGATTAGTCATCTTTTCCCATACTTTCTGCCAAGATGTCCAAATGCAATTCAGTCTGAAATATTCTTCTGTAAAATCTTTTCAGATGGGAATATATCTCGTCGGGGTTCTTCAAATCCTTCTCTTTGATATCTTGAAAAAAAATCAACACAAAATTCTTATCCTGTTTAAGACAATGATACCAAAACCAGCAACTGGCGTCTTCATTTTCCAGGATAGATTTATCTCTATCTAACGGAAATTCCTCTAGAACCTTAATTTCTCCTGTAAACTCAACAGCCATGGCAATGGCCGTCCTTTCTGTAAGCCAGGTATATTCTTCCGTGCTAGGAAAATCAAAGTAGCTCTTTTGAAAAACGTGAAATATCTCATGGGCGACAATGACATCACCGTTTGTACTATACAAGTCCTGTTTATTAAAAATTATCCTGGGTTTGCCCTCTTCAAAGGAAATGAAATTGTGAAAAAAAAATCCAGAAGCATTCCTTGGCTCTATGATGATTTCATTATAGTTCAGATGAAATCCTCTCGAAAAGTAATATTGCCGCGCCCTTTTGACCAATTTAACCAATGATTTTTTTTCCTGAATGCTTAATACTCCTCCGTTCTCGACGAAAATTTTGGGGCCACATCCCGCAAAAAACAGAAGGGTGAATCCAGAAGCTAACATGAACATCTTTTCCTTTAGCGGCATTCTTTTATCATTCATAATCTAAGAATAAAATACGTTGCTGCTAATAAATAGAATAATACAGTCAGAGGATAATTCATTTTTTTGTAAAAGATGACCGCTGCGGCCGTGCTTATACCCAAGAAAAAAAGAATATCAAAATACTGAGAAACAAACAGCAGAGGAGATAAAAAACCGATAAAAAGTAAAACAGAGATAATCTTCCGAGCCCTCTCTTTTCCCACAACAGTAAAGTGACCTGCCCCCCGTCAATGTACCACCTGATAAATTAGGTTTTTGACTTCATAAGCTTCTGGGGCTGGTGGTTTATACCCCAACGAGCTGTAGGGGCCGATATCTGTTATATTCTCTCCGCCAACGCTCTGTGAGCACTCTGGCTTCTAATAACGTATCAAAGATCTCTCTATTCAGCAACTCATCCCTTAGCTTGCCGATGAACGATTCAACATATCCATTTTCCCAAGGACTTCCTGGTTCGATGTACAGAGTTCCGACTCCAAGGTTTGCCAGCCACTTTCTTACAGCTTTAGCGGTACATTCCGGAGCGTTATCGGAACGTATGTGTTTCGGTATGCCCCGGCAGAGAAACAGCTCATATAGTTGATCCAGAACATCCTGATGCTTGATTCTACGGGCTGCATACATGGATAAACATTCCCGCGTATATTCATCTATGATAACCAGGATACGCACAGCCCGACCATCGGTGGTCCTAATCAAGGCCATGTCATAGCTCCACTCATGATTCTTTCTCTCGGGACGAAGGCGGATGCATGAACCATCTGTCAGCCATAATCTCCCTCGTTTAGGTTGTTTTGTCGGGACTTTCAGCCCTTCCCGCCTCCATATCCTCTCCACACGTTTGTGATTGACCCGCCAGCCTTCGTTTCTTAGGATGGCTGTGATTCGGCGGTAGCCATAGCGCCCATACTGGCTGGCCAGAGATACAATACGTTCCACTAGTTGCTCCTCATCATCAGGTACCTTCCGGACATGCCTTTGAGTAGATCGAGGTTGTCCCAAGACCTGACAAGCTCTGCGTTGCGATACCTTCATCACCTCACACACATGGTCTACCGCCCGGCTCTTTTTGGCCGGGCTTAGAAGTTCCCCGGTTGGCTTCCTTTAAAATGGCATTGTCCAAAGATAGATCTGCCACAAGCTTTTTCAACCGGGCATTCTCCTGTTCGAGCTTCTTTAATCGTTTGGCCTGGTCCACTCGCATGCCACCATATTCTTTGCGCCATCGATAATACGTCTGCTCAGCAATACCGAGTTTACGAGCGACTTCGATGACCGTGGCCCCCTGGTTCAACAACACTTCGGCTTCGCGAAGCATCGTGATAATCTGTTCCGAAGTGAATCGCTTTCTAGCCATATCCCTCTCCTTTCGTCCAGCCAAATTATAACTCAATTGCTGGATCGATATGAGGGGGTCAGGTCACAATAATTTGAAAGCAATCCTCAAAAAATCCATTCCGGCTGTTCCTACACTTTCGAAAAAATATCTTTGAATCAGAAAAATCGCTAGAAAGAAACGAGTTTTTTCAACGTGTTATAACGCTCTTCTATCTCAGATGGAGAAAGGCTTTTAAAGCGGTCGATACCAAAATCTTCAATAACAAAGGAGGCCATAACGCTGCCATAGACAGCGGCTTTGCGGATGGCTTCTTGATCGAAGGACTTTACCTTATCCAGATAGCCTAAAAAACCTCCTGCAAAAGCATCTCCAGCTCCTGTGGGATCGACAACCTCCTCACACGGATGGGCCATAACCCCGAAGACAAATTCTTGCCCCATGATCAGGGCACCATGCTCGCCCTTTTTCATTGCGATGAAGGAGGGGCCCATCTCCATAAGCCTTTTTCCAGCCTTGATCAGGTTGGTCTGTTTGGTTAACAATTTTATCTCTTCCTCGTTAGCGAAGAAGATATCCACCTTCTCTAAGACCTTTAAGACTGATTCTGGTTTAGTGTTGATCCACAGGTTTATGGTATCCATAGCAACCAGCTTAGGGTGTTCAACCTGGACGAGGATGTCATCCTGCTGATCCGGATCAATGTTTCCTAGAAAGAGAATATCCACCTTTTTATATTTTGTAGGCAGGACGGGCTTAAAATTCTCGAAAACGTTGAGTTCGGTTTTTATCGTTTTCCTCTGGTTGGGATCAAGGCCGTAGCGGGCTTCCCAATGGAACGTTGGGCCGGCTTCCTTTGAAACGCCTTCAAGATCGATATTCCTCTTTTTAAAAAAGTCGATGGTCTCTTCAGGGAAATCTTCGCCTATAACGCTGACAATTCCTGGCTGGGTGAAAAAGCTGGCTGCCAGGGCACAGTAGGTGCTCGAGCCGCCGACGATCCTCTCTCTCCGGCCGTACGAGGTTTCGATTGTATCAAAGGCTAAAGAGCCAACGATGACTAAACCCATGGAAGGAATGACCTCGAGTTAATATTTAACATACTTTTCGATGATAAGCCGCAGTCTCTCTTTCGTCTCAGGAGGCATAAGCGTCGGGTCGGTGATAACACAATTCTTGAGGGCCTCTCCGCACCCACAATCCTCCCCTCTATGAGATGAGAGCGTTGAGAAACTCCTCCTGATAATATCCTTAGCATTAGAGACGTTTTTCTGCATGTTATCCAGAATCATCTCGATCGTTACCGGATCTTCTTCTTCGTGCCAGGCGTCATAATCACACACGAGATTCATAGTCGAGTAGCAGATCTCAGCTTCCCGGCAGAGTTTGGCCTCTGTGGTACTCGTCATGCCGATGACATCACAACCCCATGAACGGTAGATGAGCGACTCCCCCTTGCTCGAAAAGGAAGGACCCTCGATACAGATGTAAGTCCCGCTAGGGTGGACACTCAAGCCGAGTTCCTTCCCGACCTCGAACAGGACTCCGGAGAGTGCCGGGCAGACCGGTTGATCGAAACTCACATGGGCAGCTATGCCTTCCCCAAAGAAGGAATTCTGGCGTCGCGTTCTGTCAAAAAACTGGTCAGACAAAACAATGTCTCTGGGCTTGATCTCCTCTCGAAGGGACCCTACAGAATTGACAGAGATGACCCTTTCCACTCCCAGTCTCTTGAATCCGTAAATGTTCGCTCTGTAGTTGATCTCTGAGGGTAAAATACGATGCCCTTGTCCATGGCGGTTGAGAAAGGCTACTTTTCTGCCTTCCAGAACGCCGATGACATAGGCATCCGAGGGCAGGCCGAAAGGAGTATCAAGATCGACGCGCTCAACATCCTCGATGCCTTCTATTTCATACAGACCAGTCCCTCCTAGGATGCCTATATCCACCTTAATCTTTTTTTCGCTATCCATCATTTTCGCTTAAGATGAGGTTATTGATATATAACTTATGCCAAATGAAGTCAAGAGAACGGCGGAATCGCTGCCTCCTCTATGGTCTGCGTGTAATCCTGTTAATACTTTTCAGGCTCTGTGAGGAAGAACTTCTCAGGATTAATCTGTCGGATCAGGTTGAATGTTGATAAAACCAGGAGAAAGGAAAGTTCAGCCCCGTGGGACCAAAAACATGCCACTTTTATCCAGTGAGGCAAGCGCTAAATGAACAATGTCTAAAATCTGAACTTGACTCCTCCTTGAATTGAGAGACCGGAGAGACTGACCTGATTGACACGGTAGTCAAAATCAATTTGGGTATGCTTTCCTTCGAAAAATTCAAGATAGAAGAATGTCGTTTCGACTCCTAATTCGGCTTCGCTTTTAATGCTATTGAAATTGACTGTCCTGTAAAGAGCATCAAGAGTCAAGAAGAGATTCTCATAAAGACCAAAATCAAAACCTGCTCCAAGGTGATATCCAATGGCTCTACTGCTGCCTTTGAAATTCCATGAACGATCCTCCAACGTGGTATAACCTGGGTAATCAGGTGAGCGCCATTTAGATTTACTCTCGAAAGTTCCAAAATAATAGCCTAATCCTCCTGTAATATTGATTTGGAAAGAACCTCTAATCGGGTAGGTAAATACAGCAGAAAAACAGATGGGGATAGCTTCTGCCGAAAATTCAGGTGTGATGACATATTTTACTTTAAACGTAGGTGGCTCAAATTCAGCTGTGTTTCCTGTTAACAATTTATACAAATATCCGTTTCTTACAGAGAAACTGATATGACGACTAACCTGATAAATAAGTTCCATATAGACGCCCTGGCCGAGTTTTATGTTTTTATCCTGTCCTATAGATATGTAATCAGCGAACTCGGGACGAGTGATAAGAATATCATCCATATCTCCTCCCAAAGTTATGCCCAAAGACATTTTAATGAATAGACTCTTCGCCTGAAGATGAGCTGGCAACAGAAAAATCACAACGAGTATGAGAAGAAGAATCCTCTTTTTCATAATTTTTGGTGTTTGATTTTTATTTTTTTATCGAATTGATATGCCCGTATCATCCACCTCTAATCTTTTATTGCAAGGTATATGCCATTTTTTTCAGGTGAAATGAGAGAAAATCTTTTTTTAAAATGTCACCTCAAAATGACATCTGTATAATCTACAAACATAAATGAACCAATACAAGACGTCTTTTATCTTCCACAAAAAGGTCAGCCAAAATTAAGCGTGTATTTTCATATCACTAAAGGAGAAAAGACCAAAACACACCAGTATCCGTAACGAGCATAAAAAACTATTAAGGATTGAAAATAGTGAGGAAGCTCTTGAGTACTGAGCGGTCCTGGGAGAAAGATGAATATCTACCCCATTTAATTTTTGATTTTTCAGGGAGAAAAGATTATCCTATTGACCGAAGGTGAGAAAGATGGAAAACAAGGATAATCTCAATTCTCTAATCGAGATTCTCAAGGGAGCAGAGCGGGTAGTCATCCTGACTGGAGCGGGAATATCAGCCGAATCAGGAGTCCCCACCTTCCGCGGCCAAGACGGCCTCTGGAAAACATACAGAGCCGAGGACCTGGCCACACCCACAGCCTTCAGCCATAATCCCCAGCTCGTATGGGAATGGTATGATTGGCGGCGAGGATTAATCTGTTCAAAAGAGCCTAACTCTGGCCATAAGGTGATTGCCCGTTGGGAAAAGTTTTTTCCTTCGTTTCATCTGATTACCCAAAATATCGATGGTCTCCATCAGAAAGCAGGTTCCAAAAAGGTATTCGAGCTTCACGGGAACATATGGAAAATCCGGTGCACCGAAGAGGACACAGTCATGGAAAACCATGATACACCACTCAGAGAAATCCCTCCAAAGTGTCCTGAATGCGGAGCTCTTCTGAGACCCCATGTCGTCTGGTTCGGAGAATCCTTAGAGTCATCCGTTTTACACAATGCCTTTTATCTGAGTGCTAATTGTCAGGTCATATTCGTCGTCGGGACCTCGGCAGTCGTCCAGCCGGCCGCGTCCCTTCCTCTGACAGCAGCTGAAGCAGGAGCAAAAATCGTCGAGGTTAATCCCACCTCGACTCCACTCACCGCCTATGCGAATTTCTCTTTCCGAGGAGGCGCTGGTGAAATCCTACCATTGATCGATGAAAAACTCAGACTAATATCCTCCGATTGAAGAGCATGAATAAATTAAGGTTTGTATCTCCAATAAATAAGGAATGATTTGACATGCATTTTGCCTATCTTGATGCTTATGCCGGGTTGAGTGGGGATATGATCCTCGGAGCTCTTCTGGACATCGGTGTTTCATCGTCTCTATTCAAGAAAAAAATGGCTGAACTGGAACTTCCTGTCGAGATTCAGATAAAAGAAGCAAAAAGAGCCTCTCTCCGCGGCCTACGGGTAAGCATCAAGGTGACAAGGCAAAAGAGTCCGTCGAGGAAATGGCGGGATATCGAGTCTCTGATCATAAAAAGTTCTTTCTCCTCCTCTGTAAAGACCAAGGCTCTCGCCGTTTTCAAAAACCTCTTCAAAGCAGAAGCTAGGGTCCATGGGCGAAAATTCCAAGACACTCATCTTCATGAAGCTGGCGCCGATGATGCGATCGTGGACATCGTGGGAACCTTTTTTCTGGCCGAACAGCTTGAAATCGGCGAATTCTACTCATCCCCCCTGAATGTAGGTCAGGGATGGGTCAAAGCATCTCATGGCATTCTACCCGTACCCCCTCCGGCCGTGGCTGAGCTCCTCAAAAATATTCCCATCTATTCTGCTTGGGTGAAGCAGGAACTTGTGACTCCCACAGGAGCGGCCATCGTGTCGACCCTCGTTAAGAAATTTATGCCCTTCCCTGAAATATCCTATGAAAAAATCGGTTGTGGAGCGGGGAATCGGAACTTTCCGCGCTTCCCGAATATTCTCCGCATTTTCTACGGCAAGAAAGAAAAATTCGACACCGACAAAAGAGTCTACATGATCGAGGCGAATATCGACGACTCATCCCCTCAACTCTTGGGTGCCTTCTTCGATACAGCCTTCAAGTTGGGAGCATTGGATGTGTTCCTGACGCCTATTTTCATGAAAAAGAACAGGATGGCCTCTAAATTAACCCTGATGGCGGAGATTGATAAAATAGATCGTCTCATCGAAGCCATCTTTAAAGAAACGACGAGCATCGGTGTCAGATACCTCCCCGTCGAGAGACGCGTCCTGGAGAGAGAGTCATTGACCGTCGACGTTCTGGGAGAAAAAGTTGCCGTTAAGATCGCCTACCTCGAAGGGCAGGAAGTCAACATCCAGCCAGAATTTAATGATTGTCTTAGATTGGCAAAAAAAAATAATCTTCCTGTTAAACAAGTGATCCAGCTGACCTTAAGAGAATTCAACAAAAAAAAGAGAAAACCAGGGAAAAGAAAGGGTTAAAGAAAACAACCGAGGAAGAAAATGCCCGCGAAAAGCAAGAAGAAAAGAGGGGATATCAAGAAGATCGAAAGAGGTGTAAAACTGATCCTGGAGGGAGTCGGCGAAGACCCCCAGCGACCCGGGCTTAAAGCGACGCCAAAGAGAGTGGCCCATATGTTTTCGGAAATACTGGGCGGGATTCAAGAGGAAGCATCGGATCAACTCAGGCCGATTCAGGAGGAAAAGCATGACGAGATGGTCCTCATCAAGAATATCCCGCTGTATTCTATGTGCGAACACCATCTTCTTCCGTTTGCTGGAGTGGCCCATGTGGCCTATATTCCTAAACGGGGAAGAATCGTCGGGCTAAGCAAAATTGCCCGGGTGGTAGACATCCTTTCTCGAAGGCTTCAAGTTCAGGAAAGGTTGACCAAGGAGATCGCCGATTTGATTAACGACCACCTCCAGCCCCTCGGGGTGATGGTGGTCATCGAGGCCGAACATATGTGCATGTCTATGAGGGGTGCGAAAAAACCAAAGTCGCTGACCGTGACTTCGGCTGTGAGAGGTTCGTTCCGGACGAATAGCGCCACGCGTTCAGAGGCCATGACCTTGATTCGGGGAGGATTTTCCGGTGGCAGAGAGCTCTAAGAAACATTTCTACATCACAACTCCTATCTACTATGTCAACGACGTTCCTCACATCGGACATTCCTACACAACGATTATCGCTGATGCCCTTGCCCGTTTTAAAAAGTTAGCGGGTGAGGAGGTCTTCTTCCTCACCGGCACAGACGAACACGGCCAGAAGGTGGAACGGGCCGCTTCAGAAAAGGGGCTCCAACCGATTGAGCTGGCTGATAAGGTTGTAGATCGGTACAAAAAGCTCTGGAAAGATCTCAATATTTCCTATGATTTTTTTATTCGGACCACCGAACCCTTCCACGAAAAAGGCGTGCAAAAGGTCTTCCACAAACTCAAAGACAAAGGGGACATTTACAAGGGAATATACAAGGGATGGTATTGTATCTCTGATGAATATTTTCTGCCAGAGGATGTTCCCCTCGAGGAAGGGGATTATAAGATCTGTCCTGACTGCGGACGTAAGGCCGGCATTGTCTCAGAGGAGTGTTATTTTTTTAAGCTTTCGGCTTACCAGGAGCGGTTGCTGGATTTCTACCAAAAAAATCCCACGTTCGTTCGCCCTCCGAGTCGAATGAACGAGGTGGTCAGTTTCGTCCGTCAGGGTCTCAAGGATTTAAGTATTACCCGGACGACAGTCAAATGGGGAATTCCTGTTCCCGGTGATCCAGATCACACGATTTATGTCTGGTTCGATGCCTTGCATAATTATCTCACGGGTATCGGCTATGACCGTGACGAAAATCTCTTCCAGAAGTATTGGCCGGCTAACGTACATCTTATAGGGAAGGATATCCTCCGGTTCCACGCGATTTTCTGGCCGGCGTTCCTGATGGCCGCAGATTTTTCCCTGCCTCAAACCGTATTCGGCCACGGTTGGTGGCTTCGGGACGAGACGAAAATGTCCAAATCAAAGGGCAATATCCTGGATCCTTACCTCATCCTCAAGACATTCGGTGCAGACCCACTGCGTTATTTTGTGCTTCGGGAGATTCCCATCGGGTTGGATGGGAATTTTTCCCATGAAGGTTTTATCCACCGGGTGAACTCTGACTTAGCCAACGATCTCGGAAACCTCATCCAACGCACCTTGACCATGATCCAGAATTACTTTGATGGCCAGATCGAGGATGTCTCGGAGGAAGAGGAAATAGACAGAAAACTCAGACAAGATTTCGAAAAGACAAAGGAAAGAGTGTTTCAACTTTATGAGGAGTATGCCCTAAGCCGCGCCTTGGAGGAAATCTGGACTTACATCAATTCAGTCAACAAATATCTAGCCGAAAACGAACCCTGGAACATCGCAAAAGACAGAAATCGAAAGAAGCGGTTGGGAAGAATCCTCCTCCAGACAGCCTCCGCCATTCGGTCCATCGTCTATTTTCTGTTTCCGGTGATGCCCGAGTCGATGGCAAAGGCTTGGGATTTATTGGGGGAGGAAAAACCTATCAGGGACGAGCCCTTTTCTGGATTGAGATTTGACAGCTTCAAGGCAGGTCAAAAAGTCAAACCCCCTGTGCCCCTCTTCCCAAGGATCGCCCTAAAAGACTTTCTCAAGGAGGAGGATATCCAGCCTGATCAAGGCTCAAAGGAGGAAAAAATGGAATACGTGACGTTCGAAGAATTCAAGAAAATGGACCTCAGAGTCGGGGAAATTACCGCCGCGGAAAAGGTCGAAGGGACGGAAAAACTCATCAAACTCGAAGTGGATATCGGGACCGAAAAGAGGACCATGGTGGCTGGAATAGCGGATGTCTACACAGCAGAAGATCTGGTGGGTAAGAAGCTGGCCGTCATCATCAACCTGAAGCCAGCTGTTATCCGTGGCATCGAGTCCCAAGGAATGATCCTGGCGGCTGAGATTGAGGGCAAGGCTAGCCTTTCTTTCTTTGATCCGGATGTGCCCCCCGGAGCAAAGGTGGTATAATTTTTTAGTCAGGGATTACATATCTTTGTTGACGAGCTCACAGCTTTAATGAATCGGGGATACATCGCTTCAAAGCGAGAGAACAGCGCAAAAGCGATGCGAGAATCTTTCTGTTGACATGACATGTTTACAGAGAAATTCATCACTGAACGACAACCATGACAAAAATAAAGAGAAGAAACTTTTTGAACGTCTGTCTCGGGGGATTCGCCAGCCTTAATGCCCTCCTTTCCTCAGAGAAGAAAACAGTCATTCTCGAAGAAGAAAAAAAACACCTGGGAGGAGCCGGTATCGTCGTTAAAGTCATGGGGACAGCCCAGGATGGTGGCATTCCTCATTTCGGCTGTTACTGTGAGAAGTGCCTTAAGGCCCGGCGCTTTCCCCAGCTTTCCCGCCTGATATCCTCGTTAGCGATTCTTGATTTAAAGGAAAAACAATTTCTTCTTGTAGATGCCACACCGGACATCCGGGCTCAACTCGATATCATCCACCAGAGAATAAATCCTCAAAAAACAAAGTTCGCTCCCGATTCCATACTTCTCACCCATGCTCACATCGGCCATTACACAGGATTGATTTTTTTCGGTTACGAAGCCATGTCCACACACAGACTTCCTGTCTTTTGTTCCGAGCGTATGAAGAGATTTCTTTCTGACAACGGACCTTGGAGTCAACTTGTTCAATTGGAAAACATCAAAATCCAAACTCTATCTCTTAGCCACAACTACCCCCTCACACCGAAAATCACTGTGAGAGGATTTCAGGTTCCTCATCGGGATGAGTACTCAGACACACTGGGGTTCGTCATCTCAGGCCAGGAGAAGCAACTTTTGTTTATCCCTGATATCCAGAGTTGGATTGCCTGGGAACGATCGGTCGTGGAAGAGGTCGAAAAAGTCGATGTCGCTCTCTTGGATGGAACTTTTTTCAGTCCGGATGAACTCCCTGGACGGGACCTCTCCAAGATTGGGCATCCTTTTATCACAGACAGTCTGAAGACTCTAGGTAGGTTGGCTGGAAAAGGCGAGGCAAAAATCTTTTTCACTCACCTCAATCATACCAATTTAGCTCTTGATCCTAGAGGAGAAGCTCGAAAAAGACTGGAGGGAGAAGGATTCCGGCTGGCTGAAGATGGGATGGAGTTCGTCCTTTAATTTTCCTCTGGTTTCTCGAGGTATTGTCTTATTTCGGATGAAGGCAAAGCTCCTTCACGGAGGATTCTTGGCCTCTCCCCGGTCAAGTCAAGCACAGTAGAAGGTAACTCACCAGGACTTATCCCTCCATCGACAATAAGATCCACTGTTCCCGAGAAGCTTTCTATGATTACATCTGGATCAGAGATTTCTGTATGACCTGAGAGATTGGCACTTGTGGCTGTCAGGGGAAAACGGCCCTGTCTGATGAGCTCTCTCAACCAAGGCACATCGGGCCACCGAACTCCGATGGATCCAGCAGGACTCTGGAGTACATCCGGGATTTTGGGGGATGCTTTAAGGACTATGGTTAAGGGGCCTGGCCAGAATCGTTTTGTTATATCCTGAAAAATTAAGGGCCTATCAGTCGAAATATCCTCGGCCATAGCCAAGTCAGAAACGATAACAGGAATGGGTTTTAACCGTTCTCGTCTTTTTAAGGTGTAAATTTTCTTGACGGCCTCGGTGAGGTAAACATTTGCTCCCAATCCATAAAACGTATCTGTCGGGTAGACGACAACCCCACCTTCTCTCAAAATGTCCACGATATTGTCTATTTTATCGCGTTCGATAAGGCTAAGGTTAATCTTGATGATCTGTGTCTTCATGACTATTCTGTATTTATGATAAAGATCAAGTAGTAATGTGTAAACCCTAAATTTCTTCCTATTTTGGGAGGATCTGACGAATGGATTGAACACTGACTAAGAAATGATGATTTTGTAAACATCTTTTTTTCGTGACAGACTGAGTATTTAGGAATGGATGAAGCGACCATTGAAGGCCCCGACCCAACCTAACCCAG
>CAYFXE010000015.1:55400-64980 GCA_964347035.1 uncultured Eubacteriales bacterium | reverse complement strand
AATCCGTGTGGACACGGTGTGGACAAAATCGCTAAAAATGGCTCAGTTTAGTTAACTCAGGCTTAAAAAGAAAAAAAGATAAATGGTTGAAAAATAAGGGGTAGAAGGAGTGACCCGTCCAGGACTCGAACCTGGAACTCGCGGATTATGAATCCGATGTGCCTGTAGGCTTTGCAGGTAGATTGTCATACCAAGTGAATTTAAGGATCAACACAGAAATGAGACCAAGACTGGCCCAAATAGCTGTATATGTATACATATGGGCAACCAGAAACATCGGGAAAAGGTAGAATCCCAGAATGGCCAGCATCCCCAGCGTCACATTTAAACAAGCTAGGCTAAAACGTTCAGGTTTATTCCTGTATTCTTCAACCGAGAGGCCGGATTTGTCTCTAACCAATCTCCAAAATCCAAATGGGCGGACCGAACGGTAGAAAGAGACCAAGGTGTTTTGGTCCACGGGCTCTGTAAAGAATGAGCCGACTATACACATGAGTAGCGAGGAAGTCATAATCAGAGGAAAAACATAATAATCTGGAGCGTTTTTAAAAAACAGAGCGGCCAGGGAAAGCACCATACCTCCTAGAGTGCCAAAGGCATACCCCCAACCATTCATCCGCCACCAATACCAGCGGAGGACATTGGGAACGATAACTCCAGCACCCAGAGCCATCATCATCCAGTTCCAGATATCCGCGATAGATTTTCCCTGGAAACCGATCGCAATCCCCATTAGTACTAACAAGACAGTAGCCATATAGCTGAACCTGACTGCCATTTTTTCACTTGACTTGGGGCGAAAATAGGACTGCCAGATGTCCCTGACAATGAAGGCAGCCCCACTATTAACTGTGGAACTGAAGGTTGACATAAAGGCTGCAAGCAGCCCGGCGATAACAAAACCCCTAATCCCAAGTGGTAAAAAATCCCTGAGCACGACTGGCATCACCTTCTCAGAATCCGTCACACCAACGGCTCCGGTGAGAGCTAAAAGCACTATTCCCATAACCATAGCCCATCGTACGACCAGGAAAACACTCCAGGCGGCCCCGACCTTGGCAGCATCGCGGTCATTTTTTGCGGCGAGGAACCGCTGGAAGTCATACATTTGGGCCGGTCCTCCAGCATTCAACAAAAATCCCTTTAAAATCCAGACGATAACGAGTGCGCCAAAAAACTCAAAATAGGCATTCTCGGTTCCGCTGAACTCAGGTAGTCGCCAAGAAACACGAAGAGAAAAAAATCCTTCAGGTAAACGTGAGATGATACTCTTATCGAGGCGAAACCAGGTTATTCCAGCTATGAGAACACTGCTCAAGCTTAACACAACAGTCTGGATCACATCCGTGATCACCACACTGAATAGACCACCAAGGATAACATACAGAGTTGTCAGACTGATGATGATGATGGCCAAAACTTCAGGCTCACTCCTTGTCAGAAGTATCTTTACCCAGTGGATGTTGGTATGCTGAGCTAAAGATTCCAGAGGAATGTAAACAGAAGCGAATTTGCCGATACCTTGGAAGGCGTAGCCCAAAAAGCTGGCCTGGGTCAGTATAGCCATCAGCGCATAAACAGTTCGAGCTGTCCGGCCAGCTTTGTCATCACCGAAGCGGGTTTTCATCCACTCGGCCGCAGTCATGACGCTGGAGCGGCGAACCCATTTTCCAGTGTATGCCAGGAAAAAGGCTCCCATCAAGAATCCCCACATCCAGTGATGCCACATGGACTTCATCCCGAGGATAAAGAGGACGGAGACAATCCACATTGTGCCTGTGATGTCGAAGTTGGACACAGATCCGGATATGGCTAGAGCGAGCCAATGAAGCCTTCGACCACCTAAAAAATAGGCTTCGAGATTCTGCGAGGCTCGATTTTTATAGAAGAAGCCCAATCCTACGACGATGATGAAATACAGGGCGATCACTAAGAAATCCAATAACTTCATGGTTTCAGGTTCTCAGGAGGATGCGTTTATGGCATCAAACATAGCCATGATATTCTCTGGAGGCACATCGGCCTGAATGTTGTGGACCTGTTGAAAAACGAATCCACCACCCGGATTGAGTATCTTGACCTGATTTTGAACATGCTTTTGGACTTTCTCTATAGAGGCTGAGGGAAGAATTTCTTGTGTATCACACCCTCCTCCCCAGAAGGTTAGGTCATCACCGAATTCGGATTTTAGCTCTTCGGCGTCCATACCGGCAGAGTTGATCTGTACGGGATTGATGACATCCAGGCCGGCATCTATAAAATCTGGAAGCAGTTCACGCACACTCCCGCAGCAGTGAAGCATGATTTTAACATCTGCTTGTTCCCTCGCCTTTCTCCAGAGCTGGCGATGATAAGGTTTAAAATAGCGGCTGTACATCTCAGTTGATATCAAAGGACCAGTCTGTCCTCCGAAGTCGTCCCCAAAAAGGATGATATCAATGTAGGGGCCAACCGCCCTTAGCCACTTTTCCAAGTTTTGGAGGTGAATACCGCACAAACTCTCTGATAGACGCGACACGGCATCCGGATACATGCTCATATACAAGAGATAATTGTCCATGCGGTAAAGCATCTGGGGGATTTCAAACATGCTCCCTCCGAACAATCCGATGATTGCTCTATCAGTAGATTCGCGCAAGGCTTTTGCCCGTTCAGTCATCTCTCGAAGTCCGACTTCATCAAGAGATAGATGTGCTCCAGGATGAACCACTGCGGTCCAGAGTGTTCGTTTCAGTACATCTTCCAAATCAGAAAAATCATCGTTCTCAATACCACGTTCCATAAGAGGATAATAAGTCTGTTCAAAATAGAGGCATCCCTGCTTTTGAATCCCCAGCTCGAGGGCCTCATCCGAGAGTATCATCCAGTCCTGTCCCTGCTTTTCAATATTAATGTAATCTGGAATCAGGCAAGGAGTTCCATCGGGCAAAACCCATTCCTTCCAATCTTCTTCCTCCAAGAGAAATCCTCGTCCCATTTCTATTGTGTCAACATCGAATCGTTCGAGTACATCTTCATCAACGATGGCAAGCTGTTGCACCATATCGTAGATGCGAACGGGTTTTTCTGGCAGGCCCAAGGACTTACGAAGCTTGGGATAAACCAGGGCAGCGATACCAGAAGACCGATGACCCGAAAAGTCAACAGGGACTCTATCTGGTTGGCGATGATTCAACGCTGTTAAAACCCTCTCTCGCGAAGTCATTATTCCTCTTATCCTGATTCACCGCGATAGTTGAGGAAGCCAGATATAATAGAATCCACTTTGCAGAGAGTTCAGGATTTTTTCTGCAGCTTTCTTTTCGAAGAGGGAGGAGGATAAAAAACTAGCGGCATAGATATTGGTTTTTGATTTCGGGTAATAGGTGTAGGCGATAACATTGGCCTCTTCAAGTTGAGCAAGATCGAGAACCTTCTGAAGAGCAGAATCAAAATATCCAATCTCATCGATGAGCTTCAGGCTGTGAGCTTGGGCGGCCGTGAAGACTCGTCCATCGGCGATCGCTCCTAGTTCCTCTCTGGAAAGAGCTTCTTTCCTGTTGGCATAGACCACGTCTAGAAATTTCTGGTAAAGTTCATCGACAATCTCTTGGAAGACTTTATGCTCTTCCTCGGTTAAATCCCGGAAAGCACTGCCTGAGTCTTTCATCTTGCCAGACTTGATGACAGTCATTTCCAGGCCAATTTTCGAGAAAAGCTCTTCAAGGTTTGGAAAGAGAGAGATAACTCCGATACTCCCGGTGATCGTCGAGGGATGAGCAATGATATAATCAGAGGCCGAAGCAACATAGTATCCCCCCGAGGCTGCCAATCCCATCATCAGGGCCACCACAGGCACACTCGTTTTTTCCTTAAAATTGAGGATTTCCTTGTACAGGATATCGCTGGCAGTTACCTCGCCTCCAGGGGTGTCCAGGCGCAAGATGATCCCTTTCACCCTTTCATCCTCGGCCGCTTTCTCTAACCTGTAGTAGACCCGAGATAGAATATCACCCTCCCTCTCCAACAGGCCGGGTTTAAGAGTGGACCCGATGATACCCGAGATATCAAGGACAAGGATTTTTTCTTTGGCCTCGCTTTTCCTGAGGATAACTTCCGTAATCTTCTCCTTCCCTAAAAAGTCTAAGTGGAAGTGGGGGGAACATCCAGAGATGTAAAATATCAGAAAAAAGATCAAAGCCGATTTTCTCATGATACCTCCTCGATACTAGAATTCTAACTCATGACTCTGCATTATAGCATAGATATTAACCCCCAACTGAAGAGGGTCGGCAGGGAGCACGGATAGCGTCTAAGCGATCGTTAGAAGAAGGAGCGTCGGGTTGACTTGATGTGCTGTGGATGGTATAAATCTCTCGAATCGAGGGAAAAATTCCAGGGGGATACCATGAATAAAATAAAGAAATTTTTCTTCGATCACTTCGAACTCAGTCTCATCATCCTGATATTCCTTGGAATCTTGGTGATTGCCTTCCTCGTGATCTATAAACTTTCCTTCCTGAACTTTTTTTTCCTGCCCGTCATTCTCTCTGGATATTTCCTGGGAAAAAGACAAGCGGTCCTGACGGCCATATTCTGTGTGCTTTTGGTCATTCTCTATTTTATCTTTTTCAACCTGGTGTTTGGTCAAAGACAGGCAGTTTCACTCGATGAGCTGATTACTATCTTGACTTGGGGAGGCTTTCTGATCCTGACGGGAGCGATCATCGGCCTAGTCTCGGAACAGAGGAGAAATCAGATTAAAGGTTTGAGGAGAGCTTATGTGGGTGTGTTAGAAATCATGCTCAAATACCTGGAGATGGCTGACGAGGAAAGGCCACGCAGTCTGAGAGTCTCTCTTCTCGCCGGCAGAATGGCCCATGAGGCGGGGTTGAAGACAAGAGACGTCGAGAATATCAAATCAGCAGCCCTCCTTTACGAAGCCGGAAACTTACGGGATAATCTACCCTTGTTTAATGAAGTTTTCCGGTTTATGAGAAAAGATGTCAAAGTGCCCGAGGTCGAGTGGAGTGATAAGGAAAAAGTGATGTTGAAAACGACTGCCTTACTGCTCAAGGAGATTGAACCCCTTCTTTTTGGCTACTTCCACTATTACGTCGAAGAGGCCGACGTAGTGGATAAAGATTTGGACGAGATTCCCTTGGGAAGCAGCATCATCGCGCTGGCAGATATGTATGAAAGAATCTCTTCAGGGCAACCCGTTCTCACGGATCAAGAGATAGAGTCCTTCGCAGATTTGGAGAAACTTTCTGGTCGGACTTTTCCCCTATCCGCTGTTCAAGCTCTTGGGCGGGTAATTACCCCATCCTGAGATTGACCTTGGATCCATTCTTAACTTAGAAGAGGTATGAATTGACTGCTCCGTAACCAAGGGGGCATCCCCTCTTGCAGCTTCCGACGATGGGTGCTTCGCGTCAGGCCACGGCGAACCAATCGTCAACTTGATGACTGTCTATGAGTCATATTTTGTGAAAGAATAATTTGGATGATGAAGAATCTGGTCGTCGGAGTAGATTTGGCCGGAGTCTCGAGCCGGCCAACTGGCATCTGCGTCCTCAAGGGACTCCAAGCACGAACATCGCTTTTATACTCTGACGAGGACATCCTCGGTTGTATTCAGGAAGAAAGACCAGCTCTCGTGACTGTTGATGCCCCCTTGACGCTCCCTCCTGGCAGGAAATCCATACAGGACAGGAATCGGCACCATTTTCGGCCTTGCGATGTGGAATTAAGGAAAAGGCGTATTCCTTTCTTCCCGATAACACTGGGACCGATGCGAAAACTCACCGAACGGGGCATCAAACTTCGGTCAGAGCTAGAACAAATCAACATAGAGGTCGTTGAAATCTATCCCGGTGGGGCCCAAGATATATTAGGTCTTCCTCGGGTCAAGCACGACCTGGAGGGCTTGAGAAAAGGATTGAGGAAGCTGGGAATCACGGGTCTTAAGAAAGGTATTTCCGGTCATGAGTTGGATGCTGTCACCGCGGCCTACACCGGACAGCTTTTCTTGAATGGAGAGGCCGAAGTCTACGGTAATTTCAGTAAAGGAGCCATCATCATGCCTCCCTCTTCCTGATGACTAAGAATCCTTTCGACTTTCGATATGCTCCATTTAAATCGGATTTCTGGTAATTTTCCATAAATCCGAGTTCTATGCACTGTCGATACGTCTATTATCGACAGAAATTCGAAGAATGATTATGTGAGTTCTTTTTTTTTATAGATTCTCGAGCCCTTTTTTAGTATTAATAAAAAAAGACACAGAAAGGAGATAGCTGTGAGATATAAAAAAAACATGATGATATGTGTTCTCTGTATTCTCTTCGGTCTTTTTTGCCTTTCCCGACTCGAGGCCGAGACCAGAGGGGTAGAGAATGGATCTCGGTATGATCGCCTCGTCATACGGAATGTGATTCTCATCGATGGTAAAGGGACTCCTCCCAGAGGACCGTTCGATGTCATCCTCGAGCAAAATAAGATTCAATCAGTCCGGTCAGCCAATAGGGGTGAGGAGGCGTATCAAGATGAGAATCATGTCCTTGATGGATCCGGGATGTATCTCCTGCCAGGCTTGATCAATATTCATGCCCATGTCCATGATCAGCGGGGAGGCCAGCCTCTTCCTTTTGAATACATCTATAATCTCTGGCTTGCCTGCGGGATCACCTCTGTCCGCGATGTCGGCAGCAACACGGACAAAACACTGGAAGAACGACGGAAGAGTCAAGAAGGTCGGATCGCGGCTCCCCGGATCTTCCTTTACATGCGGGCCTGGGGAAGGACGCCGGAAGAGGTGCGTCAAAGAATCCAAGAGATCAAAAACCTCGGAGGAGACGGAGTGAAGATATTCGGGATGGATCGTGACATCATGAGTGCAGCTCTTGAGGAAGCCCAAAAACAGGATCTCCGCGTGGCTCATCACGCGGGTGTAGAAGAAACCGATGCTTGGGATGATGCGGCCTTTGGTGTCACATCGATCGAACACTGGTATGGTGTGCCCGATGCCGCCCTCCACGGTTCCCAGAATTTTCCTCACTGGTATAACTACTCGGACGAGGACGATCGCTTCCGGTATGCAGGCCGACTGTGGCGTGAAGCAGATCCTCAGAAAATGGAAAAAGTTTTGAAAACACTGGTGGCCAAGGAGGTAGCCTGGTGTCCGACCTTTGTCATATACGAGGCTAACCGAGACCTGATGCGGGCCAAGAATCAGCCTTGGTTCAAGGATTATCTTCACCTGGCACTTGAGGAGTATTTCCATCCCAATCCTGCCTTTCATGGCTCCTACCACTGGGATTGGAGCACGACCGATGAGGTGTTCTGGCGAGAGAACTATCAAATATGGATGAAGGCAGTCCTGGATTTTGCCCGGATGGGGGGTGTTGTGGGTGCTGGTGAGGACGCCGGCTATATCTACATGCTCTACGGATTCAGCCTTATCAGAGAATTGGAGCTTCATCAGGAAGCCGGCTTCCACCCCATCGATGTCATCCAGCATGCCACGGGCAACAACGCCGAGATACTGGGAATGGAGAACAGGATGGGCCGGATCCGCCCTGGCTATCTGGCCGATATGATTCTCGTGGAGGGAAACCCGCTGGAGAACCTCAAGTATCTTTACCCGACGGGAGTCTTAGACCGAAAAGAGGGAAAAATGATCCGGAGAGGGGGAGTGAAGTGGACGATCAAAGATGGGATTGTTTACCATGCCCCCACCATGTTGGAAGAGGCTAAAAGGATTGTGGCCGAAGCCCGGAAGAAATAATTCTTCTGGTTAGTTTTCTCTCGGCTGTTTATCTGGCGGGGTGATAACTTTCATGGCCTTCGGCAGGACTTCGATCCGCACTTCATCCCGTTCCCCGAGATATTCGCCGTTGTACTGGATAGGCAACTTTTTCCCCCGAAGAGTCATCTTCTTAGCTTTATAGTGTCTCTGGAACCGCTGGTAGATTCCAAAGTAGATGAGGGGAAAGAAGAGCAGATATTTCCAACCGTTGGTTTCGAAGAAGGTGATATCGAGGAGGCTGTCGTCGATTCGGGCCTCGGGGGCGATCCGCCAGCTGTACCCAAAATAGTTTGTCTTTCCGATGACACAGTCGAATGATTCTAATCGTATCTTTTTATGATCGAATCGTCCCCCTCCGTCATCAATCCCCTCGTAGATCTCAGCCTCCAGCTCCCTTTTCGGTAGTGTTGATAATGTTCGCCCTTCAAGGACATGGCCGAAAAGTCCAGGGATCTTGTTCTCGAGTGCTTTTTGGGTCACCTCAGCCGTGGCGCCGATACTGGCAAAACCGGCCGCTTTGCCCTCAATCATGATCAGATCGATCTCTTTTTCCTCTCCTTCGACAATGATTCTTAGCGCTTTCCTAACCTGCTTAGGGATGTGGAGCGACTTCCGGAAGGCATTGCCGCTCCCGAGTGGCAGGATACCAAGAGTGACATCTTTACGGGCGTCCATGATTCCCTGGATGACGTCAGCAACGGTTCCGTCTCCTCCAACGGCGACGAGGATATCGTGATCTAGACTCAATTTTTTGGCTAACTCAACGGTCTGACTTTTATCTCCTAGAGTATCAACGATATCACAACAGAGAGCTTTGTGAAGGAATTGTCTGATATTCTTCCGTCTTCTCCATTTCTTCTGCGCGGATCGGGGATTGACGATGAAGGAAATTTTTCTCGTTGATTTTTGTTGCATACGTGACGAGTCCCAGTTTTAAGTGAGTATTCAATATTTTTTTACCAGAAAAATGGAATTATCGCAATTGATACATAAGCATCTCCAATTCCATGATGATACCTAAGCTTTTATTTGTAATGGTTACAACACGGAGGGCACCCCGTACCAACCAACCTTATTCTGATGAAATCATTCTTCAAGGAATTTGCCTTGCTTGTCATTAAAATCCAAAAGGGTTCTTGAAGAAGGGTATATTGGCGAGGTTACTTCCGGGGTAACTAAGGCCCTCATCGCCAGGATTCTAGGGGAGATCGGATTTCTTTTCTTGGTTACTTTTTTTCAGCACATTCCTTAAAAACTGGATATTCATCGCTAGGATCAGGAGGACGAAGAGAATAACCAGTAAATAATCAGGAAATTTAATCGCGTGTCCCAGGTAGGCGAGGATGTAGAAACGAGGAGTTCGCGAGAGAAAGACAGCCAGGAGGTATTTAAAGACAGGATAACGGGCCAAGACGACAAGGAATCGAAAAGGGTAGAAAGGAATAGGGGTCAATCCGGCAATCCAGACGGCGAGGAAGGGAAATTTTTGGAAGAGCTCGATAATTTTATTGACGGCTTTCTTATGGCGAATTTTTTGGAAGAGATTGGTGTCGGTGATGTAATTGAAGACAGAGTAATTGATGGCCTCAGTCATCACCGTCCCGATAATACCGACCACGGCCACGGTCAGAGGAGAATAAAACTTGCCGAAGTACAGCAGGATGGGTTCGTGAGGGACAACTGCAACCAAGAATTCCGAGGGAAAGCTGTAGAAAAAGAGGACCCATAGATTCTTACTGGTCCGGAGCGTTTTAAAGCTCAGCCAGCCGATGAGAAGAATCAGAACCAGAG
>CAYFXE010000015.1:2034-55390 GCA_964347035.1 uncultured Eubacteriales bacterium | reverse complement strand
CAGGATAAACAGCAGGGTTCGAATTTTTGAGGACTTTTTCGTATTTTTAGGGGAAATGCGTGAATTGTCTTGATTATTCATCCTTTTGGAAAAACCACATCATTTTATGGCGTTAAGACTGTCTTTGAGGAGATATTTAAGAGGCTTTTCGGAGTTCGCGCGAATGCTCGTGTAGCAGTAGGTGCAGGTGTTGTTCTTGGAAAACTTATCGATGAGTTCCTTTCGAGTTCGATAATCCTTGATGATCAGACCGCAGGGAGAGAGGGTTCCATCTGGATTAATGTTGAAAAATTTACGGCCTGTGCGGCAGTTTGGCGTCTCCTCATCGCGGAAGAAGTCCACCATGTGCTTGAAGACAAATTCAGAAGTCAACACGACTCCATTTTGCTTTTTGTAATCCAATAAGCGGCGGATGATTCCCTTAATCTCTTCACGCTGGGTCTCGTTGAGCAGGTATTTTTTGTTATTTGTTCTGAGATATGTATAGGTGCTGAAATTCAGCTTGACGCCCCATTCCTTGGCTAAATCCGCAATCCGGAAAAGATCCTTATAGTTGTCGCTCTGAACAACACAACAAAAGGTGATCGCCTTGTCCCTGTCAGAGGGAAGGCTTTTGATGAGCGTCTCAAGGCGTCGGAAGAGCCCGGGGATGCCCCTGAATTCATCATGCCGTTCATCGGGATAGTCGAGAGATACAGAGAATTCATCTACACCAGCCTGGATGAGGCTTTCGTATCTGTCCCGGCTTAGAGTGGCGGCGTTGGTCGTCACGACCATGTAGGGAACACCCTCGGGGCTTTTAATCTCCTGGATAATCTGTTCGAGGTCTCTCCGCAGAAGGGGCTCACCCCCTGACATCTGAGCAATAAGGGGTTTGAGTTCCCGACTGCGCTTGCCGAATTCCTGAGGAGATGCTCTTTTTTCGTCCACCGCTCCCCCGAGGTGGCAATGGGAGCAGCGGGCGTTACAACTGTGCGTTACTTCGAAAGAGACACAATAGGGCCTTCTGAAAAAAAAGCACTCGACAGATCTTTTTATCAAGGCCATCCGGCGCGAGCGGGAGTATCTCATCCTGTTTTCTCCTGGTTTGAGTCTATCTTTTTACCAACTCTTGTCTTTTTGTTCAAGAGGTATATGGAGTAAATTTTCAGTCCGATCAGAAAAAAAGCGACGACCAAAGCGATGGTTCTGAGTTTAGGAACAAAAATAAGAATAAGAGTCACGATCGTGGAATTTATGAATTTTGCCGGTGGGCTGTAGTTGAGCAGATGGAAAGTTCGGTCGACCTTATAAAAGTAATTCGGAGAGATGATGTCGTGTTTTAAGAATTGGTAGCTCAGGTAGAAATCGATGAAGGCAAATTCGACGATGTACACCGCCCCCGGGAGGAACAAGTGGGGATGGAAATGCAAGAAATTGACGTAGAAGAAGAGGATCTCCACACGGTCGGCGATGATATCGATCTCGGCGCCTAGAATCGTCTCCTGTTTGAGAATTCGTGCATACATCCCATCAGCCACATCGCCCAACCAATGAATGCCTAGTCCGATAAAGTTATAGGTCGGGTTCATCTTGACGATGGCCAGAGTAAAGAATGATAGGGAGAGAACAAGACGGATTAAAGTCAGGATGTTGGGTTCGCTGTAGAAAGATTCAGGAGGTTTGGGATTAAAGGGATGAATGTTCACTTCAATTCCGTATCTTGCTCATTTTCTTCAAATAACGATCATCGACGAATTTAGTCTTAGGCATGGATGATTTAAACAGAATTTTGCCCTCCCAGGGCGGATCAAACTGACCGTTGCCGTCGACATCGATGAAGACAGGATTGGTTAAGGCATAAGGTAAGGTGGCTCTTTTGAATTTATCCTCCTTAGCTTGTTTTTGCTGGACGGGGAAGAGGCTTCTTTTCCCCTGGACTTCGACCAAAAAATAGGAATCCTTCTTAAGCTGCAGTTCAATTTCTTCGTCAAACTTCATAAGGGTATCCTCCTCGTATTTTACGGGAAAGATGATTTTTCTTTCGCCGTTGATGATCAGGCGGACCTCATCAACAGAAATCCAAGGGGCACTCTGGACTCGAATCGAAATTTTGGCTTTTCCCTGACTTTGAATCATGGAGTTACCTGGAACATGTGTATCGTTGACTGTGAACTCCACCAGAGGACCGTTGCTGATGAAGGATCGTCCCTTTTTTATAGCCTGGATAAGAGCCTCAATATCCAGGTTGTCCCTTTTTTCCCCTTCGTAAAAAACATAGGTTCTGGAATAACCAGGTTCATCCTTGTCTATGGAATGGGAATCCGACGAAGCAACAATAGGATAATCATACCCCCGGTTGATAAGATGGAGCCAGTCCTCGACAGCTACCTGATTAGAGGAATAGAAGTAGGGTCCATTCATGACTTCTAAAACATCAAAATCCAGGTTGAAATCGGGGCCAACAAAAGAGGCAGAATCCATGTCAAGCCGGTAATTGTTAAAATAGCCGATATCTCCATCCCGCGGGTGATTGACCTGAAGAAGGGCCTGAGTATCTTCTTTTCGACTAGAATTAAATAGAGGCGTGACTTCCCCAGACAGAGGCCAGATAGCGCCGTTCCTCTCCTGGCCTTCTCTCTTTTGGAGAGGATATGAGTTGTAATGGATCACGCCCTTGGTGGTGATTTCATTGCCTTTAATGACCGATAAATAGGGATGTAAACCCAGTTTTTCTAGGGTAGGTCGGTAATCGGTGATCGTGTTATGATCTGTGGCGACGGCCACGTCCACTCCTTCGGCCACCACAGATCTGATCCTTTCTGAAACACCCATTCTTCCGTCAGAGAAAAAGGTGTGCATATGGGGATCGATTGAGATGAGATCGTTTGTCTGGATCACTCTGTCGATATGAAAAATAATCTCAAGAGCCTGGCCTTCGAGTACTTCGACAACCGTGTGATCGATCGTATATTCCGGTCCACGAGAGGCGGTAAGGAGATAGGTTCCCACTGGTAATCTGACTTCCAGGCCCTCCTCGGGAGGAAAACAGGAATTCTTGAAACCTTCCCAATTTCGGCCGCTTTTAATCGGATCTTCGGGTTTAAAATAAGGAGTCCTGGTCGGATCCAGGCCAATAAAACTGACCTTGCCTGGTACGAACTCACCCTGACTATTTCTGATTTTGACCTTCACCGTTTCAAGAGGAGGATTTCGGAGGGAACAAACATTTTTCCCCCCTTCCTCCACGACGAGGAATTCTTCGACGACAGCCGGAAAAAAATGGGTTTGAATTCTATAGGCTCCCGGAGGTAGTAGGATATCCAGTTCAGTCATATTCCGCTGATAAGTTCGGTAAAAGATCGAAGAAGAAACAGCGTCCTTGACGATGACCTCGACCGGCCCTCCGTCATGATCTTTAAAATAAAAAAAGGCGCTTTCCAATTTTCTGTTGAGTAACTCGTACATGTTCTGGAGAAGGCCGTTGACCTGGGTATGGATGAGCAGCTTGAAGTGCAGCTCGAACTCATCACCCGGAGCTAAGACTCCTGGCTCTGGTTCGTCTTTCTCCTCCTCGGTCTTGACCGGATTCATATTCATCCAGCCTAGATAATGATCCTGTTTTTGATAGATCCGAAAATTGAGATCAGGATGTTTACTTCGGTTAAAAGGGCTGAATGAGTAACGATGATAGGGCTCAAAGCGGAGGAAATAATCTAAGTTATTCAAGGCTTTCTGACCTGTATTTTTGATGGTGGACCGGATATCGATCTGTCCTTTTTGGTACAAAAGGTCGTAAGTGGTCACTATCTCTGCCTTTTGGCCATTTTTTCCCTTGTAAAAAGCGGAGGCCTTGAAGGTCATGACCCCTTTCGCCTGTCCTTCGACAGGTTTCAACGAGGAATAGGAAAGATAGTCTCTTCGCTCCAGAATTTTGATGACTGGCGATCCGATGTTCAGGTTGCTCACCACATCATCTCCAGCGGGAGCGAAACCGATGATACTTCCCATGGTGTTGGAGTTAGGATAGTTAAGGAGCCAGCTGTCGAGAGGCCTCGGGACCCCACCGAGAAGCAGTAAGTATTGGCCATCGGAGAGAAGAATATCTCCCTGTTTCCAGATGGTACAGAATTCTTCGGGCAAATCATCAGCGTTTTTTATGATTCTTGTCTGAAAATCACTCCCCTGAAGGGAGCCGAAGAAAAGGAAAACCACACATGTCATCAAGAAAGTTTTTTTCATCTCAAGCTCCTTAATTACTCAGGTATTTCCTCAATTGTTGGGCGTAAAGAAATTTACCTTATACCAAAAAAAAGACGAATTCAAATGATTTCTTCTTTCTCAGGCCTTGCATTCCACTCGGATGTTCCGATAAAATCTTCTTATCTCGCCGCTAGATCAAATATATCTTAATAATAATGATAATAATGGAAGAATCAGAAAAAATCCTCAGAATTAAAAACAAGAGATTCCTGCTTAAGGTCGAACAGTCGAAAAACGCCAGCGATTACACCAAATATGAAGAGCTGCGGAATGAGATCTGGGGGGAGCCTACCGATACCCTGCCTGGTGAGCGGAACATGGTCTGTGAGAACTTTTTCAATGAGGGAAGTGCGCTGTTCATCGCCGTCTATGTTGCGGATGAACAGGAGGTGTTCAAACAGGATAAAAGCCATTTCATCGGCTTCTCGTACGGGTTTGTGGGTGTCGAGGATGAGACCGTCGGTTTCCGGAATCAAGACAACCTTCTTTTCTACTCTCAATACACAGGGGTCAAGAAGGAGTTTCAGAGGTTTGGATTGGGTATCTGGATGAAAGAATTCCAGAAGGACATCATGATGAAGGTCTTTGGTGTCTACAAAATCACCTGCACTTTTGATCCGTTGACAGGAATCAACGCCTACCGGAATATCCATCACTTCGGCATGGACGTTGTGGACTACAAAGAGGCCTGTTATGGAGAATTCGGAGGCCATCTTAACCGCGCGGATGTGCCCTGTGATCGCTTTTCTCTCAAATGGGATTTGAGAAAGGAAATCAAGAGACCGGATTATGACCTAGACAGCCTTTTTGACGCCGATCATCTGGTTCTCCGCTCACGGCTAGCCAAAATCCGAGGTCAAAGCGGAGAGATTGAGTTAGAAGTTGTCGATGATATGCGTCTCGACTTAGATCAGGAATTCCTCCTGGTCGAGATTCCGTATGATTTCTACCTGATGCTCAGGGAGACAGATATCGAATTCCCAAAGGTGAGGGCTATTCCCTTAACCTGGCGGATGACGTCGAGGGAAGTTTTCCATACCCTTTTTAAGAAAAAATACGAGATCATCGACTTTCGGTGCCTGAAAGAGCACGAGCGCAGAAGGGATTTCTACATCCTTAAGAAAAAGAGTGGATAACGTCAAGCCAGGGTGCTGACTTGAAGCTAGGTCTATAAAAATCCCTCTTCTGGATCATCAATGACTTTTATTAGGGTGAGCGGGTCCGATTAAACCACCTGGACGGATGATGATTTTCCTGATCAGGTAACTTTTGGAGAGCTATAAATCTTGTCTGTATTCCGCCTCTATTTTATTTTTTAAAAAAAACCTTTAACACCTGGAAACAAAACATGTACAATAAGCTGAATCATGCTTGAAGATAATCGCCGATTCTCATAAAATGGCTGACCAAAGAGCCCTGCTCGTCCTCGAGAACGGGGCGGTTTTTTCGGGAAAATCGGTCGGCTACAAGGCTGAAGCCAAAGGGGAAATCGTTTTCAACACCTCGATGATGGGTTACCAGGAAATCCTGACAGACCCGTCTTACAAGGGTCAGATCGTAACCATGACCTATCCGCTCATCGGAAATTACGGATGTAACGTCGAGGATGTGGAATCTTCTCGTCCTCAGGTCGAAGGATTCGTCTTCAAGGAGCTTGCCTCGTATCCTTCAAGTTGGAGAAAGGGAGAGAGTCTCTCGGATTATTTGACAAGGAATAAAATCGTGGCCATCCAGGGGATTGATACCAGACGGTTGACCAAGATGATCCGCACAGGAGGGGCTCAAAGAGCTCTGATCTCGACGACAGAGACAGAACCCGACACGTTGCGCCGAAGAATCCAAGACATTCCGTCCATCATCGGCCAGGACCTGGTTAAGGAGGTCTCAGCCGACAAGCCCTATAGATGGTCGGAGAGTATTTATGAATGGTCCCGAGGCTATCTCCCCCAGAATAGCTTTAAATACTTTGTGGTCGCTTACGATTATGGCATCAAGCGAAACATCCTGAGGAATCTTGTCGCGAACCAGGTGGATGTGCTCGTCGTCCCTGCCCGAATGCCTTGGAAAGAGGTCCTGAAGATGAAACCGGATGGAGTGCTTCTCTCCAACGGTCCAGGGGACCCGGCTGCCGTTCCTTATGCTGTGGAAAACATCAAGAATCTTATCGGGAAAATCCCGATCTTCGGCATTTGTCTCGGTCATCAGCTCCTTGCGCTCGCCTTAGGGGGAAAGACCTATAAGCTTAAATTCGGGCATCGTGGGGGCAATCATCCCGTTAAAAACCTGGAGACTGGAGCCATCGAGATCACTTGCCAGAACCATGGTTTTGCCGTCGATATCGAATCCCTCGAAGGATTGGCGAAATTGACCCACCTCAACCTGAACGACAGGACCTCTGAAGGATTGGCTTTGAGAGAAAAACATGTCTTTTCCGTTCAGTACCATCCGGAGAGTTCGCCCGGGCCTCGGGATTCCGGTTATCTTTTTCAGGAATTTATCCGTATGATCGAGGATTTTAAAGGAAAATAAATTGCCTAAACGTCAAGACATCTCCTCGATATTGATTATCGGCTCTGGCCCGATCATCATCGGTCAGGCTTCCGAATTCGACTACTCGGGCACTCAAGCTCTCAAGGCCCTCAAGGAAGAAGACTACAAGGTTATCCTGGTCAATTCGAACCCAGCCACGATCATGACCGATCCTGAGTTTACCGATCGTACTTATCTCGAGCCGTTAACTGTTGAGTACTTGGAAAGGATTATCGACAAGGAGAGACCTGACGCTGTTCTGCCCACCTTGGGTGGACAGAAAGCGTTGAATCTAGCCCTCGAGCTCCACGAGAAGCAGATTTTTGGAAAATACAGCATCCAGCTTGTCGGGGTGGATACCGATTCCATCAGGAAGGCAGAGGATCGATTGCTCTTCCGGCAGTCTATGGAGAAGATCGGTCTCGAAATCCCGCCTTCCGGATACGCCTCCGACATCGAAGAGGCCGAAAAGATCGTGCGCGATATTCGGTTTCCTGTCGTGGTCCGTCCCTCTTTCACGCTGGGCGGGACAGGAGGGAATATCCTCAAAGATTGGGAAGATTTCCACAGATACATTCCGTTGGGTTTGGCCATAAGCCCTATCTCTAAAGTCCTCATCGAGAAGTCGATTATAGGCTGGAAAGAATTTGAGTTGGAGGTCATGCGTGATCGGAATGATAACGTGGTCATCATCTGTTCCATCGAAAACTTCGATCCGATGGGTGTTCACACAGGAGACTCGATCACCGTGGCTCCTGCTCAGACCTTGACCGACAAAGAATACCAGAGGATGAGGGATGCTGCGATCGCCATCATGAGAGAAATCGGGGTTGAAACCGGAGGGTCCAACATCCAGTTTGCCATAAACCCAGCTGATGGAAGGATGATGGTCATAGAAATGAATCCCCGGGTGTCCCGCTCCTCTGCTCTCGCATCCAAAGCCACAGGATTTCCGATCGCCAAGATGGCGGCCAAATTGGCCGTAGGGTATTCACTGGATGAAATTCTCAATGATATCACCAAGAAGACTCCAGCCTGCTTCGAGCCGGCCATCGATTATGTGGTGGTTAAAATCCCGCGGTTTGCGTTCGAGAAATTTCCAGAAGAAAAACCCTCTTTGACGACCCAGATGAAATCTGTAGGAGAGACGATGGCCATCGGTCGAACCTTCAAGGAGGCCCTCCAGAAAGCCATCCGTTCCTTGGAGATCGATCGCTGGGGGCTGGAAGAGGAGACAGGAACAAAAGAGGAGGGCAGTTTAGAAGACAACCTCTCTATGCCGAACGCTGAGCGCCTCTGGTATATTGCTGAGGCTTTGAGAAGAGGAAAATCCATCGAGAAAATCGCTCGACTCACCCAGATCGATCCATTTTTTCTGTTTAATATTAAGGAGATCGTCAACTACGAGGAGCTGCTAAAGTCAAAAAAAAATCAACCGTTGGCTCCAGATCATCTTCGACGGGCTAAAGAGCTGGGCTTTTCAGACCGGAGGATCGCTGCCCTTGTAAACTTGACTGAAGATGAGATAAGGACGCGAAGAGCTGAGGAGAGCATCCAACCTGTTTGGAAGGTCGTCGACACCTGTGCCGGCGAGTTTGAGTCGGAAACACCCTATTTTTACTCGACCTATGATGAGGAGAATGAAGCCAAGAAAATTCCTGAGAAAAAAGCGATTATCCTCGGATCAGGGCCGAACAGGATCGGACAGGGCATCGAATTCGACTACTGCTGTGTGCACGGCGTTTTGGGCTTAAGGGATTTGGGATACAAAGCCATCATGGTCAATTCCAACCCGGAAACCGTTTCTACTGATTATGACATATCCGACCGTCTGTATTTCGACCCGGTGACCCTTGAGGATGTAATCTCAATCTATAAAAAAGAGAGTCCAAAGGGAATTATCGTTCAATTTGGTGGACAGACTCCCTTAAAAATTTCCACGGGGCTGTGGCAGAATGGGGCCCAAATCTTGGGGACCAGCTCTTCCGCCATCGATCAAACAGAGGACCGAGAAAAGTTCGATCATTTTCTGAAAAAACTTAATTTACGCAGACCACGAAACGGGATGACCAGAAACTTTAAGAAGGCAATCGAGATAGCCGATAATATCGGATATCCCGTTCTTGTCCGCCCCACTTATGTGCTCGTTGGTCGGGCGATGAAAGTTATCCATGACGAGGAAGAGCTGGAAAAGTATATCAAATCAATCGCGGTGTATTGTGCTCAATATCCGATTCTTATCGACGAGTTTATCGAGAATGCCATCGAGCTGGATGTGGACTGTCTGTGTGATGGGGAAGATGTGTACATCGGGGGCATCCTGGAGCATATTCAAGAGGCAGGGATCCACTCCGGGGACGCGACCATGGTCATACCACCTTATTTTCTCCCAGATCGCGTCATCAAAGATGTCGAGGCACAAGTCGCCCTGATGGCTCGAGAGCTCAAAATTATCGGCTTGATGAATGTCCAGGTGGCTGTTAGGGGTACCAAGATCTACATCCTTGAGGTCAATCCCCGAGCTTCACGAACTGTCCCCTTCATCTCGAAAGCCACAGGAATTCCACTGGCCAAGATCGCCATCCGACTCATAATGGGGGAAAAACTGAAGAATCTTCGTTTACAGCCTTGTTCAGCAGGTTTGTACGCAGTGAAGGAGGCGGTTTTTTCCTTCGATAAATTCTTGGATGTCGATCCTATCCTCGGTCCTGAAATGCTCTCTACGGGAGAATCCATCGGCATCGATAAGTATTTTCCGTTGGCGTTCCTGAAGGCTGAGGAAGGGGCAGGATTCTCTCTTCCCCAAGAAGGGAAAGTTTTTATCAGCGTCTGTGACGAGGATAAACCCAAGGTGGTACCCATCGTGGAAAAACTAGATATTCTGGGTTTCCGGATGCTCGCGACCGAAGGAACGGCTCAGTATCTCCGGAGACATGGCTTTTTTGTGGATACGATCGGAAAAGTGTACAGAGAAAGTCACAACATCCTGGATGATATTCGGGAAAGAAAAGTCAATATGATATTCAACACTCCCTCCGGAGGAGTCGAAAGAAAAGATGAACAAATGATCAGGAAAGTGGCCTTCTCTTACCGGGTTCCCTGTTTTACCACTATTCCTTCAGCCAGCGCTGCCATCAAAGCCATCGAGATGAGGAAGCGACTCTCGCCATCCCTGCTTTGCCTCCAGGACATTCACGCGGCAGAAGATGCTGACGGATTTGACAATCGATAAGGCAAACAACCGAAGATGATCCCAAGTTTTAACCAGGTCCAAGCTGAGCCGTGAACTTCATATGGTAGCAACTCCAAATCCCTAATTTGGGTTGTTGATGGATGAAGCCTCCAAAGACCATTGGCCATCCGTCCTCGCCAAATATCCCCCCTCCCACTACTACGCAACTCAGACGGATAGCGACTCGTCTTGATGCCCCATATTCATACATGACATATTTCATATCACGGGAACAGAAATGCTTACGAGCACTAGGTTCGTTATTGCCAACGCAGTCTTAAAAGAATAGAATAACTCGCTCAAACAAAAGCTAAAAATTATTAATAAGGAGATGAGACCATGAAAGAAGCGTATGTGAAAATCTTGAAATCTCTGTTATTTGCATTCATAACTTTGTTACTGCTGAAGCCAAGCTTCGCTCAACAGGTGAGAAACCCGCTCATCCTTCAAGAGATGACGTGGACCGATGTCAGGGATTATCTCGAAACAAACGATATGGTGATCATCCCATTAGGCAGCACTGAACAACACGGACCCCATATGCCGTTAGGGACAGATTATTACGAGGCAACGGGAATGTCCGAGATGATATCAGAGCGGACAGGAGTTGTCGTGGCGCCAGTCGTTCTTTCTGGATACAGCGAGTACCACAGCGGGTTTGCCGGCTCCCTGAGCCTTAGGCCCGAGACCATGGAGCAGGTTCTTTTCGAGACGGCCCAGTGGCTGATCAAGTACGGATTCCGGCGGATCATGTTCTTCAACTACCATGGAGGAAACCGGATTGTGGAGGGAAAAGTGATCCACAGAATCAATCACACAACAGAAGCTATAGCTGTTGCCATAGGGGCTGGAGCAGCCTTCCAGACAGGGGGAGCAAAAGTAGAAGGAGTGGATTTTGACGAGCACGCAGGGATCTACGAGACATCGCTGATGCTCTACCTCAAGCCTGAGTTGGTCGACATGAGTGGGGCAGAAAAGCCTAAGCTGAATTTTACCCCTATGATGAGAAAGCTTTTGATGATGAGTCAGACGTATCGGGAGCTGGGGATTGTCTATAGCACTCTCTTAGCGGTTCCTGTTGAAGCCAAAAAAGGGGGAGCCAGTCATGAGATCTCGAGTAATGGTATCTGGTCTTCGGGCGATCCCAAACGGGCAACCAAAGAGAGAGGAGAGCGAGCTATCCGGAGGATGGTTGATCGGGCTGTGAAGTTCATCCAAGCCTGGAAAAAGGTCGATGAGTAAACTAAAATAATACTTTAAGAAGAGTATAGACATGGAAAAAATTAGCAAGGCTGTTGAACAAGTCATAAAAGAGGCCATAAAATTGGAGGTCAACGGACAGAAATTTTTCCTCCACGCCGAGGCGATCACTCAGCATGAGCTGGGGAAAAAGATGTTCCGGAAGCTGGCCGACGAGGAAGTAAAACACCTCGAGACATTCAGCCGTATGTTCAGCGACATCCTGGGAGGAAAAGACTGGAAGAAACACATCAGGCCGGCTGAGTTCCAGGAAAAATCGGATCTTATCGAGAGACTCAAGGAGAGCGTGACCAAAGAAGAAGGAAAGGGAGAAGTGGAAGCCATCCGGTTAGGCATGGAACTTGAAGAGCGGGCCATCCAGCTATTCCAGAAGGCAGCCGATGACGTCGATGATCCGATCGCTAAGGAGATGTTCCAGAAGATCTGTGAGGAGGAGAAGTTTCACTACGACCTTCTTCAAGCCCAGTATGATTCGGTCACCCATTCCGGTTTCTGGCTGGACAGTGCCGAGTTCCAGATGGATGGGAAGTGGTAGGCTTCCTCGATCAATCAGCTCGATCCCGAATTGTCTGGACCGCAATCGATGTTGATTGTTTTCTAGGTCTGTTCATACGCCTTCATGGACTCTTAACCAGTTGAGGAGGGTGCGGATGAAGAGAAGATTGTATGCCTTCGTCACTCTGATCATCATCGTGGCTGTTTGGGGATGCCAAAAGACTGAACAGACAGCAGTGGAGGAAGATGAGCTAGCCAAACTCGAAGAGATGACCGGCCTTCGGGCTGAATACATTTCCTATGAGAATATCATTAACGGAATAGCCCCTCCTCAGTTTCGGGCGCAAACAGGAACTAATTACAAACCCAGTCGGAACGAAGACCCGGCGATTCCGGCCCAATGCTGGATCGAAACAGGATACGGAACTCAGAACGCCTGCAAATACTGTCACACGAATTACCTGTGGGATATCCGACACGGCAATGCCCTTCCTCTTGCCGAGGATCAGATCCTGTACAGTTTCCCGTCTCCTAATTTGAACCGAGTGAACTGGAAAAACATCATTTATCCTCAAGACATCGTCGAGCGCCTTGAGGAAGACGGCCTTGCCATCCCTCAGCCCGATGATCCTGATAATCTGAGTTATGTGCGAAAAGACAATTGGAGACCCGCTTATGAAAAAGCAAGAGCCCAAGACGATGATACTTGGAATAACCTGACAAACCAAGAATCGGACTTCCAGCTTTTTCCTGCCCTTGATCCGGATGACCTCTTTCCGATGGCCGGAAATGACCCCACAGGTGGAGGTCTCCACGGATACATAGACAAAGAAGGATTTGTTCATAGTCATGATGAGGCCTACACAGGTTGGCGGGCTTTGAATTTCTTTCCCTATGCCATCTTTACACCGCTGACGGGATCTGTCAGCGGGATTTATATTCGATTACCAAAAAATTTTATGACCCAGGACGGCGTGCTGGACATTGAAGTCTACAAGAAGAATCTGGATCTCCTTGAACAGAATATCAAGAATCTAGAGGTCTCCTCTTCCAGGTATTTTGGAGACGCTTCAGATATCCTGGTTAAGAAAGGATTTTACCCTGTGGGAACCGAATTTGCCCATCCCCTGCATTACGTGGATCTGAATGCCGACGGTGAGGCTGGTGTCAACTTGGATGGCTTGGCTGGGAACATGAATGTCGACTACGAATTCCCAGGAACCCGCACCAAGAGGGTTAAGGAAATCAGGTACATGTACAAATGGAAGGATGTCGACCTGGCAGATATCGGCGAGGGTGAACACGAAGAGAATGAGATACCGAAGATCATAGGTAAGGAATGGAAAGGATGGATCGATAACGAAGCGGGATGGATCCTGGCCGCCTACATCGAAAAGAAAAACGGAGAGCTCCGGCCTCAGACGACAGAAGAGCTGCTCCAGTGCAAGGGATGTCACTCATCAGTAGGCAATACGGTAGACGCGGTCTGGTCATTCCAGAGGAAGCTTCCCGGAGAGTTGGGATGGAGGGAGATGGATTACGGTCAGTACAGGAAATCGGAACCTGATAAGACTTACCTTCAGGATTATTATAACGCCAACGCTGGAATGGGAGAGCTGGAGTACTTCTACTCCACGGTCGTCGGAGCAGACCTTTACGGTAATATGCCCGGGGAGATAAAAACTGAGCTGATGGCCTATGCTGAAGAGAAAGGTCTGATGGATCACCTGAATTTAGCAAACCGACTAAAGGATATTTTTGATGATGAGAAACTGAAGATGACCGAGAGAAAGAAAAGAAAAGATATTCTTCAAGAGAGGACAAAAATCATGAGGCGTTACGCCTCCTCCCAAAATTATTTGTTTCATGATGCTGAATCAGGTAAAGATTTTATCAAGGGAAGTATATTTTACCCCACTCCAAAGACCATGCTCGCCAATATCGCTGGTTATCGGAGAATCGTTCTTGACCAGAGTTACAACTTGGGCAAGAATGTCTTCGGTTCCCAACCCGAGGCCACTCCTTTTACCTTCTGCTCTGACGGGACAGTGCTTGACGGCGACAGAGAAATCATTCCTCTGGGAGCAGTGATAGAAAGTCGGCCGTGGGGAGAGGATGGCGTTGGAGTCACCCCGACAGGCGTTGTCAAGGTTAACGCTGAAGGACTCCCTATTGATGAGGATAGCCGTGTGGTGGACGTTGAAAAATCTCCTGAAAAAGCCGCCGGGCATGTCAGTCGTGGTGGGACATTCGAAACACGTTACAATCCGATCATTGAAGGTAGACCCATCACTAGAAAGAAAAAATAATGTTCACGATTTGACTGTGATTAAAATGTGTTACTTCCAGAAAGGAGCCAAGATGGTATACAAAAACATCGTCTTCATATCCGTGTTAATTTTGGCCTTTCTTCTCATTTCCTGCACAGCCGAGAAGGATGAGATAAATTTAGAGAGCCAGGCCAGAAAGATCCATGAGAATATCTTAACCGTGGACTCGCATTGTGATACACCCCTCTTGATGACAAGAGGAGAATGGGATATCGGCGACAGGCACGAACCCGGTCAGAGATGGAGAGGAAAAATCGATCTTCCTAGGATGAAGGAGGGAGGGCTTGATGCTGCTTTTTTTGCCGTCTATGTTAGGCAAGGACTAAGGACACCTGAGGGATACACGAAGGCTCAAGAAAGAGCCAATCAAATGCTGGGCTTGATACATAAAATGGGCCAGGATTATCCGGAGACGCTTGAACTGGCCACCTCTCCTGAGGACGCCTACCGCCTCGAGCGCGAAGGGAAGCGAGCCATCTTCATCGGTATGGAGAATGGGTATCCTATCGGTCGGGATCTTACTTATGTCAGAAAGTACTTCAAACAGGGTGTTCGGTATATTACGCTCTGCCACTCTTCGGATAACGATATCTGCGATTCATCCACAGATCGGAAGAATCCCGAGGATAACGGATTGAGTGATTTCGGCAGAGAGGTGGTCGCCGAATGCAATCGTCTGGGCATCATGGTCGACCTCTCGCATGCTTCAGACAAATCATTTTTTGACGTCCTCGAAGTGACCAAGGCTCCGGTTATCGCTTCCCATTCCAGTGTGCGGGCCATTCGCGACCACCCGCGTAATCTCTCGGATGAGATGCTCAAGGCCTTGGCGTCCAACGATGGGGTTATCCAGATCTGTTTTGTCTCGAGCTTTTTAAAAACACCAGCTCCCAATCCTGAGAGAGACAAAGCTCTGGCTGTACTCAGGAAGACGTATGGATCTTGGTCAGACATCAGAAGCGAAGCTCAGTCGGAGAGGATGCGTCAAGAATACGAGAAGATTAATGAAAAGTATCCTGAGGATTTGGCCACGATCGAAGAGGCCGCAAATCATATCGACTATGTGGTGCGCCTCATCGGAGTAAATCATGTGGGTATCGGAACCGATTTCGACGGAGGAGGCGGGGTGGAAGGCTGTAATGACGTCAGCCAGATGCCAGCAGTCACTGAAGAACTTCTCCGAAGAGGTTACTCCCGAGAGGAGATCGAGAAAATCTGGGGTGGAAACCTCATGCGCGTTTTTAAAAAAGTCCAAGAGGTTGCAGAGAGTTCCTCGATGCAAGATTAAATCAATTTCTCTCTTTTTCATCTCGTCTGTCATTAAAAAACCTGGCATAAATTCAGGGACAATTTCATTCCTTTATTGATCTAACTAGCCTGATTCGTATTCTTCTATGCAATCGCGAAGAGATGCTTACTTTTAAAAATAAAAAATTCTGATTGAAAACTGTAAAGAAATTTTACATAATAGAGATGATCCTTAAAATAAACGTATTGATATCAATAGAGTTATAGGATCGTTACATATGGCATAAAAGTTGCGTTAACCTGAGATGGATTTTTGGTATCTGAGTGTGGATTGATGGTGAAAAAATCCCTTATACCTCCTAATTTCCCTTATCATCGGCTTTGGTATTCCTAGCTTCGGGCAGAAGGCCAGCCATCCGGAACCACGCTACGGAGGGGTTTTTCGGCTAAAATCTTTTGCAGATATTTTTCAGCCTGAGCTGGACCCAGCGAGTCCTGAAGCGTTCATCTTCATTTCAGAACAGATCTACGATGGATTGGTGAGATTAGATAAAAATATAAACATCGTTCCTTCCTTAGCCGAGTATTGGGAGATCTCTGCTGACGGACTGAGTTATGTCTTTCATATCCGAAGAGGAGTGAAGTTTCACAATGGGCGGGAGGTGACAGCCAAAGATGTGAAGTTTTCCTTAGAGAGGCTTCTTGATAAGACGACAGACTCTCCTTATTTTTCGTTTTTCCTCAATAGAGTGGAGGGTGCACAGGAATTTCGAGAGGGCGAAGCGACTCATGTTCTCGGGTTTAAAGTCCTGGGTAAACACACTTTTGAAATACGCTGGACGCGGCCGTTTATCTCGGCACTTTATCTTCTGAGTATGCATTTTTGTAAGATTCTTCCCGAAGATCTTGTCCGGGAGAAAGGGAGAGGCTTTTTCCAGAAGCCTGTTGGAACAGGTCCGTTTCAATTTGACTATTGGCTCAGGGATTCTCGCCTGGAAATCGTTGGTGTTCGTCTCAAAGGGAATGATGCATATTGGGAGGGAAAACCCTATCTCAGTGCTATAGAGTTCTGCCCCTATTACACCATCGACCATTTCATAAACGGTGAAATTGATGCTATCCCTGTCCTTTCGGATAAATTGCTTGAATCTCATTATAAAATCTATCAAGATGGTTCTCTCCATTATGTCTTTTTAGGGCTGAGTTGTCATATTGCTCCCCTGGATAAGCTGGAGGTCAGAAGAGCCATTTCTCAAGCGATAAACAAAGTTAGGCTGGCTCTTGCTGTTAGAGATGCGAGGATTCTTAAACAAGTGGCCAATAGTTTTATTCCTTCCCGATTACCTGGTTTTTTCCCCTCCGAAGACGAACGAGCCTTTAATCTGGACAGAGCCAAGGATTTGCTTCAACAAGCTGGATTCTCATCTGAACATCGACTCCCCACTCTCGATTTTTTTATTGAATGGCCGAGAACAGACGCCAAGAATAGATTCTACAGAGAAATCAGGAACCAACTCGAAAATCTCGGAATAAGAACACGATCAAGCTATTACCGATCCCCAAAGGAGATCCGAAGTTCGACAAAACCATACCTAGCCATCGTGGACCGATTGATGAATTTTCCCGATCCAGAGGATATTATCCGTCCCCTATTTTTTTCTAAATCCATTTCTAATCTTTTTGGGTATGCTAATCCGGCTCTGGATAATCTTCTGCTCAAGGCCGAAGTGGAGAAAAGCTGGACAGAGAGGATTAACCTTTTTCACAAGATGGAGGATATCCTCTCCTCAGACATCCCGGCTGTTCCTTTATTCTCTCAACAGAACAACGTGGCCATGCAGCCTTATGTCATGGGAGTGGATTGGCCACCTCTGGGGTTGTACTATCTTGAAGCCAAGAAGATATGGTTGGATAAATGAGAATAAGAATGACGCTTCGCACAAAATTCATGGCCTCGGTGATTTTTCTGCTTGTTATACTCGTCGGGTTGATTCTATTTGTTATAGAAAGAAGAGAAGTTAAAGCCATTTTTGAAGAACAGAAAGAAAAGGGCGTGTTGATCGCTGAGAAAATAGCTCAAATGAATCTCCAGCCCCTCCTCTACTGGGATGCTGTCGGGATCGAGAAGGATATCGAGGAACAGATAGATGAAAAACTGATCTATGTTGTCATCTACGACAGGAAAAGCCGGCCGTTTGCTTCGAATTCATTTATAAAAGAACATGATGAGATTTATAAAAAGACGAATCTGAGCGGGGAGGAAGAAGAAGACAGTTACTTCAGTGCTTCGAAAAAACTAGAAGATAGAAATACGGGAAGGATCCTCAGGATTTTGGAGATTGAAACTCCGATTTTTGCCAGAGGATCACCCAAGCGATGGGGATCTATTAAGATCGGTCTTTCGCTCGAGGATATCCGGAAAGAGTTGTACAGTACTCGATTGATGCTGATATTGATCGGGTTTGTCGGACTTTTCTTGGGGATTTTCGGGGCCACCTTCCTTGCCCGTAGGATCACAGGACCGGTCAAGAAATTAGCCGAGGGCACGGTCAAGATCGCTGAAGGGGATTTTTCTCAGAAGATTGAGCTGGACTCTCGGGATGAAATCGGAAATTTGGCCAAAAATTTCAACGAGATGAGCCATCAACTCCAACTGACAAAAGAAAGGATGGAAGCGGCCCAGAAAAAGCTCATCCAGGCGGAAAAGTTGGCCTCTATCGGCCGCATTGCCGCTGGAATCGCCCACGAGATTCGCAATCCTCTGACTTCGGTCAAACTCAATATCCAGAAGGTTTTTGAGAGCTATCCGCTGGAAGAGATAACAAGAGAGCATCTGAGTATATCTCAAGAAGGAATCGGGCAGATAGAGAATTTTGTCAAAGAGCTTCTCAATTTCACTCGGGTCCCAGAGTTACAGCTGGACCTGTTCGACCTAAGCCAAATCCTGGAGGAATCCGTGAAAATGCTTTCAGAATCTCTAGCAGTGAAAAAGATTCAACTGAGCAAAGATTTCCAAGGTCAAATACCCGAGGTTTATGTCGATGCAGATAAGATTCGTCAGGTGTTCTTGAATATCCTTCGTAATGCGTTTGAGGCTGTTGACGAAGGCGGTCAGATAACGTTGGCTCTCTCCTGCGTCCAGGTGGATTCAGTAAAGAAAGCGAGAGTCGAGATCAGTGATGACGGGTACGGCATCCCAGAAAAGGATTGGGAGAATATTTTTGAGCCATTCTACACCACGAAAGCGACAGGAATTGGCTTGGGTCTGGCGAATGCTCGAAAAATAGTCGAACAACATAAAGGCTCGATAAAGGTCAAAAAGAAAGTGGGAAGAGGGACTTGTTTCGAGATCCTTTTTCCCCTCGGGGAGGAACCATGAGATCCATATTGATCATAGATGATGACCCCTTAATCCGAAAAACCTTGTCTTCCCACCTCTCGAGAGATGACTTTGAAGTCCATCTGGCTGAGGATGGAGAAGATGGGCTCGAATTGTACGATGAGAAAAGTCCAGATTTAGTCGTCCTCGATATTCGACTCCCAGATATGGATGGCCTTGAAGCCTTGAAGAAGATAAAGAAAAAGGATGAAAATGCCTCGGTGATCATCATGACTGCCTACGATGACATGAAGACCACGGTCGAAGCCATAAAGTCCGGGGCCTTCGAGTACTTGGTCAAGCCGCTGGATTATGTGGAACTTGATTTGACTATCGATAAAGCCTTCCAGGTGAAGGGATTAGAAGAAAAACTCAGCTATCTAGTGGAGGAGAGGCAGAAGGAATACACCATCGATAATATCATCGGTCATTCTCCTCAGATGCGGGGAGTGTTCAAACTGATCGGCTCTGTGGCTGACACCAGGACGAATATACTTATCCAGGGGGAAAGCGGCACAGGAAAAGAGTTAGTGGCCAAGGCCATCCACTATAACAGCCCTTACAGAGGAGAGCCTTTTATCGTCATCAACTGCTCCGCGATTTCAGACACTCTGTTGGAGAGCGAACTCTTCGGGCATATGAAGGGAGCTTTTACCGATGCGGTATGTGAGACAAAAGGCAAGTTTGAGATTGCAGGCAAGGGGACGTTGTTTTTAGATGAGATCGGAGATGTCTCACCTAACCTCCAATCCAAACTGCTCAGAGTCATCGAGAACAGAGATTTTATGAAAGTCGGCGGGGAAAAAATACTGAAGACCGAGGCCAGAATCATAGCAGCTACCAACCAGGAGCTCTTAAAGTTGATTCACCAAGGAAAGTTCCGGGAAGACCTGTATTATCGACTGAAAGTCGTGGAGATAAACCTTCCGCCTCTTCGAGAGAGAAAAGAGGATATTCCCGAACTGGTGGCCTATCTTTTGGAGAAGATCAACCGCGATCTCCGTAGGAATGTCAGAAAAGTGCCGCCTCGAGTGATGAAGAGCCTTATGAATTTTCCCTGGAAGGGGAATGTCAGGGAACTGGAGAATGCCTTGACCGGGGCCGTGATTCTGGCTAAAGGAGATGTTATCCTTGAGGAAAATTTGCCCCACGAGGGGAGCGAGGGAAAGACATTTCCCCAAGCTCTCGTCTCCTTAAAGGAGATTGAGAAGGATTATATCCAGCATGTTCTAAAAGCCATCAAGGGAAACAAGACCCAGGCCAGCCGAATCCTCCAGATTACACGCCCGACCTTGGATAAAAAAATAAAAGAGTACGATATCTCAGTCTAATCCCTCCTAGACCTAAATAAAGAATGTAAAAATGCTTTTTCCTGGTGTAAATTTTTTTGCTTACTTCTGGAGTGATTGAATCCATACACCTTTTTTCTCCCTTATTCCCTAAGGCCTTTTCAGATTTGGCATAAAATCTGCTTCTCCTTTTGCCTGGAGAAATGACGAATGTCTATGAGGAAAAGATGATCATGAAAAAGATAATCGTTGTCGACGATGATGAAACTATCAGGAAGACTTTTTTCTTGATCCTGAACAAAGAATACCGCGTTTATCTGGCCAAAGATTCAAAAGAAGCACTGCGGTGTTTAAAGAAAGTTAAGATTGATCTCGTCATTGCTGATCTAAAGTTGCCGGATACAGACGGACTGGAGATGATTTCTAAATTGAGAGATTGTGGTTATACTGGAGAAGTCATCTTAATCTCAGCCCATCCAGATCTAATCGAACTGGATGCGTTGTCCCGCCTATCCATCGGTCATTTCTTTGTCAAACCCTTGGATTTGGATGCCTTGAATCATTCAATCGAATTTCTTCTCTGTCCAAAACAGGAAAAAGAGAAAAGAGCTTAAATAAATCTCTCGCCGTAAACCCACTACCTGCCTCCATGCGGCTCAGACGGACAGGATCTCTCCTTCACTACAGCAATGCTTACTTTATTTTTCCTGAATCATGGAATTGGAGATGTTCACTCTTATCTTCCTCTAATCATGAATATCGTATATATTATTAGATAGAATCAGATGAAAAAAAAGATCTTCAGGGCCGTTTGGTTTATGGCTTTTGTCCTCTTCCTGATAATGAATGTTTTCTGGAATGAGGTCCAAGGAGGATCTCAGGATGAGAATCTTCATAAAGCACTGGTCGAAAAAAGTACTCATGAACTGTGGATGGGCGTTTATATGGGAGGCATAAAAGTTGGCTATAGTCATATCAAGCACATTCTTTTCTCCCAAAATGGGGAAGATTACAGAAAAAGCACCAGCGAATCATGGATGAGGATTTCGCGTTTGGGGGGAAGCGTTATCGAAATAAAAACGATCCAAGAATCCCTTTATAACGCTCAACACAAGCCCTTAGAAACCTTGATGAGAATGAAAATGTCGGAAAGCGAGACTGTTATTCAGGCTGATATGAAACCACAGAAAATCCTGTTCAGACTCGGAGATAAAATCATAAAAGAGCTATCTTACGAGGGGAACCTGTTTCTCGAAGTCCCAATGGGGAAAATCATCGAAGAAGAGGGCTTGATACCGGGTCGGAAATATGTTTTTCAAGTTTTAGATCCCTTTTCATATTCACTCAGGGTTTCTCGCTTCAAGATCATCGGAGAGGAGGAGGTTCTTATTTTAGGGAAAAAAATGAGGTTGTGGCACGTGAGGACAGAAACCGATTATTTGATTCCTCTAGTCGCCGATGAGTGGATTGATGAAGAGGGAAACATCTGGAAATCAGAAAGTCAAACAAGCTTTCTGACTACGACTTCGATTCGCATGCCCGAGGAGAAGGCCTTGAAAATCTCTGAAGAGAATTTTGATATCGCCTTCTCGACGATCATAAAATCCAACCTTACATTCGAGAATCCACGAAGCGTTAAGACGGCTACATTCAAGCTCAGCGGAATTCCGTTGGAAAAAATTGAAAATCTTCCCTTTGACGATGGAAGCCAGGAGATTCTAGAATTTAAAAATAATCAGGTCCTTATCAAGACAGCTTCTCAGATATTCCAGGAGGCAGATTCTATCACATTCCCAGTTGATGATAGGAGAAGCCAAGAATACTTAAAACCCACTTCGTTCTGCCAATCCGATGATCCGGAAATTAAGATTTTGGCTCGGGAGATTGTCGGCAGGGAGCGGAATGTATGGCGAGCAGCCAAAAGGATTGCCGAGTGGGTAAGTGAAGAAATGACAGCCAATTATGACGTGGGTTTTGCCACGGCCAAAGAGGTCATCAAGAATAGGGCAGGAGACTGTTCCGAGCACACGGTCATCACTGTAGCCCTTTGTCGAGCTGTGGGGATCCCTGCCAGGGCGGCTTTGGGAATCATGTACGGCCAAGGCCTGTTCGCCTATCATATGTGGCCTGAGGTCTTTGTAGGCCGCTGGATAGGGCTCGATACCAAGTGGCTGTCTTTGGATGAAGAGAGCGGGGAATATTATACCGATGCGACCCACATCAAGTTCGGCCGTAGTAACCTGGACGAAAACATATTCAAAGATATGGCTCAAGCCATCTCGGAGATTCTAGGCAAGCTGAACATCGAAGTCGTCGATTATTCTCATAAAAAGTAGAGCACTCCTCCACGAGTCCTCAGAACTACCCTCCTTATCCTGAGCTGACGGTCGACGAAAATAGAAAAACGCGGCTGAGCTTATTCCCCTTTTTTCTTCTCTGCCACCTTGCCGATCCAGATGGTGGCAATTACCGCGATGATGGTTACCACAACAGCGTAGATAATCATCTGGGTTAATCCTTCTGGATCTCCGAAGGCCTTGGCAAAGATGGCTTTGATGGCGCCGTTCCAGGCTAATGCAGCGACCAGGCCGAAGGCGGCTGTAATTAAAGCGGCTAGTTTTTCTGTGACTTCTGATTTCATAGAATGACCTCCCTCATATATAGTGTGTTTGTTTTATATAAAAAATGAAGAATTTTTGTCAAGAACTTGATGGGGTCAGACCTTCCTAATTTTCATAATAAGATATGGGTATTTGCTACTCCCGCATAATCGAGAATGGAAATTAGGAAGGTCTGACCCCATAAATCTGGTTTTTGGATCATGCTTCCATTAGAATAGAAGAGAAAATGTATCAGTACTGTCCCTTGTGCGGTTCGGGTTTGAACTCTCGGGAGGAGGAGGGAAGGAAGCGGCTTTTCTGTCCGGCTTGCCAGTGGATACATTATGAGAATCCTCTGCCGAGTGCAGCGGCTCTTGTCCTGAACGATAAAGAGGAGATACTTTTGGTAAAGAGAGGAGTCGAGCCGGGCATGGGAAAGTGGGCTCTGCCTTCCGGTTTTATCGAGATCGAGGAGACTCCAGAAGAGGCTTGTCTGCGGGAGCTTAACGAAGAGACTGGATTGGAAGGAGAAATACTCAGATTGGTCGGTGTCTATTCACAGGAATCCCAGGTTTATGAGAAAGTCCTCATTATCGGTTATGAGGTGAGGGCTCGAGGCCATCTCTCACCCGGTTCGGATTCCCTTATGGCAGCTTTCTTTCCTCTCGATGAAATTCCTGAAATCGCTTTCTCAAGCCATCGAGAGCTCATCCGAGATGGTCTGACCAAGGATAAAGAATGAAAGCCTATCTCGATTGTTAACCCTGTTTCTCCAGCCAGACGCTGAAAACGGCCAGGATGATCACCTCGGATGAAGAAAAAATCCACAGAATCTTGGTTGAGGTGAGCTTAATCCTTCCCAGGCTCTCGCCCTTTATCCAGAGTGGAAGAGAAGGATCTAATCCTCGAAGGACAGGTTGTTGACAGCTCTCAAGGTGGCGATTGCCGGAAATGTCATAGATTTTGGGGCCAACGCGAATTTTGATCTAAAGAAAGACATTGAGAAGCCGGACATTAACGATGCCATCCGGGAAGATGCCTTGGCGGTCTGGATCGAAGAGGTCGCAGAAATTATCTCTTCCGGTTGTGATGCGCCAGGCATGATCCTGAGTCTATGTTCTAAGGAGTTTCTGAATGTCTGCCGCCAATCCGATCTCGTCATCAGCAAGGGGCAAGGAAACTATGAAGATCTCTCCGAAGAAAGGAGGCCGATCTATTTTCTGTTGAGCGATTGACCGGTCTTCTTATTTTAGTTTATCTCCTGCGAACCCAGAGCCTATTTGCCGAGGATGACCCTTAGATTGTGATCAGAGAGTTGGGTAGAGCGGACAGCAACCTATCCTGTTTGACAGGGTAGAAAATTTATGAATACAATAAACCAAATTAATGCGGAGGAGGACTTCATGAATCAAAGCAATCCAATCGAAGAAAGAAATCCGCTCAAAAGTCTTACCAGGAGAGATTTTGTCAAATACTTGATGGCTGGCTCTGCCCTTTCAGTGGCGGCTCTGAATCGACTTAATGCGGGTGTTTACCAGAGCATCAAATCGCTAAACCAGGAATACATCCAAGACGAAGCACCAGACGGTGTCTACTGGGATGGCATCCGAAAACATTTCTTGTTCCAAGACCGGTTGATCATGATGAATAACGGCACTCTCGGGCCAATGCCCAAACCTGTCTACAACACGCTGATCAAGTGTTGTAAGCTCCAGGTGACCAATCCTTTTGATTGCTATAATTTCATACCCAGGAAAAAAGAAGAAGTCCGAACCAAGTTGGCCAGGTTCATCGGGGCCTCTCCCGATGAGGTGGCCATAACCAGGAACACGACTGAAGGCATGAATTTCGTAGCTAATGGATTAGAAATGGAGGCGGGGGATGAGGTTCTCCTTTCGAACATGGAACATCCAGGGGGAACACATCCTTGGAATATGAAGGCTAAAAGGTACGGGATAAAAATCATAAATGTCCCGATCGGACTTCCTCCAAAGAGTGTCGAAGAATTCGTGGATGCCTTCAAAGAAGCGATAACTCCGAGGACAAAAGTCATCAGCATCAGTCACACTGTCTACATTTCCGGGTTGATTGCCCCTCTTAATGAATTGAGTAAGATGGCTCATGAAAGAGGCGTTCTTGTTCTTGCCGACAGTGCCCATGGCTTAGGTATGCTCAACCTGTCCATGAAGGAGTTGGGGGTCGATTTCTTTGCGACCAGTCCTTATAAGTGGTTGGGGGCCCCAACAGGAGTCGGGGTGCTTTATGTCAAAATGAACGTCCAGGATAAGCTGTGGCCGACGATCGCCTCCTCAGGCTGGGATTCTCGCAGGAGTGCGAGGAAATTCGAGACCGTCGGTCAAAGAGCTGATTCTTTAATCATTGCACTTGGGGAAGCTCTGGATTTTCAGGAAGCCATCGGCCGAGAGCGAATAGAGAGAAGAGTCAAAGCCCTTGCCGGCTATTTGAAGAGAGAGTTGAGAGAGATTCCCGGTGTTCGGCTCCACACCTCGATAGATCCCTACATCAGCGGGGGATTGACAGCCCTTTCTGTCGAGGGCATCGAACCAAGAAAAATCGTCAATTACATGCGAGAGAAATACAACATCGTTATCAGAACGATCGGGAATAAGAAAAAGGGAACTTACGGCATAAGAGTCTCCACGCCTATCTACATAACGTTCAAGGAGATCAATATGTTCTTGGAAGGCATGAGACACTTGGTCAAGCATAGAGCCTAAGTCGACCTGGTCTCAGAACAAATTGGCCAACTCCCGATCAGAGTATTTCTCTGGTACAGGTTCCACTATTATATCGAGCTGAAGCTTAATCCCCCTGAATCCCGTATTTCATTTTTTCAGGTTCATTGAAATCCACATAGTAACCTAAAGTTTTCCATACAGAACACTTTTCTAGAAGATCATCACCCGAAATTTGGCTTGCTCCACTAATTCTTTTATCTGGTGAAGCTGTGCTCTTGAGGCCGGTTTTAACCCATGGGAAGGATAGCCCCTATCCATGGTGTAGATTTGAACCGAAAGGGGTTTAATCCTTTTCAACCGTTCGATCCATTCGTGGATGTTATCGGGTTGGAGATTACCGGCATGTCCGTCAGCCCAGAGCGTTTGGATGGTGATGTCGGATAACTGAGTTAAGCCTTGGGTGATCTTTTCCAGAGTTATACCTGGACAAGGCTGGTTATATGTTCTGAAAACTGGAGTGCTGCCGCAGTCGAGCTTCATGATGCGGAGATCAAGCTTGGCCAAAGCCTTCCTGATGTTTTTTTTAAAAACAAAGGCGGAATTGGAGAGGATAGCCGTTTTAGCGTTTGGTGCCAACCTATCGCGTGTGGCATTCGCTCCTTCGACAATTGTTCTGAAGTCGGGATGGAGGGTCGGTTCGCCATTGCCCGAGAAGGTGATGTAGGCTGGCAGTTTTTCCATGGACATCAAGGCCTCTTCCAAAGCCTGTATCACGACTTGTACCGACGGGAGTCGGTTGTCGGCACCATTTGGCTGATGCGCCTCGGTCCAGCCATACTGACAGTATACACAGTTAAAGGGACAAACTTTCTTATCGGTAGGCAAAAGGTTAATCCCGAGTGATAATCCCAATCGCCGGGAATTGACCGGGCCGTAGATGATGTGTCTTTGGAGCTCGATCAGCATCTGCCTTTTCCTTTCTCTAATCCAGTCAGGGCGTTACCGAGTCTTGTGAAGCCCTCTTTTATTTCCATCTCGCTTATCTTGGCGATTGAGAGGCGGAAGTACTCTGAGCCCTGGCCATCAGGGAAATAATAGCTTCCTGGAGAGACGATGACTCCAAATTCTGATAGATGTTCCTGTAGGCAGACTTCGTCCATCTTCCAGGGGATTTTCACCCAGATTGTATACCCGCCCGCCGGCGGGGTCCAGGTAACGCTGCGGGGAAAGGAATCCTCCATCGTTTTTTGAGCTACCTGCATGCGCTTCCTAAAAATGCGGTGGAGGCGACGGAGCTGTAGATCGTAGTAGCCGCGCTTCAAGAATTCAGAGAGGATGACTTGGACAAGATTTCCACTATTCAGATCAGAGAATCGCTTGATCGCTGTCAACCGGTCTATACATTCCTTGTTGGCCGTGACCCAGCCTATTCTCAACCCAGGGAAAAGCGTCTTGGAGAATGTTCCCAAGTAGATAACGGTTTGCTTCTCATCGATGGATTTGATCGGGAGAGGCACCCGGCCAAAATATTTCATGTCCTCCTCAAATCCATCCTCCACGACAGGAATCTGGTGCTCGATGCAGATGTTGAGCAATCTTTCTCGATGCTTGTGGGTAGTCGTGATTCCTGTCGGATTTTGAAAATTGGGTATGGTGTAAACAAAGCTGACTTTTTCTTTCTCCAAAATTTTTTCCAAACGCTTAAGATCAAGACCATCTGGCATCATCGGAATGCCGAGGATTTTGACTCCATTGAACTTGAGGAGAGGGATGATGTTGGCATAGGTTGGAGACTCAACGACAACGTTTTCCTCTGGTTTGGAGAGCATTCGGATGATCAGGTCTAAGGCCTGTTGAGCCCCGTTGGTGATAAGGATTTCATCCTCTGAGACGGAAATACCATGGAGACGCAGACGGCGGGCGATTTGACGTCGCAGCTGAGGATAACCTTTGTGATCACCGTACTGGAGCGAATCAGCTCCACTCTGCCAAAGAACATGGCTGATGCACCTTTTGAATTCGGCCATCGGATACAGACGACGGTCGAGATCGAGCTCAGATATGTTGATGGCGTCTGTTCGAAGATGAGTTTGAGGTGGCTTTTCTGGGGAATAATGCCCAAATATTTCGTAAATCTTCTGAGCGGAGGCGTTGGAGGCTCGTTCCCATGAAATGGAGCTTTTTCTTCCTGGGGTATAGACGGCTTCCCTGCGCCTTTTCTGAATCCTATTGTAAGAGCCAGGTCTGGATTGTAGGTAACCGAGGGCTTGGAGCTCCTCGTAGGCGCGGATGACCGTCGAGCGATTAACACCCAATTTATTAGCCAAACCTCTTGTCGAGGGGAGAGCTTGCTCAGTTTCCAGAGAGCCTTGATCGATCAACGTTTTAATCTCATCGATGATTTGCTGGTAGAGAGGTTTGGGGCTGGATTTTTCGATTTTTAAGAGCATCGGAATCTCCTCCAATTTTTCTTATACTTCATAATTTAAGATTTAATTGGTATATGTCAACATCCAATTATGACAAAAATAAAACCAACCAATTTGTTTATTATTTGTTTAAGATAGAAAATTGATGATAGGTTGGTTTAGTGACGATAAGAATGACGATTAGTTTGGGTTTTTCGCCAAGCGGTTAAAGGATAAAAGATAATGAGACATTGCTCAAAAGGAGAATTTCGGAGTGATATAAAAGGCGCCATAAGCGAAGGCTAGTCTTCCTCTTCCTTACCGATGTTCTTTATGTTTCTCGAAAAGTTTCAGACAGCTAGAGCAGAAGACGGCCTTTTTCCTATCCGTATCGACTAAGCTGTTGGAAAAATGCATGACGCACTCTGGGTTGGGACAGTGTCTGAGTCCTAAGGCATGGCCGAGTTCATGGACGGCCTCCTTGACTGTCCGCTCCAGAAAAAGGGCTCTGTCATCGGGAAATCCGTAAAAACTCTGATGAAGGCGAGCCAGGGAAATGATGGCGAACTGCCCTCCGAGTTCAGCTTCTCCGAAGACGAAATTGAGCTGAGGTACGTATAAATCAACACCAGTAATGGCCAAATACTTCTCCTTTTCGCTCGAGGAGACGAGGTTGTGGAGTTCATCCAGGATGTGGGATGACAAGTACTGTTTTCGCTGAGGATTGTATGCCTTTTTTGGAATGTTCATGCCGTCATGGATTTCCACATTGCGGTGAAAGGTCTCGGCGAGACGGCTTTTTAGAGTTTCCAGAGTTTCCTCGTCGATATCGCCTACAGGAAGAAGATAGATCTTGGTTTCTTGGTGGATTGAGGTTTTGTGGATAGACATTTCGATGGATGCTCCACAGATGAAACAGACTAATATCAGGATAATTATATAAATAATATTTTGATTGCCCAACTGGTTTTTCTTTGGAGTTTCCTTGTTATTCGGATAGCTCATCATACCGAAAACAATCGATGGTGTGGTCGTTGACCATGCCCACAGCCTGCATGAAGGCATAACAGATCGTCGATCCCACAAATTTGAATCCCTTCCTCCTGAGATCCTTGCTCATCGCATCTGATATCTGAGTCTTTGCTGGGATGTCTTTGATGTTTTTCCATGCATTTTGCCTGGGCTTTCCCCCGACAAACTGCCATATATAAGTGTCGAAGCCTTTGTATTCCTCCTGGACAGCTAGAAAGGCCCTGGCATTCTGGGTTGCAGACTCGATTTTGAGACGGTTGCGGATGATGCCTTTATTGTATAAGAGTTCTTTTTGTTTCCTCTGATCATACCCCGCTATCTTTCGAGCATCGAATAGGTCAAAAGCCTGCCGGAAGTTCTCGCGCTTATTCAGGATTGTTTGCCAGCTCAACCCGGCTTGCATTCCCTCAAGAACGAGGAATTCGAATAATCGGCGGTCATCATGCAGGGGGACACCCCATTCCTTGTCGTGGTAATTCCTGTAGAGCAGATCTTCCGGGACCCAAGCGCATCTGATGAGCGAGTTTCGGTTCTTCATCAAACGATTTCTATCATGAATGTACACATCTTTCTAGGCGATTGCAACAGAATTTCCGAACCTGTATTCAAATTTACTTTTAGACCTTTTTCTTTTATCATGGACGATGATTTTTGACAGCCTTTCAAGGTGGACAAGGTTAAGATGAAGAAAAAGAGATTCCTTCAGTTGCTCGTTTTTCTCCTATTCATATCGTCGTGGCTGTTTGCCGAAGAACATGAAATCTCTGCTCTGGAAACGTCTCGACCGATTTCAGTAGACGGTGACCTCGACGAGCCTCAATGGCAGCAAGCTCAGAAGGTGAAAGGGTTCACTCAGAGGGAGCCGGCTGATGGAGAATTGGCTACGGAGCCCACGGAGCTGTGCATCCTGTATGACGATAACAACCTCTACATCGGGGTGCTCTGCTTCGACAGCCAGCCCTCCAGGATTGTAGCCAGTCAGATGAGAAGAGATGGAGAGCTTATGAATGACGATTATTTCGAAGTCTTCATCGATTCTTTCCACGACCATCGGAATGCCTTTTATTTTGCTATCAACCCATTGGGTGCCAAGCGTGATGGCCTGATCCGAGATGAGGGAAATAGTATCAATTGGGACTGGGATGGTATATGGAAGGTGAAGGTCAAGACAAACGAGCGGGGTTGGACCGCCGAGATCTCCATTCCGTTTTACACCCTCCGTTTCCAAAAGGGCCGAAGTCTGGCTTGGGGGATTAATTTTGGTCGCCACGTCGCTCGAAAAAGAGAGGAAAGTTACTGGTCCCCTGTTCTCAGGGATTACGGCTGGTATGGAAAGTACAAGATTTCTTTCTTTGGGCATCTTAGGGGGTTAGATAACCTGAAACAGGGAAAAAGGGTCCATCTTATGCCCTATGTTATCGGGGGAGGAAATCAAATGGAGAGAGGAGATCCTTTTTCCACCTCTGGAGATTTAGGCCTTGATCTTAAGTATCGTCTGACTTCAAACCTGACAGTAGATGTGACCGTTAACACCGATTTTGCCCAGGTTGAAGCCGACCAGGAGGTGTTTAACCTGACCCGCTTCAGCCTCTTTTTTCCGGAAAAGAGGGGATTTTTCCTCGAGGGTGCGGATATCTTCCGTTTGGGAGAGAGATACAGGGAGCATGAACCACCATCGACATTGTTCTTCTTCAGCCGATCCATCGGCTTATCAGAAGATGGCCGAGAGATCCCTATCATAGGGGGCCTGAGAGCCACCGGGAAAGCCGGAGAATTTGATTTGGGCATCCTGGATATCGTAACGGATCAGACTTCGTACATAGAAGATGATGAGCAGGTCGATATCGAGAGAGCCAACTTTTCTGTGTTCCGGATTAAGAGAGATTTCCTGCAAAAATCCACCTTTGGGCTCATGTTTCTGAGTAAAAACTCTCTGGACAGTCCTGCCTACAACCGAGGAGGCGGGTTTGACTTCAACCTTGCTTTCGGCAAATCTCTTCAGATAGGCGGCTTTGCGGCCAAGACATTCTCTCCAGATACGAAGGGGAAAGACTGGGCTGCATACCTGGATTTGTCCTATTGGAGTGACTTTTGGGTGGTTGATATGTCCTATACCGACATCGGCGAGAATTTTAACTCAGAGATGGGCTTTATTCCGAGAACAGATATCCGGAAGATAAGAGCGAACATCAGCATTAGCCCTAGGCCGAAGGTCCTTAACATCCGTCAGATGTTCATCTTTAATAATTTTACATATATCGAAAATCATGCCGGTCAGCTTGAATCGCGGAATAATTTCACCGGAATCTTTAACCTCTTCCAAGACGGAAGCCAGCTATTTTTCGGTTTTGCTCAGAATTATGAATTCTTATCCGAAGAGTTTGAAATCAAAGAGGATGTGTTCATTCCCGAAGGTGTCCACAAGTTCAATATGGGTGTCAGCTTCTTTGAGACAGACAGGACTAGAGATATTGCGCTCCGCGGAGAGGTCAACTACGGCCAATTCTATAATGGCCACTTGTTCCGGTTGAACACGAGCGGCTTCCTCAAGCTTTCAAAACATCTAAACATAGAATTCATCTACGATCGCAATCAGTTTGATTTGCCGATCGAAGGAGGAAAGTTCACCACCAACATCGCTGCCAGCCGAATCATCTATTCCTTCAGTCCGGATCTTTTTGCTAAGGCCTATCTTCAGTGGAACGATGAGGAGAATCTGTTTATCAGCAATGTTCTCGTCCGCTGGATCTACAAGCCAGGAGCAAACATTTATTTCATCTACAACGAGACACGGAAGCTTGGCACGGCCGGCTATCTCGAAGACCGGGCCCTGATGATTAAAGTAAGCTTCCTCATCAACTGAAAAAAGGAGAAAAACCATAAGAGAACTGGCTTTCGTGGCGGGATGTTTTTTGTTGTTCGTACTCTATTTGTCCCGAGAATGTCACCTCATCAATCGGAAGAGCCGATCCATCCCGCTCCGGATTTGCGTCACAGGAACCCGCGGAAAATCGAGTGTCACCCGTCTGGTCGCATCTGTGCTGAGACAGGGGGGATATACAGTGCTGGCTAAGACTACAGGAACCAGACCAGTGATTCTGTATCCCGATGGTCGTGAGGAGGAGATAAAAAGGAGAGGATTGCCCTCGATTTTTGAGCAGAAAAAGATCCTGAGACTTGGTAAAGACATGAAGATCGATGCCTTGGTTTCGGAGATAATGAGTATCCGTCCAGAGACCGCCTATGTGGAGTCGACCCAGATTTTGAAGCCTCAAATCCTGGTCATCACTAACGTTCGTCTCGACCACCTGGCTGAGATGGGGCCCACAAAAGACCGGATTGCTCGCGGCTTTGCCTGCTGTGTGCCTCGAGGAGGCACGGTGGTCGTTCCTCAGGATGAATTTGTTCCTGTTTACAGACAGGTTGCTGCAATGATGAAGGCAAAAGTCATCCAAGTCTCTAAGGATTCTCTCGAACATCACTCCATTCTAGATCAGAAATTTCTGTATTTTGAATGGGAAGAGAATGCGCGTCTTGCCCTGGCTGTGGCTGATTTTTTGAAATTGGATAGAAAAAATGCCTTCAGAGGTATGATGAAAACGAAGCCGGACTTTGGCAGCCTCAAGATGTGGAGAGTGGATTTGGGGTCGCCTCCCTGTCAGCTTGAATGCGTAGGTTGCTTTGCAGCTAACGATCCTGAGTCAACTCGTCTTGCTTTATCAAAACTACAGAAAGTGATAGGAATTGAGGAGAAAAAGTGGGTGGGGCTTCTTAACCTCAGGAATGATAGGGGAGACCGGACGCTCCAATGGTTGACCGCTTTGAAAAAGAGGATTTTTCCTGAATTCAAGCGAATATACCTTGTGGGATTCCATGCTCAGGCGTTTAAGAGAAAATTCGGGGCTTCGAACGGGATTTCACTCCATATCCTGAAAAGGAGTAAACCGGATAAGCTTCTGAGCCAAATCCTGCAACAGGAAAAAGGCGATTGCGTACTGGTAGGCATCGGAAACATAGGCGGTGTAGGCAGAGATCTTGTGGATTTTTGGGAAAAGGAGGGTGAGCCGCATGATCTATGAGACATTGCTCGTCGGGATCCTCATGGCCATCCTGTTTATCGAGATTACCGACATTTTTCCTGGAGGAATCATCGTCCCGGCTTATGTGGCCCTTTATCTGGATGAACCCTTGAGAGTGCTCGTAACGATCGGTGTCGCCTTCCTGAGCCTTCTCTCCTACAGATGGCTTTCTCGCTACCTGATTCTTTTCGGGAAGCGTCGATTCGTCATGTATATTTTGCTTGGAGCGATCTGGGCCCAACTCTGGTTTGCCCTTTTGCCTTATGTTTTTAAAGGGCCATCAGGGCTGAAGGCCATAGGCTGGATCATCCCCGGACTTTTGGCCAATAACCTGGAAAAACAAAAAGTGTTTATCACCCTGGCATCGTTAATTGTTGTATCGACAGTGACCTACTTTTTGGTTCGGGTCATAGGATGGATTTTTCCTTAGCTGATGAATCTGAAGGGCATACATTGTTGACGAGAGGAGCTTGGTTCTTGGAGATTAAACCGATCAAAATGGTGTACCTATTTTTTAACCCAAAAAGACTAATTCCTAAAGAAGGAGAAGGAAGAAATCAATCAGGTATTATCATTCTGATGCTCGTAAGCATTCTGTGTTTCATATCCGTGAAAATCATTCCCTTCTGGGGCGTAGAAAGGATGAACAAGGAGATGGTGAACGCTTCAAGAATCATGATGGAAGCAATAACCAAACTCAGAGAATGTCAGTACGTGGCTAAAATCTCTATCGATAGGCAATTCGATCCCAATCAGACTGGACTCATCGGGATCAAATTTTCGCCACTCACCACATCCCTGGGTCAACTTGAAGCCAAAAGAACGACGACTAACCCCAATTTCGCGGCTCTTGTTGTTTTTTTATTGAGAGAAGCCGGAGTAAGTAGAGGAGAAACGATTGCTGTCGGCGCATCTAGCTCTTTTCCAAGCTTGATCGTAGCCGTGCTCTCTGGGGCCAAAGCCTTGGGACTGAAGCCCCTCCTGATATCGTCTCTTGGTGCCTCACAATGGGGAGCCAATCGCCCGGATTTTCATTGGCTTCTTATGCATGATTGCCTCGAGGAGGCCGGAGTTTTTGAGGTCAAGCCTATTGCTATGTCATTGGGTGGTGACCACGATAGAGGGGAAGAAATGAAGGTGGTGATTCGCTCCTTACTCAGGTCAGAAGTCGAGAAGAGAGGGATTATGTTCATTGATGAACCGGATTTGTCGAGGAATGTTGATTTGAGGATGACTCTTTATGATGAACAAGCAGGAAAAGATGAGATTAAAGCTTTTATTAATATCGGAGGAAGCTGGTCCAATATCGGAACAGATGTTTCTGTGCTAGAGCTGAAGCCAGGTCTGGCCAAAAGTAATCGCATTCATCTGCCGGAGAAGGGGGGTGTCATCCATGAAATGGCGGCCAGGAATATTCCGGTGATACATCTTCTCAACATCCGAGGGCTTATCAGCCGTTATGGCCTTCCTTGGGACCCTATTCCCCTTCCACAACCAGGAGAGGGAAGGATATACTTGAGGGCTCGGGAAAAACATCCGTTATTTTTTATGGTATCGTTGGGTTATCTTTTGTTTGTTTCTTTTTTTATCGTCTGGCGAGGAACGAGGAAAAGATTTTTCAACTTCAAATAGCAAAATTCGGGAAGGGAAACAGGTTTTTTGGAAGGAACGCCCGGAGTGATGAGGCTATTATTTCTTGTTTTTTATGGTTATGGACACAAGACAATGATAGGATTCCAAGCTTTCTCTGTACTGACAAAGATCCCTCTTCACGATGAGCACCCCTAGAGGATAATCTTCCCAGCGATAAAACTTAATATCTCTCCGCAAACCCGTGATTGAAGACAGCTCTTTGGCTCCGTGTTTAACTGGAGGCAACTCCAGCCTTTTCAAGATTGCATTCAAGGATGAGATTCTTTTCAGACTGAGAAAACCACCCGTTTTGTCGAGAGAAAGAATAAGTTTGGGCCGAGGATCTTCAAAAATATATCGCTTTCTAAACTCTCCATATGGAGAGCCGCTCTCGACTCGATAATTTAGAGCCGGCAATTTTTCTGGGAATAGATTTTGCTTGATTTCGGGAAAAGTCCATTCTCCGATTTCACTCCGCTGGAAAAAGATGAACGCCAAAAAAACAATGATAAATATCAGAGACACCCGGAGTAATATTTCTCCTTGTTTTTTGATGATCACCTTGAGCAGCCAGAGAGAACAAAGTGCTAAGAGGACAAGAGAAATCGAATTTGGGGTGATCAAATCAACGATAGATTGTAAGCTCATCTTCTCGATTAGATAGTATGCAGATATTATGCCTAGATGAGATTAAATTAAAGACAGATATAAAATTTACTCCTTATCAGACTCTGATCTGATATCCCGTCCCTACCTATTGTATTTTATCAAAAATTGCATGAGGATTGTACAGAAACAAGGATAATAAGATGTGTTCTCACCAGTCATTCAGCCACTCTTCGAGTTGAGCACAGGTAAGGAGTGTGGCAAAACCATAAGAGAGGTTGACGAGTGATGCCATATGGAATTCCTCGTTGACTGTAGCCGTACCATCGGCCAGAAAAAAGACTCGGAAATCCCGAACAAAAGCCTCCCGGGCTGTGGTTTCACAGCAGAGATTGGTCATCACTCCTGCGATGATGACATCGCTGATCTTGGCCTCGATTAGGCTCTGTTCCAATCCTGTGTTGTAGAAGGCGTTGTACCGGTTTTTCCCGATCACAATCTCAGAAGGTTGCACCTCCAGCTCAGGTAGAAGTTGGCTCTCGGGTGTTCCTTTAATGATTAATTCAGGCCACCAATCTCCCAGTATCCCTTGAGATTCACCAGGCGCATGGCTGTGTTGAGTAAAAATAATGGGAATGTTTTTCTCTCTGCCCCGGACCAGAATTTTCTTGATGTTTGTCAGGATGGGAAGAGCTATCTCTCGAAAATATTCTTGGAGGTCGATAAAGAGGATAGCCGATTTTCTTGGTTCGGGCCTCCAGTGGTGGGTGTTAAGCATTTGGACAACATCATCCATATTTTTCATGATCTTTCCTTCTCGTCTGACCCATGCCCTTTTCTGTCTTTGTACCTATTCCAGCGTAAAAGGCAAAGTTGGCCAAGGCATTGATCATCCTTCTTTTTTCTTTTTCCGTTGACGGTGGGAGCTGGTAAACAGCCGTTCCGATAAATCCGAGGATTTCTTCCTTCCTGAGATAGGTTGATGCGGTCTTCAGGTTGAACCGCTGGATTCTCATATTTTCAAATTCTTTCTTGATATCTGAGGGGATTTTCGTCTTGGAGAATGTATTCCACTTTTTGCGTAGAGAAGAAAAAACAAGGCGTGGAAGAGGAAAAATCAGTTCACCAGTCGCTTTTCCGAAAGATGCAGGGGAGCAGAACTCGAGAGTGATACGGAATTCAGGCTGCGCTTCTTCCAGAAGTTGTTCGAAGGATATGAAATGTGCCGGAGTAGCCTTTTGCATATCGATTTTTTCGATAGCGATTTTTCCGTGGGCAAATCGAACGGGTTCTTCTTCTGCAGAGAGAGAAAAAAAACCTTGAACAACAGGTTCTAAAAAATCTTTCTGCAGACAGGTGATTCGAAAAGATATTCTATCCTTAGGAGAGAGATAAGAGTGTTTCCCAGAAAAATTTGCCCCCTTCAGAAGGGGAGAGAGAGTTAAAGGTTTCTCGTTTTTCTCCATCTGGAAATTGTGGGCCAAGGTTGGATTTTTCTTCCTCAAAACATCGAGCAAGAGATGGAATAGCGGCTCTTCGCCCCGCCCCACGATTTTTAGATCATCCTGGGGCCTGAACTTGATCAGAATACTGGAAATCATGGTCTTCTGAATATAATGCCTGCGGCATGCACCGTCAACCCGAAGTCTAAAAGAGGGGACGTCTCCTTTTATCGTTCCCTTTTTTCATCTCCTTCGACGAGGGGAATCCCATACGGTCCGTCGATGAGGATGGCTGCTCGAGGCACTCTTCCCAAGAGGGCATGAAGCCTGTCATGAGCCCAATAGAAAGCATTCTCTACGAGCTTTTGGAGAGAGGTGGATCCGGGAGCGATTGTTCTGGCATCCAGGCCAGGCAGCCACGAGAAGGAATGTCTGGGAATATCTAGAGTGCAGTATATAAGATGTTCAGGCGGAGTTATCTGGAAGAGTCGAGTCCACATCTGAGCTTCCCACTGCTCAGGTACAAAATCCCAGGCAGGATCAATGATCATATTCAGAAATTTTTTCCTTCCTTCATGCGCGAGTAACCGCATCATCTTCTTGTAATTCAAACTGCCCACAGGATCCGGGTCGGTGTGGTGGGCAGCCAAGAGGCACATCCCTCCCTCTTTGGCCAAAGGAGCACAGGTCAGGGCACCCTTGGCAGCTTGATAATGATTGACACCTACATAGCCCGTATGGCTGAGGACGATATCGTATTTTTTTGTGACGGGAATGGCCGCATAACTCTTAAGTTTATCGAAGGCGGCTAGGAAGGCTTTATCCATCTCCCCAGCAAACACACCTGTCAGCCTGAAATTTGAATCGAGCGTGACGTTGAGGATCATATCGCAGCCGGCCATTCTGGCGACTTTAGATGCCTCTTCGTGGACTGGGTTTCCCTCAAGGATCAGATCTCGAGCCCTAGGCGAGGCGAGCACGGGTCCGCTGTGGAGGATGTGAGTGGAGGCTTCAGCTATGAGTCCTGGGCAGATGGATTTTCTGCCTCCTGAGGCTCCGGCCATGAAGTGACTTTCCACCAGACCAGTCAAAATTTTTATGTCGCTTTCGACGTAGTGGTGGTTGATGAAGATATCTCCACCCCAGGTTGTCTGTCCTACAGCCACCATATCCTTTTTGCTGCGGCTGTCGTGGTTGATGATCCGAAGATCTAACGAGAAAAGCCGAGGGTCCAGCATTCTACGGAGTTCCTGTTCATCCATCGCCCGATGGGTGCCCGTGGCCACGAGAAGAAGTATCCGCGATGAGGAGAGTCCTGCCTGGATCATCTCATTGATAAGAGGGAAGAGGATGCCCGATTCCCCCGAGTAGGGAACGGGGCGGGTTTGGTCTGATATGACGACAACGGCCTGGGCATCGGGCTTGACTCGAAGCTTCTGGCTGATCAGAGTTTTCAGAGGTGGCGAGTCTATAGGTTTGGCTAGGGCATGGCGAATAGCCTCTACAGGATTGGGGAGTGAAGGAGCTGTGTCCATGGAAAGGATATCCGTTTGATCGGGCACTTTCAGAGGGAGCTGGATTCGCCCGAGGTCGAGTATAACTTTTTTCATCCGTTTTTTTTCGTTTGTTCTAATTGTAGCCCTTGTTAGGTTGAAATGAGTCTATCTTGAACTTTTTCCTTCCATCTCTTGATGCAATAATATAACATAGAAGCCAAGCTAAGAGTCAAATACAAGGATAAATCCCTGATCGGTTCTGAAAAAACTCTGAAACGAAGAGAGCTTAGCGGATATGCGGAAAAGGCATGAACATAACCGGGAGATATCCCGATATCACAGAGGTCAATGACCGAAAAATTTGGGCTTCTCGGGACGATCACCTTTGATTGGATAAGCCAGGTTGCCAAACCTGTTTGGAAAGGATTGGGAGGAATCCTGTATCAGGGTGCTGTGCTGTGTGCTCTAGATAAAGAGGTCTATCTCTACTCGAATCTCGGTTCTCTCCTGGTCTCAGAGGTGACCAGAATCACCAAAGATTGGAAAACTCTCCAAAGGAGGGGTATCAACCAAGTCACTGGACCTGGAAACCAAGTCGAGCTCCATTATCCTAAAACGGGAGAAAGGTTAGAAATTCTCAAATCTGTCGTTCCTCCTATCCCTCCCTATCAAATCTTACAAGATCTTCCTGAGTTAAGGATGTTCATCCTCGTCATCAATTCTGGCTTTGATATCGAGCTCAAAGATTGGCAAGCCATTGTCCAAGCGGCTTCCTGCCCGATATGGGTGGATATTCATTCGCTACCTCTCTCGAAGGAGCTGGGTGTGCCCCGTCAATATCGTCCTCTGCCTGAATGGAAGAATTGGATACAAGGAGTGGATTATATCCAGGCGAACGCCAAGGAAATGGCTGCAATACTCGGGCATCCCGATGTCAATCCGACAGCAGAAGAAATGTTGATCTTTGCTCAGACGGCCTTCCAGCTTGGATCAAGGGCCATTTTCGTCACTCATGGAAAAGCGGGGGGTCTGGTGATGACTCCCGCAGAGTCAAAGAAAATCTCTTCGCCGATTGTGGCCGAAGTCGTGGATACCACAGGATGCGGTGATGTTTTTTGCGCGGCCACAGCAGCCAAACTTTCCGAAGGGAATGATCCTTTCGTAGCGGCAGAATTTGGCTTGAAGCTGGCATCTAAGGCGGCCACAGCCAGAGGCGTTGAAGAGATCTACGACAGGGTCAGACTTGAAAAACTTGAAAAACTTGAATCGTTCTAAACCTTATATTAGTGAAAGTTAACATGGTTAAGAATAAGATTGTGATTTCAATGTTTTTTTCCTGATGATGAAAAGGAGTGAAGACATGAAGAAGAATATCTGGATAGCTTTTTTGTTGATGATTGTTCTTTTTATAAGCTGTAAGAAATCGCCTATTCAAGTCAGACCGGTCACTCCTCAAGAAATAGAAGCCCACATCCGATTCCTTTCTGATGATCTTCTTGAGGGCCGCGCGGTGGGCAGTCGGGGTTTGGCGATCGCCGCTCTTTATCATGAGAATGCTTTTCGGAGTATGGGCCTTGAACCTCTGTTCGAAGAAAGCTACCGTCAGCCCTTTGAGCTTAGAGGCAGCCAGCCAGACCCAGAAGCCAGTGTCGAGATTTTTAACAACGAGACGACTTGGCGATACACATTGTCCGAGGATTTCGTCGTTAATTCTTACCGAGAGGATTCACCCTTGGGCGTTGAAGGAGAGCTCGTCTACTGTGGCTATCTTATCCAGGCACCAGAGAGGTCATGGAATGATATCAAAGGAACAGATTTGAAGGGGAAGGTGCTGCTGGTGGAGATTAACGAGCCTGGGAATCGCCCGGGAGGGATTTTCGACGGAGAGGATATGACTTATTACGGTCGTTGGACCTATAAATTTGAGAAGGCAGCCGAATTGGCTGCGACAGGAATATTTATCATCCACAACACAAAAGGAGCTGCTTACGATTGGGAAGTTGTACGTAATTCCTGGTCTGGAGAGAGATTTTTCCTCCCTGATGTGGAGCAGAGGCTTTTCTTTCAAGGATGGTTCCATCAAGAAGTAGCTCAGTCTGTTCTCAAGGAAGCAGGATTAAACCATGAAGAGCTGCTTACTCAGGCAGAAGAGCAGGATTTTGAGCCTATCCCACTCGGCCTTCACGTTCGTGTCCGCCAAGAGCCCAAGTTTCATCGAGTGGCCACAGAGAATGTTGCAGCGCTCATAGAAGGCAGGCATAAGAAGGCCAGGGATCGCTATGTCATTCTTTCAGCTCATTACGACCATTTGGGAAGAGATCGTAGTCTCGAAGGGGACCAAATCTATAACGGGGCTGTGGACAACTGCTCGGCCTCAGCCTCACTTTTGGCCTTAGCCCGTTACTACGCCCAGCAGCCTCAAAATCTGAGATTAAACCTCATCTTCCTTGCCGCCACAGCCGAAGAGGAAGGCCTTCTGGGCTCTGATTATTTTGCCCGTCATCTGCCTTTTCCACACTCGTCTATCCTGGCGAATTTGAATTTTGAGATGTCAAGTGTCTGGGGAAAGACAGAGGATGTCTATGCGATCGGAGGTAAACACTCAGATCTGGATGATTTCTGTCGCCAGGCTGCAGAAAATTTAAACCTTGGCTACATCCCGGAGAGGCTGGCCGATTTGGGATACTTTTTTCGTTCCGATCAACTCAGTTTTGCCCGCGCTGGCATTCCTGCTGTCTGGCTTCATGAAGGGGTGACTTCTAGAGGCGAAGACAGAGATTATATATTAAGGAAAAACGATGAATACCGGAGACACAAATACCACAAAGTCACAGACGAGATACAGGAAGATTGGGACCTCAACGGAACAGTCCAGTTGGTCCGTTGGGCACAAGAGATTATTGATCTTCTGTCCAAAGCGGAAAGTCTTCCCCGATTCAAGCAGACGAGCTCATTCCGAAGAAAAACCCAATAGGAATAAACTAATTCTTTTACCTTTTGAGAAGTGTCTTTTTGTGTTAAAATAAAGCCAACATAAGATGAGGAGTTCCTACTTTTCAGATTACCTGCAGCTCTCTCAGATCGTCTTTGACCTAAAAGCTAAAAATAAGATTCGTGCCATCGAAGAACTCTTGGATGTTTTAGCCAAGAAAAAACTCATCAATAATAAAAAACTCATCCTCACCCGAATAATCGACAGGGAGAGGCTAGAGCCGACAGCTCTCGGCCATAACGTGGCTCTTCCACATGCCCGGGTTGATACTAACGGTAAGATCGCCGTTGCTGTGGGCAGATCTAAAGCGGGAATCGATTTTGATTCCATCGATAACAAAAAGGTTCATCTGATCATCCTCGTCATCTGGAATCCATCTATCCCTGGTCTCTTCAACCACCTCTTTGCTGGCCTGGCTCAGTTTTTAAGAAGATCGAGTTTTCGGCAGAGAATCTTCGATTCCAAGAATAAACAAGAACTCTATCATGTGCTCTCGGAGGTAGAGCTGAGACTTCCCCAGGAGGATAGGATCATCAACAGGGCAAGTCTCCTGAATAAGCTTCAGGATTTAGAGATTAGGAAGAAAAAAGCAGACAAGAGAAAGCGGACAGAGATACAGAAAAAGGCGAGTCTTATTCGAGAGGAATTAGACAGAGTCCTTCTGGCTCGGTTCGATCGCTTGATGGAGCGGTATGGCTTTGCCGTGGCCGAAGTGGAGGCAGGGGTATGTCAGAGCTGCAATATTAACGTGGCGACCGGGATTGGCTCGGCTATTGAAGGCAGCAACGACATCTATGTCTGCGAGAATTGCGGCAAATTCTTGATAGCCAAGAAAAAGAATAAGAAATAATATTAATCAGTCGACCCTATCTTTAGCCAGATTCATTGGTTTCCTCAGCCGGTAGACAGGATAGGCTTGGGGTTGCCGCCGCCACTGGTGGACGAGATAACGATCGAAAAAATTCCAGACCAGCAGGCCATCGTCCGACTCTGCCTCAAGCAGACAGGCGGCCAATCTCCCCAGTGGTTGAGCTAGGCTGATAAAAAGCGTTCCCTCAGGAAATTCTTTCCTCTCGAGGTAATATTCCCCCTTTATCTTGTTCGTCCTGTGACCTTGATATAGCCTTTCTGCTGCTTTGATTTCCTCAACCCGGAAAGCTTCTGCCTCTAGGGTTACTGTCTCTGTCAGCTTTTCCACCATCAGGCCATGGCTGAGAAGATTTTCGGTTATCTTCGGATCTGAAACGGTGATAAGATAAGCATAGGGAAGAGGGATGGCTCTAATTGGAACAAAATCCGCATAGTAAGGGAGAGTGAAGACTTTTCGTTTGTCTGTCTTTTTTACCCGGGGCCAGCCTTGCTCTCTGGGAAGGACCTCCATCTCCCATCCTTGGATGGCGATCTTGTCGGGCAAAGGTTTGACATCAAATTCCACGCCGAATCGATCAATATCAGAGGGATTCCTCCCCATTTCGTATGTTTTCTGGTCGGCCTCGGCCACAAGCCGGACGATTTCATCCTTGTGGCTGTAGCAGTAATCGAGGATAGAACGGAGGAAGTTGTAGCAGGCATAGACACGGGTTTTATAGTCGGTGTAAGCATGGTTTTCATCCAGGATGGCCAGCCTGTTGCGCAGGCCGATGTAATTGGTCACATAACGCGGGAGATGGCCGAAAGTTCTCCACCCTTTTTCTGGCTCTTTAAAGTCCATGAAATTGCCATATGGGATAGAAAGAGTCTCGTATTTTTGCTTGAGCGTTTGACTTATGGTTGGGAGCATTTTTTCTCGCATGTATTCGATGATCGAGAGGTCTCCGTTCGGGTTTAGCGGCCAAGAATAAGTCACCGGTTCCTCGTGAAAGGATCCGTTTGTGGTGTGGCAATCAACGAGTAATAACGGATCCCAGCGGCAGAGGACGTTTTGAATCAATCCTTTGAGTTCAGGGCTCTCCATTTTCATGCTGTCCCGGTTTAAGTCTAGGTTCTGCCCGTTGTACCTGAGGCCCACACCTTTTTCAGGGCCGTTCTGGTTGCGGCGGTTTTCCGGGCTAATCTTGTCGTTGCCATCAGCGTTGAAGATCGGAGCGACAAGGATGACCAGTTTATCGAGATATGGGGGGGTGTCTGCGAGCAGGATATCTCGAGCAAGCATCAGCGAAGCCTCCTTTCCTTCGACCTCTCCAGCATGGATGTTGGCCTGGATGTACACCGCAGCTTTTTGTCGGTGTCGCATCTCACTCGGGGATGAGGGGGCAGGATTCCCGATGACAAGTAGCGGGACAGCTCTTCCCTCCGCACTGGTACAGAGGGTTTCGATGCGGATGAGAGAGCTTTTCTTCTGGAGGTCTTTGATGAATCGGAGAACATCCTCGTATCTTGATGTGGCCGTGAAATCGCTGACTTCGGCCTGAGTTAAAGGGGATGTCTCGGTTGAATAGAGAGAAAGACAGCACAAGATAAGGATAGAGATGACAGTTGAGAAAACCTTAAGGTGTTTTTTCTCTGATTTCATAGTTTTGCCCTCAGATAAGATTGAATAGAATGATTTGAGCGAAGAATGAGTTTATATAAATCAAGCGCTCAGGTCAATTCTTGCGTGTATGAAGGAATCATCTACAACACTGTGATTAAAGTGCTTTTAGATAAAACTTTTGAAAGCGAGGTCCTTTCCATCTTCGCCGAAGACCCCCCACTCTCCTCCATGCGGCTCAGATGGAAAGGACCTCGCTTTTATATCTCCTATCCATAGTTTATCTATTCCATTATCACGGAATTGGAGATGCTTACCCGAATGAATTTTATCTTCAAATCATCTCCTTAAATCATTAAAATAGAATGGCGATGAGATCCGCAGTGAGTAAAGACAAGGAGGAGGCCCTGCGCCGGAAGATGGAGAGTCTCGGTATATTCGAAAAGGACATCGTCGAGAAGTTTGTCCGCTCCAGCGGCCGAGGCGGTCAGAAGGTCAATAAAACATCCACCTGTGTTTACCTGAAGCATCTTCCCACCAAGATTGAAGTGAAGTGCCAGAGGGAAAGATCCCAAGCCCTGAATCGGTTCTTGGCCCGCAGAATCCTAACCGATAAAATTGAGCAGATGATCCGGGGCAAGGAGAGTGAGGAACGGCAGCGGATCGAGAAGATCCGCCGTCAGAAGAGAAAACGCTCCCAAAGAGCCAAGCAGAAGATGTTGGAGGAAAAAAGAAAGCAATCAGAGAAGAAAAAAGCCCGGAGTTTCCGGCCAGAAGTCAACGACCTGGAATAAATAGCTTTATTTCGCCAACCTGATAAGGGAATGGAGAAGGAGGTTGGCGCCTTTCTCCAGGTCTTTCCAATCGATTTTTTCTTCTGGAGAATGGCTGATCCCGTCTGCACAAGGAATAAAGATCATCCCCACCTCAGCCGCCTCGGATAGAATCTGAGCATCGTGACCGGCGCCGCTGGGTAACATCATGAATGTATAGTTCAGTTTTTGACATTCTCCTCTTAAAAGATCGATAATTCGCGAAGCGGGATTGACGGGATCAGTTCTATCCATCAGGAGTGTCTGGAAACGGAGTCCACGGGTGGACGCTATTTCTTCTCCTAGCTTGATTATGTCTTGTTCTATTCTCTGGAGAGTCTCTTTGGATGGGCTTCTGAAATCTAGAGAAAAATCCGCTTGTCCCGGAATAACAGTAAAAGCTCCAGGACTGAGTGTGACTTTTCCGATTGTCAGACGACTTCCATAATGCTGGGTGGCAACATACTGGGTGCTTTTCAGGGCAAAATCGGCCAGACCAAGAAAGGCATCATGACGCAGCTCGAAGGGGGTACTGCCGGCATGGCTGGCTTCTCCCAAGAACGAACCCCACCGGTATTGTTTTCCGTAAATACATTCCACGATTCCGATAGATTTGCCCTCCAGCTCCAGTTCGGCTCCCTGTTCTATATGGAGTTCAAGAAAAGCTTCTATCTCTGGCCTTTGGCTGTGCGCGTCGAGGATGGAATCGATGCTGAACTCGGTTTCTCTTAGAACGTCCTGGAGAGGGACTCCAAATTTGGTCAGCTCCTTCTCCAGGATTTCCCTTTTTATGTTTCCGAGGAAAGCTCGAGATCCAAGATAGTCTCCGACGAGATTTCCTTCCTCATCGGTGAAGGAAGCCACTTCGATGGGACGGGAGACAGCGATTTTTTCTTCTTGTATGCTCCGCAGGCATTCAAGGGCTGAGAGGACACCGATAGATCCATCGAACATGCCGCCGTTGATCACGGTGTCGATATGTGATCCAGCCATGATCGTCTTCCCCTCGCCTTCTTTGCGGCCGAAGATGTTCCCGGCCCCATCTTGGCGAAGGATGAGACCGGCCTCTTTGATCCTTTCTTTGAGCCACTCCCGAGCTTTCAAATCTGGGGGACTGAAGGAAGGCCGGCTTATGCCTCCTTTCGGGTCCCGGCCGATCTCAGCCAAGGCCAATGTATCTTCTTTGAGTCGATCCAGGTTGACTTGAATAGCCATGGTTAATCTCCTCGTCTAGGGGAAAATGGAGGACAGTCCCCTTTTCTTACTAAAGAAAAATCTTTATCAGAAAAGGTGGTTGTTGTCAAAGAGTGTTTCTGTCGGCTTTATCTATTGACAATTTTTACATCTCCGAATATTGTAGTTCGGATGAACAGCGTGTGAGAAGTCAATATGCCTGAAGAACCAGAAGCCTGCCTCGTCGAACAGAAGGGAGTTAGCGAACCCGTCACGGAGCTGGCCCGCGACATGGGGCTGATGCATGTGACCATGATCGGGGTCGGGGCCATGATCGGAGCCGGTATTTTCGTCCTGACCGGGCTTGCTGCCGGTGTGGCAGGTCCTGCTTTGATTCTTGTGTTTGCCCTGAACGGTCTGGTTACAGGGCTGACGGCCATGTCCTACGCAGAACTTGGCTCTTGTTTTCCGGAGGCAGGCGGAGGCTATCTCTGGGTCAAGGAGGCCCTTCCGCAGCCCAACGGCTTCCTCTCCGGTTGGATAAGCTGGTTTGCCCATGCTGTGGCCTGCAGCCTTTATGCTGTGGCCTTCGGAGCTTTCAGTGTCGATCTTCTTCATATGGCGGGGATTGATTTTTCAGGCCTACTTCCCCGAATATTCGGATCAGATCCGCATTTGCTCGGGGCAAAGCTCGTCGCCGTTATCATCACTCTCCTTTTTGTCTACATCAACTTCCGCGGTGCCAAGGAGACAGGGCAGGCCGAGACTTTGGTGACGATCCTCAAGATTGTCGTCATTGCTCTCTTTATCGGCTTTGGAATCTATGCAATATTTTCTGGACAGCAGCCAGAACCATGGCAGAGGCACTTCAAAGGATTTTTCCAGAAGGGAGCTCTCGGCATCATCATGGCTATGGGTTTAACCTTCATTGCTTTTGAGGGCTACGAGATCATCGCCCAGTGCGGGGAAGAGGTGAAGAATCCGAAGAAGAATATTCCCCGTTCGATTTTCCTTTCGCTGCTCATTGTTGTGCCGATTTATATCCTGGTGGCTTTTGTAGCTTTGGGAGCCGTCTCACCGGAAAGCGGCCAGCCTACATGGCAGTATCTCGGCGACAAAGGGGAATTAGCTATGATCGAGGCCGCCGAGAACTTCATGCTGGGGAGACTGGGCCGGATCATCTTTCTGATCGGGGGGCTCTTCTCGACGATGTCGGCTCTGAATGCGACCATTTATTCTTCTTCAAGAGTAAGCTTCGCCATGGGGCGAGATCACAACCTTCCAGGCCTGTTTGCTCGAGTGCACCATAAAAAACGAACACCCCATCTGGCTGTTTTCATCTCTGGCGTCTTCATCATCTTGATGGCTGTGGCCCTGCCGATCGAGGACATCGCCAGTGCTACCGACGCCATGTTTCTCCTGCTGTTCATCTTTGTCAATCTCGCGGTCGTCAACCTCAGGAAAAACCGTCCTGACCTGGACAGGGGATTTAAGGTCCCGCTGTTCCCTTACATTCCTCTCATCGCAACCTTCCTCAATCTGGCCCTGGCGATTTTTCTGTTTTTCTACCGGCCGATCGGGGTCTGGGTTTGTGTTGGTTATCTTCTATTCGGAATCCTGATCTACTACATCTATTCCCAACGGAAGGAGTTTGTTGCCAAAGCCGTTCCTGTTGTCCATGCCGAGCAGCCAGTGATTACACTCGGACCCTGCCATTTCCACATCCTTCTTCCTGTGGCCTATGAGAAGACAGTGAGACAGTTGCAGCGGTTCGCGATCCGGATGGCCAAGGCTTTCAATGCGGATATCACCGCTCTCAACGTGATCCAAGTTCCAGCCCAGCTTCCTCCTAGCGAAGGCCGGAAATATCTGAGTAAATCTCGGGCCCTCCTGGAGAAGGCCATCGATATCGCCGAAGTCGAGGACATTCCTGTCTATGCTCTCATCAAATTAACCCACAACATTCCCAAGGCCATCATTGAAACCTGTAAAGAAAGAAAGGTTGACCTGATGGTTCTAGGCTGGGAAGGAGAAAGGCCTGCCCGTGACCGGGTCTTCGGGACGATTCTCGACGAGATCATCCTCAACACTGTCTGCGACATCGCACTCATCTGTCGGGCTCCTACAAAGGAGACTCAGATTGAGAGGGTGTTGATTCCGGTGAGCAACATCAAGTATGCGACTCTGTCTTTCAAGGTTGCCGAAGCTATGTTAGGGGAGCAGGAAACACCGATCGTGCTATTTCATGCTACCCATTCTGAAAATGTGGAAGATATCCAGGAGAAATATCTCGATGATCTCCATAAATTGAAAAACGACATCAATCCCAATCGCTACAAGATTGTTGTCAAAAGAGCAGAAGGTGTCGTGGAGGCCATCCTCGAAGAGACCCAGAATCACGATCTGATCATCATGGGAGCGCCTGAAGAGGGCTTGGTGAGACGGGCCATTTTTGGGGATATGCCTGTTCAAATCGCCAAGGCTACAGACGTTCCTCTCATCCTGACCAAGAAGTATACAGGGTATGTCAAATCTTGGTTCCAGAAATTCTTCGGATCCCGAAAGACGATGCTCGATTAATCAGTGACTCATTGATTCTGTGACACCGTAATTCAGCAGGACGAAGATATCTTTTCCCCTTTATCTGAGTAACTGAGTCAATGAGTTACGGAGTGACTGTTTTCATATATCTTTATCAGAAAATAGGGATGGTGTTTGAGAGTCTAGGGTTTTCCTGGCCGAGGGAGATATATGGATGACCTTCCAACCTCTTTTCTCCAATAACTCGATGATGAATTTTCTGTGACAGCCGCGATAGTCAAGCTCTGCGCACATAAACACTGTTCTTTTAAGGACAGCCATCTTCTCCAGCTCCTTCAGGCCGCTCGAAAATTCTTTCATCTTCATCCATGCCGCATACCCTCCCTTCCGGAATCCCCCCAGCTTTTCCCCTAGCCAGATGTATTCGATATGATTCGTCTTTAAGCTTTTTTCCAGGTGATTGCTCTTGAAATGAGGGGATTTCTTGGAAGAAGGAAAACGTCGGATATCGATCACACATTCTATGTGATGCTTCTTCAGAAGCGTTAGAAAGGTTTCCTCTTTTTGATTCGAATGTCCGATATCATAGATTTCCATCAAGAATGACCTTGAGTGAGAAAGAGGTGGATGAATGCGATTAATGTATTCTAAAACTTTTCTATGAGGGCGATCATTTCTTTGACGGCCTTCTCGATGCCAACAATCGCTGCTCTGGCTACGATCGAAAACCCGATGCTGAATTCTGTGATTTCCGGAATAGCAGCGACAGGTTCGACATTGCGGTAGTCGAGGCCGTGTCCAGCATGGATCTCCAGGCCTGACTTATGTCCGAATTCGGCTGCTCTTTTTATTTTTTCCAGGGCCTTTTCTCGTTCTCCCCCAGGCTTAAGTTCGCAATACTTTCCAGTGTTAATTTCGATGAGATCGACTCCCACCCGTCGACAGGCCTCGATCTGGTGAGTATCAGGGTCGACAAAGATACTGACTCTGATCTTGGCTTTTTGTAATTGCTCTATGAACAGAGCCAGGTGCTTTTCGTTGGCGATGACATCCAACCCCCCCTCTGTTGTGACCTCTTCATCTCTCTCCGGGACCAAGGAAACAACATCGGGTTTAACTTCCATGGCAACGTTCATCATTTCCTCGGTCGCCGTCATTTCTAAGTTGAGTTTGGTTTTTATGGCCTGCCGAAAAAGTCTTAAATCTCGTTCCTTGATGTGACGTCTATCACCTCTGAGATGACAGACTATCCCTTCCGCCCCTGCCTGTTCGGCCAGGAGGGCAGCTAGAACAGGTTCGGGCTCATCACTCCGGCGCGCTTCCCTTATGGTGGCAAAATGATCGACGTTTAGAGCAAGCCTCATTTTGACCTCCTTTTTGTCTCCCTTTTATCTCCCAAGCTGTTCTTCGATGATTCGGGCTAATCTGTGGGCATGTGCTTCTATCTGTTCTTGATTCTCTCCTTCGATCATGATCCGCGCCAGGGGCTCGGTTCCCGAATACCTGAGGTTAAACCGTCCCGATTGACCCAAGTCCTGTTTTATTTCTTCGACAGTGCCCATGATCTCAGGGTAAAGGTTAAAATCATCTTTACGGGAGACGCTGACACTCAACAAAATCTGAGGAAATTCTTCTAAACCTTTAACAAGCTCCGAAAGAGAGGTGTTTCTCTCGGTCAAGGCTTCGAGCATTTTGATGCTGGTTAGGATTCCGTCGCCTGTAGGGCAGTCATCCAGGAAGATGGTGTGGCCGGATTGCTCTCCGCCTAGGTTGGCGTTCAGTTTAATCATCTGCTCGAGAACATATTTATCGCCGACTTCCGCTCGGTAGAGTTTTAAGTTAAGCCTCTCTAAGGCTTTCTCCAATCCGAGGTTGCTCATCGTCGTAGCCACGACATAGCCAGATTTTAGGATTCCCCTTTCTTTCATGAATTGAGAGAGGACGAAAAGAGTGTGATCACCGTTCAAGATACGGCCTTTTTCATCAATCCATACGGCCCTGTCGGCGTCTCCATCGTAGGCAATCCCGATATCTGCCCCCTCCTCGATAACTTTTCTAGCCAAATTTTGGGGATAAAGAGAGCCACACTGGGAGTTGATGTTTTTCCCATCCGGCGAGTTTCCGAAGGAAATGACCTCGAATCCCAAATTCCCAAAGACGACAGGAGCATAGTCAGTGCTGGCACCGTTGGAACAGTCGAGGGCAATCTTGATTTGGCGGGGGGACTTGACAGCAGAAAAGCGGGTAGTGAGGAATTCAATGTACTCCTGCTGGAGGCTCGAGTCAGGCTGAATATCAATCTTTTCTTTTTGGATATCTCGCTTGACTGAATGGATGGCGCGCTCCAGTCTTTTCTCCCAGGCCTCTGAAATCTTTATCCCCTCTGAAGAAAATATTTTTATTCCGTTATCTTGGTAAGGGTTGTGAGAGGCAGAGATGACAATCCCTGCTGAGTAGGCATGTCTTTTTGTGAGGAATGATATGGCTGAGGTGGGGATGATACCAGCCGAGACAACCTCGCCGCTTGCGCCCTGGATGCCTTGAACGAGGGCTTGTTCGATCCAGGTTCCTGATTCTCGTGTATCTCTGCCGATGATTATTTTGGGGGGAAGCGTTTCATCTTTTAGAAGCTCCACAAGAGCATGGGATAATATGAAGACGGACGTATAATCCAGAGGGAATTGGCCAGCCACTGCTCTTATGCCGTCTGTGCCGAATAACTTTTCCATCAGAGACTCGGGGATTTGAATGAGAGATACATTATAGCCAAAAATGGTCAGGTTTCAAGGAGGAAGATTATTTTTTGTCCTTTTCCTCTTCGATTTGTTCCTGTTGGATGAGGATGCGGACCCTGACTCTTGTTTGGGAGGAGGCCAACTTTAAATTGGGATTGGGAAGGATGAGGTCTGCCTCGATTTCTGTTGATTCGGTGAGAGAGGAGATATCGATAGGACTGGTTCGGACTTTGTCCTTATCGTTGACCTTGCTTTCTGGTCCCTTGATAGGGACTTGAGGGGGGATGATTTCGACCTTTTCGATTTTGTAGCCTTCTTGAAGCTTTCCTGTTATATTCGGTTCAACCTGCAGCATGATTTCCTTGGATTGCTCCAGCCTTAACTCTACCTGGCTGGGGTAGATATCTTTGACCTCTGCCCCTTCAGGAATGCTGATCATGTTCTTGTTCAAGGGATACTCTGTCTGGTCCAATCGGGCCTTTTCGAGGTTCAAAACAGCATGGACTGTAGCCGAATTGATTTGATTGATCAGTCTCTGAGGCGCTCTTATTTTGATATCTACGATCGAGGGAGGCTTTTCGACTAATTCCATATTTGGGGGAATATTATGAAGCTCTAAGGGTACGGTGAGCATTTTTTCAGAGAAGATCTTGACTTCCAGCATGAGCGTGAGCCATAAGACTAAGGCCAGAAGAAGAGAGAAGAGCTTAAGTCCCCAATTCCTTAAAAATATATTAACGAAGAGTCTTTTCATGGTTATTCTAAATAATCTAATAGACGATCCTTGAGTTTTTCTTTATCTAGCCCCCTTTTCAAAAGTCCTTTTATTGCCAGCGATATCATCCCGGTTTCTTCGGAAACGACGATGACGGCGGCATCGGTTTCTTGGGAAAGACCGATCGCTGCAAGATGGCGGGTTCGTGTTAAGTAATTGGTGCCAAGGCTGTGAGTGGCTGGGAGAGGAAGAAGGCTGCCAGCTGCTATGATTTTGTTTCCGCGGATGATGACCGCTCCGTCATGAAGAGGAGAGTGGGGAAAGAAAATACTGGCCAGAAGGTCCTTCGAGATCAGAGCATCTAGTTTTGTTCCCCTGTCCGCATAGCTCTTCAATGAAATCTCCTTTTCTATAGCAACTAGAGCTCCGATCCTTTTGGAGGCCATGTAATCGATAGCCAGGATAACATCTTCCTGTTTTTCTTTGAAAGATTTTGAAGAAAAAGCGCGTCCAAAAGGGCGAGAGCCGATGGATGTCAGGAATCTTCGAATTTCTCCTTGGAAGAGGACGATGATGGCGATGATCAGGTACGTGGCAAAGATTTTAATCAGCCAGTGGGAGACAGCCAGGTTTCCCCACTGGGTGATCAAGTACAGTATGCCGACGATGCCCAATCCGATGGCCATCTGGTAGGCCTTGGTATCTTTGATCAGCCGGAAAAATGAGTAGAGAATAAACGCGACGAGAAGGATATCGATAAGATCACCGATCGTAAAACGCGTGAGGGCGTTGATGATGTCAGCAAACATAATGATCCTTACTCTTTTCGTCCTCCTCGAAAACTGAGTCGATCAGATGTTCATTCATGATCGCCTCAGCGACAATCATAGCTCTTTTGATGCCCTCAACATCATGGACTCTCAGGATGTGGGCTCCACGGATGATGCTCAGGATGGCCGAGGCGATCGTCCCCTCCAGCCTCTCTTCCGGCGGAAGATTCAAGATTTTTCCTATGAATGACTTTCGAGAAACTCCGACCAAGATGGGTCTTTCCAGATCTTCGAAAACGGTGATGTTGTTGATCAAGGCTAGGTTGTCCTCCAGCCTTTTGCCAAACCCGATTCCAGGATCGATGATGATCTTTTCCTCCTTAATCCCGTGGGAACCAGCCTCCTCAATCCTGTCCTTTAGGAATGCCTTTACCTCCTTAAGAACGTCATCATAGTGAGGGTTTATCTGCATGGTCTGGGGCGTCCCTTTCATGTGCATCAGAACGACGGGTATATTTTTCTGGGCAACAAGAGATATCATCTCAGGATCAAAGCGGAACGCACTGATATCATTGACGATATCTGCTCCGGCTTCTATCGCGGCTTTGGCCACTTCGGCTTTGGTGGTATCCACGGAAATTAGGATCTTTGTTCTTCTTCTGAGGCCGGAAATGACAGGAATCACTCTGTTTATCTCTTCTTCCTTTGGAATAGGGTCGGCGCCGGGTCGAGTGCTTTCACCTCCGATATCGATGATATCTGCTCCCTCGGAAGCAAGTTCTAAACCTCGCTCAACAGCTTTTTCTGGTTTGAAATAAATCCCCCCATCTGAGAAAGAATCAGGGGTAACGTTGATGACTCCCATAAGCCAAGTTCGAGAGCCTAAGAGAAATTGTCTATCATTTATCTGGAGGGTATACTCTTTTCTCACCTTTATGCTTTTACGAGCTTTGGTTCTTTTATGGGACGAACCCCTTTGGGTTCTTTTTTCTTTTCTGCTTCTTTGGGTTTGGGTTTATATTGAAACTTTTTCCCTTTGACAATGGCTTCTATCTCCTCCGAGGACAAGACCTCTTTCTCGAGGAGAAGCTCGGCCAGTTTTTTCAGCTTATCTTTGTTCTTTTCTAAAATCTCTTGGGCTCTATCGAAG
>CAYFXE010000015.1:0-2024 GCA_964347035.1 uncultured Eubacteriales bacterium | reverse complement strand
ATTATTTTTTTTACTTCTGCATCTATCATCTCTGATGTTTTCTCGCTGAAGTTCTTGTGCATGGCCAAGTCCTTACCGAGGAAGACAAGATCATCCCGTTCGCCAAACGTCAATGGGCCTAGATCTGACATACCCCATTGGCAAACCATTTTCCGGGCAATCTCTGTGGCCTTCTCGAAATCATTAGCCGCTCCGGTGGTAGTCTTCTTGAGGAATAGTTTTTCAGCGACTCTTCCAGCCAGGAGAACGGAGAGTTGAGCTTCCAGATAGGTTTTAGAGTATGTATAACGATCATCTAGGGGCAATTGTTGGGTTAGGCCTAAAGCCAGTCCTCTGGGAATAATCGTGACTTTATGGATGGGATCAGCCTCGGGAATGAGAGCGGCAATCAGAGCATGTCCTGCTTCGTGGAAGGCCGTGCTTCGCTTCTCCTCTTCACTGATGATCATGCTCTTTCTCTCTACACCCATCAGGACTTTGTCTTTGGAGTTTTCAAAATCTTGCATCGTGACTTTATCCAGGCTTTTGCGAGCGGCGAGAAGGGCAGCCTCGTTGACGAGGTTTGCCAAATCTGCTCCAGAAAATCCTGGAGTGGAACGAGCGATGACCTTTAATTCCACATCCTTAGCCAGTGGAATTTTTCGGACATGGACTTTGAGGATATCCTCACGGCCTTTGACATCGGGCATATTGACCACAATCCGGCGGTCAAACCGTCCCGGCCGGAGAAGGGCCCCGTCGAGGATATCTGGCCTGTTCGTGGCTGCGATGAGGATAATACCTTCGTTTGAGTCGAATCCGTCCATTTCCACTAGAAGCTGGTTTAGGGTCTGCTCTCGCTCATCATGGCCTCCGCCCAGCCCAGCGCCACGGCTTCTGCCGACAGCATCGATCTCGTCGATGAAAATAAGGCATGGAGCATGTTTTTTCCCTTGGTCGAACAGGTCTCGAACCCGGGATGCACCAACACCTACGAACATTTCCACAAAGTCAGAACCACTGATTGAGAAGAAAGGGACATCGGCCTCACCAGCTACAGCCCGGGCAAGAAGGGTCTTTCCTGTCCCTGGGGCACCCACTAAAAGAACGCCTTTTGGAATCCGGCCTCCCAATTTTTGGAATTTTTGCGGGTCTTTCAAAAATCCTATGATTTCTTGAAGTTCTTCCTTGGCTTCTTCCACGCCGGCCACGTCTTTAAAAGTGACCTTCTTCTGCAGACCTGAGAAAAGCTTTGCCCGGCTCTTACCGAAAGACAGGGCCTTGTTCCCTCCTGCCTGCATTTGACGCATGAAGAAAATCCAGAAGAGGATAAGGATGAGGATCGGAAACCAGGTGAAGAGATAGGAAAACCAGGGGCTTCGAGAGGTGTCCTTCACCTTGATGTTCACATTATGCTCGCGGAGAATCTTGACCAGATCATCGAATTGGGTGGGAGCAACTGTCTTGAAGGGGGTTCCGTCGGTGTATTTTCCCTTAATCTGGTTGCCGGCGATCTGGATTTCGCTCACGTTGTTGCTTTCTACCTCGGACATGAATTCGCTGAAATTGATCTCTTTTTTCACGGCACCGGGAGATTGTAGGAGGCTCCAGAGGATGATGATGACTACCCCAGCAGCGATCCAGAAAAGAACGTTTCTGTATGATTTACTTGGTTTTTTCGCTCTTGGCATAATTTTGTCCTTCTGTAAAATATTTTAACATAATTTTGTCCAATTTGTAACAAAACTCTTTATATTTCTGTGATTCCACATCTTACACAATCCATTATAGTTATACTCGTTGTCCAGTTCATCTATTCAAACTAAGGTTAGAAAACTTAGAGGAATTCTTTTATTTGCTTTTTTGATGGATTTTCTAGAGATTTCCTCTTTATGAAATCTTGAGCTTTATTGATGAAATCCATTTTTTTGGATTAGGAAGCGCTATCGTCTTGACTGAGATGTTTTCTTCCTGTAATATTGAGAATCCCGGTGGGGCTGTAGCTCAGTTGGGAGAGTGCTTGACTGGCAGTCAAGAGGTCGGGG
>CAYFXE010000014.1:40246-67659 GCA_964347035.1 uncultured Eubacteriales bacterium | reverse complement strand
AATCTCAAGCGCCATCTGATGATGTTCTAATGCCTTCTTGTATTCTCCAAGGGCATAATAAACAATTCCTAGATTATCTAAATCTATAGCTTCACCTCTTGGACTTCCTATTTTCCTATGAAAATCAAGCGCTATCTGATGATATTTTATGGCTTTCTTGTATTCACCTATTTATAGCTAGAAAATGATCAAAAACTATAAACAGGTTTTTTGAAGAGGCTAATGGCAATTTTGGGCTACTTAGAGGTTTCTACTTTTTCTCTGATTAAATAAGGTCTGAATGCATAAAATTAGATAGTTGGTTAATTAGATTCTGGCATATTTTACTTTGGTTCGAATATCTCTGACTCCAGCCAGGATAATTTATTATAATCTAATTTAACATTTTTTCTAGTTGCGAAGTTCATGGCTAGATATAGAAGAGGATGAGATATATTTTGTGGAAATCTTTTTAATATAGATGAAATTTTTGAAAATTCCTTTTTTATCCAGATTTGTCTCTCTTGAAGTTCATAAGGAGTCATATGCTTTGGTTTGAAAACAACAGTGGCATGATCATAATATTTCCAGTTAGTAGTAAGAAGCCGGCCTTCTTTTTTAAATTGTTCATATACCCTGGTGCCGGGATACGGGGTTAAAATATTAAAGGAAACTGTGCTGATATTATTTCTTTGCAGGAATTCCAACGTTTGCGGGAATACATCTTTTGTGTCGTCATCGAAACCGAATATCATAGAGGCATGAAAATGTATGCCCAGGTCTTTAACCCTTTTTATAGCGTCTTCTACTTTTACAAGTTCTTTTATAGATTTTTGCATTCTTTTTAATTGCGTCTCTGATACGGTTTCAATCCCAAAGAAAAGAGCCCCACATCCGCTTTCAGCTGCAAGTTTCATCAATTCAGCATCGTGAACAAATGAAATTGAAGCCTGTCCGATCCACTTGATATTTAAAGGCTTTATTGCTTTGAAGAGTGCTTTGGCATATTGAGCATGTCCAATAATATTATCATCTAAGAATATATATATTTTCCCCTGTGATTCTTCTATATCACGAACCACATTGTAGACAGGGATATGCCGGATTTTTTTTCCATAAATATCAGAAACACAGCAAAACTCACAATTATAAGGACATCCGCGTGTCGTCATTATTGGCAGAACATTAAACAGCCTTTTCTTAGTTAATTTTCTAAATTTCAAATAAATATATCTGTCCAGAGCAGGTTGAGAATGGTTATATTTTCTTTGCAGTCTGTCTTTCTGAAAATCTTCAATTAAAAGTTCCCAAACGTCTTCAGCCTCCCCGACAACAACGGCGTCAGCATAGGAAAGAGCCTCTTCAGGAAGAATCGTAGGATGGACACCTCCAAGAACTACTTTTTTCCCTCTTTTCCTAAATTCCTGAGCTAAGTAATATGCTCTGGGAGCATTTGAAGTCATACAACTTATTCCCACCAGATCGCATTCTGCATCGAGATTTATATCCTCAATCTCCTCTTCAACTATGTTCACTTCATGTTCAGGAGGTGTTAGGCCTGCTAGTAAGTGCAAAGATAATTGAGGCATCATGTATGGTTTAGGAGTCTTCGACTTTGAGTCTTTACATGGTGAAATCAACAATATTCTCATTTTCTTAATTTTCTCCTGATTATTCTTTAATCATCCTTCACAAAGCTTATATCACAGAGAATATTTTCTATCAAATGATAAAAATTAAATCCTTCACATATGTCAGGATTAACTTATTTGCAGACTAAATAAGGCGAATTATCTGCATATCCTAACCACAATTATGTTTTATAGAGCCTGCTTGAAGACACACTGCTTCTGTTTTACGTCTGTTTCTGTTTTTGTCATAAATCCATTTCTCCTGATCCTGGTCTGTTTCCAATCTTAAATATGTCAACCTATACCTGGAATTTCATATTTGTGGTTAGAGTGGTGGATGCGCGGCTGAAGAAGGTGGCCCAGGGGCAGAAGTATTTCTTCCTGTTCGAGGATGAGACCGGGCTTCTGGAAGGCGTGGGAGAGAGGAAGTGTCTGACCTTCGGTTCACCGCCGGCCTGTTATTTAAGGGGAGAGGTCCGCAGCGACGGCAACGGCCGGCCGAAGATCTTCAACTGCCTCTTCCTCAAACCTTACTGAAAAAGTTGCCTGTCCCTTTTATCAATTATTGGCGCCATTTGGCAACTGTCTTCTTGACCTTTTTCAACGACTTTCCGTTGTTAAGCTTCGGTGTCCCGGTCTTGTGACCCAGATAATCGACTTTGGGATTACTCCAATAATTCACCGCTTGTTCGCCATTGGCTGCATATGACATTAATGTCATGTACTGTCCGGGGACGAATCTGTGTCCGAGGGAATACGGAAAAACACCGATATCCCCCTTGTTGTGGTTGCTGCCCATGTTATGGCCGATCTCATGGGCCAGAGTACTATCATAGCAAAAATATGTCCAACCGTCTTCTGTGTATCGGCCGACTTGAACAACAGAATAGGCAAAGGGGGCGAATCCCGCGCTGAGAACTGTCATAGTCCAGGCCAAGCCGCAAAAGCCGTTGTTGCTCGGCTTTTTTACGCGCAGTAAGGTTACGACGTCGGCTTTGAATTTGTTACGCCAGTTATTGACTTTCTTGAATACACCTTTACCGTCGGTCAGGTCGTTAAGAGGGGTTAGGAGGGTTCCTTCGTCGGTGTACCTCCTCTTCTTCTTTCTTACCACTTTCAGTTGAAGTTTCACCTTACTGTTGTTGTAGCTTGTGTTCGTTACCCCAATCAGGAAATTGATCTGGGCGTTCAGTTGAGCTCCTGGATAGGCGGCCTTGAAACCATTTGTGTAAATAACGAGTATCGTGACAGTCGTCTTCGCTGCCACCTCTGCCTCTTCATCTTCCTCTACCCCAAAAATCTCGTACGGCACAGGTGGCACAATCCCGCCAGCATCAAACTTATCTGCTTTCGAGAAGTCGACTTCGTATATCCAATAAGAGCCGTTCCCTGCAGGTTCAATCTTGTATACTCCCAATACGCTCTCGATTAGACCGAATACCGCATCCTCGAAGACCGAAAACAACACAGAACCTCCGTCCTCCTCAATGCGGCCATACCAGGCCAGGGAGCCGTCGTCGGCCCACACCATATCGTATCGATGGACACTAAGGCTCAAAGCGCCCTGCCGAAAGCTCAGGCGGACATGTTTGAATTTTTCTGCGGGAGAAGTCACCGCTCCCAAGGCGATGTTTATGAGTTCCATCGATCCTGGAACAGCAGCGCTGGTGATGCGTTCGGGATGATCTTCCTGTCCAACCATGGCTGGGCTGAAAATCTCGACATAATTGTAATAGTCTCCCCTTGCGCCTGGCGGCATAAAGACAATCAGTAAGAAAATGGTAAATACCGTGCTTATCTGTAGTCTAGTTTTTAGAGCGATTTTCATGTCAACCTCCTTCTAGGCAGAAGCATTTGATAATAGATTGCATTCCCTAATAAATATGTCATAATTCAGAGAGGGAACTTAACCTAGCCCTGATTGTTATATGCTTCCTTCAAGCTTTCTGATACCATATTCAGTTTGTTTATTGAATATCAAAAAAAAGATTCATTGTCAATAAATTGGAGTCCTGGCAAATCCAAATTGTTTTTATTGAAACAAGTTTAAATCTTTGTATTTATTCGGCCTTTTTAATTTATTGACAATAAATTCTTAGGCTCATATAAATGTTTTAGGATCATTTTTGGGAATTTCCTGAGGATTTCCGAGTGAGCATTTACATTTTGATGAAACTCCTTGAATTCCTGCCCAAAAGATATGATTGGGGAATTCGTCTTCTCACACTAGGCAAAATCAGCGGCGCTTACGATCGCTTGACCGCTCATATCAAAAATGGAGACCGCGTTCTTGACATCGGATGTGGAACCGGAGCCTTAACCCTTCGCGCTGCCGCAAGGGCGGCTCGAGTGAAGGGAATCGATGTCAATCCTCGGATGTTAGATGTAGCGCGGACCCGGGTTGAAAAAGCCAACGTCTCTCAAAACATTGAATTTCATGAGATGGGAGTAGCAGAATTAGAAATAGAGAAGGATGAATGTTACGACGTTGTCATGAGTGGGCTTTGCTTTTCGGAGCTGAGTGAGGATGAGATTCAATTCGCTCTAAGGGAAATCGGAAGAATCCTGATTCCAGGTGGCCTGTTGCTCGTTGCCGATGAGGTGCAGCCAGAAAAGATTTTTAAAAAATTTGCACATCAAGTCATCCGATTCTTTTTATCTATCGTTGTTTTTCTATTTGCAGGATCAAGGACAAAGGCTCTAGAGCGATTTCCCGATAGAGTAAAAGATTCAGGATTGGGTATCGTCTCTCGAAGGCTGAACCGAGGGGAGAATTTTCTTGAACTGGTGGCCAGAAAACCTGTAGAGCAGGGGCGATGAAAACTCTTATGTTTTTACTCACTACCATTGGTGAAACGATTCTGAGGCTTCTGCCCTTTCCATGTAAGACTGGTTTGGTGAGAGTCGGGAACCCGGGGAAAGATTCGCCTGTCTTTCTCACCTGTAATTATCACCTGACCGTTCAAAGGGTGAAGCGCGCCCTCGACGGCATGGACGCCTATCTGCTTATCGCCGACAGCCACGGCATCAATGTCTGGTGTGCCTCTGCGGGAGGGCACTTCACCAATCATGATGTCGTTTCTGTGATAAAGACGAGTGGTATCGAGAAACTTGTTGAGAGCAAGATTGTCATCCTCCCTCAATTGGCTGCTTGCGGCATCGAAGCTAAAGTCATCACGGAAAAAACCGGTTGGCAGATCGCCTGGGGCCCTGTTTATGCTAAAGATATTCCTCTCTACATTGAATCTGGTATGAAGAAGACTCAGATAATGGGACAAGTGAAATTCCCTGTTGGCCAACGGTTAGAGATGGGAGTTGCCTGGGCTTTTCCGGTATCCATCATTGTGGTTCTGGCTCTCTTTTTCTTCTGGCGTGAGGGACTCATCTCTACAGTAATTTTGATATGGGGATTAGGGCTCCTGATATTTATCTCTTTCCCAATCTACAGCCCTCTCCTCCGTTCAGAAGGAAAACGAATCGGATTCTTTCATCTGACTTTTGGTCTAGGTGGATTCCAGATGATCCTTTGGAGCATGATCCTTCTTGTTCTTTTTGGGTACAGCCTTTTTCTTGCCCGAATCGATTGGAATTTTATTGTCCGCTGGGGACTTATCTCCTTTGTGGCTGTGGTCATGCTCAGTCTGGAGCTGAAGGGAACCAGTCCTTTTTACAAAAGTCCTTACAGCAAGGAGAGTTTATTTAGAGTGACTCTTGATCTCAAAAAGTGTCAAGGAGCTGGTGTTTGTGAAGAGGTTTGTCCGAGGGCCTGTTTTGAAATGAAAAAAGAGAGCCATAGAGCCACGATGCCTGGTGCTTCGCAGTGTATCGGTTGTGGGGCTTGCATCGTCCAGTGTCCTCATGATGCTCTTAGACTTAAAAACGATCGAGGTGAAGAAATTCTGCCCGAGGTTGTCAGACGAAAAAAAATAAGTCTTTCGGGAAGACGCATTAAAATTTCCTCATCTTCTTGAATTGGAGGCTATCTTCGATTTATTAAAAAGTAATATTTCTTCGTTTGAGATGAAAGGAGACATAAATGGATGTCATCCAAGCCATTCATGAGAGAAGGGCCTACCGGTCTTTAGAGCATGAGGAGATCACAATAGAGCTAATCAAGGATTTAGCCCAGAGTGCGCAGTTGGCGCCTTCGTGTTTCAATAATCAGCCCACTCGGTTTGTGTTCGTCTGCGAATCCGGATCGTTGAAGAACATGCACGAAGCTCTCTCCAAGGGAAATGAATGGGCCCAAGCCGCTTCGATGATTATCGCCGTTTTCAGTCGGAAAGAGGACGACTGCCTCATCAAAGACAGGGAGTATCATCAGTTCGACTGTGGTTTGGCCACAGCTTTTCTTATCCTTAGAGCCACTGAGCTCGGGTTGGTGGCTCATCCAATTGCTGGATTCAGTCCCAAAAAGACAAGGGAAATCCTCGGGATTCCAGAGGAGTATAAGGTGATCACCCTGATTATCGTCGGCAGGCATGCGGATAAGCTGAGCCCGATACTATCAGAAAAACAAGTGGCCTTGGAGAAACAGAGGCCACCGAGAAAATCATTCGATGAGTATGCCTTCTTGAATCGATTCAAGAGAAAATAATCGGCAGGAAATTTCTTTTTGAGGATGAGTTATATAGTTCATAGCTCACTTCAAATTCCATCTGCTGTCATTGCGAAATGAAAAAGAGGGGACGTTACAGAGAAGGTATTCATAGCATCCAAAATCTTGGTAATCGGGAAAAGGAGGTTAAGATGATTAGACGACAAAAATACTCCTTATGGATGGCCATATTCATGATCCTTGTTTTTAGCCCAGGTTCGCTTTACTCCACGAATCGGAATCGTCCTGGATTATCTTTAAAAGAGACATTCGGGATTTATGTGCGAGCCATTCAGGAATCTGATTTAGAAACCCTATTCACCACGGTGACAGATCAGGAGAAATTTTTCTTTTTGACAAGCCGAGGAGAGCTCATCGATTCTCGAAGAGAATACTATAAGTTTCATCAGGATTGGTTTCTGGATAAAGACTGGGAAATGCCAGTTAAACTTCTGGAGGTTCATGAGGGGAAGGATTATGGATACAGGACAGCGCTATTCTATTACCGGCAAAAGATAGCCAGTGGAGAAACGTATTCCCTCGACTCCTATTTCACCTTGATATTCCATAGAGAAGACGAGATGTGGAAAGTCGTCGCAGACGTTTGTACGCCAATCAGCCATTATCTTTCTCATCCCGAATCTGAGATTAAATATACGCAAGAGCAGACGCACGTCTTAAATGTCATAAGAGACAGGCGCACGGTACGTAAATTTAAGTCAGATCCTGTACCGATGGAGCATATCATGAAAATTCTCGAAGCAGCCCACTTTGCTCCCACAGCCGGAAACCAGCAGCCGTGGAAGTTTCTCGTTGTTCAGGACAGGAAAAGGCTCGATCGTTTAAAAGAGGCTGCTTCTTCGTGGTATCTGGAGATATATCAACAGAAGAAATTTCCCTCAGAGGAAGAATTTGCCCGGGTTAAGGGTGTTGTCAAAAAGACCTTGGAAAACGCCCTTTCTGCTCCGGTTTATGTCGCTGTGCTCGTTGATTCCGAAGTTGAGAATCCGGACTATATCCTTTACGATGGAACTCTGGCAGCAGGCTACCTGATGATTGCAGCCCGAGCACTTGGTTACGGGACAGGCTTCTATACCACGTTTTTCCATTTTACTCTCCTCACCATAAAGGAACTCGACGTGAGGCTTAAAGGAAGGGTCGTCTTTTCCTTTGTTCCTGATGAGGAAACAGGCGGAAGACTAGGAACACACTAACTCATCGAATCAGGGCTCTTGCCTCAGTTCGGTTTGGAATGCTGATGCCTGAGCCGGCCAGTGGAGTTGTCTGGAATGCCAACAAAAGAGCCTTTACCTGTCAAATTGCGATACGAGGAAAAACGGCTCACGTTGGACTTGCTGCCGAGGGAATGAATGCCTTTGAACATATGGTTGAAGTGGCAAATTCTCTGCTTTGATATGAAATTGGGGGGTTGATTTTTACCAGAAATTGGCTCTTGCCACCAGCGACTGGGTAATTAGAAAATATTTGAGAAAGAAGTCGTAAAGAAATTTTACAGATTTAAAATAGGACTGCCTTGATAAGTTTGAATCAAAAGAGGGAACTGTCATTGAGGCATGAAATTTGCTGATAACATAATAAATGAATGATAGGAATTTCAAGAAGAAGTGAAGTCAGGAGGGTAAAATGATGAAGATATTTCTTATTGTTGTTTTATTAATACTCTTTGCTCTTTTATTTATTTAATCACTGCCGAGGAACCTGGTTGAGACCCACTCTGAATCCAGGGGTGCTGCCGTGGAAAAGATATTGATTTTGTGGAGGTGGAAATAGTGAAACAATGCATCCTGTACACCATCAAAATGTGATTATTTGATATAGGAGTAAAAAGAAGGCTTATGGAAGGAAGAATCAGGACATCACATATCATTCTTGTTTTCCTCGTTTACGTTTCATGGCTTCTTGTTGATTATTTCCTTCCATGGATAAACCGATTGTATGATTTCCGGAGTATCAACAAATGGATTCTCCCGACTATTAGGATGGCTCTCATGTTCTTTATCACATATCTCTTTGTGCTGAACTATGAGAAAAAGACCTTTTTTACTGGTTTTAATTTTGCCTTCCAGAGGCTCGGATAAAACATCCTCTGGGCTTTTGTATTCTTTGGGATCGCTGGAATTGTCTTGATGGGTTACCAGTTTCTCATTGTTAAGCCTCTTACAGAAAACATCATCCAAGCTTCGGGAGCAATTTCTCATGGAGAGATTAGACCTTTTTACGAGCGCTTGATTGAATATCTCTATATCGTCTACGAAGGAATCATTGAAGTAATCATCTTTATCGGTTTTCTGTTGGACAGGTTGGCAAAAAAATGGAAGTGGCCAGCAGCCCTTATCCTCGGGAATATTCTCTTCGCTCTCTGGCACTACAGCTACTGGAGTAAAGGGTGGCTGGAGGGAAGCCTGATGATTATCCTGACGTTTCTTGCCGGTCTCATTGTTTCTCTAAGCTACGTTAAAACAGAGAACACTCTAAGTCCGGTTATCTGCCATACGCTGGTTGATTCTCCAGCTTCTATCAGAATTCTGCTTGGTCTGATATAAAAATAAAGAACTCCCGGTTCAGCAGGGATAATCCCAAAACGTCTTCATACCGAGACTCCGCCTTACTCAACCTGTTCAAGTGAAAATAGGTGTCTTTATCTCTTAGACTATAATTTCCTTCGGGATATCTCTCAGGTTAAAAGTGGAGGCCATACTGCGGCAATAGGCTCCAGCACAGAGGATGGCGAGTATATCGCCCCTTTTGGTAGGTGGTAAGAGAATCTCTTTACCGAAGACATCTCCAGTTTCGCAGAGATTCCCGGCCACGGTTATTCTTACTCTCTCCTCAGTCTTCAGGTTCGAACAGTTGATGATTGGGTGTTGGGCTTGGGTGTAAATAGCCAGTCGGGGAACGGTGTTGAACGTTCCCGCGTTAACAGAAGCGAAAAGGTTTCCATAACTCTCTTTTAAGTACTCCACGCTGAGAAGCAGAACCCCTGCATCTCCGACTAGATATTTTCCAGGCTCTAAGGCAATGGCTTTTATATTGATCTTGGATTGGGATATCTTTCGACAGATATGCTCGGCATATTTTTCAAGAGGAAAAACTTCCTGATCTTCGGAATATCTCGGGCCAAACCCACCACCGAAGTCCAGGAACTCGAGGCTGAATCCCTCATCTTGTAGTGCCACAGCCTTTTCGATCATTTTATCCACAGCGTGTCGGACTTCCTCATAATCTTCTTTAATCCATCCAGAGCCGAGATGCTGGTGGAGGCCGAGAGGGATAAATCCATAATCCACGGCTTTTTTGAAGACAGGGATGACCTTCTTTTCCTCAACTCCAAACTTGATCGGAGTGTCATCCGGGGCTCTTTCTCCTGCTGTGACGACCTTAGGATTAAAACCTGAGCCAATGCCCGGGTTCCAACGGATAGAAACTTTGAACTTTTTTCCTGGAAACTGCTTATCTCTAGTCTCCTTCATCAGCTCTAGTTGCTCTTCGGCATCTATATTGATAATTACTTGTTCGTGTTCAAAAACTGATTGGAGGTCCATAGTGCTAACAGAAGTTCCGGTAAAAAGAATTTGACCACCTTTGAATCCTAAGTTAAGAGCCCGCGATACTTCCCCAGGAGAAACCGCATCAATCCAGGCTCCAGCCTCTTTGAGTATTTTTAGTATGTTTTGGTTGGGATTGGCCTTCATCGCATAGTGAATTCTGATGTCTAAGGACGAATGGGAACAGAAGGCCTGAAGGAGCTTTTGGAAATTGGTCAAGATCTGAGTTTGGCTATAGACGAAAAGAGGCGTTCCATACTTGTCGGCTAATCTTGAGACCTCCTTCTTCCCGACATACAGTTTCCCCTCTTCGCACTCAAGAAAATTATTTTCCCACCACATCACTTTACCTGAAAGCTAGCTAGCCTTTGTCCTCACCAAAAAGATCGAGCTGTCCGCTTTTTATTTTATCTATGATTTCCTGAAGAAGTGGATATTTTTTAATAAGGTCATGAGGGATATCCAATTTTTTTCCTGTGATCTTATTCTTGATCTGGAGAGCATTGGCGAGAGCCTGACCCTGATAGTGATTATTGGTGATGACGTAGACTTTGTCACTTTTCTTTCCTAATTCTTTGATCCTTTGGATCCATTCGTCGAGTTCATTTTTTGTATAGAGGTAGTCATACCTGGCATCTCGACCTGCATCCTCTTTGAACCAATTCTTGTAATTGCGGCCGTGGAGTCGGACGTAGGAAAATTGAGGGTTGGTACAGATAGCAGTGGGGGGGATGGAATTCTGGAAGAGGGGTTGATCGATATTGCAGAAGCCGATGTGATAATCGGAAAGGAGTGTGTAGAATTGAGGGGTGTTCCAGGAAGAATGTCTAATCTCTAAAGCCAAGGGATAGTCCGAGAATGACTCGAACAGGTTGATCAGATAATCGGTATTGGCAGATGTTCCGATGAATGACCAGGGGAATTGGATGAGAATCGCCGCCAGCTTGTGCTTAGCTCTCAAAGGTTCGATGCCAAACTTGAAATCGTCCACGTCCTTTGTGGTGAAATCGTCTCTCTTATGGGTGAAGATTTGATGAAGCTTAACAGAAAAAAGAAAATCAGGATGCCTTTCCACTTTTTTAATCCAGGAAAGAGACATGGCCATTGGAGGAGATCTGTAGAAGGTGCTGTTGATTTCGACGATATTGATATACTTGGCGAGGAATATCAAAGGATGAAAACCGCGCTCTTTTCTCTCAGGATAGACAATACCTTCCCAGTCTTTGTAGCTCCAGCCAGCTGTCCCGATATAATAGCGGTTCATCAGGATTTATTTTAAACGAACGCCGTTAAATTTCCAACGGGAACGTCTCCTTGAAGAAAAAAAGATTGCGGCTGAGATGTTTTTTGATTATGATGTTTAAGATAAATTCAGGAAATTACTCATGCGTAAATTCGCCGCTCTCCTTGTTCTTTACCTTATTCTCTTTCCTTGTTGCAAAAAACCTCAGGATGATCTTTACACCATCGGGATCTTTCAAGTCGATGATGCCCCCACGTTGAATGAGGTTCGGAAGGGATTTCTCCGAGCATTGGAGGATAATGGGTTGATCGATGGTGTGAATATCCGTCTTATCATCAGGAATGGGATGGGAGACATACCTGAAGTGCAGCGTATCGCTCGGGAATTTGTCAAGAAGAAGGTGGATATGATCGTCGCGTTTTCGACTCCGAGTCTCCAGGCTGCCCTCCACGCAACACGCGAGATTCCCATCGTTTTTTCTTCGGTGGCGAATCCTTTCCTTGCCGGAGCAGGAAATTCAGCCGAAGATCATCGGCCGAATGTCTCCGGAGTTTCCTCGAAAGGACCGATTAGGGAAAGCCTGATCTTCCTCAAAGAAGTTCTCCCCGATGCGAAAAGAATAGGGACTCTGTGGACCCCTTCAGAAGTCAATTCCACCTTTTATTTAGATTTAGCGAGAGAAGCAGCCCAGGACCTCGGCCTGGAAATTGTCGCCATACCGATAGTCAACAAAAGCGAAGTTCTGCTTTCTGCCCAGTCGCTTATCAACAGAAAAATCGATGCGTTTTATCAAATATCTGACAATACCATCAATGCTTCTTTCGATGCTGTAGGCCGGGTTGCGGAAGAAAATGCCATTCCTCTCTTCGGTGGCTTCATCCTCTCCACTCATCATGGGGCCTGTGCAGCTTTAGGTTGGGATTTCTTTGATATGGGTTATAAGGCCGCCATTATCGCGATCAGGGTCAAGAATGGAGATAGTCCGGGAGATATTCCGATTCAATACATGGATAAATTGCGATTGTATCTTAATCTGGATGCGGCCAAGAAGCAAAGCCTTGAATTCTCCGAAAATATCATAAAGCGAGCCGACGAGATCATCGGCGTTGGAGAAAGCAACCCTGAGAACTCCGAAGTTCGATGAAAAGAGTTTTTCTCGTCGTTGCTCTTTCGCTTGTATCCCTGATTCTCAGCGTTCTCTTTTTCTTCTGGGCCTACTTCCGTCATTCTGTTCCGAAAATAGAAGGAACAGCTTCGTTTAAAGGCCTGAATTCCGCTGTTGAAATTTTTAGAGATCCTTGGGGCATTCCTCATGTCTTTGCTCAAAACGAGAAGGATCTGTTTTTTGCCTGGGGGTATGTGCATGCCCAAGACAGGATGTGGCAAATGGATTTCCACAGAAGAGTCGGATTTGGCCGGCTCTCGGAAATATTCGGCAAGGAGGTTCTGGAGAAGGATAAAATCATCAGAAATTTTGGTTTGGAAAAGGCGGTTCTCGAGGACGATAAGCTGCTTTCTGATGAGTTCCGAGATCTGCTCCGAGCTTACATGCGTGGAGTGAATTCCTGGCTTGATTCGCGAAAATTCAACTGGCCGCCTGAATTCTTGATTCTCCGCTATCGGCCTGAACCATGGCGGCTGTTGGATTCCCTCATCATTAAAGAAGTTATGGCTTTGTTCATGTGTTTGGAGTACCAGTACGAAGTATTCAGAGCGAAGTTAATCGAACAGTTTGGAGCTCAAAAGGCTCTTCAGGTTTTAGAAAAAGAAGTTCTGGCCCCAACACACGAAATCGGCGAGCTCTCTCTCTCTGAGAAGCTGAGTCTTCCCGGAGCTCCTGGGAGCAACGATTGGGTTATAGCGGGGGACAGAACTGCATCCAAAAAACCCTTGCTGGCCAATGACCCCCATCTGGATATCTCTCTTCCTTCTATCTTCCATGAAATCCATCTGAGCTGCCCCACGTTGAATGTGATCGGGGTTTCTATTCCTGGAATCCCTGTTGTTATCATAGGCCATAACGACACGATTGCTTGGGGATTAACCTATTCTACGGTCGATGCCCAGGACCTCTTCATAGAGAAGTTGAACGCTTCCGGGGACATGTACTTAGACAGAGGCGAATGGATACCTCTCCTGAGAGAAGAACAGAAGATCAAAGTCAGAGGGAATGAAAACCCTGAAACGATGGAGGTCCTGTGGACAGAGCGCGGTCCTCTGATCTCACCCTTGATCATCGAGAGTCAGAAGCCCATCTCCCTCTGCTGGACGATATACGAAGGGGGGAGGACGTTCGAATCCTTTTACCGTCTCAACAAAGCCCAGAATTGGGATGAGTTTAAGGCTGCGGTCAGTCTGTTCGATGCGCCTTCACATAACATCGTCTATGCCGATAGGCATGGAAACATCGGTTATTATCTCTGTGGAAAGATTCCCCTCAGACCACCGATGGCGGCTCTATTTCCCTATCCAGGATGGGTGGGGGATGGCCAATGGCAGGGATTTCTGGAAGAGAAAGACAAACCAACGCAGTATAATCCGGCTGAAGGATACATCGTGACAGCCAACAATAAAGTTATCCCCGACGAATTTCCTTATTATGTCAGCATCGATTGGGATGTTCCCTTCAGGGCGGAAAGAATTACAGAGCTTATCCTCGAGAAAGAAATCCACACTATCGAGACTCAGATGAGAATTCAAAACGACATCTTTTCTAAAAAGGCTGAGGTCATCTTTCCGCTGCTTGAAGAGATAGAAGAGGCTTCTGGAAACCTGAAAGATTCGATTGGCTTTCTCCAGGAATGGGATCGAGAGATGGGATCCAGTCAAGGAGCCGCTTTTTTTGGCGTGTTCATGAATATTTTTCATGAGGAAGTTTTTCAAGACGAACTCGGAAAAGATTTCAAGAGGTTTGATCTTCTCTTCAGGCGTAAAAAAGCTGGTCTTCTTCGGATCCTGTCCAATCCCAGTTCCCCTTGGTTTGATAATATCGGAACTCTCCCTGTCGAAATGAGGGAGGATGTCATCAAAGCGAGTTTAGAGAAGGCCTATCTACAGTTAGATGAGACCTATGGTTCTCCTGAAAACTGGGATTGGACGCAGCTCTACTCCATCACATTCATGCATGTCTTGGGCCGGTCGCCCGTGTTGAAATTTTTTAATCGCGGCCCGTATGCTGTCGATGGCCGTTATTTTACGGTTAAAGCCTCTTACGCTCCAGATTATTATAATGTGACTTATGGTCCGTCTTATCGACAGATCATTGACTTATCCGATTTCGAAAATTCCATCAGCGTTATCACATCCGGTGAGAGCGGCCATTTTTTGAGTCGATTTTATGCTGACCAAATCCATCTCTGGCTGGAAGGCCGTTATCATCCTATGCTATATAATAAAGATGTGATTGAAGCCAGAGCTAAAGGTGCTCTCTTGCTTGAACCTTTATCCTTGAGAGAAGATCGAGAGGAGTGAAACATGAAAATCTGTGGACTCTTACAAGAAGATCATATCATCCTTGATTTGAAACCAGGAGAAAAAAAGCAGATTCTTGAGGAATTTGTGGATACCCTCAAAGAGAGAGGTTTAATCTCAGACGAAAAGATCATCCTGGAAGAACTCTTGAAAAGAGAAAGTTTAGGAAGCACGGGGCTAGAGAAAGGGATTGCTGTCCCTCATGCGTTAACGGATAGGGTGAAAGAGCCACTCCTGGCTCTGGCGGTCATCAAAAAAGGAGTTGATTTTGAAGCTGTGGATCAAATGCCGACCTATGTCATCCTCCTCCTCCTGGGTAACAAAGACAACCCGGGATTTCAGCTTAAAGTGTTGGCCCATATATGTCGGCTCGTCAAAGAGACAAGAGTCGTCGAGAAAATAAGAAAAGCCAAGTCTCCCAGCGATGTCTGTACAGTATTTGATGAGGAAGAAGGTAAGATTTGATGAAGCTTTTGATCGTGATCCTGAACAAAGTAGAAAAACTCGAAGAAGTCCTGGAGGGTTATCTCGAGATCGGTATCTCAGGGGCCACGGTGATCGACAGCGTGGGAATGGGACATATCTTATCTGATGAAGTTCCGATTTTTGCCGGTCTGAGGTTCATGTTTGCTGGAGCCAAGCCCCACAACAAGACCATCCTCTCCGCGATCAAGGAAGAGAAGGAAAAACCCGCCATCGAGCTTCTCGAGAAAATATTGGGGGATTTAAATAAACGGGGTACAGGGATCGTGTTCACGATCCCCATCGATTTAGTGGAAGGCTTGAAACCAGAAATTTGATTTCATGAAAGCCTTTTTTGCTTTTGGCCTTCTTATCCTCATTGCTCTCCTCGGCTCTCGTTTTCTTTTCAAGAGAAAAAAAGTTTTCAATCCCCTGTATTACTTCATCCTGTCAGGTCTCTTGTATATTTTCTTTGGTGTATTTTTAGGGAGGCATTATCTCAATGTTCTCAGTTTAGAAGTGTTGAAGGGGCTTTACCCTCTCATCAGTTTTGGCTTGGGGTGGATTGGATTTCTGTTCGGCTTCCAGCTTGAAATCAAGTATCTTCGTCGATTTTCCCGAAAATTTATCACCCTCTCCTTCCTCCAATTTTTGCTTGTCCTTCTCATAGTGAGTATATCCCTTTCTTTTGTTCTCCGGTTGTTTTTTTCGTCTCAACCCTTGTTCATCTTGAATGGCATGGCTGTGGCTTTAGGTCTTCTAAGCAGCCTGAGTTCGCCGACATTACTCAATTATGCATCGACACGAATCCCCAAAAAGGGGAATTGTTTCTACCTTGCCCGCTTTCTTGTCAGTGTCAGCGGGTTCTGGGGGATCATCGGGTTGGCTGTGATTTCATCTTTCTGGCACTTTCCCCTTTCGGATAAAATTGTTATTGTTAACAGCTTTATCCTGTTTCTCTCCTTGATCCTGTTTGCCGTTTTACTTGGCTTTGTCTTTCATTTTTTGACCATCAAGAAGATTTCAGACCAGAATCTCTTTGTCATCTTGTTGAGTTTGGTCTTTTTTGCCTCCGGAGCGGCGCTCTACTTCAACCTTCCCCCTTTGTGTGTCTGCATGATCTCAGGGATCGTCTTCTCCAACCTGACCAGGAATCATGAAAAAATCTATCCCCTCTTTTTGGCCTCAGAGAAGCCATTCTACATTATTTTCCTTATCCTCATCGGAGCCCTCTGGGAGCTCCATTTCGATTACAGAACAGCCATCCTCGTCGGACTTCTCCTTTTCCTGCGTCCCTTAGGATTTTCTCTTCCGTTGAGACCCTTCGGGGGATTTCTCCGTTTCCCTTTTTCCCTTCCTTCACGTTTAGGTCTGTGCTTTCTTTCTCCTGGAGGGATTGCCGTGGCCTTTGCCGTCAGTCTGGAATTGATGTACGCGCTGCCGTTGATAGATGAGTTTGTTTCCGTTGCTCTCATCATGATTGTCATAACGGAGTTTATAAGCCCGTGGACCGTAAAACAGTCACTTTATGTGTTGGAGTCTGAAGGATGAATATCGTCATCCTCATCATCGTTTTTGGGCTCATGCTCTTTCTAAGGAGCCCATGGACTGAGGCCTTCTCCAACCCGGCCCAAAGCACCTCCTTAGCCTTTGGCTTTATCATGATTTTTGCTTTTCTCCTGGGAAAGAGGGTGAATAAGTTCAAGCTTCCTCAAATCACGGGCTTTATCCTGGCTGGGATCATCTGCGGTCCCTATGTTCTCAAAATGCTCACCGTGGGCGAGGTCGAAGATTTAAAGCTTCTCGACGGTTTGGCCTTGAGCTTGATCGCCCTCACAGCAGGTGGGGAGATGGAACTTCGTAAATTGAAAGGAAGCCTAAAGGCGATCTCCTCCCTTGTCATTTTCCAAACCATCACCATCATCGGCGGGTTTATCCTTTTCGGCTTTATCGGACGCCTCTTTTTTCCGTTTTTTACTGATAAATCAAGCCTTGAAATCTTGGCCCTGACCCTTCTCTTGGGGACGTTGGCTACAGCTACCTCTCCCTCGACCACGATTGCTGTTATCACCGAGACCCGCGCCAGGGGACGATACACGGATATTTTGTTGAGCACTGCGGTGGTTAAAGATTTTCTGGTTATCATCCTCTTTGCCTTCTCTCTTTCTATCTCAAAGTCTCTCTTCTTCCCGACTGAAGTTTTTGACACTTCTTTTCTCATGGAAATTTTGGCGGAGATCGGAGGTTCCTTCCTTTTGGGGGGAATTGTTGGTGTGGGAATTATCCTTTACCTTAAGTATATCAGTCAGGAAATCACGATTTTCATCCTCAGTGTCGCCTTTTTTAGCTATCAGGTTTCGGAGAGCTTCGGATTGCATGCCCTCCTTGTCTGTCTGTTGGCAGGATTTTTGGTGAAGAATTTCTCTTCTCACGGAGAAAGTCTGATATTGGCAATCGAAAGAAGTTCCCTTCCTGTTTTTATCGTCTTCTTTGCCATTTCTGGTGCCTCGATCAATGTCCAAGCCCTGAAGAGAAGTTGGCTTCTAGCCCTTATCCTCGTCATCTGGAGATGTTTTCTTAAATTTACGGGAACTTATGTTGGAGGAAGGCTGGCCGGGGAGGATGCCGTGGTTCGAAGAAAAAGTTGGTCTGGTTTCATCTCTCAAGCAGGCGTGGCCCTGGGGATGGCGATTATCATCGAAAGAGCATTCCCCACGTGGGGAGTTGAGCTTAAAGCTCTGGTTTTGGCCCTGATCGGGATCAATCAGATCATCGGCCCCATCCTTCTCCAAAATTTCCTGTATACCGTGGATGAGGCCGGGAAAAAGGAATAAAGCATCAGGCTTCGTTATCTTGATTAGTCTTGATCAGAATCATACTCACTGTTTATCCTTCAAGATGAAGTCTGATCCCTTGTCATCAGGGGAAATCGATGATGTGTTGGCCTCGGCCTAGCTTGACAGAAGATTCTAAAGCTTTGTGTGTTAATTCAATGGCTTGCCGAACCGCTTGTTCAAGTCTCAATCCTCTAGCAATGTAAGCTAAAAGGCTTGATGAGAGAAAACAACCGGTTCCATGAACTTTTCTGGCTATTTTTTTTCTTTCAAAGACATGGCATTTTTTCCCGTCAAAAAGAATATCTGAAATTTCTTCCTGTAGGTGTCCCCCTTTGATAAGGCAAGGACACTGGATCTGTTCAAAAATGATCTTTGCGGCTTTCCTCATATCGTCTAATCTGCTCACCTTAATGCCGGCGATCAGAGACGCTTCTTCCAGGTTTGGGGTGATGAGAGTGGCTTTTCCTCTTATCTCCTTTACATAATCGGGGATCGCATCCTCTTCGATGAGCCAAGTTCCTGAACTCGATTTAAAGACAGGATCCAGCACTTTGGGAATTTTGGTGTGTTTGGATAATATTTTTGCTATAATTCTCGCATTTTTTTTTGAGCCGACCATTCCGAGTTTGATTCCAGAAAACGTGACATCCTCAGAGAGGACTTGGTATTGATTCCAGAGAAAGTCTGGGGGAAGGCAGTAAACCTCGATAACGCCTTCTGTATTTTGGGAGGTGAGGGAGGTGAGGATGGCCATACCATGGAAATCAAGTTCCCGGAAAACCCTCAGATCAAGGCCGATGCCTGCTCCAGAAGTGGGATCAAAGCCAGCAATAGAGAGGAGAATCTTTCTTGCCAAGCCTAACTCCTTGCTACAATCCATTTCATTCTAATAGAAAAAAACACGAATTACTAGGTGGAGAAAGAGTATCGCAGGAGTATGGACGACATACCAAAACATTGATAATTTTCAGAGGTCGATGAAAAACGGAAGATTAGGCTTATCATCTTTCTACTCGATTTACGTTTGTTTTAAGATATGCTAATATGAAACCGATTTGTGATGAATTCCAGGGCACACATCTTTGTCCAAGGGTATGTCCAAGGCGTGTTTTTCCGTGATCATACTCGGAGATGGGCCTCCTCTCTTGGGCTTACCGGCTGGGTCAGAAATTTGTTTGACGGCCGTGTTGAGGTCTTAGTGGAAGGTGACCGTGAGAAAATACTAAGCCTTATTGCTAGACTGGAAGAAGGCCCCCATTTTTCGAAGGTCGAGGATGTCCAAGTCAACTGGGAAGAATACAAGGGTGAATTTGATGATTTCAAGATAGCATGGGCCGGATATTGATCGGATATCGAAGATTCAGCCTGATGAGGATTCAAGGATACATAAGAGCTTATTCTAGGAAAGAGAGGATAGCTTATGTTTAAAATAAGCAAAGAGAACCAGCCTTCCGTTGATGTTTTCGAGGGAGTTGTCCGCACAACTCTGGCTTGCGGAAAAGATGTTTTGATGGCAAAATTTGAATATAAGAAGGGCTCGAAAGTCCCTCCTCATAAGCATTCCTACGAGCAAGTCACGACGATTATCAAGGGAGAACAGAAGATCATCATCGAGAAGGATGGAGAGAAAAGAGAAATGATCATTAAAGGCGGGGATTCCTATGTCGTTCCAGCCAGTTATGAGCATGAACAGATTAGCCTCAAAGACTCTGTAACGATCGATGTTTGGAGTCTTAGTCCGTAATCTTTTTTCTTGGACTTCATCAGAGGAGAATTCCCAAAGATCCTCCAGACAAAAAATGTCTGGAATGAGTCATACAGCAGAAAAATATTGGGGGTGGAAAGAGTTAATGGATTCTTTTTTGTTCTAAGAATTTCTGCTGGCACACGTTCGAGCAGAAATAATATTCTTTTCCTTGATGGATTTCTCTGATGGCATCTTCTTTAGGGAGATAAGTATTGCACACTTCATCTTTGACCATCATTCCAGATGCTTGTTTGGGAGCCTGTGGTTTTTTTTTGACTCTACCTAAAGTCCGAAAAAATCGTACGAGAAGGTAGATCATATAGATCAGGAATCCATACAGAATAATCTTTATGATTTGCATCAATTTTAATGTAGAGGAATTTGTATAGCCTGTCAAACTCCAAGGGCAGAGAGGGGAAAAATTTTCTTGATTGTTCATCTGGTAAAAAGTAATATGATTAAGAAAATGAGTATGTTACGTGGACCTATGAGAGATATGACTGCTTTAATTCATATCCATAATTTTCTGAATTCATAAGGGAGTAAAGATGGACTTTTCGTTGACAGAAGAGCAGGAAATTTTAAGGGATTCCATCAGAAATTTTGCCCAAAAAGAAATCCAGCCCTATGTCAAAGAGAGTGATGAGAAAGGGGAGTGGCCAGAGGCATTAACAAAGAAATTGGCGGAGATGGGTTTATTAGGGATCGTCATTCCGACAGAATACCAGGGAGCGGGTTACTCCAATGTTGACTATGTCATTATTCTCGAAGAGATTTCGAAGATCGATCCCTCCGTGGGCCTCGCAGTGGCTGCCCATAATTCTCTCTGTTCTAATCATCTCAATCTGTTTGCCAATGAAGAACAGAAGAAGAAGTATTTGACTCGATTGGCCTCAGGTCAAACCTTGGGTGCATGGGGATTGACTGAACCAGAAGCAGGATCTGATGCTGCGGCATTAAAGACGAAAGCTGTTAAAAGGGGAGATCATTGGGTGCTCAACGGCACAAAGATTTTTATCACCAATGGCACGTTAGCAGAGATTTCTGTGGTCATGGCTGTCACCGACCCGGATAAGGGGAGAAAAGGCATTTCAGCCTTCATCCTGGAGAAAGGGATGGAAGGCTTCAGACCAGGAAAAAAAGAGGATAAGCTGGGTATAAGAGCGTCGGATACTTCGGAGCTTATATTCGAAGAGGTCAAAGTCCCTGCGGAAAACCTCGTCGGCGAGGAAGGAGCAGGGTATCGACAAGCCATGGCTATTTTGGATGGAGGCCGAGTCAGTATCGCCGGCTTTTCGTTGGGTATTGCGGCCGGTGCTTTGGAGTGGAGTCTTAAGTACGCCAAGGAAAGAGTTCAATTCAACCAGCCTATAGCCAATTTTCAGGCTATCCAATGGATGCTTGCTGATGGCTTCACAGAACTGGAGGCCGCTCGCCTTCTGACTTTTCAAGCGGCCTTCTTGGAGGATCGGGGAAAGAAGATTCCGAAAGAATCGGCTATGGCCAAGTTATTCGCCAGTGAACTGGCGGTCAAAGCTTCTTCCATGGCTGTCCAGATTTATGGAGGTTATGGTTTCGTCAAGGATTACCCGGTTGAAAAGTTCTACCGGGATTCCAAATTAGCTACGATCGGGGAGGGGACATCCGAAATTCAGAGATGGATCATCGCCCAGAAGGTCCTCTCCGAGTATTGATCGATTGTGCTCAGATATCTTATCCCCAGTATGATTTGACTTAGAAAACCATGGATAGTCTTGCGCAAGAATTGATCAAGGGAGATCCCAGAGCCATCGCTAGAGCTATTTCTCTCGTCGAAAACGATGGCCGGCTGGCCAAGAAGATGATGAAGGAAATCTTTCCCTACAGCGGCCAATCCGTTATCGTTGGGATTACTGGGGCTCCTGGTTCTGGAAAAAGCACTCTGGTGGACCAGATGATCCCTTTACTCAAGAAGGAAGGGCGTAAGATCGGGATCGTGGCTGTGGATCCTTCCAGTCCGTTCAGCGGAGGTGCTATTTTGGGGGATAGGATTCGCATGATGCGGCATAGCACTGATCCTGATGTGTTCATCAGAAGCATGGCCACTCGGGGTCATTTGGGGGGATTAGCCAAAACCACCGGGGAAGCCATCACCATCTTGGAAGCTGCGGGCAAGGATTTTATCCTCGTCGAGACCTTGGGTGTGGGACAGGATGAAGTGGAAGTTGTCAAGCTGGCGGACATCGTGCTCGTCGTCCTATTCCCTGGGACTGGGGATGAGATCCAGATCTTCAAAGCAGGAATCATGGAGATTGCCGATGTTTTTGTCCTTAACAAAGCGGATTCTCCTGATACAGAAAGAGTGGATAGACAGCTCAAGGCTGTTCTCGAAATGGGTCTCAAAGGAGACGACATAACACCGGTCATAAAAACCATCGCCACAGAGGGAACAGGAGTCGACCGGCTGATCACCGTGGTCATTAGGCTAATATCGGATAAGGATAGACAGCAACAGGAGATGAGGAAGAAAAAATTGATTTCTTGGATGCTCAGGGATATCATCAGCGACAAGATTTACCAGGAGATTGTTCAGAGAATTCAAGATTCTGTTTGGGAAGAATACATCGAGAAAATCTACAAAAGAGAGATGGACCCTTATTCCGTCGCGGATAAGATCATCAAAGAAGTGAAAGAAGGCTGAGTTGAAATCGAAGGTGTTTCCCACAGAACATAACTCACTCTCCGCCTTGAGCATAAAGAGACATGACCCATTTGGCGAAAGCTATCGCATCTTTTAGATCCTCTTTATCAGGATGAGTGTGGGCAGAGGCCGCCATCTCGGCCCACAACTTGTGTTCAGGAGATTTCATCAGAACCTCCAGAGCTTCACTGGATACTTTTCCTCGACAGGAAAAGGTCCCCAAAACATCGGCCTTCGCAGCCAGAACGACCGCATGTTCGAGAGCTTCCCGGGATAAATGACTTCCTGTTATAGAACCGTGCGTGGAGAAAAGGGCAATTTTTTTCCCCTGGGGTATTTTCTTGAGAAAATCCTCTGCTTTGAATGGAACACTGTGGGAATGGACCGGAAAGCCAAAGAAGATGAGCCTGTATTTTCCTATTTCTTGGACATCTTCCATCGGCAGGAGGTCTTTTTCTTCTTCGAGCGCATCGAATATGGCCTCGGCAACTTTTTTCGTGTTTCCTGTTAGGCTAAAGTAAGAGACAAGAATTTTTTTCATGTTCTGTAATTTTTCCATAAACGGAGGAAAAACACCAGCCGTTTTCGCACTGGGAAGTGGGAACGAAAGGTTATGCTTCCAAGGTTGATTGGTATAACAGATGATTCCCTGGTACTAAGATTAATTGATAATAAATTCCAACTCTTAATTCCTAAGCGCATCACAGTGCTAACCCAGGGCAGAGTTGGAGAAGGTCAAGTCTTTTGATTCAACGGAAGCTTTATCGTTATTTTTGTCCCCCTGTCCTCACTGCTTTCAGCTCGAATTGTGCCTCCATGACTATCGATGATCTTCTTGGTTATGGCCAGACCCAATCCTGTTCCGGCGTCTTTGGTAGAGAAGTAGGGTTCAAAAATATTTTTTAAGACGGGTCTCTTTATTCCTTTCCCCGTATCACTGATTTCGATATTCATTCTTCCCTTAACTTGGGTGACTTTGACTGTAATTTTTCCCCGATTTTTAATGGCCTCAATGGCGTTCATCAAAATATTCCTTAAGGCTATTTTTAGTTTTGCCTTATCAGCCACCAGATTAAAGTTTTGACCTTCATAAATTTCTTTAAAGGAGATCCTTTCCGTTAGAATTTTCTGGTAGGGTTCTATAGTTTCTTTAATGGTTTCTTTGAGGTCAATGGTCTCTTTTCTGAGGATTGTTTCTCTCGAGACCTCCAAAAACTCGTGCGAGATCTGTCTTAAATTTTCGACTTCTTTGATGATGTATGAGGCTGATTCTTTGAGTATGCGATCCAGGTCTTCAGGTTTATCCTTGTACACCTTCAGGATGTGTTCGGCCGAGAGCTGGATTGGTGTCAGCGGATTTTTTATTTCGTGAGCCACTTTGCGGGCCATTTCCGCCCACACCACTTTTTTACTCATCTCGGCCAGCTCCTGTTGATGCTGTTTCAAGTTTTTGACCATGGCGTTGAATCCATCGATCAGAGTCTTCATCTCATCATGTGGTTTGTGCTGGATAGAAAATTCTAGATTGCCCAGGCTGACTTCTTTCGTCCCGCCGAGAAGCTTTTTTATTGGAGTGATAATCATCCCCCCGATTCGCTGAGCGAAAAACAGGACGACGGCAACGAAAAAGACCGAAGTTAGAAAAAGAAATTCGATCAAACGAGCTGTGGCGTCTGAAATTTCCTGTTGTTCCAGCGGAAAGGGGAGGGAGAGAAGAAGCTGCTGTTGGCCGAGGAAATACGGAATGGTCAGAGTTTGGAAGGTGTAGTCTCCGATCTTTTGAGTTTGAGTGAACAAGGGAGTGTTCTCGTAGCGAATTTGGTAATAGATTTCTCCGTCGATGAGCTCAGAGAGAAGCCCGGCATCGAAAAATTCACGCCGGCTGGAGGAGATGAGCTTTCCTTCTTGGTAGAGATTAACGTCGTTGGAGATAGTGGAGCTTATCCAGAGGACGATATTTTCAGGGGGTGAGGTTGGAGATAGCTGTTCTTCCTGCTGGAGAAAGAAGTAATCCTTCATCACATTCTGCGCGAGGTTGGCGTGAATTTCAGCCTTTTCCGTGAATTGTTGGGTGAAGATTCGACTGAAGAAATTGCGGGTGAAGATGGTGAAGAGAAGAAGGGGAACGATGGCCACGACAAAGAAGGAGATGTAGACTCGATTCGAGAAGGACCAGAGGGGACTTCGGAATTCTTTTCTCCTAGGGACGACGACCAAGAATAGGAATAGAAGGAAGAAGAAAATAAGATAGACAAAAAAGAGCTTCAAGTATTCCACAGAGTAATCAAAGAGATTTTTAACAGGGAGGAAGAGGGAATATATTCTGTTATTGCTTCTGATGTGGAAGCAGTCATATTTCTTCTCTTTCGCCTTGAAACGAGTCCAGATGGAGCCCGGTGCTGTCTGAATATCTTCCAACAGAGCCGGAGAGATTCCCGAAGAAATTCTGTTAGGATTGAAGATGAGTTTGGCGTTGAGGTCGAAAATGGCAAAGCCGAGGTCGAATTGATTGAGAGAGGGAAGTGAGGATACTCTAAGAAGCTCAAAATAAGGGTTAGCGGAATACAGGAAGGGGAGCATATCATAATCGGTTGAAAGATAGAGAATCATCCTTCCCAAATATTGCGTCTCCTTCATCCAATCCTTGTATGCGATAAGAAAATCTTTTTCTTTTCCCATGAAGGGCACACTCTGACTAAGGATGGTCCACTCTTGAGTTAGGGGAAGGTCGTAGTCGAGACGAAAAAGGCTGGGAATGTTTAAAGAAAAACGAGAGAGAATCGTGCCTTCAGAATTCAAGAATTCTAGACTGGAATACCAGTTGAATTTGGCGATTAAGGTTCCTTCCCATAAAGAGCGGGCCAGGTCTTTCGGCTCACGATTCTCGAGGAAAGAGATGATCGAGTCCGTCTTTTTTTCTATCTCTGGAATCGATTCTTTGATCAGGAAGTGACCCCAGTGTTCTTGAGATTTAATGATGTTCTGAAGAGAGTGCTCGATCAGGAGGCGATTTCGGGTGGTCGTTGACGATTGGAGAGAGGCATAAATGAAGAGAGTGCAGATCAGGAATGATATGAAAAATGCCATCTTCTTCTCGATGATTCTGGGAATGTAAGCCGATAGGAAGAGTGAAATGACGACAAGTGCCTGGAGGATGAACAGCAGAAGGAGGGCTTTCTCCTTGAAGAAATAATAATAAAAAACGAAAGTAAGTAGAAAAATAAAAAGAAAAGGGAACGTCCGGTGGACAGAAAGAGGTATGATCTGCGTTCCGGTGAACATAATCAGAGCGAAGCAGAGAAAGAAAGTAATAATGCTAAGATGGATAAGCAGGAAAGGAGGAGAGAAGGAGAACCGAAGGAGGTTAAGGTTCGAGTGAAAGACGAGACGGAAAAGTATCCCTTGAAAAATGTAGATTAAACAGATCGCCCCGAAGGCTAAAGCCGCATTAGCCGCTATCGTGAACAGGAGAGAACGTTCTCTTTTTTCCTCCTTCCTAAGGTTCTTGGAGTAAATTCTGAGGCTCAAGATGATGAGAAAGAGAAAGAATGAGGTCAAGAAAATATCGGCAGGAGACTTTGTCAAATTCCAGATAGACAAAAAACTCGATACATTGGGAGAAAAGATAACCAAAGATTGAATTTTCTCCAGTTGGCTGAAAGGGAAGAAGAGAGCTCTGATCCCGGCTAAGATGAGAATAATAAAGGCCAGGGTCCAAGCTTTTCGATCTTTGGATAATGAGGGAGTTTTCACAATATGGAGAAGAAGGAAGAGGAGAGAAAGGCCGAGAGCCAGGTAGAAAAAGAGGAGAGTATTTTCTTTCAAAGAGGAGATTTTTGCCGAGAGAGCAGGAGAGGAGAGTCTCACTGTGCCCACGATTTGCTTTTTTCCATTCCTCAGAGGGAAGAATATCGTTTGCACCTCGTCCTGGAGGCTGGGCTGACCGATGAATTCGTCCTTATGTCTAGAGAAGAAGATTTCATCGCCTGAGACATCCTCCTGAAAGTCTCTAAAATCTACGATGCAATTGTTCAAAAGCTTAGGACTCAGAAAATGATATTCCTTAAGATAGGGAGCTTGTAATCGGGGAATAAATGCCAAGAGCCTAAAAAAGGCGAGATGTTTATCCAGACTGACTGTTTTGATCGATACGAGATAGACAGAGGCTTTCTCTCGGATGAGGAGGGGAGCCCCAAATTCTTCGTTTGTTTTTATGCTCTCTTGGTGAGTGATCATAGGCCCCAAATCGATGACATTGCCCAACCACAATAAGAGGTCGCCGCGATCGTTGGTATAGGCTATTCCCTCTTTTTTTTTGTCCGGGTTAAATTTTTTGAATGAAGCGAAAATCTCCTCTGTTTTCTCCGGGAAAGGAGAAGACAGAAAAATATCTTGTTTCTGTTTGAGTTCTGCGGCCAGTCGAGAGTATTCGGATTTGATGGCCTCAGCCTGATTTCTAAGATGCTTGAGACTGTTTTGATAATAATTAGAGGAGATCAAAGTCGGGAGAACGGAGAAAAGGCCGATGAGGAGGACAGAGAGGAGCAGGCTGATGAGAAAACCATAAAAAAATGGGCTTTTCCTTGTGGGGAAGAGTGACATCTTCAAATTTTCTCCGCTTTAATTTCTATAATTTGCCAAGAAGTTTTTGGGAGTTCTCCTTTTTTCTGGTTCAGGCTTTTCGTTAAATAGAAGAAGACATGAAAAACGTACTGGTTATTGGTTTTTTTGTTCTTGAACGACCACCTGGTTTTGAGGATTAGATTATTTTCTTCAGAGGAAAGAGGGTATTCTTCTTCGGAATAGAATTCAAAAGTTAAGTAAGTTGAAAAGATATTCTTCCAGAGAAAATAGGCTTGTTGATGGGAGAGTTGATCAGAAAATGAAATGGGTTCAGGAAGAGAGATGGTGATTGAGCTTTGAGAAGAAAACAATTTGTAAAGCATTCTGGAATTGTTTTGAAGGAATGACCTCTCTATATCTTCAGTGGGGGGTGAGACGGTGGTGGAAAGAATAAGGAGGATGAGGATAATATTAGGCACTTAAAAATATTATCATAGCTTTTGAATAAGAGGCAAGTGAATCAGTTATCAGTTGCCAGTTTTCGGTTCGAAGTTTTCAGATTTAGAATAAGATTCCCGTCTTCCCTGACAGCTGATAACTGACAACTGAGACAGTAACTCAGACACAGCCACTCAGT
>CAYFXE010000014.1:37368-40236 GCA_964347035.1 uncultured Eubacteriales bacterium | reverse complement strand
TCTATGCGACCTCTCAAGGCGAAGCTCAATCCGTTACCCGCTTGTGCGGGCACAGGTTCACCGAAAATCCCCCACCCATCTCTATGCGGCTTAGACGGACAGTCTCTCGCCATTATTACATCTTCAATACTTCATTTGTTCTCGTATCACGGAATTGAAGATACTAACAGGCCAGATACAGTTTCTATGTAACACAGCCACTCAGTTTAAGAATAAGAATTCCGTCTTGACTGATAACTGACAACTGAGACAGTCACTATGATTTTTTCTGTTTGAGGTCTTCCATTTCAGAGGAGATGATGGTTTTGAGTTCTTCTCTGATTTTATCTATTTTCTCCAACTTGCTCGACATTTTCGAGAAGAGGACTTCTTGGCTCTTGATCCCCTCCTGGATGAGAAAGGCTGCACTCTCCGAACGGCTTTTAAAGAGACCAGCATCGACCAGCATGCCTAATTTCTTGTTGGACTCGTCATTCACTCTTATAGTCAGGACCGTATTCCTGGATGCCAAGGCCTTATCAATAACCCTTTTTATAGACTCGGCCGTTCTCGTTGCAAACTTTTCCACATGATTACCAAATTCGTCCAGGGTGCTATGGCGCTTTTTTTCTTTGGTCTCAGATTCGGGCTGTTGTTTTGATGATTTGCTCTTCATGTATGAACTCCTGTAATTTGTAATTTAATTACAAAATACCATATACTTCGATTCCTTGTCAAGCGAGAAAGTGGATAGAGATGGGGATAAAAGATTGACGATTGAATGGCTAAGGATGAAAAGAGGTCTTTATTCTGTTTTTTCTTCTTCGGCCTCTTTGCTGGTTTCTTCTTCGAGCTTTTTAGCTCTCCTGGCGTCTCTTATGCTGCTGATTCCAGCAATAAGAGCAATGAGACCACCAAAAAAGAGGATGGGTGGAATGAACCCGAAAACGAGCTCATAGAATTCACGCCACCAGACAAAAATTACGAGGTAAACGCCTGCGGCCATGGCGATCAATCCTCCGATGATGGCGAGTGCTTTTCCCATTTTGACCTCCCTAGAGAATTGAGATTTGTAACTTTTTCGAGCCGCATTATAACATTATGAATTAAAGCAAGCAATAAAATTTCTACTCCCGCAAGCTTTTCATTTTCTATGAAAGCAGAAAACATTATGAGTCATGTTGATTGTTTCGATGACAAGCAAGATTTCGCCAGTGAGAAATTCCCTCAGACACAGCGAAGGACAGTGGAGTGAAAAAACCGTTTGAAGGCTGAGCTGGGGTCAGGCCTTATCCCAAAGTTTTGTACTCGAGTTAAGGCAGAAACAAAGCGCTTTCGGACGAAAAGGCATGACCCCAACAGCAGCCTTACCGTTCCTTTTTGTTTATAGACCTGGCTTGAGCATTAGGATAGAATATCAGGAATAGAAATGAAAGGAGGTAAAGATGTCAAAAAGCGATAGAAAGCCTGTACAAATGATGATAGCCCTCTTCTTTATCTTCAGCCTTAATCTGAACTCCACTGCTCTCCAGGAGAATGAACCTTTCGTGATCGGCGACCTTAAAATTGCTCCAGGTGAGTCCAAATCCGGATTTTTATCCGTCGATGAGAAGGATGAATTAGGCACCCATATTCCCTTGACCGTCATCAACGGTGTTTCCAGAGGTAAGGTTTTGGCCCTAGTTGCTGGTGTCCATGGGTATGAATATCCACCGATTTTGGCTCTTTATCGATTAAAAAAAATGATCGATCCCGCATCCTTATCTGGGACACTCATCCTGGTCCATATCGCCCATCTTCCTGCCTTCCAAAAAAGGATCATCTACTACAATCCCTATGACTGGAAGAATTTAAATCGAGTTTTCCCTGGCAATCCCCAGGGATCAATCTCCGAACGGATTGCCCATGTCCTGAAAGAAGAGGTGATCAAGAGGTGTGATGCGATCATTGACCTGCACTGCGGAGACGGCAACGAAGCTCTGATTCCCTACTGCTACTGGATGATTGGCGGCGATGAAAAGATCGATAAGCTCAGCAAAGACATGGTCTTGGCCTTCGGCATAAAGCATATCATCATCGATAAGTTTCGTCCCAAAGACATGGCTCACTCCAAGTATCTTGGCAACACAGCCATTCTTCATTCGAAACCCGCCATCACAACAGAATCTGGATACTTGGGAAAGACAGATGAGGAATCCATAAGCCGCAACATCAAAGGCGTCTTCAGCGTTATGCGGCTTTTCCGGATGATCGAAGGAGACCCTGAGTTCGTTTCGGACCCCGTTTGGATCGACCACTACGAGGTCGTATATTCCAAAAGGAACGGCCTCTTCTACCCCCAAGCCAAGATGGGTTACTGGGTCAGGGAGGGAGAGAAGGTCGGGTACATCACAGATTACCTCGGAGAAGTGAGTGAGGAGCTTCGGGCGCCGTTCAGCGGAATCCTACTCTACATCATAAACACTCCACCCATCAGTGAGGGAGAACCTCTTTTTGAGGTCGGGAGGATAAAAGAAAAATAGAAGGCCAAAGTGAACAGATGAAGATCAAGGCTGTTATTTTCGATATGGATGGAACGATTATCGACGTTCCCTATGACTGGAAGAAGATCAAGAAAGATTTGGGAACCCAAGGGAAGCCAATCCTTCACTTTCTCGACCAATTGAAGGAGCCGGAAAGATCGGCAAAATGGAGGATATTGGAAAGGTATGAGGAGGAAGCCACTCAAAAAGCCATCCTCAAAGAAGGGATGAAGGAATTCTTGGAATTTTTATCAGGGAGAGAGGTCAAACAGGCCTTGGTTACGAATAATTCACGCCAGAATGTCAACTTTCTTCTGGAGAAATTTGATCTCGAGTTTGACTGCGTGATGGCTCGTGAAAGCGGTTT
>CAYFXE010000014.1:0-37358 GCA_964347035.1 uncultured Eubacteriales bacterium | reverse complement strand
GTTACCAATAACTCCCACAAAAATGTTTCCTATCTTTTGAATAAGTTTAAACTTGAATTTGATTATGTTATATCCAGGGAAAGCGGTTTGTGGAAACCGTCCGGAGCTCCTTTCTCTGCTGTCCTCGAGGAATTAGGAATTAAGCGAGAGGACGCATGTGTCATCGGGGATTCCCCGTTTGATATTCAGGCCGCACGAGAATCTGGAATCTCGAGAGTTTTTATCTTGAGCAGAGACGAACAGAGATTTACTTCCTTCGACACAGAGGTGTTTTCCTCTGTTGATGCCTTGAGAGAAAGAATCGAAGACCTTGTTTAACAGGAGAAGAAAGAGACAGCTATCTGCATTTTCTGACTCTCTGACAGGATTCTATGGAACGATTTAAAGCAAACCAAAGTTTTATTCCAATGAGAGGGAAGGAATCCTGTTGAGGAGGCCAATCATGAAAAAAGACTTTTTAGGAAAATGTTTCGTCGGAATCTCTGTTGTCTTTGTCTTGACTCTATCAAGCATGAGACTTTTTGCTGATGGATTCATCGTTCCAGTCCCCAAGCCGGGAGAGAAAATTCCTGCTTTGACTGTGAAATATCACCGAGTCAATGTCGATATCATTGATCAGGTCGCCTTGACCACTGTCGATCAAGTGTTTATCAATAATCATGATCACGACATAGAAGGGATTTTTATTTTCCCCCTTCCAGAAAAAGCCGCCATTTCCGAGTTTGCGATGTATATCGGTGAAGAGAAGGTTAAGGGAGAGATCCTGGATCGGGACGAAGCCCGTCGCGTTTACGAGAATATCGTTCGTCGGCTCAAGGATCCAGCCCTCCTCGAGTATGTCGGACGCAATATGTTTCGGGCCAGGGTATATCCGATTCCTGCACGAGGAGAAAAAAGAATCCAGCTCTCTTATTCAGAAATTCTTCGGGCAGAAAGAAACCTAATTCGTTATGCCTATCCTTTGAACACCGAAAGATTCTCACTCCATCCCATCCAAGAGGTGACGATTTCAACCAAGATTGAGTCCAAGACTCCGCTTTCCAATATCTATTCTCCTTCCCACAAGATATCTGTCAGGAAAGAGGACGAGGGGAAAGCCCGCGTCAGCTTCGAAGGAAAAGACATCAAACCCACCAAGGACTTCATCCTGTATTATTCCTTTACTCGAGATGATATCGGCATCTCGTTCATCAACGGGCAAGGTCCAGAGGCGAATTATTTCATGCTGCTGGCCTCTCCCCGCTATGTAGAAAAGCGGGAGAAAATCCTGAAAAAGAATCTGATTTTTGTCCTCGACAGCTCCGGAAGCATGAGAGGAGATAAGATCATTCAAGCTAAAGAGGCTGCCCGTTTTGTCATCGATCATCTGGATGAGAATGACAGGTTCTCGATCGTTGATTTCGATGATGGAGTAGAGACCTTTTCCCCTGAGATCGTCGTCGCCACTACAGAGAAGAAGAAAGAAGCGTTCTCTTTCATCGAAGTGATAGAGGATTCGGGAGGAACCAACATCAATGAAGCCCTTCTTCGGGCGCTGCGGATGGTTGAGCCCGGGGATCGGCCGAACTATATCCTCTTCCTGACCGATGGTCTCCCGACAGTGGGTGTCACGGAGACAGGAGATATCTTGAAAAACCTCGATAAAGCCAACACACTGGGCTGCCGGGTCTTCATCTTCGGTGTCGGGAACGACGTCAACACCGATCTTCTGGATAGGATTTCGTCTCAGAACCGCGGAACCTCGGTGTACGTAAGCGAGAACGAAGACTTAGAGCTGGCCATTTCGAGTTATTATGAGAAAATCTCCTCTCCTCTTCTCTCGGATATCGAGATCGGGTTCAATGGGATTGAAGTCAAAGACATGTACCCCCGGATCCTGCCTGATTTGTTTAGAGGATCACAGCTAATCATGATCGGAAAATATAAAGGGGAGGGACCGGTCAGCGTGGCTCTCAAGGGTAAAGTCGGCAAGGAAGAGAAGACATTTATCTTGAAGGAGCAAGAATTAGAGAAACAGGCAGCTTATGACTTTCTGCCGCGACTCTGGGCCACGAGAAGAATCGGTTATCTCCTCCAAGAAATACGCCTTCACGGGGAAAAGGATGAACTCGTGGAGGAAGTCAAGAGACTCGGCTTAAAATACGGTATTGTCACTCCCTACACATCCTTTCTTGTGACCGAAAAAGAAAGACTTACCCTGGAAGCAGCGGCTCCTGAAGCCATGGACGCCATAGCGGCTCGAGAAGTCACAGGGGCAGGCGCTGTGAAGGCGGCGCGTGTTTCCCAGAAATTCAAGGCACAGGATAGGGCCGAGGAGGTTCTGTCTCAAAAGATCAGGTATAAGAAAGAAAAGACATTCTATTTGAAGGATGGATTCTGGGTGGACAGCGCTTATCAAGAGGGGAGTTCGGTTAAGGAGATACGATTCAATACAGAGGACTATTTCCGTCTTCTCACCGAGAATCCTGGAATGGCCCCTTACCTTTCCGTGGCCAAGAATCTGATCATTACCTACGAAGGTGTAAATTACAAAATCACCGAATAATTGGGGTCAGACCTTCATAACTTTCATAATTATAAATGCAATATCTACGGCCTCGCTTCAGTTATCCATATAATATACGAGATTTTTTTTAATCATGAGGAGTCGATGAGTTTAATCTTTATCACTTTTTTTTTATTCTCAATTTATTTAAAAAATTATGAAAGTTATGAAGGTCTGACCCCGATGATGCTTGATTTATCATTTTTTATTGATACAATGATTAAACTCTGGAGGAGATGATATGCAGCAAGAAAAATTGCTACTGATCCCCGGCCCATCACCTGTTCACCCGCGAATCATTCAGTCTCTCTCGTTGCCCACTGTCTCCCATGTAGGAGCCGAGTTTGTGAAAGAGCTGAAGGGGGCTCTAGCTAATTTAAAGAAAATTGTTTTCTGTGAAAAGGGAGAGCCGTTCATCATCGCTGGCGCAGGCACATTAGCTATGGAGATGGCGGTGTTAAATACCATAGAAAGAGGCGAGCGCTTTCTGATTCTCTCTCAGGGCTATTTCGGAGAAAGGATGGCACAGATCGCTCGAAGATTTGACCTTTCCTATGAGATCATCGAGAGTGATTGGGGAAAAGCTGTTCCTACAGAGTCCCTCGCCAGGAAGATAACAGAGAAAAAATACGTAGCTGTTATCGCCACCCATGTGGATACAGCCACCGGGGCTTGTGCTCCAATCAAGGAATATGCTGAAGTGCTTGGGCGCCAGGAGAGCCTTTTTATCGTCGATGGTGTGTGTGCCACAGGCGGCATAGAAGAAAGGATGGACGACTGGGGAGTTGATGTGATTTTAACAGCTGCTCAGAAGTGTTTGGGGGTTCCTCCCGGGCTGGCGGTCTTAGTGCTCTCTGAGGAGGCGATGGATAAAAGATCCAGTATGAAGGCCATTCCCGCCTATTATTCGGACCTCCTCAATTGGCTCCCGATCATGAAAGATCCATCAAAGTATTTCTCCACACCTTGTGTCAACGAGATACGGGCTTTCTATGAGGGCACAAAAATTGCCTTAGAGGAAGGTATGGACAATCGCTTCCTCCGTCATCACCGGATTGCCAGCGCTATCAGGGTTGCTTTAGAAAAAATGGGATTTACTTTTTTTACCAAGGAACTTTACTTGGCAAATACGCTTTCCGTTGTCCTATACCCAGAAGGAGTTGAAGATCAGCCCTTCCGTTCTGGACTCTTCGATAACGGGGTTGTGGTGGCTGGAGGATTGGGACCGGTGGCGGGGAAGGTGTTCCGGATGGGACACATGGGCAATCTATCATACCCGCAAGTCTATTTTGCCCTGGATGCCGTAGAAAAGACTCTTCGAACCTTAGGCTATCAGTTTGACTCGGGATCGGGTTTACAGGCAGCGCGTGCAATCTTAGAGGAATAATTTTTAAGGAATGTAATGGTCAGTGATGTCTTTTTCATCCCGGCTAGAAGAGACGAAGGCGATGAACTCTTGGCCGAGAAAGCTGAACGGTTATACCTAAAAACAGGTTTCCAGAAAAAAATAGAGGAAGATTCTTTCGTTGCCATAAAAATTCATTTTGGCGAGAAAGGCAACACAGGGCACATAAGGCCTTCCTGGCTTCTCAGGATTATCCAACAGATAAAGAAGAAAACGAATAGGGTCTTCTTCACAGACAACAACACGCTCTACTTGGGGGGAAGAGCTAACTCTGTCGAGCATCTTCATCTAGCCTCAGATCACGGCTTCTCCTTGGAGAAGACCGGTATTCCTGTGCTCATCGCCGATGGATTGATCGGCCGCGACGAGGATGAAATCAAGGTGAACCTGAATCACATAAAGTCGGCCAAGATAGCCAGCGCTTATCTCAACACAGATGGACTCCTCTGCTCGAGCCATTTTACCGGTCACATGTTAACAGGATTTGGCGCAGCCATAAAAAACCTGGGCATGGGATGTGCTTCGAGAGCGGGCAAGCTCGAGCAGCATTCAGATGTTCATCCCTGGATAAGCGAAAAAAAGTGTACAAATTGTGGGATATGTTTGGATTATTGTCCTACCCAAGCCATAATCCAGGAAGAAGGCCACGCCGTGATCCTCGAAGACAAGTGCATCGGTTGTGGAGAATGTCTCGTGGTCTGCTCCGTCGGTGCTGTCAAGATGAAATGGGATGCCGATTCCCGGCGGGTCCAGGAAAAGATGGCCGAATATGCCTTCAGTGTTAACCAGAAATTCAATGGAAAGATTGGCTTTATAAATTTTCTGACTAGAATAACCAAGGACTGTGACTGCATGGCAACGGAGGAACCGGATATCATCGAAGATATCGGAATTTTGGGGTCTGAAGACCCCGTGGCTGTGGACCAGGCTTCTGTGGACTTGGTCAACGGCCGCAGTGGAAAAGACCTGTTAAGGGAAAATTACGATCTGGATTGGTCCATCCAGCTCTCTCATGGGGAGAAGATCGGACTCGGAAGCCAAAAATACCGGTTGATCGAGCTGGAATGATCTCCGAAGCGCTGAATGGTTGTCCTGAAGTGGTGCCTGACCGTCTGACTACGAATCAGAAGGTCGGGAGTTCGAATCTCTCCGGGCCGGACCACATTTCCCTAGAGAATCCTTACTTTTCGTTTTAGCAACCAAGCGCAGAACTAGGCGAAAATAATCAAAATCTGCTTAAGGCGTTTCTTCGGATTCAATTTTATTTCCCGCATTCTTGTCTCCTACAAATTCTGATGATATCCTTTGTTTTGAGGGATAAAATACCACAAATATATGTGATTTTTTTCGTAAACCATTCCAAAGGGTCGCCCGTCTAATAGGAGTAAAAAGAGATGGCGCAGAATGAGCAAGTTCTTATTGACCGTTTCTGTACAGGAGACCATGCCGCCTTCCATGAGCTGGTTGGCCGGTATAAGAAGAAGATCTATTATCTCGCCTACGATATCATGGGAGACCATCATGAAGCTGAAGACATTTCTCAGGAGGTATTTATAAAGATGTACCGCTCCCTGAAAACTTTCCGCCAGGATGCGAAAATGAGCTCCTGGCTCTATCAGGTTACTGTCAATGCCAGCATTGACTCACTCCGAAAAAAAACCTCAAGGCCGGCAAAAACAATCGGCGAATTCGATCAAGTCAGCAGCCAGGAAAGTCTTCATGCGAGTGGAGCCCATGCTTTTGATCCTCTACGCAGAACAGAATCCTCCCAAATTCAGAACCACATCTCCCAGGCACTAGGGAAGATTGCTCCCAGGGAACGAACAGTATTCGTGATGCGCCATTATAATGACCTCAAACTGAATGAGATCGCCGAAATCCTGAATGTCCACGTTGGTACGGTCAAAAGCCTTCTCTTCAAAGCCGCTAAAAAACTCCGCAAGGATCTTTCGAAATATATGGGTAATCCTAATATGGAGGCTACCTATGAGTGATTGCAATAAATGCAAATCGCTTTTTCTTGAAGCTTTTTATGAAGAATTGAATGCCCCACAGAAGCAGTTCTTTAAAGACCACCTTCAGGTCTGCGATAAATGCCAATCTGAATTTGTCGAAATGAAGTCCACTCTCAAATTCATGAGCAGAAGAGTTCGGCCAGAACCCCCACAAGAATTCTGGGACTCGTACGAAGAGAGACTGGATCAGAAGATTGAACTGGAGAAAACCACACAGGTTGAAAAGGGATTATGGTGGAAAAAGCTGTTACAGCCATTGAACCTCGCTCCAAAATGGGCTTATCAAGCTGCAGCCGCACTGGTGCTTGTTGTAGCCGGCATAATCATCGGAAGGATGATCTTTTCTCCAACCGTTTCGGAAATTCAACAGGCCGCCAAGCAGCCTAAGCTCATGACTCAACAGCAGCCAGGAGCAGAGCTTGTCTACCGCACCCAGAACTATATCGAGCGCTCAAAGCTTATTCTCCTCGCTCTCGTCAACTTCGATCCGAAAACAGAAGATCCCTACGCTTTAGACCTTCCTTACCAACAGAGGATTTCAAAGGAACTCGTGCAGGAGGCGAGTTATCTCAAAAGAGAGCTCTCCGAATCAGACCAGGAGCGTCTTGAAAGTCTTATCACCAGTCTTGAGGTCATCCTCCTTCAGATCGCTAACCTGGAATCCGAGAACGATTTTGAAGCCATCGAGCTTGTAAAAGATGGTGTGGATAGACAGGGAATTCTGATGGAAATCAACCTTACCGATCTTCGTCGTTCCATAAAGGAAGAGAAAAGGCCGGAGTCACCCAAGAAACTATCGCCTAGATCTCAGACTTTCTGAGAAAGGAGGAAAAAATGGGCAAAAAAATCTCGTATACGATATGGATCGTCACCGTTTTTCTTTTTTCCTTATCTATTTTTTCTCCTGCTTTGAATGCCAGCAGCGCACAGGATGAGGATACAAAGGTTTACAAACAGGCATACAGTCTTGTGCTCGAGGAAAAATGGGAAGAAGCCCATAAAGCGCTGGAGAAGTTCATCCAAGAATACCGCCGCAGCGCCTGGATTGATGATGCCCGGTTCTGGCAGTGCTACGCCCGGGAGAAACTGGATTATGCTCTAGAGGAAGTCTACGACTGCTACGATAAATTCATCAAAGCCTATCCCAAAAGCAAATGGGTCGATGATGCCAAGTCCAACATGGTCAGAGTCGCTCATCGACTGGCCAAAGAAGGCAAACCCGAATACGAGGCCATTGTCAAATCCATGAAAACAGATGAGGAGCTGGAAATCAAGATGGCGGCTCTTTATGCCCTTGAAGACATCGGCGATGAGGAAGCTCTTGAAGCGGTCATAAATCTGTATGACAGCACAACGAACAGAAAATTCCGGGCCAGAATCATCTCCATACTCGAAGATTTCGAACATCCTGAGGCATTCGCCAAGGTGAAGGACATAGCGCTCAATGATCCCGATTATAATCTTCGCCGCAGAGCTCTCGAAACTCTCGAAGATATGGACGGAGAAGAAGTCGCTGAGATTGTCATAAGCATCGCCCGTTCAGATCCCGACCCCAAAATGAGAAAAGCGGCGATCTATGAGTTGGAAGATTTGGAAGATCCTGCAGCTATCCCCGTTCTTACCGAGATCGCCATCAATGAAACCGATGTCAACCTGGCTAAGGCCGCGGTGTATGCCCTCGAGGATTTTGACACTGGGGACGTTTTTTCTGCCTTGAAGAAAATCATGAACGAAGCCAAGTCATTCGAAGTACAGAAAGCCGCTCTTTTTGCATTAGAAGATGTAGATGATCCTGCAGTCATTTCTATGTTGAAGGACGTAGCCATTAAGGATCCAAACCGCGAGATGCGCAAATACGCCATCTACACTTTAGGAGACATCGAGACCGAAGCAGCCCTTATGGCGCTAAAGGAAATCCTGGCTTCCGTTGACGACCCGGAGCTTCAGAAGGTAGTGGTTAATGCTGTTGAAGATTTTGAGGGACCAGAGGCAACCAAAATCATTTATGAAATAGCCATGAGCACAACAAACGAAGAATTGGCCAAAGCCGCAGTCTATGCCCTCGAGGATGTGCTGGAAGAGGATGATCCTAAAATGCTCATCGATATCTACAGAAAATCTAAATTCCTATCAGTCAGGAAAGCTGCCCTCTATGCCATCGAAGATATGGCAGAAGAGGCTTCCGTCAGTCTCCTCGGACAGATGCTGGATGAAGAAAAGGACGCGAATATGAGAAGGATGATCGTTCGAGCTCTAGGCGAGACAGAAAGTGATGAGGCGGTTCCGATTCTGGAAAAGTTGGCTCTTGAAGATAAAGACAAGAAAATCCGGATTGAAGCCATTGATGCCCTAGAAGAAATCGGCACTCCTAAAGCGCGGGCTGCGCTGATGAAGATCATCAAGAAAAAGGAATAAAAGGAAAGCAATAGGGAGAAAAGCTATGAATCTCTCAAGAAAACTGGCTATCGCCCCTGTCCTGGTTTTTTTAATCACTGCTCTTTCCTCATTTATTTTCTCTCAGGTTTTCCATCATCAAAATCCCACCGCCGAACTGGTCGAGAAGTGGGACTGGGCTCTACAGGAAGCAGAAAGGCTAGAGCTGAAGGCGGGCTTCTGGATTGGCTACAGCATCAAACGTCTGATGTGGGAGCACCAATATATTTTTTCGACAAATGTACACATTACAAGCAGCACCTATTTTCCACATTCCCCAATGGGTGACTCTCTCGAAAAGATCTTATCAGGAAAAGTCACCTACACACCGCTCTCTGATGAAGAAAAGGTTAAACTCAAAGCCAAGAGAGCCCTGGCCGATCTAGAGAAAAAGCGTGACTCTGAGCAAAAAGTCTGGAAGGATGTGGCCATTCTTTATAAGTTTGGCTCGGTTTCTTCAAGGGTCCCGGAAACACTTCATGTCAGCAACCTGTACCTGCCGTTCGATCCCAAAGGTCTTCCGATATTCTGGTTGGACGAAGCAGAAGATCCGCAAAGCATCGCAATCTTGAGCAGTCTCTACGAAAGAATAAATCGTGAAGATTTTAAGAAAAGAGTCATAACTATTGTTGGCCTTCATGGAACTTCTGAACAGGCAGTATCTTTTCTAGAAGAAGTACTGTCCAGCAGGGACTCCGATTCTTTAAGAGCGAGAGCTGCGTTGGAACTCGGTGACCAGGATCATGAGCGAGCCGTACAGCTTCTACATCAGACTGCAAAAAATGACCGCTCTTATGAGGTGCGAAAAAAGTCAGTATACGGCTTAGAGGATATCAACTTACCGAGTGCAGCCGATGCTCTCATAGGCATCGCTCAAAACTGCAAAGAGAGTGAGATCCGCAAGAGGGCTATTGACTGTCTGGCAGATATCGCCACTAAGAAAGCTGCATCTGCCCTCAAGGATATAGCTTCTAAAGATGGCGATACGGACATTCAGAAGAGAGCCGTTTACGCTTTAGAGGATTTCCCTGATAACGAAGGAATCCCTTACCTCATTGATATTGCCAAAACCCACCACAAAGTGATCGTTCGCAAGGCAGCGATTTATTGTCTTGGGGACAGCGACGATCCCCGCGCCCTCCAGGCCCTTATTGAAATCATCAAGAAATAAGAATCTGCCAAAGTTTTCGGTTTATTCAAGAAAAAAAGCCTTATTTTTCAGGCAACACAAACTCGTAATCAACAATGCATTTTACGTTATTAGTGAAATAGTAGATGAGTTCTGGATTCTGTGAGGCTACACAGAGACGGTACTTTTTTCCGGGTTGAAATGTATATCCTTTTTCCGGCTTCATACTGACAGTGTAGCGGTCTATATTCATTTTATACGCAGGATACCATCCTTCTGATATGCGTTCTTCATTTTCATCTATGATGATGTGATAGAGATACTTAACAAGGGGTCCTCTCCGGATCTCAAATTCAATTTCTTCAGCCGAGAAATTCTCCACGGATATGAGTACATCCTGGAGTTTTAGACCATGGTAAAAACGCACATTATCGCTCTTGTTATGGTCTTTATCCATGTATGAAGCACAGGAGGATGTTCCTAAGAAAAGAATGATAATTAGAATGAAAAGGAAGAATTTTTTCATAGTTTTTTCCTTCCTTTTATTAAGATGGTCGGGGCGAGGGGATTCGAACCCCTGACCCCAGCGTCCCGAACGCTGTGCGCTGACCAGACTGCGCCACGCCCCGACGTTAGAAAATCCATTATAGCGATAATTCGAAGACAATAAAAGGCACTGCCCCTCCTGAATCGGTTAGCGAATGATATTATTCCATTGTCATTCCAACTCTTTTCCGTCATTCCTGCGTAAGCAGGAATTTATTAAGTTTGCTTAGTCATTCCCGCGAAAGCGGGAATCTAGTATTAAAAAAAATCTATCATGATAGCACTGGATTCCTGCTTACGCAGGAATGACGTTTTTATCTTAACATCGAAATGCACAAGCACAGGTTCTGCAGGAATGACACAGGTATAACATTTCCGTTTTAAATCAAAAAGAGGAGGGATTATATATGAAGCTCTATGATATCTTCATCTTCCAGAACATAATTTCTGTTGACTTTCTGTCCTTGATACTTATTCTTCCCCCAAATTCGAGCGTATTTCAACTTTTGGGAAAAATCCTTGTGCACGGATTTAGCCATATCCATCAAGTTGCTTCCCTTCTTGAAAACGAAAGGCTCATTGAATTCGACCTTCTTCCCAGGCACCTTGCTGTACACCCGAAGAATATCCAAAAAAGTAAAAATGCCCTTCCTGAGCTCCTCGAGGTTATCGCCGCGAGAAGCAGAAACGGTGATCATCCTGAACTCGGGAGGAAGATCGTTTTCGAGCGCAGCGAAGTTTTTAGATGCTTGAGGCAGATCTGATTTGTTGGCAACGATTAAGGTTTTTTTCTTAAAGACTGTAGTCTCGAGTGACGGCTCATTTTCCTCGGCAACGATCTCAACTTTCTTTTCCGCAAGCTTAGCTCGAATAGTCTGAAACATCTCGGGTTGTTTGGGACTAGCCAAATCCAGAACGAGCAAAACTCCATCAGCCATCTTGATCAGTTCTGGATACCAGAATTCCATGTATTCTGGTGTTATTGGCGGAGTATCGATGAGCTGAATTTGGATATTTTCGTAGATCATCATAGCTGGAGAAGGGACCCGGGTGGTGAAGGGATAGTCGGCTATTTCTGGGTTGGCATTCGTCAAATGTTTGATGAGGCTGGATTTGCCTGCATTGGGCGCTCCGACCAGGACGATTTGTCCAGCCCCTGCCTTTTCTATCTGGTGGGTGGGGCCTTGTTTGGCGATTTTTGGTTTTTTTTGAACCGATGATTTGAGTTTGGCGATCTTTGTTTTGAGGAGAGCTTGGAGTTTTTCTGTTCCCTTGTGCTTGGGGACGATGGAAAGGAGTTCTTCCAAGATATGTATTCTTTCTTGGGGTGTTTTGGCCGTCTTTAATTTTTTCTCGGTTTCGAAGTATTGGGGTGGAAGATTGGCCGGCATCTTGTTCTCTCGGTTCAATTATAGTCAATCTCCATCCAATTTCAAACCGGAACGTTCCACAAATTCTGCGTTTTTGGACATGTAAGATGACAATATCTGAGCCAAAAAAATCCTCAATTCATGGTGTTTTTATCCAGTTGAGGGGATATCTCTGAGTCCATGACACAAAATAAGCGAAAAAATGGCGAAAATCTTGGATTTTCCCTTAAAAATACGGGAAAAAACGACAAATTTTCTTTACTAAAAACGTCATATTAGATATAATTATAGGCGAAAATTATGCCCATAGGGTTATGTAAACGTCCTGCCTTCATAGCCCTCCTTTTTTCTCAAAATCAAAGATAATGAAGGACAAAAAATATACTGCTGAAAGCATCAAGGTTTTAAAAGGATTGGAGGCAGTTCGCCGGCGGCCGGCTATGTATATCGGCAGCACCGGACCCGAGGGGCTGCACCATTTGGTCTACGAAGTCGTCGACAACAGCATCGATGAGGCGCTGGTCGGATATTGCGACAAAATCGATGTCGCAATCCATGTGGACTCAAGTGTGACCGTTGTCGATAATGGGCGGGGAATCCCGGTGGGGATGCATAAAAAAGAGAAACGGCCAGCAGCCGAAATCGTGATGACCACTCTTCATGCCGGCGGAAAGTTCGACACGAAGACCTACCAAGTCTCGGGGGGTCTTCATGGCGTCGGAGTTTCTGTCGTCAACGCCCTCTCCGAAAGATTGGATATGGAGATAAAGAGAGGTGGCGGTGTCTACTCCCAGAGCTTTAAAAGAGGTAAGGCGACGACACAGTTAAAGAAAATCGGCAAGACAAAAAACACGGGAACTAAGATCACGTTTAGACCTGATGAGGAGATCTTTGATACCATCGCCTTTAATTTCGAAATTCTCAGCCAGAGACTGAGAGAACTCTCTTTCCTGAATAAGGGCTTGAAGATCACCCTTGTTGACGAACGAAACGATAAGCAGAATGAATTCCAGTACAAGGGCGGGATTAAGGAATTTGTCCAGTACCTGAATCAGAATAAAACAGCTCTCAACCCCCGGCCTATATACTTTGAATGCAAGAAAAACGGGACAATGGTGGAGATGGCTCTTCAATACAACACGAGTTATTCTGAAACCATTTTCACCTTTGCCAACAACATCAACACTACCGAGGGAGGCACTCATCTCATCGGGTTTAAAGCAGCCTTGACCCGGACCATCAACAACTATGCCCGCACCAACAATTTAATCAAGGATTTAAAACAAAACCTATCCGGAGAAGATACAAGAGAAGGTTTATGTGCGGTGCTTAGCCTAAAGTTAAAAAACCCCCAATTTGAAGGACAGACAAAGACCAAACTCGGAAACAGTGAGGTGAAGGGTATTGTCGAATCAGCCGTCAACGAGCAATTGTCCACCTATTTTGAGGAGAATCCTGCAGTAGCAAAGAAGATTGTGATGAAGATTTTGGAAGCGGCCAGGGTCAGAGAGGCTGCCCGCAAGGCTCGGGAACTGGCCCGTCGCAAAGGAGTGTTGGAGTCTGCGTCTCTGCCTGGCAAACTGGCAGATTGCCAGGAAAAGGATCCTGCCCAGAGCGAGCTCTATCTTGTTGAGGGCGATTCAGCCGGAGGGTCGGCCAAGCAAGCTCGAGATCGCCGTTTTCAAGCTATTTTACCTCTGAAGGGGAAAATCCTGAATGTGGAAAAAGCCCGGTTCGATAAAGTGCTCAAGAGTGTAGAAATAGGGACGATCATTTCGGCCATCGGAACAGGTTATGAGCTTTCAGAATTTACACAAGAGAAGCTGCGTTATCACAAGGTCATCATCATGACCGACGCCGACGTGGATGGTTCTCACATAAGAACTTTACTTTTGACATTCTTTTACAGACAGATGCCTCAGCTCATAGAGAGAGGTTTTCTGTACATCGCCCAGCCTCCTCTGTATAAAATCACAAAAGGAAAAGCTGTTGAGTACTTAAGGGATGAGCGCACGTTCGAAGAATTTCTGATTAGAAAAATCTCAGAGGAATTTCAGCTCAGAGTCAGCCGTAAAAGAGACTATATCAAGGGGGATAAGTTCAGAAAATTCTTAAAGAAGATCATTGCCAAAAAAAATTATACCAAAATTTTAGAGAAGAAGAATTTCCCCCTGTTTCTGATCGACGTCCTCCTCAAGTGCGGAGTGGAAAGCCAGGGATTTCTCCAGAAAAAAAATAACATGGAGGGTATCCAGAGCCTTCTAACAGATAAGGGCATCGTGTCTATCTTAAGTAGCGACGAGGAACACGGCATCTATGAATTAGCTGTCAACTTCCAAGTGAACGGCATGAATGTTTCCTGTAAAGTGAACTTGGATCTGATCAAATCTGTCGAGTATCAGAACCTTTTCAAGCTTCATAGAGAATTAGAAGGGCTGAAGCCTCCCTTCCACCTGCTGAGTGATAGTGAAAAGATCAAGATCGATAACGAGGCAAAACTCCTCGAATATCTCTTCCAGAAAGGTAAGAAAGGGATCGTCATCCAGCGCTACAAAGGATTGGGAGAGATGACTCCCCAGCAACTCTGGGAGACGACCATGAACCCAGAAGACCGGTTTCTGACCCAAGTGTCCATCCAGGATGCTGTGGAAGCTGATAAGGTCTTCACAATCCTGATGGGGGATGAGGTGCAACCACGAAAAGACTTTCTCGAAAATAATGCTCTCGAGGCTCAAAACTTAGATATCTGATGCCATCTTTCCTTTTATACAGAAAACAATGAACGAGAAACTTTCTGTCGTTAGTCTTGAAGAAGAGATGAAGCGGTCCTACCTGGATTACGCTATGAGTGTTATCATCGGGAGGGCAATCCCTGATATTAAAGACGGTTTGAAACCGGTCCATCGGCGGACTCTGTTTGCGATGTATGATACGGGAACTGCCTGGAACAGACCTTACAAAAAGTCCGCCCGTATCGTGGGAGATGTGATCGGGAAATACCACCCCCACGGGGAATCCGCAGTCTACGATACGCTGGTACGGATGGCCCAGGATTTCAGCCTCCGTTACCCCCTGGTCGATGGACAGGGTAATTTCGGTTCGATAGACGGCGATCCTCCTGCGGCCATGAGATACACCGAAGTCAGGATGAAGAAGGTCGCTCATGAGCTACTGGCTGATATCGAGAAGAATACGGTTAACTTCATCCCTAATTATGATGGCAGCCTTATGATGCCAGAGGTTCTCCCGGCAAAATTCCCCAATCTTCTCGTCAACGGTGGGTCAGGGATTGCTGTGGGCATGGCCACCAATATCCCGCCTCACAATATTGTCGAGATCATCGACGGAATCATCCATCTCATCCGCCACCCGAAAGCAAGTTTAAAAGATATCATGAAACATGTCCCAGGCCCTGACTTTCCGACGGGAGGCTTGATCTTCGGAGTTGGAGGAATTAGAGAGGCTTACAGCACTGGAAAAGGAACCATCATAGTCAGGGCAAGGGCTACCATAGAGAGAGGGCGGCGGCATGATAGGGATCGGATCGTCATCACAGAAATTCCCTTCCAAGTGAACAAAGCAAAGATTCTGGAAAACATAGCCTACCTTGTAAACAGCAAAAAAATAGAGGGGATTGCCGATATCCGGGACGAGTCAGACCGGGAAGGAATGAGGGTTGTGATCGAGATCAGAAAAGGGGAATATCCTGAGATCATCCTCAACAACCTGTATAAACACACAAACCTCCAGATATCCTTCGGAATGATCATGCTGTCCATCGTCGATAAGCAGCCGAAAGTACTCGGTCTTCTTGACATGATGCTCTATTTCATCTCTCACCGCCAGGATGTCGTCCGGCGTCGAACCCGGTTCGAATTGAAGAAGGCCGAGATGAGAGCCCACATTCTGGCGGGTTTGATCATTGCCTTAGATAATCTGGATGAGATCATAAGCCTCATCCGCGGTTCTCGAACCGTTGATCAGGCAAGGAAAGGACTGATCACCAGTTTTCGTCTGACTCAGGTCCAAGCCCAAGCCATACTCGATATGCAGCTGCAGAAGTTGACTGGACTGGAGAGGAAAAAGATTCAAGATGAATTCAAAGAATTGAAAAAAACCATCACAAAACTGAGGAAGATTCTAGGCAGTGAAAAAATGATCTTGGATATCATCGTCGACGAACTCGAGAAAATCAAACAGGAATACCAGGATGAGAGAAAGACAGAGATCAAAAGGGAGACGATCGAGGATTTAAAGCCAGAAGATTTGATAAAAGAGGAGAATGTGGTCATTACCTACACGTCCTCGGGTTATGTGAAACGGACCTCCCAGAGTTACTATCATTTCCAGAGCCGAGGAGGAAAAGGGAAAAGAGGCATCAGCATGAAGGCTGAAGATGTCGTCCAGGACCTCTTCATCTGCTCCTCCCACAGCTATCTTCTGTTTTTTACGAATAGAGGCCGAATCCACTGGCTCAAGGCGCTAGAAATACCTGACGTGGGTGTGTCCGGGCGAGGAAAGTCTATCCAGAACCTCCTAGAATTAAATCCGGGAGAAAAGGTGAGCTCGGTCATCGGTGTAAAAGATTTTTCCACAGACCAGTTTGTGGTTATGATCTGTTCCAACGGGAAGATAAAGAAGACAAGGCTGAGTGATTTCAAGAATATCCGAAAAGGGGGGATTATCGCCATCAACGTTGACAAGAAATCCGAATTATTGATGACCAAGCTGACCGACGGGAAAAAAGACATCATCATCGGGACTATGCTCGGTAAGGCCATCCGGTTTAGAGAGAGCGAAATAAGGCCGATGGGACGTCAGGCAGCGGGCGTTAAATCTATGTCGTTAAGCTCAAAGGACAGGATTATCGGGATGATCGTTGTCGGCGAGGATAACAAATATATCTTTACGGCTAGCAGCAAAGGGAGCGGAAAGAAAACGGTTATCAGTTTGTATCCTAGACACAGAAGAGGAGGAAAGGGAGTAATCAACCTCAAGATTAACCGCAAAATCGGCAAAGCCATCGGGATGGCGGGAATTTCTGAGGATGAGATCCTCTTCATCACAGAGGAGGGAAAAGTTATTCGGATAAAGACCGAACAGGTTCGGCCTTCAGGAAGAGCCACACAAGGCGTCAGAATCATCAACCTAGAAAAGGGAGATCAGGTCGTTTCCATAGCCAAGGCGAGAACAACTCTCTAGATACATTCTTAGTTTTATTCCCGCTACTTTTTTCTTGCTTGAGTAAGTACAAGCTACGCTGGTACAGGTTCTAGCAGCGACCCAGTACATAAAAATGTCATTCCTGCGAAGGCGGGAATGACATTTTTTTAAACTGTGTTCCTTTGAGGAACGTCTTCTTAAAAGACTTGACAGGCTCCTGTAGACTTCTTTAAAATTGACCCAACTCATTTCATGGAGGGTAAAGTGGTCGAAACCTTGGGTCAACTTTTCCTGAATACCGTCAAATCATACGTTAAAGATGATTTGATGCTCTTTAAAAAGGAGGGACAGTATACTCCCATCTCTACGCAAGAATTTGGAGATAGGGTGAAGCACTTAGCTCTGGGTTTAAGAGAATTGGGATTCGAGAGGGGAGATAAGATAATAATCCTTTCAGACAATCGACCTGAGTGGGTGATGACAGATTTCGCCAGCCTGTCTCAAGGAGGAATTACAGTTCCTATCTACACGTCCCTGGTATCCGAACAGATTAAGTACATCATCGACAATTCTGATGCCAAGATCGTCGTCGTCTCAGACCCCACACTCTGGGAAAAGGTCGAGCCTATTCGCGATGAACTGACGAAAGTTACCCATTACATTATGTATACAGCTGAAGCTCCTGAAGGGGTGCTGACCTTTGATGAAGTCTTGGAGAGAGGTAAGGGCCTGGATCAAGAGAATCCTGAACTCTTCGAGAAGGGAGCTCTTTCCATACAACCTGATGACGTTGCCTCCATCATTTATACCTCAGGAACAACAGGGATCCCCAAAGGGGTTATGCTGACCCATCAGAATTTCGTGAGTAATATAAAAACAGTGGCCGACATTATCTTCTTCTCTGATAAGGACTATGTTCTCTCCTGGCTGCCTCTGTCCCACGTTCTCGAGAGGATGGTGACCTTCACCTATCTCTTTAAAGGATGTTCTATCGGCTATGCAGAAAGCATCGAAACCGTGCCTGATAACCTTCTCGAAATCAAACCACACATCATGGTCAGCGTTCCACGGTTTTTTGAAAAGGTCTATTCTAAAGTCATGGATAATGTCCTTTCCAGCTCAGCCCTGAAGAAAAAGATTTTCTTCTGGGCTGTGAAAACCGGTAGAGAGATGAGCCGGAAAAAACTCCTGAATCAGTCAGTATCCCGGATGCTTCAGTTTAAGCACAATCTAGCCCACAAGCTCGTCTTCGCCAAAATCATCGAGAAGACGGGCGGCCGGATGAGAATGTTTTTTTCGGGTGGGGCTCCTTTGTCTAAAGATATCGCTGAATTTTTCTATGCCATGGACCTGGTGGTCCTTGAAGGCTACGGCTTGACCGAAACTGCTCCAGTCATCGCTGTCAATACTTTTGATAACATGAGATTCGGGACAGTAGGCAAACCGATCCCCGGAGTTGATGTGAAAATCGCTGAAGATGGAGAAATATTGACCAAAGGGCCCAACATCATGAAGGGTTACTACAAGATGGAGGAAGAGACAAAGGATGCCTTCGAGGAGGGATGGTTTTGTACTGGAGATATCGGCCATCTGGATGAGGATGGCTTCCTAGTCATTACGGACAGGAAGAAGGATCTCATCGTCACTGCCGGGGGGAAAAACGTGGCTCCTCAGCCGATCGAGAATCTGCTGAAGACAAACCCCTATATCTCGAATGCCGTGGTCATCGGAGATAAAAAGAAGTTTATATCTGCTTTGGTCATTCCAGAATTCGAAAAGTTAGAAGAGTATGCCAAGTTCAACGAGATTCCCTTCGAGAATAGAGCTGCTCTCGTCCAGGATGAGAGGGTGATGAACTTCATGCAGTCTGAGGTGGAGCGGTCCACACCCAGCCTTTCGTCTTACGAAAAAATAAAAAAAATTGCCCTTCTGGATCGGGATTTCGAGATCGACAAAGGAGAGATCACTCCTACTCTGAAGGTCAAGAGAAACATTATAGAGCAGAAATACGAAGGGATGATTGAATCCCTGTACAGAGAGGAATAAGGGGGGGTAACCCGAGCCCTTTTTCTTAAAGGCTGAAGTCCTCGGGGAAAGACTGAGATGCCCGATATTAATCGGATTTTTTTGACATATACAGGATCCGGCCGCAATTTTCGCAGATAATCAAAGCACTCTTGGCAATCAATTCGATCAACATCTGCGGTCTGATCCGCATATGGCACAATGAACAGAATTCTTCTCTAACTGGGGAGAGGGCGATCCCGTTTTTTTTGTTGTATATTTTTGAATAAAGGTTTTGTTGGCTGGTCGGAATTTTAGGGAGAAGTTCACCTTTTTCGTGGAGGAACTTTTTTTGTTGATCCTTCATCTTGATGGCTTCCTTTTGAAGAGCGTCTTTTTCTTTTAAAAGTTTCTTCTTCTCCTCATCAGCTTTTTTTGTTGCTTCCTTTATCTCTTGTTCTATGTCGTCGGCGGCCAGCATTTCGCCGATGATCTCTTCTTCGATGCTGTCCATTTTTTTCTGGGCCTCCTCGATTTCATGGAGGAGGGAACTGTACTCTCGGTTGGTTTTGACGTCGTTGAGCTGACGTTTGTATTTTGCTATCTTCAATTTTAAATCCTGGAGTTCGGCCTCTAAATCTCGACGTTTTTTCTGGTTTTGTTCGAGTTTTTCTTTGGCCAGGGAAACGATTTGTGAGCTGTGTTCGATTTTGTTGTTGATATCTTTTAGTCGGGTGGGGACATCATCAAGGAAAAGGGAGGTTTTCTGGATTTCAGCATCAAGCTCCTGGAGTTGAATCAGAAGGTCATAATCGATATCCACATCTTTTCCTCGACAAAGAAATGGGCCTACCAGGATTCGAACCTGGGACCTGCCGGTTATGAGCCGGTGGCTCTACCGCTGAGCTATAGGCCCTGCATCACTTATAACAAATCTCTATTTTCAAGTCAATTGCAATCGGAGACATACCTCAAAATGCCATCATTGATCAATTTGGGACGTCCCTCAAAGTGCACGCGCACCGCAAATCATCGCTGATTTCATCGGGTAGTACTGAGATGATTTTGAAAATATCGTGATAAGACTAGACAGAGGAGAAAAGGGTGGTCCTTTGGGGAGCGTCCCCCTCTATTAATCTGTATCAGTGAAAGACTTCAGTTTCCGGCTGCGGCTGGGATGTTTCAGCTTCCTAAGAGCCTTGGCCTCGATCTGTCGGATACGCTCACGAGTGACCTTGAACTGTTGGCCCACTTCTTCCAAGGTATGCTCATTCCCGTCCCCCAATCCGAATCTCATCTTGAGAACTTTGGCCTCTCTCTCTGTGAGGGATTTGAGGGCTTCCTCGATCTGCTCTCTCAGGTTTATGTGAATCACAGTATCAGGGGGAGATGGAATAAGCTTGTCTTCGATGAAGTCTCCCAGATGACTGTCCTCTTCCTCACCTATCGGTGTTTCGAGAGAGATGGGTTCTTGGGCAATCTTGATGATTTTTCTAACTTTGTTGACGGGCATATCCATTTTTCTGGCGATCTCTTCACAGCTTGGCTCTCTCCCTATTTCTTGGACTAGACTCCTGGAGACTCGGATGAGTTTATTGATGGTCTCTATCATGTGCACAGGAATGCGGATTGTTCGGGCTTGATCGGCAATGGCTCTGGTTATAGCTTGCCTAATCCACCAGGTAGCATAAGTTGAAAACTTATATCCCCTTCGGTATTCAAATTTTTCCACAGCCTTCATCAATCCCATGTTGCCTTCTTGGATTAAGTCGAGAAACTGCAGCCCCCGGTTGCTGTATTTTTTGGCAATCGAGACCACAAGTCTCAGGTTGGCTGCCACCAATTCCTTCTTCGCCTGGTCGCTAATCTTTTTTCCAGTGGTGATGGCTCTGAGGGTTTTCCTCAAAGCTTGAGAATCGAGACCTATTTCTCTCTGGTATGTTCCTAGTGATTTATTGATTTCTTTGATTCTTTGCTTCAATTCTTGGATTCTTTCTTTCTTCTTGACACGGTTGAGAGAGAGGTTGAGTTCCTCCTTTATCTCCTCAAGCTCATTGATGGTTTTCAGCTTTTCTCTTAGAATTTCGATAATTTTTTCACGAAGGGCATAACGGATATTGAGTCCCATAATGATCCCGCTCATCATCACGATATACCGTCCCCGTTGAAACATGAATTTTCTTGCATGCGGGAGTTTATCGAGTTGAGCACTCAACTCCTTTATTTTTTTTATTTTTTCAACGATCTGTTTTCTTTTTTCCTCGAGTTTTCCTTCGCTGACATCTTCTTCACTAAGATCAAACACATCGTGAATGACTTCTGGATTCTCGTTTATGATGTCTTCCAGAGCTAAGACTTCGTCGAGGACGAGTCGGGTTTTGGAGAGTGCCTTGATGATCGCTTTTTCTCCCCTCTCGATCTCTCGGGCAATGGCGATTTCGCCCTCTCGGGTAAGGAGCGAGATATTGCCCATTTCTCTTAAATAGAGCTTCACTGGGTCAGTGGTCCGCTCCAAACCTTCGAGGGAAACCAGGTCACTCTTTTTTCTCTTGGGGATAATTTTCCTTTGTTTGGTGTCTAGGATCTTGATCCCGTATTCATCCATGGAGCTTAGAAAATCGTTAAATTCTCGATTCTGTTTCAAATCATCATGGAAAGTCTTATCGATCTCCTCGAACAGAAGATACCCTTGTTTCCTTCCTTTGGAGATCAGTTCATCGATATCGTCTTTTTGGAATTTATCATCCGTTGACAATTTTAACTCCTATCTACAGTGGCTCTATCCCTTTTATTATAACTTAATTCTTGAGTGTTTTGTTCCGATAAGAAGGTCAATTGTTTTTTAATCTCCTGGATTTGATTCAGGAGTGAGAGAGGCTTTTTCTTATCACCCTGTTTCTCTAGTCTTCTTATTTCGGTCTGGAGTTTTCTGCATCGGGTTTCCAGGGAATACTTTCTCAAGGTATAAAGGCAATCCAGGGCTTCCTCCAGGGTGGGGGGTTGGCCTGTCTCAAGCAGGATTTCAGAGAGAAAGCTTAGGAGTGTTGGATCTGTTTTCTCCTTGAATTCGTGAAATTTCAATTCTTTCCCTTCTTTGAAAGTATCAGATAGAGCCTGGAATAAAGGCTCTCCCGTCAATCCGTCAACGTCTTCAGGTTTCATCTCTGAATAGACATAGGGAGCGATCAGCTTATCTTCAAACAGAATCTGAAGAAGCCTCTTTTCCGCCGGGAAGAAAGGCGTTTTCTTATAGCTTTTTCCTTCCTCAGGCTTTTGACGAGCTATTCTCCGAAACGCGTCTTCATTTATATCGAGAAGTTCGCTGGCCTTCTTGACGTACTCACTTTGAGTCACATGATTTGGAATCTTCTCTAATTCTTCCATTACACTCCCGGCAACCTTGCTTTTCTCTTCTGGCGTCTCACCTTTGTTTTCTCTTAACTGATAATCGACCAAGAATCTTAAGCCAGGCGTGCTTGTTTCCACCAGTTTATTGAATGCCGCAGGACCCTGTTTATTGATAAAGTTATCCGGATCTGTGTTTAGAGGTAAATCCATGATTTTAATTTGAACTTCATTTTCAAAACAGAGAGATATAGCTCTGAGCGCTGCCTTCTCTCCGGCCGCATCAGCATCATAACTCAGGATAATCCTGGGCGCGAACCTTTTGGCGAGAATAACCTGATGAGAAGTTAAACTTGTTCCTAAAGAAGCAGCAATATTTGCTATTCCCTTTCCATACAGGGAAGTAAAGTCTGTGTATCCTTCCACCAGGATGACTTCCCCTTCTTCGCGGATGGACTCTTTACAAAAGTTCAGCCCATACAGTAACTCTCCTTTGGAATATACGGGAGTATCGGGAGAGTTCAAGTATTTGGGGTCAGCATCAACTATTGTTCTCCCTCCAAAAGCCACGACTTTTCCGTTGACATCAAATATCGGAAAGATGATTCTTCCTCGAAAACGGTCGTAATAGCCTTCTTTTTTTTCTCGTGGAATGACCAGTCCAGATTTCTCTAGGAGTGGAGGTGTGATTCCCTTACCCTGAAAAAAGGAGAGAAGTGAATCCCAGGAATTTAGGGCATAACCAATCTTGAGTTCTTGAATGGTGTTTTCTGGGATGTTCCTCTTTTCAAGGTAAGCCAGAGCCTTTTGTCCTTCTCGGGTGTTAAACAGGTTTTTCTTGAAAAAAGCCAACGCCATTTGATTTATTTTGAATAATTTTTCTTTTTCTTTGAGGCGTTTTGGAGATCCCAGTCTCTCTTGAGGAAGAGAAATATTGTACTTTTGAGCCAGATACTTGAGGGCTTCTGGAAAACTGAGGTTTTCCTTCTCCATGACCAAGGTAAAGATGTCCCCACCCGTCCCGCAGCCAAAACAATGAAAGAGCTGCTTCTCCTCGTCCACCGTGAAAGAAGGGTCCTTTTCAGAGTGGAAAGGACAGAGTCCCACGTGTCTTTTTCCTCGTTTTCTTAAAGTGGTATATTGCGAGGCGATATCGATGATGTTGGCAACTTGTCTTACTTGATCGACGATTTCCATCGTTATTGACCCAGAGTGTGGGATTATTTACCTAGTAAATATAGGAGTGAAATCCCTGTTTGTCAAGCGGCTAAGTCATTAAAAATTATGGTGTTATGATATTTCCTTGGTGAAAGACGAGGATTAAAGATGATTTATCAAACTGGCAAGGTAGGCCGCCCCGAATCCGTTGTCGATATTCACGACAGCCACTCCTCCCGGGCAGGAATTGAGCATGGCGAGGAGAGCCGCCAGGCCGTTCAAACTCGCTCCATACCCGATACTCGTGGGGACGGCGACTATCGGAATATCAGTCATTCCGGCCACCACACTGGGGAGTGCGCCTTCCATCCCAGCGATAACGATAATAACCCTGGCACTCGAGAACCTGTCATACTCTCCGAACAGGCGGTGAATTCCGGCCACGCCGACATCGTAGATTTTTTCGACCTCGTTACCCAAAACGTCACAGGTCACATAAGCTTCTTCAGCTACTGGAATATCGGAAGTTCCCGCGGTGATGATCACGATTTTTCCCTTTCCTGGGGAGGGAACTTTTTGTTTGAGGAAGATGGTTTTTCCTGAGGAATTGTATTGTATTTTGGGTATTTTTTTCTTCATCTCGGCATAGACAGGGGATTCCACTTTGGTGATGAGGAGGTTGCTTCCTTTTTTAAGGATCTCTTCGGCAATCTTGGCGATTTGTTCCTTTGTTTTTCCCTGTCCGTAAACGATCTCGGGGAATCCCCGTCTCAGTTCTCGATGATGATCGATCTTAGCAAAATCGAGATCCTTATAGGGATAGTCCTTGAGGAGCTTAAGGGCCTCCTCCGGTGAAATTTTTTTCTCGTAGACCTTTTTGATAATATCCTTCAGTCTGGCTTTCATTTTTTTAAAGTCTATCATAAGTCATTCGTTAATCCTAGTTCAAGAAAAAAGGGACAGGCGTAAGCATCTTTGTTTCCGGCTGCTGCTGGGGTCAGGCCTTGTCGTCCAGAAGCGCCTTGTCTCTACCATTACCCGAGTACAAAACCTTGGGATAAGGCCTGACCCCAGCTCAGACATATAAAAAAAATCTATCCTTTCTGATAACTGATAACTGAGTCACTGCTCATTTTTATTTGACAGGGAAAGATCCAGATAGGGTATACTGGAGAAGAAGATTCGAGGATGAAGCAGATACTCACGACCCAAAAAGAAGCGCACCTTTCCGGCATCGGGATCCACTCTGGAAAACAGGTGCATCTCCGACTCATGCCTTCCTCTGGTGGCCAGATAATCTTCCGGAGAACGGATCTCAAGAACCTGGAACTCCCTCTTGAATGGAAGAGGATCGAAGCCAACAACCATGTTTGCCTTGTCTCCGAAGAATTCCGAATCCGAACACTGGAACACCTGCTGGCTGTGCTTTTTGTTTTAGGGATCGATAGTTTAGTCGTGGAGATGGATGGGGAGGAAGTCCCCATCTTGGACGGGAGCGCTTCTTCGTTGGTTGACTTTCTCATCCAAGCAGGTGTGCGAGTGCTTCCTCAGAAAAAAGAGACCATAAGGATCATCAAACCTTTTACAGTCGGGGACGCGGAGGCTTCTGTATCATGGTATCCCGACACACAATTTAACATCACCTATGGTATCGAGTTTGACCATCCTGCTATTCAGAAGCAAGAATTGAGCCTTGAAATCAATGTCAACAACTTTAAGAAAGAAATTGCTCCAGCGCGGACATTTGGTTTTTTAAAAGATGTGGAGGCACTTAGGAAAAAGGGTTTGGCTCTCGGAGGATCGTTCGAGAATGCTTTGGTCCTGGATGACCAGGGAGTCATCAATGGTCCACTTCGTTTCCCGGATGAGTTTGTGCGCCACAAAATTTTGGATTTAATCGGCGATCTTTCCCTTGTTGGGCATCCCCTTATCGGCCATTTCAAAGCCTATAAAGCTGGGCATACTCTTCATCTCCAAGCGGTTCGCTCTCTCCTAGAAAGCCCAGAGTGCTGGAGATATATTTAAAAAAGACTTCTTTTCGGGTATCATCAGGTTCCCCTTATTTTTTTAATTGATTTGAATGAGGAAAATTGGATGCTTCACCCACAGAGATATTAAAAATCACCTTGAGAATCATCCCGAAAGGTTATTTACTTAGCGCTCACGTTCTTGAAGAATGATATTAAAATAGAGAAGAAACTAAATATTTATTCTGGATAAAAAGAATGAGGGATGGGAGGCGACGACTTCTCAATCCTCACTCCTATTATGGAAATAGAAATGCTTGCTTCCTCTTGTCAATTTTTAATGTCTGAGATAGAATAAATGATCATTTTAAGTGTTTGAGGGAGGGCCAAATTGGCGAGTGAAAAAAGCGAGAAAAAAGATGAATTCCAGAGGGTACTAACTGCTTACGAACAGGCTATGAAGGTTTTCCGCAAAGGAGATTTTGTTAAAGCCTCTGAACTCTTGAAAACATTCGTAGCAAAATGTCCTTCTGAGAAGGAAATACTGGATCGAGCTCGAATCTACCTGACCATATCTGAAGAGCGGAAGAAAAAGGAGAAAATTCAACTCAAAACATTCGATGATTATTATCAACATAGTGTTTACAGGATGAATCAAGGAGATTATCAAGAAGCTCTGAAATGTTTGGAAAAGGCTCGGCAGATGAAACCAAAAGAAGGAAAAATTCTCTATCTCATGGCTGATGCCTTTTTTCTGATGGGTAAGAAAGATGAGTGTTTAGATCATCTGAAGAGAGCCATTCAGATGGATAAGTATTTCAGCATCCTGGCCCAGAACGAAAGTGACTTCGAAAACCTTAGAGAGGATAAAAAATTTAAGCTGATCACGAGAATGACATGAGACAAGGCTTTTTAGCTCTGATCCTGGCCGCAGGCGAGGGCACGAGGTTCAAATCTAATAAAATCAAGGTGCTTCACACCCTGCTGGGAAAATCTATGCTCCGTTATGTGCTGGATTGTGTGCTTAAGTTGAAGCCAGAGAAAGTGTTTGTCGTGGTCGGCTATCAGAGGAAGGCTGTGATGGAGGAGGCGCTTTCGGATAAAGTGGGTTTTGTCGTCCAAAAGAAACAACTGGGAACAGCCCATGCCGTCCTCTCAGCTAAGGATATTCTGGCCAAAAGAAAAGACAAGGACCTCCTTGTCATCAACGCGGATTTGCCTTTGCTCAAGCCGCAGACTCTGAGGCCGTTTTTGGCTTTTCACCAGAGAAAAGGAAATGCTTTGACATTTTTGAGTGCGGAATTGGAGAATCCAACTGGATTTGGTCGCATTCTTCGATCTGGGAAGAAAATAACTAGGATCGTCGAGGAGAAGGATGCCTCTCCCTCCGAGCGCCAGATCAGGGAGATTAATGCGGGTGTGTATCTCTTCCGAGTCAAAGACCTTTTCCAGGTGCTATCCAAAGTTTCAAACAAGAATAGGAAAGGCGAATACTATCTGACAGATACGATCGAGATCCTGCTCAGTCAGGGTAAGAAAGTCGAAGTTTACAGGACGTCTCATCCTGAGGAAATCATGGGGATCAATGACCGCTATGAGTTAGCTAAGGCGGCAGAGATTCTGCGGAGGAGAAAAATCAAATCCCTCACCGAGAGTGGAGTAACGGTCTATGATCCTGCGACAGCCTGGATTGAAACAGAGGTCAAGGTGGGGAGAGATACGGTTGTCTACTCTTCCGTATTTCTTGAAGGCAAGACGGTCATAGGCCAAGATTGTCGGCTTTATCCTTTTGTTCATATCGTCGATTCTAAGGTAGGTGACAGAGTTAAGATTTTGAGCTCTACTATGATCGAAGAGAGTACGATTCATGATGAGGCCCAAGTGGGACCCTTCTCCCACCTGAGACCTAAATCCATCGTTCGAGAGGGGGCCAGGATCGGCAATTTTGTCGAGATGAAGAACGCTGTCTTTGGGAAGAAATCCAAGGCAGGACACCTAAGCTATTTGGGGGATTGTACAGTTGAGGAGAAGGTTAACATCGGTGCAGGAACCATCACCTGCAACTATGATGGCCAGAAGAAATACAAAACAATCATCAGAAAAGGTGCTTTCATCGGCTCCGGGACAGAGCTTGTGGCTCCTGTTGAAGTGGGGAAAAACTCTTATGTGGGTGCTGGATCGACCATAACCAAAAATGTCCCTCCAGGGGCCTTAGCCGTTTCCCGAGGGAAACAGGTTGAGAAAAGAGGCTGGTCCAGGAAGAAGAAGGAAAAATAATGTGCGGCATCATCGGGTATGTGGGACCGAAAAACGTTGTTTCCGTCATTGTTGAAGGCTTGAAAAAGCTCGAATACAGGGGGTACGATTCAGCCGGAGTCGCTGTTGTCGATGGAAATGAGGTCCAGATCAGGCGTGTCGAGGGAAAAATCAGTTCTTTAGAGAAAAGTCTTCTGGAGGACCCCCTCGAAGGGAGCTACGGACTCGGACACACGCGCTGGGCAACCCACGGGCGTCCGAGTGAAGAGAATGCTCATCCACACCGTGATTGCCAAGGGAATCTGGTGGTTGTTCATAACGGAATCATCGAAAACTATCTCTCCCTAAAAGAACAGCTCAAAACAGAAGGGCATACATTTCGCACGGAGACCGACACCGAGGTGGTCGCCCATCTCATCGAGAAATATTTTGACGATTCCCTGGAGGAAGCTGTTCGAAAAGCTGCTAAAGAATTGGAAGGGGCCTATGCGATAGCTGTCCTCTCTACCGAGGACCGGGGTAAGATTGTTGCTGCCAGGGTTGGTCCCCCCACGGTCGTCGGGCTTGGAGACGGGGAATTTCTCGTTTCTTCCGATATCAATCCTCTCCTCAGCTATACCCAAAAAATCGTCTTCCTGGAAGATGAGGAGCTGGCTGTCATCAACAGTAAGGAAGCCAAATTTTTTGATTTCAACGGTAAAGCTCTGGAAAAAAAGGTCGAGCATATCTCCTGGAGTCCCCTGATGGTCGAGAAAAGAGGATTCAAGCATTTTATGCTCAAAGAAATCTTCGAACAGCCCCAGGTTGTCCGGGACACTCTTCAAGGACGGTTGTCGCTCGACACGGGAAAGGTTTGGATAGATGAGATCGGTATCGAGCCACAGTCTCTGGCTGCTATCAAAAGAGTGGTGATTATAGCCTGTGGAACATCCTACCATGCGGGACTCGTTGGGAAGTGTTTTATCGAGTCCTTGGCCAAGATTCCTGTTGATGTGGAATATGCTTCAGAATACCGTTATACCGATTACATACTGGATAAAGAATCTCTCGTCATCGTCATCTCCCAATCCGGGGAGACCGCTGATTCCTTGGCTGCCTTGAGGTCCGTCAAAGAGAAAAAACCCCTCACACTTGCCCTCTGCAACGTGGTGAACTCTTCCATCTCAAGAGAAGCCGGAGGAGTCCTCTACACACACGCGGGTCCTGAGATCGGGGTGGCGGCGACCAAAACATTCTCGGCCCAGATGGCCGCTTTGGCGCTTATCGCCCTGTACGCAGCTCAATTAAAGGGGACATTAGATGAAAAGGAGTCTCTCTCCTACATTAAAGCTCTTCAGCGTGTCCCGCATAAAATGGAAGCCATCATCAATCAGGCCGATTCTCTGGAAAAATTGGCGACAGAGTTTACCGTTTTCTCCCATTTTCTCTACTTAGGTCGGTGGGTAAACTTCCCGATTGCTCTCGAGGGCGCTCTCAAGCTGAAAGAGATATCTTATATTCATGCCGAAGGATATCCCGGAGGAGAGATGAAACACGGTCCGATCGCTCTGATCGATGAAAAAATGCCAACCATGGTGATCGTTCCCAAGGATAGAGTCTACGACAAGATGCTGAGCAACATCTCGGAAATTAAGACGCGAATCGGATACATACTGGCCGTGGCCTTCGAAGATGACCAGGAGATTCAGACAAAAGTGGATAAAGTGATCCCCATCCCTAAGATCGATCCTCTATTCACACCGTTTTTGACAACCCTTCCTCTCCAGCTTTTTGCTTATTACATCGCCTCTATCAGGGGGGCAGATGTGGATCAACCTCGAAACCTGGCCAAGAGTGTCACAGTCGAGTGAATTGCTGGGGATGGACTACCATTTGAGCTTTATCATAAATCTTGCTTGCCGCGGTTGTTGCCTTCCCCAGACCGCACTGAAAATCGGGATGTCCTCCTTGACGTAGGAAATGGGTTCCTGCGAATTGAGCAGGTTAAAGACATCCAACCTGAGGGTGAGACTCATGTTCTCCAAGAGACCGAGACTCTGGAGAGCGAATTCTTTTTCTATCCCGATGTCGAGGTAGGAATGGGCAGGCGTTTCTTGTGTTCCTCTTCCTTCAGGGAAAGCGTAATAGCCACCGAAGTAGGGAACAAATCCGAGTTTTTCCCAGTAGTACCCAGAAAGCCATTCAAAAGCCGCAGTCAAAGAGAGTCCGTAAGGAGCCGTATAGATTATGTTCAGTTTTACGGAGTGATCGACAGAGTAGGGAAGCTTTCCGTACCAGCTTTCATTTTCTTCATCCGGGATGCCCCTTCCTCCTAATCCCGCCAGCTCTGTATCATACTTTTGTTTAAGCTCGCTTAAACCCGGAAGGTCCGGAATTGCGATATGATTGCCGAACATTCCAAGGTAATTCGTGCTGCCTTCTTCCTGTGACCAGGACCCTGTTTCTGTTTGGCCTGGGTTGGTCCCTTTGGCTGAGGAATAATTGTACGAGGCATTCAGGAAAAATCTTTGTCCCAATTTTCCGTAGAGTTCGAATTCGAAGCCATGATAATTTCGTCTTTTATGTTCAAAGTTATCGAAAAGGAAAGCAAATCCTTTCTCGAGGTCTAACACGGCCAGAACTTCCAACAGGTCCTCGGCTTTGGTCCGGATATACCGGATTTTGAAAGCCCAATCTCTTCCTAGCCTCCGGTCATACTCGATAAGATAACGCGTCAGAAAGTTTGGATCCAATCCCTCGGCGATGTCAAAAGGCTGAGCTTTTTGTTCATTCTTGAATTCCCAGTTCGATGGCGCATGGATTTCTTCGGCGGCCGGGTTATTTGGTCCGATCCAACCGTAGGTTCGAAACGTTAAGCCTGCCCCGGAATTGAGCAAGCCTAAAGGCATGGTGGTGATCAAATCTGAAAACCTCCCCCACCCCAATTTTAGTATGTTGTTTCCGTCATTGGTGACATCCACAGCCATGGAAAAGCGCGGCGATAGAAAATCATTCAGATTCCATGACCAGAGTTTTTCTCCTTCATTATCCAAGCTGAGTTGGGTTTGAGAACGGAGCCCAGCCATAAAAGTGAATCGGCCCCAGGTGACTTTATCTTTAAAATAAAGCCCGATACCTCTTGAGGAATTGATGAAGTTAAAGGTGCCGTATTCGTAGAAGAGGGTGGGATCTCTCTGTCCTTCTCGCCAGGTATCGAAGTAGATTTTCGTACCGCTGTCAAATCCATCACCAGGAAAGATATCTTCTCCCTTTCCAGTGAAGTCCACGCCGAATTCAGAAGAAAAAGAATAGTATTCAAATCCGAAGCTGAGCTCATGCCGGCCAAAACGATCTGTCTCGACAAACTTGGTGAGCTTGAAGGTGAAGTCGAGTCTTTTCTGGTCATCGATCACCTTTCCGTAGGAGTTATTAATATTGCGTGCCAAGTCCTCGATGTAGTATTGACTCGGTCCAAAATCCTCGTCTACAGGCTGTATGAGTGAATCTCTTATCACACGTCCCAATCCAGCTTCAATAATAGTGGAGGGGTTGAGAATGCCCTTGTAATTCAATCGGAAAATGAAATCCGAAAAATTCTTCTCGTCGTACAAATCAGGGATGCCTAAACCTCCTTTTTGGCCGAGGGATTTCTGGTAGATCATGGTCAACGACAGGTTGTGATTGTTGTTGAACGCATAGGTGAGTTTGGCGAAAAGGTTGTTAGTTCTCGTCGTTAGCCGGCCGCCAGAAACAAGGAAGTAATCAATGGTGGTATCCCGTGTCTGTTGGGTGTCGATGAACAGATTGTTCGAGAGGAAAAACCAGAGTTTATCCTTGATTACAGGGCCTCCAAGGTTAAAATACCAGTTATAGTTGGAGAAGCGATCCGGAGCTCCAAAGGCTGAGAGTTGCTCCTGCGGTCGGGACTGGAGTCTTTTATCACTGAAGACCAGAGCGAATTCTCCCTCGATCTCATTCCCGCCGCTTTTTGTGACCATGTTGATGATGCCTCCTTGGGCCGAGCCAAACTCGGGGCTGAACGAGTCGGATATGATCTGGATCTCATCTATGGAATCAAAATTAAGACGAGGGCCTGAATTTCGCAGGCGAACACCGCTTACGGAAAGTCCATCCACGATCCAGTTATTTCCTTCCTCTCCCTCTCCTCGGAAGCTGGGTTGGCCTTCTATGGCCACCCCTCGTCGGGTGTTCACTCGAACACCTGTGACACCTGGAGTGAATTTGACAGCATCGACCACAGTTCTATTCTGAGACGGCAACCGCTCCAGGTCTTCACTGCTCAGGTGGAAGCTTGTATCGGTGGATGTTTTATCGATGAAAGGAGTTTCAGCCGTGACGACGATCTCTTCGCGAATTTCTTTGAATGTCATCACGATGAGCAAGTCAGTGACCTGACCGAGACGAACGATCACATTCTCCTGAGTGATCGGAGTGAAGCCTTCGAGTTGGAAACTCAAGGCGTAAGTTCCTACAGGAAGAAGAGGGATGCGGAATGCGCCGTTTTTCGAGGAGAAGAGCGATCGCACTCCTTGAAGGTTGGGACTTCTGGCCACGATAGCGACACCTGGCAAACCTTCTCCGTTTTCGTCAACGACTTTTCCTTGGATGTCGCCGGTTTCTTTGGCGATAAGAAGCGGAGTGAAAATGAGGTAAGCTGTGAAAACAATCAACAGGATTCTCGTTCTGTTCATCAGATATCTTCTCAGATAAGGGGTATTCTCAACAAAGCCACCTTTTGAAGTATTGGAGTAAGAGAGAAGGAAGCTTTTATTTCTTTTTCTTTTTGATCTTCTTGTTGCTCGTTTTTTGGGCTGTTTTTCCGTATTTCTTGATGAATTTTTCGGTCAGGTCCCGGGCTTCTGTGTCAGTATATTGTCTGGGAGGCGATTTCATGAAATAGGAAGAGGGGGGAAAAAGCGCGCCGGATATTTTGTTGTTGAGAGCCAGCTTACAGCAGCGGATCGCGTCGATGACCACTCCGCCGGAATTAGGAGAATCCTCAACAGATAAGCGGCAGTCGAGTTGGGTGGGGACATCTCCAAAATGCCGGCTCTCAATCCGCAGGAAGCAGAGTTTATTGTCTTTCTGCCAGGGTACGTAATCACTGGGCCCGACGTGGATGTTATCTGGATCGATATCGAGTCCTCTCGCCCTGATCTGAGAGGTGACGGCATTTGTTTTTGATTTTTTCTTGGAGACCAGCCGTTCTCGTTCGAGCATATTGAGGAAGTCCGTGTTTCCTCCCGTGTTCAGTTGATAGGTCCTGTCGATGGGCATACCGCGGTCGAGATAGAGGTTGGTGAGGGTTCTGTGGAGGATGGTGGCCCCGACTTGAGATTTTATGTCGTCTCCGATGATGGGCAGGTTCTTTTTTTCAAACCGTCTCTGCCAGTATTTTTCGCTGGCGATAAAGACAGGGATGCAGTTGATGAAGGCGCAGCCTGCCTCCAGCACCTGTTCGACGTACCATTTTGTGGCCTCTTCGCTTCCGACAGGCAGATAACTGACCACTACATCTGTTTTAGCCTCCTTCAAGATCCCGACGACATCTGCTGTGGCTCCAGGTGCTTTTTTGATGAGCTGAGAGAGGTATTTACCCAATCCGTCATGAGTCATCCCGCGATTTATTTTTACGTTGAGATAGGGAACATCAGCGAATTTCACCGTGTTGTTAGGCGGAGTGAATATCGCTTTACTGAGATCCTTCCCCACCTTATTCCGATCGATATCAAAAGCCGCCACGAATTCGATGTCCCGGATATGGTAACCGCCGAGGTTGACGTGCATGACTCCAGGAATAAAATCCGTCGCCTTAGCATTTTTATAATATTCCACTCCTTGAATCAAAGACGAAGCGCAGTTCCCGACTCCGATAATGGCCACTCTGATTTTATCCATTCCTTCAATCCTCCTTTTTTTGGTTCATTTGTTTTTCGATTTTTTTGACGTAAAATGTTCTCTGAAAAGCTGTAAAATTAGAGATCAAAGCAATAACCCCGAGAACAGCGATCATTACTGGATCAAATATTTTGGCAAGAGATCCAATGATGGACCCAAGAGAGAGTAAGACCATCCTTTCAGCCCTCTGCATGATGCCAACCTTGCATTCTATCCCCAAGCCCTCGGCGCGAGCCCTGGTATAGCTGACCATGGCGGAACCAAGGAAAGTCAGAATCGCCACCCAAAGCGCCCAATGGTTCCTGAAATAAGCGGCCAAGCCGATGTAGATGAAGAACTCTGAGTATCTGTCCAACGTCGAATCAAATATGGCACCAAAAAGGCTTGTCTGGTCAGTGCCAACAGCCACTTTTCCGTCAAGAATATCGAAGATACCGCAGAGAATGATAACAAGACCCGCATACAGAGGTTTTTCGATGTAAAAGAGTAAACCAGCTCCCATTCCAGCCACGAGGGCGGCTACACTTATTGCGTTGGGATTAATCTTGAGTTTGATGAAGAGGGTGGCCAGACGGCTCACCAGGCCGAGGGAGGAAGAGATGAGTCTTTTAGGTAATATTCTATTCGCCTGCTGAGTCTGGGTGCTCATCGGGATTTTTTGTCTTTTTGTCTCTAATCAAGGATTCTAGAAAGCACAAATACTCTAATATTAATCAAGATCCAAGTCAACCCTTGGGGTCAGACTTTGAAAACTTGAGTAATGCTTAGAAGAGGCAAAATAGGAAAAAATAGATTAAATTATTCAATTTTTTAAAGTCTGACCCCAGAGTCTTATTCGATTTTGATTTTTTTTCTTTTCGCGGTCTTTTTTTCCCCTTTCTTCTCCAAAGCTTCGATTTTGGCATCTATAAGCGACCGGATGGCAAGGAGCATTTCCTTCCTGGCTTTGAAAACATGATCGACTGTCTTTTCGGGAAAGAAAAAGGAAAAGATGTCCTCAGGGATAGAGATTCTGATCTCTCGAGTTTTTGGCTCGTTCATCGAGTCACCTCCTTTCTCGATCTGAGCTTTTTTTAGAGGCGGAAAGAAATTTTAAGCTTTTTACTCTCGAACTTAGCTTCTTTGATCGAAAAGTTAAGCAGAGTCTGAGGGAGGAGAATATTTCTTTTGTAACCGCCGACTTGGATATAGAGCTCCTCTCCTTTCTGTGAAAGATCCAACTCTTGCTTATCCACAAAAGGCAGATGGAGAAACATGTCAAATCCACTGTCTGCTTTTTCGATCCTGATAGGATTTTTCGTGAAGAACAGTCGAGTCGGGTCTTTCTTTCCATAGACCTTTTCTGCCATATTTAAGAGAAGTTCTTTTCCGACGATTTCTTGAGTGAAAAGATCTGAAAAAAGGATGGGCAGAGGCGAAAAGCTTTCTTTTATCATCTGAAGATATTTCGCTTGAGTGGTCTTCCATTTCTTGAAGTACACATCTTGCACTTCGGGAGGAAGAATCCGGTTGACGATGATCAGGTCCACAGCATAGCCGAACAGACTGAAAAACGTAAAGGCTCTCTGGGCCTCTTTGATGACCATTTTTTCGGGATTGATGATCAGCCGGATAGAAGTCTTCTGCATATCAGACAGAATTTCTTTCATTTCTGCCAGTTGAGTGGTCAAATTTTTCATGGCCGCAAAAACTTTGTCCTCAGGAAATGGAAAAGGAAGAACCCGGCTGGCCACAGGTCGAACAGCTTTAGCCGCTGTTCTCTGGATGGGGAAGATGTGTTTCAGGTACCAACTCGTCACCTCAGGCGCACTCAGCAGTCTGAGAGTGTCCCCTGTCGGAGCACAGTCGACGATAATCACTTCGTAGTCTGAAGATTTGTGATAGTTACGGATTTCCATCAGACTGAAAAGTTCTTCCATTCCAGGGAAGATACTCATCTCTTCGGCTTCGATCGTTTCGAGCCCTTGAGAGGAAAAGAGATCAACGAGATAGCTTTTGATTTCTCCCCATTTATTCTCGATTTCTCTAAGAGCATCGATTTCTTGGCCGAAAAGACGGGGGGTGATTTTCTGAGGCTGGTTCGAAAGTTGGATTTCGAAGGAGTCAGAAAGACTATGGGCGGCGTCAGCCGAGATGATGAGTGTTCTGTAGCCCTTCTTAGCAGAATAGAGAGCTGTGGCTGCAGCCAGAGTCGTCTTCCCGACGCCTCCTTTACCTGTAAACAGGATAATCCGCATTTCGCCCTCTTTTTTCGGACATGATTATTTTATCATTCTTATGGAGTTAAATTAAAGCGAAATGCTGGAAAAGTTGCCTGTCTCTTTTTCTGTGAGATACCAGTTTTTCCTTAATTTCAAAGGATCTTTACACTCATAATTTAACTTCAGCTTTTAGTAAGAAAGTTAGCGCTAATGCTTGAGTAGAACTCATCCACAGAAGATCAGGATTCTGTTCGTAGCTGGATTGGTTGGCTTTGTACTTACACATATGATTTGACTATTTATTCCTTTGTGATTATTTTATAAACACCTCATCAGCAAGGGTTAATAACTATGAAGTGCCCTGAATTCATTCATATAATCTTGATTATCAACAATTCTATGGTGAGTGTGGCACCATATTAATAAAAGAAAGGATGAGTCAAAATGTTAGAAAAGTCAATTTATGAGTTATTTAATAATGTCTGCGAGAATTACAAAAATAAGATTGCTTACAGGTATAAAGACGGCACCGATTGGAAACCAGTAACCTGGGGAGAGCAGCGGGAATCCTGTAAAAGAATCTCCAAAAGTCTGATGGCCTTGGGAATCAGGAAAGATGATAAAGTCTGTATTCTAAGCCAAACACGGCTGGAATGGATTCAGTTAGATACCGCAATTGTGAGTATCGGCGCTGTAAACGTCGCCATTTATCAATTCAGTATACCCGATGATTGTGCTTACATCATAAATCACAGTGATTCAGTTATTCTTATCGTCGAAAACCAGGAGCAGCTGAATAAGATTATCGAAGTCCGCAACAACCTCCCGAACCTGAAGCACATCGTTCTTATCGATGGCGAGCCGTCCGGCACAGAGGGTGTGATAACCTGGCAGGAATTTTTATCCAGGGGAGTGAACGTTACTGACGAAAACTTTCTTACCCGGACAGATGAGATACAACCTGGAGATGTGGCTTCAATCGTTTATACATCTGGCACGACCGGTGTTCCGAAGGGAGCGATGATTACCCACGAAAACCTTGTCTTCACTTCCTGGTCAGTTCTTCAGTCGCTTCTGATAGAGCCTCATTTTGAACATCTGCTTTTTCTGCCCCTTGCCCATGTCTTTGCCCGAATCGTTGTTTATGTCTGCTTGCGAGCAGCGGTCACTTTAAATATTGGTGAGGGTATCGAAAAAGCCGTGGATAACATAAAAGAACTCCGGCCTCATTTCTTTGTCAGTATACCGCGGCTTTATGAGAAAGCCTATGTTAAGATTACCTCTGGTCCTCAGGATGCAGGTGGAATTAAGTATAAGCTTTTCAAATGGGCCCTTGGCGTAGGTTATGCTGTGAGCAAGAAGAAGCAACTGAAAAAACCAGTAACGGGGTTGCTTGCGTTCCAGCATAAACTGGCTAACAAGCTCGTTTTTTCTAAAATTCAGGCCGCGTTCGGCGGCAATATCGTCTATGTGGTTTCTGGAGCGGCACCTTTCAATAAAGCCCTTGCCGAGTTTGGGCGCATTGATTTCCTGGTTGCCAATGCGGGAATCAATATACCAAGTCCCTTCCTTGAAACCAAGGAGGATGACTGGCACCGCATTATGGCGATTAATCTCAACGGAGTTTTTTACTGCTGTCAAGCCGTAGCTAGGCATATGGTCGAACGTGGTGGAGGTGGTGCCATAGTGAATATTTCTTCCATATCGGGAAAGATGGGCAGAGCTAATATTGGTGCTTATGCGACTTCAAAATCTGGTGTTATTGGCTTGACTCAGGTTTTAGCTTTAGAGTTGGGTCCACACAATATCAGAGTCAATGCGGTTTGCCCGGGTCGATTTCTCACTGACATGAGTGATTACGCCAAAGCACGGGAGACGGCGAGTAAGAAGGGAATTGAACTAACCGAAGCCGCCAACATCATA
>CAYFXE010000013.1:56880-68780 GCA_964347035.1 uncultured Eubacteriales bacterium | reverse complement strand
TCCACACCCGTTCGGAGAATCATTTCCTGGATTCCCGCTGGGGTACAAGGTGGAAACTTCACTTCAGCCCCCCGATCACCAAACGCCCAACGTTAACGGGATGAAAGCCATCCACGTCTTTATCAGGATCGATCGCATTGATTATCTTTTTTTCGTCGATATGCGTAGGTAGAGGAAGCTGCACAAGAATGCCGTGGATCGTTTCGTCTTTGTTATACTTATTAACTAGAGACAATAGCTCCTCTTCTGTAATGCTTTCCGGCCTGTTCTCCTGGATTTCCTTAAAACCGAGGCTTATGGCTGTCTTAATCTTCCCGGTAACATAGGAGACAGAGGCCGGGTCTTCTCCGACAAGAACTGTCACTAGGCCGGGGACAACACCATGCTTTTCTTTTATCCTGTCAACCTCGGCTTTGACCTCTGCTAAAATCTCCTCCCGTATCTCTCTCCCTTTGATGAGTTTTGCCGTCAATGGTCCTCTCCTTTGCCGAACATGTCAACTTCTAAAATATGGACTTAGGAAAAAAAGCAACATATTTTTTCAGCCTCGGCTTCTATCTAGGGGAGATCCTTTACTGAACAGAAAAACTGATGGTCCTCTTCGAAAACCGCATTTGCCCTAAGCAGGCCTTTCGAATGAATCATTAAACATGTTTCCTCAATCCACACCCACTGACGTCATGAGATGAACTTATCCTAAAAAAAAAATGAGGTCGAGGACTAGAAAAAGAGTCAAAACGACAAAGAAAGCAAATAAGTCAGCCGTAAGATGTATTCCTCCTCTCAAATCGGAAAAAGCAAATTATAAGCCCATTACTGGATCGATTCTCAGCAGGCAAATTAACCTCACTGACTATGAAAAACCTACTGAGCTTCATAGCATCTTAATAGAATTGAAATACATTTTCTGCTCATTTTCTTATCGAGTGATCAATCTGAATTGAAGTAAACGATTTAGATTGACAAGTAGAATTCGAGAGATTAAGAATTTGCCAGATAAAATTTCAATGGAGGAGGATAAATGAATAAAAAGGTATTCATTTCTCTATTTCTCATAATTTTTATTTCTCTTTCTTGTTCTGTAGAGAAAAAAGATTGGGAGAAAGCTGACAGCGAAAACACCATATTTGCTTATGAGCGATTCCTTGAAAAGCATACTGATGGTGCTTTGGCGGAAAAGGCAAGAGAATGGATAGAAAATTTTTACTTTAATGAGGCGGCAACCGCTGATTCAATCCAAGCATACGAGAAATTCTTGAAATCATATTCCCAAGGATCGCATGCTTATAAAGCCCGGTTGAGGATCGAAGAATTGCGCTTTGAGGAAGCCGAATACGAGAACACTATCCCGGCCTATGAATATTACTTGGAGAATTTCCCCGACCTTAAAACTCTTACAGAGGATCCGAGATGAGGCCCACCGTTTCGCCATCACCTTCCACCGGCTGAGGAGGGCCAAGAAGAGCTTCGAATCTCCCCTTGATGGGATCCCAGGAATAGGCCCTAAACGAAAGGCTAAGCTGCTGGGCAAATACAAGAGCCTAGACGATATTCGGGAAGCCACACAAACAGAATTGGCTCGGATAATCGGTCGAAAGGCCGCCAAGGAACTCAAAACTAGGTTGAAATGAGTTCAGTAACTCAGGAAGAGATAAAAAAATATCTTTGTCTTACTGGGTCACGAAGTTACAGAGTCACAGTGTGACTGAGTCATAAAAATAAGGGGACAGCGATGTTAATAAAAAAAATTAAGGTTGCTGTCCCCTTATTTTTATCTTATATTTATACCCAAGACAAACATGATTAACAGTATCGGGATCGACTTGATCGAGGTTGAACGGATTAGAAGATCGGCGGAAAAAAATCCTCGTTTTCTCAAGAGAATCTTCACACCTCTCGAAATCAACTATTGTGAGGGGAAAATAAATAAATACCAGCACTTAGCGGCCCGGTTTGCGGCCAAGGAAGCTTTTTTTAAGGCTTTGGGAAAAAAGATAAAATGGACAGATGTGGGTGTTGTTAACCTCCCCTCAGGTCAGCCCAAACTGGATATAAAGGAGACAGAAAGATTTCCTTTTGCCCGGGCCCACGTTTCTATCTCTCATCTTGCCGAATACGCCATGGCCATCGTCATCCTCGAATCCGAAGAATAATTTCCTTTTATATCTCGAGAACCCACCTGACGATGAGGCTGAGGACTAAGGCTACTCCTGTGTTCAAAGCCATCGACAGAAAAGCAATCTTTCTCCCGATCTCCTTCCAGAGGATAGCCACAGTGGAAAGACACGGAATAAAAAAACTGATGAACACAGTGAAAACGATAAGCTGTTTCTTGGTGACAACGGTCATCAACTCTGTATAAGGAACGTTAAGAGCTTGGAGCATCATAATCAACGACAGCTCTTTCCTCAAAAAGCCGAAGACCAGGGTGACACCCAGCTCTTGAGGCAATCCTAAACCTTTGGCGACCAAAGGAGAAAGGACGAGATTGATGTATTTATCCAGACTCAAAAATTGCAAAATGCCCAGAGCAACACTCCCGACAATCAAGATTGGCCAGGCAAATCGCACGAAGGACTTGAGCTGAAAAAAAGTCTTGCGCCAGATGTTTCTCAGCGAGGGGACCTTCAAGGTGGGTATCTCGAGGATTAATCCAGGAGAGGGAATCTTGAAGAAGAGCGTCATGATCCGCCCTAGGACGCCCAGGAGAATGATATGGAACAAGTAAAATCCCAGAGCCCAGAAGGGACCGAGATAAAAGGCGACCAGAGCTAGGATGATTGTCGTCCGGGCCGAACATGGGATAAACGGGATGAGAAGCGAGGTGATGATACGATCCCGTCTCGATTCCAAAATCCGGGTGGAAACGATCGCGGGGACGTTACAACCAAAGCCCAAGATGAAGGGGGAAACAGATTTGCCATGAAGTCCGATACGATGCATGAAGGTGTCCATCAAGAAACCTGCTCGGGCAAGGTAGCCCACATCCTCGAGGAAAGACATCAAGAAAAGAAGAGGAATAAAATAAGGCAAGACAATGGCCACACCACCTCCCACTCCCTGGAGAAAGCCATCGAGGAGATAGAAGAGTAAACCCATGCCGAGTTTTGTCGAGAGATAGGCTCTCAGACTGGTTAAGGGATCAAGAAGAAGCTCTTCGATCGGGTTCCCGATTTGGAAAATGATGAGAAAAAACCCAAGAAAAACGCCGAGGAGGATCAGATAGCCCAAGAGAGGATGCATTATGATGTTATCGACCTTCTCCAAATGACTAACCCTTTTTCCTCTCCTTACCAGGGTGCTTTCTTCGAAGATTTTGAGGGCCAAGTGATGTCTTTCGGCGGAAATCACTTCGTAGGCTGGAGCGTTGTGTCTGCTCTGCAGGTCCTTCCTCACCTTATCCAAATTTCTTTTCAAGGGAAGGTTAATTTCCTGGAGCATTTTGTCGAAAAGCAAGCGACTGGCCTCGATCATCTTAATGGCTGTGAATCTCTTGTTGGCTACAACCGGAAATCCCTCTGGCAGTTCCCTCTCAAACTCCTCCACTTTATCTTCAACATCCTTGGACCACTTTATCCGAGAAGGCATGGTTCCATTTTCCAAAGCGCGGAGCACTCGATCCAACAGTTCTTTGATCCCTCGACCATGAGAGGCAATGGTCGGGACTACAGGAACTCCGAGGGCCCTCTCCAATTTTTCGTAGTCGATCTCCATCCCCTTGTTCTCGGCTAAATCAACCATGTTCAAGGCGATGATCATCGGGTACCCCAGCTCGATAAGCTCCATCGTCAGTTCGAGACTCCGGCCGAGGATAGAGGCATCGACAACATTGATAATCAAATCTGGCTTTTCCCAGAATAAATGCGTCAAGGCGACTTTTTCAGCAGGATCCGAGGGGTTCAAGGAATAGGAGCCCGGGAGATCGATGATGTTGAGGACCTTTCCTTCGACGTTTACCTTACTATGAGTGTGCTTGACAGTGGTTCCAGGAAAATTCGATGTCTGGGCTTTCAACCCAGCGATAGCATTGAAGAGAGTGCTCTTCCCGCAGTTGGGCTGACCTATGAAAATGATGTCTGGATATTTATTTTCTTTGGTCAATGATTTCTACCATGATCTTCTGAGCAATGCCCCGTCCCAGGGCAACCGATGTATCTGAGGTCAGATCTCGGACAAGAACAGGGCCGCGTAAGATACTACGAGAATCCACCTCGATGATATCATTCTTATGAAAACCCAAGGCAAGAAGCCGGCGGCGCATCCCATGTCCACCGTGAAATCCCACAATCCTGAGGGGTTTATCTGCAGGGGCATTGACTAAGCTGATCATTCTGTATGTGAACCAATCCTTTTTGTCTAAAAAAGAAAACAGAAAAATAACAGTTGATAATAAAGAATACAGAGAAAAAAATCAATATTTCTGGCAATATTGTCAGAATGCGTGTACGGTGGGGTCAGACTTTGAAAACTTGAGTTATTAAGCAATGATCCAAGCATTATCATTATGAAGAAACACTTCACTCACTTTAGTTGCGAAAATCTTGACATGATGAGCCCTGACCTTGTTGTGGGATTTTATAATAACTCAAGTTTTCAAAGTCTGAGCCCATTTTTCCCTTAGTCTTACGTAAAATAAAAAGAAAAGGACGATCAGGTAATTTATAACGACCAAGGAATATCCCGTATAAAATCGAAAAGTCTTTTCGCCTAGGATTTCCATCAACGAGGCACCGATCACGACAAAGTTAATGATCAAGATATATTTCAATCCAGATGGAAAAGCTCCGATAAAATTCAGAAGAAAAACGACGGCCAGTAGAGAATAGAGGTAATTATAGTTCCATCCCAGTGGCGAAAAGAGAGGAATTAGACAGCACAAGAAGGAAAATTCTAAAACTTCTGGTTTTTCCAGGCTCTCTGTCTTCCCTTTCCACATCATCCATAAAAACGCAGCTGAGATAAGGGATACAGAGGCCAGAATGAAAATCCAGGCCAGATCTCTGTTTTCCGAGGGAAAGATTTTCAAAAAAAAGGCATGAAGAGAAGCGTTGTCATAAGCATCGAGGAGATGAGTCGTAGACACAGAAAGAGACTGCTGCCATTCTTTAAAAACAGTAACATTCCCTTTTAATCCGTAAAAAATTGAGGGCAAGACGAGTCCTACGAGGACAAAAAGCGTCCCAGTCAAGAGCAATTTGATTCTTTTCTTCAGGAGAAAGTAGGGTAAAAAAATTAAAGCATAGGGCTTAAAAAGCAGGGAGATTCCCCAAAGGACTCCTGCTCCCACATCTTTCCTCTTAAGAAGAAATGACAGGACCATGAGCAGGAGAAAAAGAATCAGGATATTGACCTGCCCCAACTCTATCTCTCTAGCCGTGAATTTCAGAAGGACCAAGAAAGAAAGGATAAGGACCACACCCTTTTTCTTGAGTTTTAGGGGAAGAACATCGTACGAGAAGACAAAGATAGCATACAGAAAAAAGAGCTCTAACACATACCAGATGAATTTGGCTACCTCCTGAGGAACGAGAGCAAACAAAGAAAAGACGATGGCCGAGGTTGGATTGTATTTATACTGCAGGTGGCCATCAGAGGTCCGATACAGAGTCTCCCCGTCCACTATTCTCTTCCCCCCCTGGTAACAGACGCTAAAATCGGACATATCCTTCCTTATCCAAAAAATATAGACGGCGAGAAAAAAAATACACAGGAAAAGAATAATAATATTTCTTATCTTATTGGACATGGGTCAGGTCTTCATAGAATTTTTTCTGGAATCAGAGGACCTATTCTATCTTTTTTCGAAAACTTATGGAACTCACGTTTCATTGACTCAGCAAGATAAGAATATTCAGTGATACTGTGACTCCGTGACTTCGTAACCCAGCAAGATAGGAAAATTCGGTGACGCAGCGACTCCTTGACTCAGTGACTCAGTAAGACTGAGATATCTTCTTATCTCTTCCTGAGCAACTGTGTTACTGAGTTACTGGATTCCAAAGGGCCTTCAGATTGACAAGGAATACCCTTTCTGTTACAAAATAGTCAAATGTATAAATGGCTGATTCAAAAAATTTTCGGCACTAAAAACGAGCGAGACTTGAGACGTCTCCAGCCTTATGTCTCAGCCATTTGCGAGCTCGAGCCCCAAGTCCAAAAGCTCAGCAACGACCAGCTTCGCCAAAAAACCGCGGAATTCAAAGAAAAATTAAGCCAAGGCGCATCCCCGGACGACCTCTTAATCGAGGCCTTTGCCGTCGTCAGAGAGGTCGGCAAGCGCACCCTGAACATGCGCCATTTCGACGTCCAACTGATCGGAGGAGTTGTCCTCCATCAAGGCAAAATCGCCGAGATGAAAACAGGAGAGGGAAAAACACTCGTGGCTACGCTTTCGGCTTACCTTAATGCTTTAGAAGGTCAGGGCGTCCACATCGTCACCGTCAATGACTACCTGGCCAAACGGGATACCGAATGGATGGGCCCCATCTATAGCCTCCTTGGTCTAACAGTGGGAACCATCCAGCACGAAATGCCTGACTTCGAAAGAAGAAAAGCCTACGAGAGTGACATCACCTACGGTACAAACAACGAGTTTGGGTTCGACTATCTCAGGGACAACATGAAATTCCGATTTTCAGACATCGTCCAAAAGCAGCACAACTATGCGATTCTCGACGAAGTGGACAGTATTCTGATCGACGAGGCCAGAACTCCCCTCATTATTTCCGGGCCGACCGAAGAATCCACAAATCTCTATTATCGCATTGATAACCTGGTTCGCCGTCTTAGCAAGAATAAACATTTTCAGGTAGATGAAAAAACAAGAACCGTAGCTCTCATAGAAGACGGCGTCTCTAACGCAGAGAATTTTCTCAAAGTGTCTAACCTTTATGACCTCGCCCATATGGATTTGGTCCATCACATCAACCAATCCCTCAAAGCTCATCATCTGTTCAAGAAAGACGTTGATTACATGGTCAAAGATGGCAAGGTCATCATCGTCGATGAATTCACAGGCCGCTTGATGCCTGGTCGTCGGTACAGCGACGGCCTCCATCAAGCTTTGGAGGCGAAGGAGAAGGTGAGGATAGAACAAGAATACCAGACTCTAGCCTCTATCACGTTTCAGAATTTTTTCCGGATGTACAAAAAACTGGCCGGGATGACCGGCACAGCCGAGACAGAGGCGACAGAATTCCACTCTATTTACAAGTTGGATGTGGTTGTGATCCCTACCAACAAACCTCTCATCAGGTATGAGTATCCCGATGTTGTGTATCGAACAGAGAAGGAAAAATGGAACTCGGTTGTGGAAGAAATCATGCAGAACAACGAAGAAGGACGCCCTGTCCTTGTCGGGACGATCTCGATTGAAAACTCCGAGCATCTCAGCTCGATCCTAAGGAGAAAAGGAATAAAACACGTAGTCCTGAACGCAAAATACCATGAGATGGAAGCCAAGATTATTGCTCAAGCAGGAAGGATAGGCGCAGTGACCATCGCCACTAACATGGCCGGGAGAGGAGTCGACATCCTTCTCGGTGGGAATCCTGAATTCCTGGCCACCGAGCAGCTCAAGAAGATAGGCATAGATCCTAAAGACGCTTCTCAGGAAGACTGGGAAAAAGCCCTCGCCGAGATAAATAACATCACTGATCTCGAGCATAATAAAGTGGTCGATCTCAACGGCCTGCATATCATCGGTACCGAACGCCACGAGGCACGAAGAATCGACAACCAGTTAAGGGGTCGAGCCGGAAGACAGGGGGACCCAGGCTCCTCTCGTTTCTATCTATCCCTCCAGGATGATCTGATGCGGATTTTCGGCAGTGATCGGATTTCCGGGTTGATGGCCAGGATCGGAATGGAAGAAGATATCCCGATAGAACACAAAATGGTCACTAGGGCCATAGAAAGAGCTCAGAAACAGGTGGAATCACAAAATTTTTCTATCCGCAAACACCTCCTCGAATACGACGACGTGATGAACAAACAGCGAGAGAGTATCTACAAACAGAGATGGGCAATCCTTCAAGGAAAAGACATGCAGAAGGACGTCCAGGAGCTGATTGTCACTCTTGTCGACTGGATCATGGAAAACCATGTCCCCGAGGAAAAACCACCGGAGGAATGGGACATCGAGAGTTTCAAGAAAAATATCATCTCCCAGTTTGGGATAGACATCGATGAGCTGAGGATAGACTGGGACACGATCAACTTCGACGAACTCAAGGAAACAGTCCTGAGTAGACTGAATGAACTCTTCGAAGAAAAGGAAAAAATCATCGGATCTCCTCAGATGAGAGAGTTCGAGCGACTGATCATGCTCCAAGTCATAGATTCACAATGGAAAGACCATCTCTTGGCTATGGACTATCTGAAAGAAGGGATAGGGCTGAGAGGCTACGGTCAGAGAGATCCTCTGGTTGAATACAAGAAGGAAAGTTATGATATGTTTCAGGCCATGATGGACAGAATAGAAGAAGAAACTATCCGTTATCTCTACCTCCTCCAGCCCGTCATCGAAGAAGAACTCCCAGAAAGAAAAGAACAGCCTCTATATTACCAGCATCCTCAAAATGCGCCAGCTATGAGAGTACAGAAGGCCAGATCTGTGATCCCTAAAAAAAGAAAAAAGAAAAAAAAGAGAAGATGAGGTGGAGCCATGTTGGATCAAAAGATAAAAGAAGGACTCACGTTTGATGACGTCCTTATCCTCCCGGCTAAAACTGATGTGATTCCTGCTCAAGCCGATGTCTCCACGAGATTCAGCCGGAACATAAGCCTCAAGATTCCCATCGTAAGCTCTGCCATGGACACCGTGACCACATCAAAGATGGGAATCGCCATCGCCCAGCAAGGTGGAATCGGGATTATCCATCGCAACATGTCAATCCAAGAGCAGGCAGAGGAAGTGGATAAAGTCAAACGGCATGAGAGCGGAATGATTGTCGACCCGATAACGATGAGGCCGCATAACAAGATTTTCGAGGTCAAGGAGGTCATGAGAAAGTACAGGATCTCAGGACTTCCGATAACAGACGAGAATAACAAACTGCTCGGGATCCTGACCAGCCGAGACATCCGTTTCGAAACCCGCCTCAACCTCACCATCGACAAGGTCATGACTAAGGATTTGATCACGGTTCCTGTCGGAACATCCTTGGAAGAGGCCGAAAAGCTCTTCCACAAACATAAAATCGAAAAAATTATGATGGTGGATGAGAATTTCCACCTCAAAGGACTGATCACGTACAAGGACATCCTTAAAAGAATTCAGTATCCCAATTCATCCAAAGATAGCTTCGGACGCCTCCGCGTGGGTGCAGCCGTGGGAGTCGGTGACGAAACTCTAGAGAGAGCCCAAGCATTAATCAAAGCCAAGGTGGATGTTCTGGTCGTGGATACAGCTCACGGCCATTCGCAACGAGTCATGGATACAGTCAAGTCGCTCAAAAAAGAATTTCCTGAACAAGAGCTTATTGCCGGAAATATCGCCACCTCCGAAGCCGCCAAGGACCTCATAGGATTTGGAGTGGATGCTGTTAAGGTGGGTGTAGGGCCGGGATCGATCTGCACAACTCGGGTGGTGACCGGGGCTGGAATTCCTCAAATAACGGCTATCGCGGATGTTTTTAAAATCACTAGGGACAATGACATCCCTCTTATCGCTGACGGCGGCGTCAAATACTCTGGAGACATATCCAAGGCTATCGTTGCTGGAGCAAGTTCTGTTATGCTCGGGAATGTTCTGGCAGGTACGGATGAATCACCTGGGGAAGTGGTCATCTATCAAGGGCGTTCGTATAAAACCTATCGAGGCATGGGTTCGTTGGAGGTGATGAGAGAAGGAAGTCGAGATAGGTATGCCCAGGACTTCTACACCGATGAAAGAAAGCTCGTCCCGGAAGGCATTGAAGGCCGAGTTCCGTACAAAGGAAGCACGGCCCATATTATCGAGATGTTGGTCGGCGGATTAAAAGCCGGGATGGGATACGCAGGCTGCCGAACCATCGGGGAGCTTCAGAAAAAAGGGAAATTTATTAAAGTTACAGCTTCTGGAATCAGGGAGAGCCACGTCCATGATGTGATCATCACCAAGGAGGCCCCCAACTACCGTTTGGATTAACATAAATCATCCTGGTAATCCTGGAACATCTACAGCAACTTTTTTTGCTTTTTTCTTGGATCAAACAAATCTTGTTTATCTGAAATGGAGAATTTAGCCTAATATGATAGACACGGCAGAGATTATCGCTCTAGGTTTAGGAATGGGTGTTGGTGCCCTTCATCTCCTCAGTGTGAAAATCAAACCGAAAGAGGGCCCAAGATACTACAAAATCTTCTCTTTTGCCGCCGGAATCTCGATTTCCTATCTTTTTCTCGACCTTCTTCCCCATACTTATGAAGCTGCTGCCTCCCTAAAAAATTGGGTTTTTGTTTTCCTTCTGTTGGGCTTTTCTATCCATCACCTCAGCGAAAAATATATCTACCAGCATGCCGAGCAGGACAAGATTTCGCAGGAGCTACATGTGGTTCATTCTGTGGGATTCTTTTTATACTATTTCGTTGTCGGCATTGTTATAAAGGAGAAAATCCAAGATAGCATTCTAGAGGGAGCGCTCTTCATGATCCCCATAGGTCTCCACGCAGCCTTGAGCACAGCCTCGTTGGCTCAGATTCACGGAGATATTCGAGAAAAACTGGGGGCAAAAATCGCCCTTTCTTTCCCAACGCTCCTGGGCGTGATTTTCGCCATGCTTATTTCCATCCCTGCTACCGTGGACAACATCATGGTCAGTCTGATTGCTGGAATTCTTTTGTATATTTTCGTCAAAGAATTCATCCCTGAGAAGAAGAAGGGCGAGCCTCTGCTTTTCCTGCTTGGATTGGGGCTGTTTTTTGCCTTTTTCCTAATCCTTAACTTGATCAGACAATAAGGAGGGCTTTGATGAGAAAATGGAAATGTTCAGTGTGTGGTTATATTTATGACGAAGCCAAAGAAAGAATCCCTTTCGAAGATCTTCCCGAAGAATGGACCTGCCCCCAATGCGGGGCTCCTAAATCAGCCTTCAGAATCATCGAAGGAGAAGAAACCATCATCAAAGGGAAAACCGCTGTCGCAGACAAGATCGTCGAACAGCTCGTCGCCTACAGCGTCAAGAGAGTCTATGGAATCCCAGGAGATTCGAACCTGCCTTTGACAGAAGCTATTCGAGGGAATCCAAATATTGAGCTTATCCTCACCCGTCATGAAGAATCTGCAGCTTTCATGGCTAGTGCCCATGCCAAATTGACGAATGAACTGGGGGTCTGTATGTCCATCGCGGGACCTGGAGCCACAAACCTGATCACTGGTATTGTCGATGCTGCGACCGACAGGGCGCCTGTTCTCGCTTTACTGGGACAGGTCCCCGAAATCTTCCTCGGTAGCGAATCTCTGCAGGAGATAGCTGAGGTAGATATTTTCAAGACCTTCTGTGTCTATGCCGAGCTCATCGGGAACCCCGGACAAACACTCAAGGTGGTCAACCTCGCCATAAAAAAGGCCTACGCTGCGCCAGGCCCGTCAGCTTTGAGTCTACCGACAGATGTGCTGGCCGAACCTCTGGAGGAATCCATCTGGCCTCCTGAGAACCATCTGTTCAAGCCAGACCTCCTTCCCGGGGAGTCTGTCAAGAAAGCCGTGGATATCATCGCCAAGAGTAAAAAACCTCTTCTTTTTGCTGGATGGGGTGCCCGCCATTGTGGTCCCGAGCTTCTCGACCTGGCTCGACACATGGGCGCTCCGATCGCGACGACATCCAGGGCCAAAGGGATGGTTCCTGAGTCTGATGAACTCGATATGTTTGAAGACGGTCTCCGGCGTAGTCAGCGAGACGGCCAATGGTGTGATCCTT
>CAYFXE010000013.1:30663-56870 GCA_964347035.1 uncultured Eubacteriales bacterium | reverse complement strand
TCGTCTTGGGTGTTTTAGGGTCGATCGGTAACCGGTTCGCTCCTAAGATCGTGGCTCAATCAGATCTGATCATTATCTTGGGCAGCGGATTCAGACAGCGAAACCTCGTGCCTGATATTGACGTCATTCAGGTGGATATCGACGCCACGAGAGTGGGAAAGACTTTCCCTGTAAAAGCCGGAATTGTCGGGGATGCCCACCAGGTGATAAAGATGTTGAAAGCATCGACTCCGGCGAAACAGATTGATCACGAATTTAAAGAAGCGATTCGGTCCGTTCATTCTCAGTATAAAGCCCTGCTTGAGGAGGACGCTCAGAACAGAAAGAAGCCAATCCATCCCGGAGCCGTCATCCAGGCCCTAAAGAGGCAGGTCGCTTCTAATGCCCTTATCTGTGTGGATGTAGGTGACCACACCTATTGGTTCTACAAACGATTCGTCTGTGACGGGCAGCAAACGCTCCTCTGTGCCAACATGGCTGGCATGGGATTCGGAATCCCTGCCGCCATCTCCTGTCAATTTGCTGAGCCAAAAAGACAGGTCATTGCCCTCACGGGTGACGGCGGTTTTGGGATGGTGGGGATGGAATTTACGACTGCAGTCCATAACAAACTCCCGATTACGGCAGTCATCTTCAATGATGGCAAACTCAAGAACATCAAAAAAGAGCAGGAAGCCTACGGTTATCCGGAATACAGAGTAAGCTTTCCCAACCCGAATTTAGCTGATATGGCTACCTCGGCCGGAGGATTGGGCATCCGAGTTTCCGAGGCGGAAAAGCTTGATGAATCCCTCCAAAAGGCCCTCGAGTCTTCCCTCCCTGCTATTGTCGAGGTCATGGTCGATCCGGACATTTATATAAAATCTGTACGTCGTGCTTGACAAAGAAAATCTGAAATATTACTTTTTAGACAATTTTTTGAGGAGGGAGACAAGATGTCATTTTTTCTTTTGAAATCCATCCTGGGTTCAATTTTTCTTCTAGCAGGGATCGCCTCTGTTCTTTCAATGTTCATCCTGATGGGTAAACAAGGTCTTAAAATCAGTGCGGTATTCCTAAGAAGATTCCACAAGGTTACTGGCTTTGTGTTTTTCATCCTCCTCCTGGTCATTAGCTATTTCTGTATTAAATACTGGATCATGGCTGGAGATAATATCTCCACTCGAGCTGTATTTCATGGTGTCTTGGCCTTTGTCCTGTTTATCGTGCTCATTATGAAGATTCTGATCGTTCAATTTTACAAACAGCTTCTCAGGTTTGCGCCGGCGCTGGGGATGACCATTTTTTGTATGGCGTTTGTTGTCTTCAGCACCTCTGCTGGATACTATTTCCTTAGAACAGCCTTTGTCCCTACTGAACCTTTGGAAGAGTCAATCTCATCACCATCTCCTCTTCAAGGCAGAGCCGAAAAAGGCGCAACAATCTTCGCCAGCAAATGCAGCTCGTGTCACTTTGCCGATCGGGAAGAAAAAAAGGCGGGACCCGGGCTCAAAGGTTTGTTAGATAAAGATACTCTTCCTTCCAGCAGGAGACCGGCCACGATCGAGAACATAAAACAACAGATCATCCGTCCATTCCTTGCCATGCCGGCCTTCACCAACCTCCCAGATCAGGATATGGCAGATTTACTAGCATATCTAAAAACTTTATAAAAAAAGCTGCCTCCCTACTTTTGAAAGACAGAACGTTCGCTTTGGAAGAATCTCCAAATTCTTACATTCTTCTTCCATTTTTTGTCAATTCCTAATAAAATCTATAGATATTGTATAATTGACACGAACATTTTTTTTATGATAAGAATTAATGAAATCATTAAGAGGAGGGCCTATGAAACGAAGAGAGTTCTTCGAAAAAGGCGGTTCCGGATTAGCTGGAATTTGTTTGGCCTGCCTTGGTCTAAGTTCCTGTAAAAAAGCCGAAGAAGAGCCTGTTGCAGAGGAGGTCGCTCAACAAGCCCAAGCTCCAGCCCAAGAAGCTCCGATGGAAGAGATGAGCCAGAAAGATATGGTCAGGGAGATGCTCATAAAAACGGGCAAGACTGAAGAAGAAGCTGACACGATGATGGCGGAGATGGAAGAAATGCTCCCGATGGTCAAGGAAAAATGCATCTGCAAGACCTGTCCGACCTACGTCGCCGAAGAGACAGAAAGCGCTTTCTGCCACCCATTTATCAGCAAGAGCAAGATCATCACCGAAGAGAAAGGCTGTGACTGTCCGAAGTGCCCAATCTATATCGAGAAAGGTATGAAGAACGGCTATTACTGCACGCGCAAGTCCGAGATGGAACAGGAAATGGCCAAAACCATGATGTGAGCATTTCCTGGCCAAGCCGTTTGAACGAATTCCGCAACAAGATTTTAAAAAAAAGAGAAAGAGAGATCTATTAGTATTTCCCTAAAATATGGGGAAAAGTACATCTCAAAGTTTAAAAAGCATGAAAAAATACTGGCGTTGCTTTGTATGCAATGATATCCATTATGGCCTCAATCCCCCAGAGGTGTGCCCTACCTGCATGGCCGAAAACGCTTATGTGGAAATTTCAGCAGAAGAAGCCACGAAAATCTGTCCTGACACCGAAACAAAATTCAGCAAAGATGATTTCTTAGAGGCCATCGAAAAATTCGCAGAGAAGAACGAATTCCGAGTGAATCCTGATACAGAAAAGGTCAACATGCTTCTCGACGGCATATTCAACAATGAACAGAATCATGGCTTAAAATATTGTCCCTGCCGACTCATCACCAAAGATTTCATCGAGGATCTGAAACTCGTCTGTCCTTGTAATTTTCGTATCCATGAAACCTACAAAGACAAACAGGATGGGGAATGTTGGTGTGGGCTTTTCGTTAGGAGGAAATAGGATGGAAAAACTGATCATGTTCCATGGACGGGAGTGTCCTCACTGCAAGAATATGATGCCCTATGTTGACAAATTGGAAGAAGAGACGGGCATTCAATTGGAAAAGCTGGAAGTTTGGCACGATGAAAAAAACGCTGACTTGATATTATCGCACCTAAGTGTGGAGGACAGCTTCGGACTCCGACTTTCTTCAACACAGAAACCAATGATGTCCTATGTGGAGAGGTGGAGTACGAGAAACTCAAAGAGTGGGCCACAAAATAGCCAATACATAAGAACCTAACAAATAGGCTTTTTCTAACACCCTCTTTAAAAGCCCTCCGCATTGATTGGAGTGTCTTCTATTGAACACAGGAGGAAGGCTATGATTGAGCAGTACGACCCTTTAAAAGGGGATATGCTGCAGATATTGAATGAAAAGGGAAAGGTCCTTCGTTCACTCGAACCAAAGCTCTTGGCAGAAGAGCTAAAAAGGATGTACACCTTGATGGTTTTGACTCGCAACGCCGATTCCAAAGCGTTCACGCTTCAACGCCAAGGCAGGATGGGGACCTTTGCTCCTAACATCGGCCATGAAGCCTGCCAGGTAGGCTCAGGCCTGGCTTTCAAGAAGGGAGATTGGCTCTTCCCTTACTTTCGAGATCTCGGAGTATATGTCACTCTCGGTCTTCCGTTGAAAAATTATTATCTGTACTGGATGGGACACGAAGAGGGTATGAACATCCCCGCTGATCTGAATATTTTCACGCTGGCTGTTCCCGTCGCCTCTCAGCTGCCCCATGCGGTCGGAGCTGGAATGGCCGCGAAGATGAAGAAAGAGAAGATCTGCATCTTGAGCACGTTCAGTGACGGAGCCACATCCGAGGGAGACTTCCATGAGGCCCTAAATTTTGCTGGTGTCTACAAGACACCCAATGTGTTTGTTTGCTTCAACAACCAGTACGCGATTTCCATGCCGAGAGCCAAGCAAACCGCCTCCAAGACTCTGGCCCAAAAAGCCGTTTCGTATGGTTTTCCAGGCATTCTCGTCGACGGCAACGACATCCTGGCTATGTATGCAGCCACCAGAGAAGCCGCTGAAAGAGCCAGAGCCGGCGAGGGTGCTACACTCATCGAAGCTTACACCTACCGGATGACCAGTCATACCACCTCGGATGATGCCACAAAATACCGGTCCCAGGAAGAGGTGAAGAGATGGGAGAAGAAGGACCCGATCGAAAGATTCAGGATTTACCTGAAAGACAAGGGCCTTTGGGATGAATCTTTTGAACACAAAGTTCAGGAAGAAATCACACAAACCATCAATTCATCAGTCGAGGAAGCCGAAAAGACCCCTCCCCCTTCCCTGGAGGAACTCTTTATTCACACCTATAAAGAAATGACACCCAACCTCATAGCCCAACTGGAAGAGCTCAAGGCGTTTCTGAAGGAGACAGGCCAATGAAACTCAACATGGTCCAAGCTCTTAATCAAGCCATGCTTCAGGAAATAGAACGTGACGAGAGAGTCCTCATCCTCGGAGAGGATGTGGGAGTTGATGGCGGAGTGTTCCGGGTGACCGATGGACTCCTCGATCGATTTGGGGAAGAGCGAGTTATAGATACTCCTCTAGCTGAATCTGCGATCGTCGGCATGGCTATCGGGATGGCGGCCTACGGTCTCCGCCCGATTGCCGAGATCCAGTTTATGGGATTTATCTACTTGGCTTACAATCAGATCTTAGCCCATGCCGCCCGACTCAGGAACCGGTCTCGAGGAAGATACACTGTTCCAATAGTCATTCGAATGCCCTACGGAGCAGGAGTCAAAGCTCTCGAACATCACTCCGAGAGTACAGAGGCCTTGTTCAGTCAAATTCCTGGATTAAAAGTCGCCGTTCCATCCACTCCCTACGATGCCAAAGGGCTTCTTATCTCTTCGATAAGAGATGATGACCCTGTCATATTTTTAGAACCGAAAAGACTCTACAGGGCGGGAAGGCAGGAGGTTCCCGAAGATGATTATGCGGTGCCTTTGAGTCAGGCAAAAATTGTCCGTGAGGGGGAAGACCTGACGATCATTGCCTGGGGGGCCATGATTCCTGTTGTTCAGCAAGCGGCGGAAATAATCGAGCCGACTGGTGTTTTCCCTGAAATTGTAGACCTTCGGACGCTGTCTCCGATGGATTCTCAAACAATCATCGATTCGGTCAAGAGAACAGGCCGCGCTGTTGTTGTCCATGAAGCACCGAAAACATGCGGCTTAGGGGCTGAGATTGCGGCATTGATCAACGAGAAGGCTCTCCTCAATCTTGATGCGCCTGTTTTACGGATCACAGGTCAGGACATCACTGTCCCTCTCTTCAAGAGTGAAGATTATTACTACCCGACACCTGAAAGGATTGTCTACTACATAAAAAAAATTATGGAGTGGTGATCATGGCAAAACAATTCAAATTCCCAGACATCGGTGAAGGAATCACAGAGGGCGAGATCGTCAGGTGGCGCATTCAGGAAGGCGAACTAATCGAAGAAGACCAAACTCTGGCTGAGGTCGAAACCGACAAAGCTATCGTCGAGGTTCCCTCGCCGTATAAAGGTACAGTCTTAAAACTCCACTTCAAGGAAAAGGATATCGTCCATGTTGGAGAAGTATTGGTGACTATCGGGGAAAAGGGAGAATCTGTTGAGGAAGAAGTCCCAAAGGAAAAAATCGAAGCCGAAGAAATACCCGCACCTGGAGTTGTCGGCGCCATCAAGGAGACAAAAGAGGAAATCCGTGAAATTTCAGCAACTCCCAAGGTCCGCAGGCTCGCTCTGGATTTGGGAGTGAACATTAAATCCATCCAAGGATCTGGTCCTCAAGGACGAATTATTGAAGAGGACGTACGACGGTTCAAAGAGGAAAAGCCTCCTGGTGTGAAAAAACCGGAGATTAAGGTCAAGGCCAAATTTGACTTCTACGGAACAATTAATAGGATTCCTCTAAGAGGTGTTCGACGCGCCACGGCCAAGAGGATGAGTGAGTCTGTCTCCAAAGCCGCGCATGTGACGCATTTCGACGAAGCCGATGTTACGAAGCTGGCCAAATTGCGAGAAACGATGAAAAAGGAAGCTGAAGAAAAAGGGATAAAACTCACCTATCTTCCGTTTATCGTCAGAGCGGTCATCTATGCTCTGAAGGATCATCCCATACTCAACTCGACTCTCGATGACGAAGAAGGAGAGATCATTGTTAAAGAATACTTCAACATCGGAATTGCTGTGGATATTCCGGATGGATTGATCGTGCCGGTGGTCAAGCTCGCCGAGCATAAGTCCCTGTTCGAACTGGCCCAAGAAATACAGCAACTCGCCGAGGCGGCCAAGGCAAGAACCCTGAATATGGCCGAGCTCAAAGGAGGGACCTTCTCGATCACAAACGTGGGAATGATCGGAGGCGAAGCCGCCACACCCATCATCAATTATCCAGAGGTCGCTATCCTGGCGACTTTGAAGATAACGGACAGGGTTCGCGTTGAGGGAGGCGAGATCAAGATCAAAAAAATCCTGCCTCTTTGTCTTTCCTTCGACCATCGAGTTATCGATGGGGCAGAAGCAGGACGATTTGTGAATGATCTTATCGCGTTATTAGAAGAACCGGATGACCTGATTTCTGAATTGGATAAGTGAATCAGTTATCAGTTGTCAGTTATCAGTTGTCAGCTATCAGCAAGAAAAGAATCTTATCTTAAACTGAGAACTGGGAACTGGATTGCTAAAAAAAAGGGGACGGTTTTTATTTTTTCTTACTAAAGATTGAACCGTCCCCTTTTTTCATTTCATAACCGGGAATTCCGGGTTCTGTCATCTTTTTCGGATTCAAAATCTCCTTGAGTTTTTTTTCATCAAGCCAGCCCTTCTCCAACACAATTTCTGTCAGAGTTCTTCCTTCGGCCAGAGATTCCTTAGCCACTTGAGCTGCTCGTCCATAACCAAGGTAAGGAGACAGCGCAGTTGCCAATCCCATGCTCTTCTCGGCATAAGTTTGGCAAAGTTCCACATTCACTCTTATCCCCTGTATGCACCGTCTGCTGAGCTGTCCTAAGGCATTCCCCATGATTTCAATCATGAAATTGATGTTGAACGCAATCAACGGCATCATCACGTTCAGCTCCAGCTGTCCGGCCTGGACGGCTCCGCTTACGGCTTGATCACAACCAAGAACCTGGTAGCAAACCATATTCATCATCTCGAGCATAGAGGGATTCACTTTACCTGGCATGACAGAGGAACCGGGAGCTACAGCCGGAACCATGATCTCAGCCAATCCAGTTTTGGGTCCTGAACAGAGGAGACGCAGGTCGTTGGCGATACGATTCATCTCAAGTGCCAAGTTCCTGAGAGCGGCCGAGACCTCAGCCATCGGCCGCTGGCTCTGCATCGCCTCCCTAAGATCTTTGGCTGTCTTCAGCTTAAATCCCGTCATCTTTGATAAAAGCCTGACCAGCTCCTCACGATAGCCTGGGAGAGTGTTCAAGCCTGTCCCCACAGCACTCCCGCCGATGCCCAACTCAGTTAGCGATTCAGCCGCTTTTTCCAAGAATATTCGGCTCTTCGTCAGGGCTCGACCGTAGGCTTTAAATTCCTGCCCTAATCTAATCGGTGCAGCATCCTGGAGATGAGTCCTCCCTGATTTCAGGATCGAATCAAACTCCTTGCCCTTAACATAAAAAGACTTCTCTATCTCCGTGAGCTTGGGAAAGAGATTATCTCGCAGAAGAAAGAGAGCGGCCAGATGCATCGCCGTGGGAAAAACATCATTGGTGCTCTGGCCCATGTTAACATGGTCATTGGGATGGACAAGATCGTATGCTCCCTTCTTCCCTCCTAAGATCTCTTCGGATCGATTGGCGATCACCTCGTTGACATTCATATGAAAAGATGTCCCCGCTCCCATCTGGAAGACATCGACCACGAGCTGATCTCTCAGCTTTCCTCTCAAAATTTCATCACAGGCTCTGACGATAGCCTTAGTCTTTTTCTCCTCTAACCTTTTCTGCTTATGGTTAACCAGAGCGGCTGCCTTTTTTATGGTGATAAAGGCATCCACGAAGGTCGGATGGGCTCTTTGGTCACTTATCGGAAAATTTTCGATAGCTCTGAGGGTTTGTAGGCCGTAATAGGCCTCCGCAGGTACAGTCCGAGTCCCAAGAGAATCCTTCTCCACTCTCCCCTTCTTACCCATTCTTTATCTCCTTTTTTACTTGGATGAAAGAAACATATTCAGAAAAATATTTCTTAAAAAGCGGGGTAAAGGCATAAATGGGGACGGTTCTTTTTTTAGGAGAGAAAAACAGAACCGTCCCCATTTTTTTCCTTGGCTCATTTTATTTGTTTGATGCGGTTCTTCTCATCGACCAGTATGATTTTGGGCATGAAGTAATCTGTTTTTTCTTCTTCTAAAACGGCATAGGTGGCGATAATCAACTCATCACCGACCTTAGCCTTATGGGCGGCAGCCCCGTTGATCCCCACGACTCCAGAATCCCTCTTTCCCTTGATCAGGTAGGTTAAGAATCTCTCTCCGTTGGTGATATTGTAAACATGAACCTGCTCGTAGGTCATCATATCTGCTGCGCTCATAAGGCTTTCATCCAAAGTCAAACTTCCCTCATAATCGAGGTCGGTTTCTGTGACTTTGGCTCTATGGATCTTCGCCTTCAACATGATTCTTCTCATCACTGCTTACTCCTTTAGTTGGATAAGGGTATTATCGATAAGCCTGACATCTCCGATAAAGACCGCGAGAGCAATCAAGGCTTCCCCTTCAATTCTTGAAAGAGGATTCAGATTCTCCTTATCCACGATCTCGATATAATCTATCTTGGCCAAAGGCTCTTTGCCGATGACATCTATCATCTTGTTAAGGATTGCTTTTGCTCCTCTCTCCCCTTTTTCGATCATCGCTTGGGCTTCACCCAGGCTTTTAGAAAGACAGAGGGCGGCTTTTCTCTCCTCAGGAGTCAAGTAAGCGTTTCGGGAACTTAAGGCAAGGCCATCGTCATCTCTCACAATGGACATGACCTCGATGTTGACATCCAGATCCAAGTCTTTGACCATTTTTTTCAGGATAATCGCTTGTTGGGCGTCTTTCTGACCGAAGAAGGACACGTCAGGACTGACGATCTGGAATAATTTCAAAACGACTGTACAGACGCCTTTAAAATGTCCGGGGCGTGACTGGCCACAAAGCTTATCCTGCAGCTTTTGGACTTCGACATAAGTCTTGTATCCTTCAGGATACATCTCCTCTACATCCGGGCAGAAGATGATCTCGACTCCTATTTCTTCTAGAATCTGGGTGTCTCGGTCCAGATCACGAGGATATTGTTTAAAATCCTCCTTCGGCCCGAACTGCGTCGGGTTGACAAAAATACTGACCACTGTCACATCAGATTCCTGGAGGGATTTCCTCACAAGGCTCAAGTGGCCCTCGTGTAAAGAACCCATAGTCGGGACAAGCCCGATTCTTTTCTTCTGAGATTTAAGCTCTCTCACGAGCTTTTTCATCTCAGCGATAGTTCTGACAATCTTCATAAAAATCCTCGAACAGGCCTGAAGGAATCAATCTATCTCGGGAAGGATTCACCTTAGGCTTTGAGATTCATCAATCCTGATCACTTTTTCCGCGGCTTATCTTTCTCGATCAATCTGAGTGTTTCCGGTTTCAGGTGATAGGAATGGCTCTTATCCGGGAACCGGCCTTCTTTCACATCCTCGATATAATTGTTCAAAGCTTGGCTGATGAGTCCCTGCAAATCTAGGTATTTCTTGACAAATTTGGGCAAGCGTCCGTCTAAAAGGCCGACCAAATCATGGAAGACAATAATTTGACCATCACAGAAGGGGCCTGCACCGATGCCTATGGTCGGGATTTTAAGTTTCTCTGTTATGATGCGGGCCACCTGGTCAGGAACACATTCCAAGACCACAGAGAAAATTCCAGATTTTTCCAGGTTGAGAGCCTCGTCGATCAGGCTTTTCGCCTCTTCCACTGCTTTTCCTCTGACCCGGTACTGACCCAGATGATGGATGGACTGTGGGGTAAGGCCTATATGCCCCATAACAGGAATTTCTGCTTCCACGAGCGTCTCAATCAATCTCAGCCTTTTTTTCGAGGCTCCTTCTATCTTAACCGCCTTGGCTCCTCCCTCCTTTAAAAATCGTGAGGCATTATAAACTGATTCCTCCAGAGACAGATGAAAAGAAAAATAAGGCATGTCCCCGATGACTAATCCCCTCTTGGCCGCTCTCGACACTGGCTTTGTGTGGTGAATCATTTCTTCCATGGTGACCGGGATTGTGTTTTCGTACCCTAATACCACCATACCAAGGGAATCACCGACGAGGATAATATCTATCCCTGCTTCATCGACGATCTTGGCCACAGGAAAATCATATGCTGTCAAAGCAACAATCTTTTCGTTCTTCTCTTTTTTTGTTTGAAGTGATGGGATGGTTACAGGTTCAATTTTATGGTCAGGCATGGCTAATCCTTTCTCCCCATCTCGCCTTTAACATCGAGATTGAGGTAAAGTCATTAAACGCCAAGAATAGACTATTGATCCTTGTCTTTTTTCTTATTCTCTTTACTCAAAGGCACATAGTAGAGAGGACTTTTTTTCATCTGTTTGATCTTCTCGACAATATCCATTATATCTTCTTTCCGGTTAAAATCCAACTCGTCGACCCGAATCACCAAGAGTGGAGTTGCCTCATAATTGAAGAAAAAATAGTCGAAGGCCTCGAGGATATCCGCAAGATATTTTTCGGAGATATTTTTTTCCAGAGCACTCCCCTGCTTGGCAATTCTTTTCACCAGAGCAGGTAAAGAGAGCTGAAGATAAATGGTCAAATCCGGCTTGGCCACTCTCTCCGAGAAAATGCCGTAAATTTTCTCATACACGATGAGCTCATCATCTGTTAACGTCTGGTAGGCATAAATCTTGTCCTTCTCCAGAATATAATCGCAGAAGACCCTTTCATCGAAAAGATCCCTTTGCAGAAGCTTTTGCTGTTGATGGTATCTGTTTACCAAGAATACGAGCTGGGCCAAAAAGGCGGCGCCTTCTTTTTCGTCATAAAATTCCTTGAGATAAGGATTCTCCACCTGGTCATAGACAGCTCTTCCTCCGATCTTCTGGGCTAAGATATTGGCCAGAAAAGTCTTCCCAGATTTAGGTCCTCCTTCAATCGCAATATGCTTGAAGGAGATTTTATCTTCTTTCACCATTGCTTATCCTCGGGTAAAAGGCGGTTAAAAAATACCGTATCAGGCAGGATAAGTCAACACGGGGATGTTCCTCTTATTTTTCTTATTTTTCTTTAACAGGAACGATGATCCAGGCGATGATGTAGAACAGGACCATCGGAAAAATAGCTGTCAGCACACCAACGGCGACAAAAATCAGCCGGGTCAGCGTCACGTCTAGCTCAAAGTATTCTCCTAATCCACCACAAACCCCCCCGATCATCTTGTGTTGCTGCGATCGATACAATCTTTTAGCCATGATATTTATCCTTTTCTTTAATTATTTTTGGCCTTCATCTATACATACGATAACCGACCTCAAAAGATTCACGGCTTCAATGTTTGTCGATAAGGGACGACGATCGGTGAAATCTCCCGAAAAATTTCTCTCTCTCACGAATCCGCTGTCATGTTTTTTCCAGATTTCAAGAGTTGTTTATGACAGATGACAAGGGTGGCACTTTGAGGAACGTCCCTTTATTTTTCAACGAATTTGATACCTTGAGCGAGGGGAAGCTCTTTGGACCAGTTGATGGTGTTTGTCTGTCGACGCATGTATCCTTTCCAGGCGTCTGACCCGGATTCTCTTCCTCCCCCGGTTTCCTTCTCTCCACCAAAAGCTCCACCTATTTCTGCTCCAGAAGTCCCGATATTGACATTGGCGATCCCACAGTCAGAACCTTCATGAGAGAGGAATTTTTCAGCTTTTATGAGATTGGTCGTGAAGATTGCACTGGATAATCCTTGGGGAACTTCGTTATGAAGCTCGATCGCTTCTTCGATGGCGTCATATTCCATCAGGTAGAGGATGGGAGCAAAGGTCTCGTTGTGCACGATCTCTGTCTGAGCAGGCATCTTGACGATAGTCGGTTCGACAAACTGTTCTCCATGTTCAGGAAGTCTGTTCCCACCAAAGATCACTTCTCCCCCCTGCTCCTTAGCCTTTTCCAAAGCCGCCATCATATCTTCCACCGCTGTTTTTGTCACTAGGGGCCCCATCAAAATCCCTTCTTCCAACGGATTTCCGATCTGCACCTGTTGGTAGCCCTTGATGATCCTCTCTGTCAATTCCGAGGAGATCGATCTGTGCATGATGATCCTGCGAGTGGTTGTGCACCGTTGGCCGGCCGTTCCGACAGCTCCAAAGAGGATAGTACGCACTGCCATTTCCAGGTCAGCCTCCTCGGTCACGATGATGGCATTGTTCCCTCCGAGCTCGAGGATTGTCCGCCCGAATCGACGAGCCACTGCTTCGGAGACTCGCCGTCCCATCAAAGTGGATCCCGTGAAGGAAATGAGAGGGAGGCGTGAGTCGTTTATCATCTTTTCTCCAACAACGGCTCCACGGCCGATCAGAAGGTTAAAAATACCGTTGAGCCCGTGATCAGCCATCACTCTGTTGGAAATGTGCTGTACGGCGATGGCTGTCAACGGAGTATCTGAGGAAGGCTTCCAGATAACGGTATCCCCGCAGGCGGCGGCGATGGCCGCATTCCAAGCCCAAACCGCCACCGGAAAGTTAAAAGCGGTGATGACCCCTATGGCGCCCAGGGGATGCCACTGTTCGTACATACGGTGGCCCGGGCGCTCCGAGTGCATGGTCAGCCCGTAGAGCTGCCGGCTCAATCCAACAGCAAAATCGCAGATATCGATCATCTCCTGAACCTCGCCGACTCCTTCCACTTTAATCTTTCCCATCTCGAGAGTCACCAGCTCTCCCAACAGGTCTTTCACATCACGGATAGCCTGACCGAGGTCGCGGACCACAAGTCCCCGTTGCGGAGCAGGCATCATCCGCCACTTCTTGAAAGATTCGTCAGCTTGACTGACAACCTGCTCGTATGTTTTTTCAGTTGCTTGTCTAATCTTGGCGATAGGCTCTCCAGTCGTCGGGTTGATGGAAACAAGCTCCTGTCCTTCTTCATCATCAAACCAGGCCTCTGGACCAGCACAGGCCCCGAGATTCTCCTGCTTAATCCTTAATTTTTCGAGTAGTTCCTTCATATATGCCTCCTGTAGATAAGGAAATCTGATGAATTAATCTCGGCTCAGGAACGGATACCGATAATCCTTCGGTGGATTCAAGTTTTCCTTGATCGTCCGGGCACTCACCCAACGCAACAGGTTCAGGTAAGAACCGGCCTTATCGTTGGTACCAGAACCGCGAGCACCACCGAAAGGCTGCTGACTGACCACAGCTCCAGTCGGCTTGTCGTTGATATAAAAGTTGCCCGCCGCATGCCGGAGGGCTTTTGTGGCCGTGATGATTGCCTGTCGGTCATGGGCAAATATCGAACCGGTCAATCCATAGGGCGAAGTCTCATCGCACAGCTGCAGCGTTTCCTCAAAATTTGACTCAGGATAGACGTAAACAGTCAGCACGGGCCCAAAGATCTCTTCTTCCATCAGCTTGTGTTTGGGATTTTCAGTCAAAACGACGGTTGGCTCGATAAAGTAGCCCTTGGCTTCATCATAGCCTCCCCCGCAGATGATTTCGGCATCTTTGGATTCCTTGGCAAACTCGATGTATTCGACAATGCTGTCATAAGCTAACTTGTCGATGACCGCTCCGATGAAATTCGTGAAATCGGTCACATCGCCCATCCGGATGGTTTGAATCTCATCCAGCATTCTCTGCTTGACCGATGGCCAGAGATTCGAGGGGAGATACGAACGGCTGGCGGCCGAACATTTCTGTCCTTGGTACTCGAACGCCCCCCTGATCAAAGCAGTGGCCACAGCTTCAGGATCTGCCGACGGATGAACAAAGACAAAATCCTTACCTCCTGTCTCGCCGACAATCCGTGGGTAATTCTTGTAGTTCATGATGCTGGCTCAGATGGTCTTCCACATCGAATGGAAGACAGGTGTGCTGCCTGTGAAGTGCACTCCAGCTAAATCGGATTTTTCTAAAACAGGATCACCCACGTAACGGCCGGGGCCGGGGATGAAGTTGATCACACCATCCGGCAATCCCGCTTCCTTCCAGAGTTCGGTAAGGAAATAAGCTGAGTAGACAGCTGATGAGGCCGGCTTCCAGAGAACACAGTTTCCCATCATCGCCGGTGAAGTCGGTAGATTGCCAGCGATTGACGAGAAATTAAACGGTGTTACCGCGAACACGAATCCCTCCAGGGCCCGGTATTCCATATAATTCCAAGTCTCCGGAGCCGAATCCGGCTGCTCGGTGTAGATCTGTCGCATGTAATAGGGATTAAACCGGTAGAAATCGATCAACTCGCAGGCCGAATCTATCTCCGCTTGGTGAGATGTCTTCGATTGCCCGAGCATAGTTGCCGCGTTAAGAACTTGGCGGTATTTTGTTGCTAACAACTCGGCCGCCCGTAAGAAAACGGCAGCTCGAGAGACCCAATCCATCTCTGACCAGTCCTGCCAAGCTTTCTTGGCGGCTTGGACCGCCTGCTCGATTTCTTTCGGGCCGGCCTTATGATAACGCGCCAGGAGATGCTGATGGTCATGGGGACAGCGGCAATCGGCAAATTCTCCTGATTGGACTTCTTTTCCGCCGATAATCAACGGGATCTCGATTTCTTCACTCAACATCTTTTTCAGCTGGGCCTTCAGTGCCTCTCTTTCTGGAGTTCCCGGAGCATAGCTATAGACTGGCTCGTTGGTCGGTCTTGGGACCTTTATGATGGCATTAGACATCTTATCCTCCTTTTAGATAATTTTTGTGTTCACTTTAGAGGTAAAAATTGGGCTTTTTTAAAGTAATCAATATTAATGACATCCAAATATATTATTTTCAGGAAAAGAGTTCAATCCTTAAGTTCATATAGTAAGCATCTTCTTTTCCGTGATAGAAGAGGTGTTTGGGGATGGGTGAAGCGACCATTTCAGACCCCGACCCAACCTACCTAGCCTTCGGAATTTGGCCTTCGAGGGCAGTCGACGAAGTCGACTTGCGAGTATGTCTGAGCTGGGGTCAGGCCTTATCCCAAGGTTTTGTACTCGGGCAAAGGAAGAGACACCGCGCTTCCGGACGAAAAGGCCTGAACCCAGCAGCAACCGAGAAGGCCGAATGGAGAATGGCGTGAAAAATCTGAAGGGGAGCGAAGCCATTCCCAGATACATTTTCTTAGTATCTCATCACGAAAAAAAAAGATGTTTCCTTTCAAATAAGGGGATGGAATTCTCTTTTAATAAGTTAATAAGGGATGGTTCTTTTTTTCCCCAGAAAAAAGAGAACCGTCCCCACTTTTTAGAGGCCCAGCTCTTTATCGATTCCCTGCATGGCTTCCAGACAGATAGCTATGAACTCATCCAGCTCGAGACCAATATTCTCGATTTTTTCGATGTCCTCCCGTTTTGCACCCCGGGCAAAACTCTTCTCCTTGTATCTTCTTTTGACAAAGCCAGGATCGACCTCTTTCAGCTTCTTGCTGGGATGCATCAGAGTGGCGGCGATAATCAAGCCCGTTAAGGGATCGATAGAGAATATGGCCCAATCCATGGCATTCTGACATTGGACCTGTCCTGCATGAGCCTGGATGGCATGAATAATGTCTGGGTCCACACCTTTTTCTTCCAAGATCTTGACTGTCTCAGTGGTATGAAGTTCGGGGCTCTTCTCTGTGGTCTCGTAATCGAGGTCGTGCAAGATTCCAGCCAGTCTCCACCTCTCCACATCTTGGTTAAGCCGAAAGGCAAGGGCTTTCATGCAAGCTTCCACGGCCAAAGAATGTTTGACGAGATTCTTGTTTTTGAGATGCTGCTGGACAAGATCTAAAGCTTCCTCCCTATCCATGTTCCTCTCTCCTTTCAGAATAAATTCACCCATAACAGAAGATCACTGTTTTCATAAAATTCTATCATCGTCAGTCTATCCCATAAAGGGAATGAATATCTTTATAAATCCAATCAAAAATAAAATCAAATCCCTCGCCTTTCGATCGGGCTTCATCACAATCTTAAAACCAACGACAGATTCTGCTTCGACATTTTCGGCTGCAGCTCTGACTGTCACCGTATAAACTCCGGGCAACCTTGGTCTCCAATCCCATGTCTTCTTCTCTGATGCCTGTTGAACTTCTTTCTGCTCCCAGGAAGTTCTGAATAGAAAGAGTGCGGGATGGAATTCCACATTTATTAAGCGGCTGAGAAAGAATTCATACTTAGGCTCCTCGATTTCTGTGGCCTCTGCTTCAAAACTGATTTTTTTCCTGATCTCTTGAGGAGACTCCAGAGAGGGGGTGATCGATACTTTGGGCTTTTCTCTTTCAACAAGAAAGCCCATCTGACCTTCAGCCTGCTCTTTATCACCGGAGGCTTTGACACTTACCAGGTATGTCCCTGTATCTTCAGGAATCCATGTCCACGAAAATTCCTCTGATGCTTTCTGGACGACTTCCGTCTTCCAATGAAGATAAAACGAGAATAAGGTTGGATGGACATCCGCGCCCAAGAATCGACTTAGGGAAAATTCATACTGTGGCATTTTTAAGCCCTTGGCCTGGGCATTAAAGATAATTTCTTGATCGGGCTTTTGGGGAGATTCTTTGGATGCTCTGATGGTCACCCTAGGTTTCTCCTTCTCCATCACGTAGGGAATCATGGCCCTAGCCCTCTCCTTTTCATCGACAACTTCAACTGCCACCACATAAATGCCAGGGACCTCTGGCAGCCATTGCCAAGCATCCTCTTCGGATTTTTCCTGGACCAGCTCTTTTTCCCAGAGGATGGAGAGGTAAAAAATGGCCGGATTAAAATCGACCTTCTGCAATCGGTATCGATTAAATTCATAATTTGCTTTGAAGAAACCATTTGTTGATGCTGCAAATCGAATCTCCTCTCCTGTTTTCTGCGGAGATTCCAAAGAGGGCTTTAACTCCACTTTGACGGCCTTCTTGAGGAAGATCAGGTTCCCCCTTCCGGTCTGAAAATCAAAGAGATTGATCAAAAGATATGGTTCAAACCATAGAGGATTGGACTGAATCACCTGGCCTGATTCGAATTCTCCGATCTTCCTGCCTGTCTGGATGTCATAGGAAACGAGAAGAGAAGAAAGTGATGTGACGACAACTCGGTCCTCGATTTTTTCAAGACTGTAAAAACTGCGAGAATGGATAGTATCCCACCAGACGATGGTTCCGTTTTTCTTGCTCAAACAATACAGGATACCATTCCAGCAGAGAAAAAGGACTCTTTTTTTGTCTGCAATGGGTGAGGCGAATACCCGGCAACCAGTCTTAACCTTCCATCTCTCTCTTTTTCTTTTCAGATCGAAGCAGTAAAAATAATAATCATTCGAACCAAAGTACACTGATTTTTCGTCAACCAAGAGCACAGATTGAATCTTATCCCCAGTTTCGAATTTATCGATGATTTTCCCGTCTAGATCCAGCAGATATAGATGGCGATCGTCGCAACCAAAGACAACCATTCCTCTGGCTAGAGCAGGCATGGAATGGATGGCCTCTCCAGCCTGAAACCGCCAGAGCTCCTCTCCTCCCTTCTGGTCAAAGGAAAACAGGGTTCCTTTTTCTGTCCCAAAGTACAGTCTTCCTTGGCTCTCCTTGACTCCACTCGTGATTTTTTCTCCAATCTTTTTCTTCCAGCTCAACTGGCCATCCATATCAATACAGTAGAGTGTCGACTGACTATCATAGACATAAACGCTGTTTTCTCCAAGATAAGGAGCGCTGACGAATTCTTGCCTTACCCGGAAGATCCATCTGATCTTCCGCTCTATCCCGTCTATACTGTAGACAATACCTCTATCTGTCGAGAGATAAAGGTCGTTTCCTTTTTTCTGGATAACATCGTTGATTTTTCCTCTGTAAAGGACTCCTCCGTTTCTCTCCAAGGGAAAAATGACTCCGCTCGGATAGGGAAGAATCTTAGATTTGAAAAAAGAGCAGGAACAAAAAATAAGGAAGGCTGAACAGAGGAGCAGTCTTTTTCGCATCCTTCTTGAAAGAGGGTATGATAGCATGTTTTCTGCTCCTTCCACAAACTTTACATGAGTGAGTGAAGTTGATATCATTCAAAGAAAAATGATCAATTACATCCAGCTGTACAAAATCAAAAAAAGGGTAAAAAAAATATTAAAAGAAAAAATCTCTGATGGGGAATTGGCCACCACAGAGCATTCCTGCCTTGGATGTGTGGCAGACGATATCAGTTGGGAAATATACTATCTTCTCAAAGATAAGGGGAAATGAAAGGAGTCCTGACCTCGCCCTCACACGAAGCTGGATTAAATGCAAATTTAGGATGAGAGGGTTGGCTGCTTTTAATGTATAGAGAATAGGCTACTTGCTCTTTTTTCTTCTTGGCTGACGTTCGGCCTTCCCCTTTTTTATTCTCTGTTTGAGATCTTCCCACCAAGCTATTCTTTTCTGGATATCCTTCTCGAAGCCCAATTCTCCCGGTTCATAATATTTTCTGTTTTTAAGCCTCTCCGGGAAGGTCTCCATATCAGTCGTAACCTCATCAAAATCATGCGCATAAAGATAATCTTTTCCGTATCCTGTGGATTTCATCAGGGTGGTCACAGGATTACGCAGATGAAGCGGGACAGGTTCGAACAGACTCTTCTCCACATCCTTCATCGCTTTGGAAAAGGCGACATAAGCTCGATTGCTCTTCGGCGCAGAGGCCAGATAGATGACTGCCTCAGCCAGGGCGAGTTCCCCTTCGGGTGATCCGATAAAATCATAGGCTTCTTTGGCACTGAGGGCCACAGCCAGAGCTTGAGGGTCGGCCAAACCGATATCCTCAAAGGCAAATCTCACCAGCCTCCGGGCGATATACAAGGGATCTTCACCTGCCGCGATCATCCTGGCCAGCCAATACAGAGAAGCGTCGACATCGCTGTTTCGGAGACTCTTGTGAAGGGCCGAGATGAGATTATAGTGTTCCTCACCCTTCTTATCGTAAAGAAGAATTCTTTTCTGCAGGGCTTCCTTGACTTCATCAGGAGTGATCTTCCCTTTTTTAGCCAAGTTGGCCGATATTTCAAGAGTGTTCAGGGCTCTCCGGGCATCCCCGTTAGCGTAGTCGATAATCATCTGGAGAGCATTCTCTTCAACCACGAGGTGAAGATCTCCCAGGCCTTTCTCTTCATCGGTTAAAGCTTCTTTGATGATTTGGTTCAAAGTCTCTTGGGAGAGGGGATTGAGAACCAAGACCTTTGTCCTGGATAAGAGAGGAGCGATGACTTCGAAGGAGGGATTTTCGGTGGTCGATCCGAAAAGAATAATATCTCCCTTCTCTACATAGGGGAGGAAGGCCCCCTGCTGAGCTTTGTTGAATCGGTGGATCTCATCGATGAAGATCACCGTGGGCTGGCCATACAGATTTTTATGATTTTGAGCATTGCCCATCATCTCCTTAACCTCTTTGATCCCGGAGAGGACAGCGCTGAAAAACAGACAAGGAAAATGGAAATGGTTAGCCAGTATATATCCTAAAGTGGTTTTTCCTGATCCTGGCGGACCCCAGAATATGATGGAAACCAGACGGTTGGATTCTATCAATTGGGAAAGAATTTTACCCTCTCCGATCAGATGGTCTTGACCATAGAATCGATCCAAACTTTCTGGTCGCATTCTTTCCGCAAGAGGAGTGAATGTTTTGTCATCCTTCATGTCTGTGGTTTCTCCATTATACCAGAAAAAATAGGGACTGTACTCTATCTTCGATCGGGACTGCCCCCGCATTGTTCGCTTGTTTTCGATGCTTCTCATCTGGCCCTAACTATCATTAGATAACACGGAAAACAGGATGCTTACCAATGCTCGTATCGTCTTGACGTAGGAAAAATTCCATGCTAATGTAATCATTGATTTTCGAGCCCGTTAGGATGAAGCGCAAACAGAAACCACGATGAAGGACGACAACATTCCTGATAAACTCGCCTACAAACTGGAAGAGATCAGCCGCATAACCCAGCTGGATCCCAAAGTGATCAATTCTTGGGAGAGAGAGCTCTATTTTCTGAATGCCGGAGAAACAGGGACAGGGTCCAAGATATTCAGAAAAAAAGACTTAACAATCATCCTCAGGCTAAAAGAACTGTTGGAAAAAAAAGGCCTGACTCTGGCTGGAGCCAAAAGACAAATCGAAGAAGAATTCGGCATCAGAAAATCCTCCCAAGTCCATCCTGACCGGATCAAGAAAACCCTTTTTCGTGTCCGAGAACAACTCAAAGATATCGTCTCGACTCTAGAAAAGCCATAATAACGACTCCTATCACTTCGACTCGAATAGCATCATATGGTCGGGACGTGGCGCAGTCTGGTAGCGCACACGCTTGGGGTGCGTGGGGTCGGCGGTTCAAATCCGCTCGTCCCGACCATTCACTGTCTTCACATGGAAATTGAAGTATCTATTCGGCTTAACCGGAGCAAAGAAAAAGAAACAGAGTAACGAGGATAAAATGACGAAAAAGATTAAAAAAAACAAGGCTAGAGAAAATTTAACAACACAAGCGATAGACATCAAGAAACTGGTGGAATACCAAGAAGGGTCTGTCGTAAGCCGTGAAATCATCGCCGAAAAAACCGGTACCTGCACGATTTTTTCATTTGACGAAGAACAGGGTTTGAGCGAACATACAGCCCCATTCGATGCTCTTGTCCTCTGTCTTGAGGGAGAAGTGGAAGTCAACATCTCTGGTCAACCCATTCAATTACAAGAGGGAGAGATGGTAATCATGCCGGCTCACAAGCCTCATGCCTTAAGAGCCATCAAAAAATTCAAAATGCTATTGGTGATGATCCGCACCTGAAAGCAAAAACCATTTCCCTTAACCCCCCTGTAAATGATAAAATGCTGATTCTATAAAATGAAGGATTTCGATAAAAACAGTCCTGAGAAAAAACATGTCATCCTCCTGACAAACGATGATGGTTTCTACTCCAAGGGTATAGAAGTCCTCCGGCAACACCTTGAAGACCTTGCTGACGTTTTTATTGTCGCTCCTGACCGAGAGAAAAGTGCCACGTCCCTCTCTCTGACGCTTCATCGCCCCTTGAGGGTTAAAAGAATTGAAGGAAATGTCTACGCCGTGGATGGAACTCCTGCCGACTGTGTCTACTTAGCCATTCAGAAGCTTCTCCCACGAAAACCCTCCTTACTCATATCTGGGCTCAACCACGGTCCGAACGTGGGTCAGCAGGATATTTCATATTCGGGGACCGTGGCCGGAGCTATCCAAGGTGCTTTTCTCGGCGTTCCCTCTGTTGCCATCTCTGTTTTACACGACAATGAAAAGCAGTACTCATTTGATTTTTCGGCTCGTGTCGCCCGTGGCCTAGCCAAGAAGCTCTTGGACCATAAACTCCCTCCAGGAATCCCCCTCAACATCAACATCCCTCCTCCCCCTGTCAAAGGGATAAAGATCGTGAAGTTGGGTCAGAAAAGATACAACCCAAAAATCATCCAGAAAAAGGATCCCAGACAGCGCACGTATTACTGGATAGGAACGGGGGCCCCCAAAGCCATCGGAGACAACAACAGCGATGTGAAAGCAATCAAACAAGGATACATCACCATCACACCCCTCCAAACTGATCTTACGGATTATCCCTTGCTTGAGCTTGATTCGCTCAAGGATATGCTAACGGCTTTCAACCATGAAATTTTTCAGAAAACTGTATGATTGGGTCCTTCATTGGGCAGAGACTCCTTACGGGCCGCTTGCGCTCTTCCTGCTGGCCCTGGCTGAAAGCTCGTTTTTCCCCATACCTCCAGACCCGCTGTTAATAGCGCTTTGCCTGGGAGCTATCAACAAGTCCTGGCGATTTGCCACGTATACATCTGCGGCTTCAGTGATCGGGGGGATCATCGGCTACTTGATCGGCCATGGGATCTGGGGAACTGTGGATACTTTTTTCTTCAAATATATCCCTGGGTTTTCGGAACATCTATTCCAGAAGGTGATGATCAACTATCAAAACTACGGCTTCTGGTATGTCTTTGCCGCTGGCTTTACCCCCATTCCGTACAAAGTGTTCACCATCGCTTCCGGAGTTTTCAAGCTGAACTTTCTCCTGTTTCTGCTCGCTTCTACTGTCAGCCGCTCTCTCCGTTTCTTCGCCGTGGCTGCCCTTTTCAGAAAATTCGGCCCAGGAATCAAAAACTTTATCGACAAATATTTCAACCTTCTGGCCATCCTCTTCTTCATCCTTCTCTTTGGGGGATTTTTGGTCATCAAATTCCTGTTCTAAAAAATGTTTCCTGCGGACAAATCCGAGCTGATCCACCGAGTCAAAACACTAAGAAATCTTACAACATAAGGAAAGGAGTGCTATGAAAAAAATCCGGTGTTTCCACGCTTCGGCCTTTAAGAAAGGCCAAAGACGAACTCGAGGCCCTCGGAATCGTGCTCCGTTTCCTGGACATCCTCGATGTGGATAAAAAGCTGCCCGCAGGACTCCTCAAGCAAGAGGGTGGAACCCATGCCGATGAAGGTGAAACCTCGATGATGCTCTACATCGCGCCTGAAACTGTGGATATGATCAAAGCCGTCAAAGATTTTGATCCCCGGCCGAACAGCGAAGGATTGACGCACAATCCTGAAGGGAAGGGCCATTACAGCCCTACCGGTATCTGGGAAAATCCGACGCTGGCGGGTCGAAAAAAAGGCGAAATTATTGTCGAGGCGACGATCAAAGAGGTCATAAAACAGGTCCAAAGGCTCATCGCCTTGAAAATCGATTAATGTGGATCTCTCGGCGATCGGTTCCCCGAGGCAAGCCGGGAGGCATTTCAACCGATCTTCACATCATAACCATCGGTGATAATTAGGTTGGCCTCTGTCTTCAAATTCTGGATGATCCTGTGTTCTATCTTCAAGACTTTCAGGATTAAGTTAAAATCTTGATCAGGATCACGGCCGATGTGCCTTCTTTTTATTTCATCCCGCCGTTTGGTAAAGTCAGACTCAAAAAAGACCTTCAGGTCCGCTCCCTTGAGAAGCAGGCTATAAGTCAGATCAACGAAAATGATGTCAACATCAGTCAGATCTATCGGCACATTCTCGTATCTTCTGGAGTATAACCTTCGGCAATCTGACGGGACAAATATCTTTTTATTCTTTCGCTGCCCCGCCAGAAGAAGAATGGAATCAAGCCCTCCCAGATCGACCTCCCTGGGGCCCAGATAATCATCGAGCCTCCCCTGCTCATAGGCTTTCAAACGCTCCTTATGATTTTCAGACGGAGGCAGCTTGAAAAAGGCATCACCGGGAATGATCCGAGCCCAAATGCCTTCCCGACGAAGGGTAAAACGTAAATACTCCGCCACCTCACTCTTTCCAACGCCAGATTCTCCGCCGAGGGCCACGATAGCTCTTCTGTTTTTTCTTTTTTGTTCGAAGGCTTTTTTACGGATATGGGGAACGAGCCTTCTTGAAGCCTTTTTGTGTTTTTCCTTTATCACCGGAATATCGCCTCTCCAGACATATACGGATCTGTGATACGCGCGATTCTCTCTTTTCCTATAGATATCTGCGAATCCCCCGTTGCCTTCGACTCCTAAAGGCGCTTCTCCTCGATAAAGGTTGTCCATCACTTCTGCCTGACGCTTGGCTATCCCTGACCAGCTGAACGACTCCTTGGCTAGACGGTGCCCACTGAGAGACAGTCTCTCAAGATAGCTTTTGTCTTTGACGGCTTCGACAAGTTTTTTGGCTGCCTGGTGTGGTTTCCGATGATCAACGATGACTGCATTCTCTCTTTGAGTAAGCCATTTTGTTATTCCGGCAGCTTGGGAGATCATGATGGGAGCTCCTGCAGCCATGGCTTCGGCAACGCTCATCCCGAATGGTTCCAAGAGCTGCATTCCTACGTAGAACAAGCTGTGTTTGGCCAACAAAGACAGCGTCGGCCAATTCTGATTGGGGATCAGGATTACATCTTTTCTAGGGAGTTTATGCTTTTTTCTCATCCTATCAATCTGTTCTTTGACGACCCGCTCTTCCTTATGGGGATTTTCCGGATCTCCGCCTACTATGACCAGCTTCACGTGCTTGAAGGTATCGGGATCAAGTTTTTTTGATTCACTCAACACAGCAACGACCTCAGGAATGTTCTTCGCCTCTGCCAGGCGGCCGAAGTAGATAAGATACTCTTTCGAACGAAGGCCAAAACGGGACAAAATCCCGGGCTTCATTCCCTGATCGAAGGCTGCGAAAAAATCCTCCCCTGCTCCCGCCGGCATGACAAGATGTGGGCATTCCAATCCATAGTAGCTCTTTAAGGCCTTGGGTTCTTGGATTGTGTTAGCAATCTCAAAGTTTGCTCCCTTGAGAGTGGCCAATTCTAGACTCTCTCTGATCCAAAAATTGTAATGAGGATCATGCCAAGCTTCCGGGTCATGAGGGTCAAAACCAAGGTTATTTACTTTGTTTATTCCTAAGGAGTGAGGAACGACAACGACTGGGATCTTGAGGCGCTCACCGACTTCAACAGCCCCAGCCATCCCATCAGCATAATGTCCCATCACCAAGTGGCCTCCGAAGAGGAGGGAGACAGCCGTCGAGGCTTCAGCCATCTCAGGGACGAGGGGATAGATATCTTCTTTCCGTACGAATTCATCTCCCCCCGCCTTGATCCGGATAAGCCATAGATTATCAGCAAAAGTTTCCACTCGAGGATACGGCTTAAACCATCGGGCCAGAATGATGACTTGACGGCCTTGTTTGGCTAATACTTTCGAAACTTCAAGAACATAATAGGTTTGTCCCCCGGTGTCAGGCACCCCAGCTGGAGGAGGATCTGCCCAATAACCATGGGTCGAGACCATGACGATTCTCTGGGCCCTTTTTGTTTTTCTCTGACTGGAAAATGGAAGGCCATGAGCTTGGAATATCTGAACATATTCTTTGAGCAGTGAAAGGGGAAGGTTGTATGCCGAAGCGAGATTCTTTAACCGATGGTTGTTTCTTTGTTCTGAAGTCTTCATCAAAAAAAGATCAGACGGTTAAGCTCCACATCTGCGATACTTGCTTGAATCCTCCAAGCAGTTCTTCCCTCTAGAGATCATACAACAGGTAAATTCAAATTAACCGCTTCTTGATTCGCCAATTCAGGATTATCAAAGTGGTCAGTATTCTGGAATATAATTCTGTGGCCGCGGAAGACGATCAACCGAAAAACCCATTTCTTTGGCAAATTCCCTGAGTTTTTCCTGGATGATATGGACGTTCTCGGAACCCATGCGGATGAGATGTTTCTGGGCATCGCTCATGTCTTCTAGTTTTGGGTCAGCAAGAGTATAAGTGACAACGTCTTTTTTTAGCTTAATATCCCATTCGATGATGGGGACTTTCAAAAGTTCAACAATAGCCCGATAAAGTGTCTGGTCGAAATCCTCTTCCGGATATCCAAGGTCTTTGTAGGCCCTTTGGAAAAGAGGCTTAAGCTGTCGATAAAGTTTGACTGATTCCTCAGAGTCCAAAGAAAGGAAAACATCAGTAATATCATCATACCGATGATAACTCTCCGGATCGAGGATGTGGTCCCTCCCTCTTTTGACGGTCTGAAATTCTCCTTTCGGTGAGAAGAAATCCATCTGCGGACGCGGGCTCATTCCGTTGGCGACGTTATCGACGGCCGCGACGAATCGGCGAACAAGACCTCCGCTCATCAGCCATCGAGCCAGTTTGGGATGAGTAGAAAGCTCTCTGGCCAAATCCCGGACTATTCCATCACTCTTATCCAGCTCAAGCTGAGCATATTCTCCGAGCTCTTGCTCATCCTGGATGGATTCCTCCTGAAGAGTTTGGGCCGGTTTCTGAGCGGTCGACTCCTGAGTTGTGGGCCCTCCTTTTCCCCTTTGGAAAAAAAGGAAATAAGCCCCAATCCCTACCGCGACAATCAGGATTATGATCAATCCAGTCAATATGACTCTTTTATTCTCTTCCACGGTTATTGCCTCCTTCTTCTATTTTATTTTTTAGCTTCAGTCAAACTTATTTGATCTTTCTGATATGGATATCTCCATCGGATGCGCTGAGGGAGAGATAAGCCCCTTCCCCCCCCTTTATCTGCTCATTGACTTCTTTGGCAGGAAGCGTTCTTTCAAGAAACACCTTTACCTCATCATC
>CAYFXE010000013.1:0-30653 GCA_964347035.1 uncultured Eubacteriales bacterium | reverse complement strand
TAATATTGAGATCAAATTCGCATGAGATGCTTCCGTTGGGTGTTTTGGCATCAATTTGGGCCTCGACTTCGGGTTGGAGATAAACGGTGATATTCCCGATAGCGCTCGTGATCCTGATTTCATCCTCACTCCTTAAATCATAAAGTTCAAGAACAACAGAACCTCTGATCACGGAAACAATAAGTGCGCCTGAAAAATTTTCGACCCTGACATCTCCTTCCTCGAGTTCTACGTATGCCTCTCCAAACAGATCAGCGATCAGGACACTCCCTCTTCTCCCGACAACCTCCTTGAGGAATATGGAACGAGGCACACTCAAGTAATAATCGATACTCGGCCTGTCCTGTTCGTCGGAGGGAAGTCTGGTTTTTATCTTGACAAAATCCTCAAATTTGTCCACATCCACCCTCGGCCTAAACCGTCCGATCGCAAAGACGCGAATTTTCCGTTCCTGCCATCGAGGAGAAGCGTTTTCTGCATTAATCTCCACCTCATCCCTGTCCCAGCCTTGAATTTCGATGTGGCCGTCGACGTTAATCAAGGACAGAGTTCCGCCCTGTTTCAGGGGAACAACCCGGTGGAATTGTTCTGACGGATAACGCGCCGAAGGGTCCCGATAATCCACGAGGGTCAGAACACAGGATGTGGAGAGAAAAAGGATAAAAGTCAGGAAGCAGGTAAAAACGAAAGTCCATCTCATTTTTGTCTCCCTGATTTCTTATTATACGAAATGAAGATTAGGAAGTCATTTTATTCTTGAATTCGAATTTAAAATTTGTCATATTAGCATCTCGGTTTTGGCCTTAGTAAAATAAAGTCAAGATCCCATCTCCGGCCAAGGCCACTCCTTCGAGGAGGACATTATGGGCGGTCTGTTTGGTGTCGTTTCCCAAAAAGATTGTGTCATCGATCTCTTTTATGGCACGGATTATCACTCTCATCTCGGGACAAAAAGAGGTGGTTTAGCCGTGCTGAACCCAGAGGGATTTACACGTTTTATCCACAACATCGAGAATGCCCAATTCCGGTCCAAATTCGAGCTTGATGTGTTGAATATGAAAGGAAACAAAGGGATCGGCGTGATCAGCGACTTTGATGACCAACCTGTGCTGATCCGCTCTCATCTGGGTAAATATGCGATCGTCACCGTCGGTGTTATCCAGAACAGCGAAGAGCTGGCCAAGAGGGCATTTAGTCAGAGAAGGATTCACTTCACAGAAATGGGCATGGGGGAAATCAATCCCACAGAATTGGTCTCAACATTGATCAACCAGGAAGGCACATTCGAGGATGGCATCCAGGAAGCCCAAGAAGCCATCGAAGGATCATGCTCTATGCTCGTGTTGACAGACAAAGGGGTTTATGCCGCTCGGGATAAGCTGGGAAGAACACCCGTCATCATCGGTAAGAAAAACGGAGGCTTCGCCGTGACGATGGAAACATGTGCTTTTCCTAACCTGGATTACGTGATTTCAAAATCCCTCGGACCAGGAGAAGTCGTTCTCATCACGGAGGAGGGAATCGAGCAGAAGAAGCCTCCAAGAGGAAGGATGCAGATCTGTGGGTTCCTGTGGGTTTATTATGGCTATCCCGCTTCCAGCTACGAAGGCATCAACGTCGAAGCCGTCAGGAACAGATGCGGCGCTACTCTCGCCAAAAGGGATAAAGTCACCGTGGACTTTGTCGCAGGCATCCCTGATTCAGGCATCGGCCATGGATTGGGTTATGCCAGCGAGGCCGGCGTTCCTTTCAAAAGGCCTTTTGTGAAGTATACTCCGACATGGCACCGCAGTTTCATACCTCAAGATCAGGATATGAGGGATTTGGTGGCCAAGATGAAGCTCATCCCTGTTCGGGAGATCATCGAGGGGAAGAAATTACTGTTCTGTGAGGACTCGATCGTCAGAGGAACCCAGTTAAAGGACACGATTCAGAGGCTGTACGATCACGGCGCTTTAGAAGTTCATATGCGGCCAGCCTGTCCTCCTCTCACCTATGGATGTAAATTCTTGAATTTTTCTAGATCACGATCCGAGTTGGATCTAGCGGCCAGGATAGCTATCAAAGCCTTGATAGGCAGAGACACTCAAGACCTAGAAGAGTACTCGAACGCAGACACCGACAAATACGAATCCATGGTGGAGAACATAAGAGAGAGATTGAAACTCACGACCCTACGCTACCAACGCCTCCCAGACCTTGTCCAAGCCATCGGTCTGCCCAAAGAAAAATTATGCACCTACTGCTGGGACGGAGCCGAATAAAGGAGAAATGTCTTATGCTCAACAGAAAATCTAGTCTTTTACTCATCCTCCTCATTGGTTTTTTCCTGATTCCCTTACAATCTTCATCTGGTCAATCCCAGAAAGGAGAATCTGACTTCAAGCTTCGCTTCGGGATCTCCTTCAATCTGGATCAGCATCCAGGTCCTTTGGATGGACGGATGCTGCTCATGATCTCCACAGACGATCGTCAAGAGCCCCGTTTCCAGGTCAGCGAGGGCCCAGACTCTCAACTCATTTTTGGTATCGATGTCGACGGCCTGAAACCAGGTGAGAAAGCCATTATCGATGATACTGTTTTTGGCTTTCCTTTGAAGAGTATCCAAGAGATCCCTGCGGGAGAATACTGGATTCAAGCCCTTCTCCACCGCTACGAAACTTTCCACCGGGCTGACGGCCACATTGTCAAGCTTCCGATGGATCGAGGAGAAGGCCAGAGATGGAACCGGGCTCCTGGAAACCTGTACAGCACTCCCCAAAAAGTGAAGATCGATCCGCAGAAGGAAGAGATGATTCAGGTCACTCTCGATCAACAAATCCCCCCAATACCCGCCCCCAAAGATACCAAATACATCACGCCTGTCAAAATTCAGCGCCAGCGTCTCACAAAATTATGGGGACGCCCGATGCATCTCGGAGCCTGTGTGCTCCTGCCCGAGGGTTTTGACGAACATCCTGACGCCCGCTACCCGCTGTGTATTTTTCATGGGCACTTCCCCTATACCTTCGATGGATTTCGCGAGACGCCGCCCGACCCCGACCTCAAACCGGAGTACAGCCAGAGGTTTGATTGGCCTGGATACAACAAAACCAGGCAGGAATATGCTTACAAATTCTATAAATATTGGACGGCTCCTGAAACTCCGCGTATGGTTATCATCGAAATCCAACACGCTAACCCCTATTATGACGATTCCTACGCGGTGAATTCAGAAAATTTAGGTCCGTACGGAGATGCCATCACTTACGAGCTCATCCCCTACATCGAGAAGACATTTCGGTGTTTAGGAGAGGGTTGGGCTCGGTTTCTGTACGGCGGTTCCACGGGCGGGTGGGAAGCCCTGGCAGCCCAGGTCTTCTACCCCGATGAGTACAACGCCTGCTTCGCCGCCTGCCCTGATCCGATCGATTTCCGGGCCTATGAACTGGTCAACATCTACGAGGATAACAATGCCTACTACATCGACAGCCAGTGGAAGCGAACCCCGAGACCGGAAAGACGAAACTACCTAGGACATGTCAGTGTAACTCTGGAAGAGGCGAATCATTTCGAGCTTGTCCTCGGCACCAAAGGCCGTTCAGGACAGCAGTTTGACGTCTGGCAGGCTGTGTATGGCCCGGTCGGTGAGGACGGTTATCCAAAACCGATCTGGAACAAGCTAACGGGGAAAATCGACCACAACGTGGCCGGGTACTGGCGCGAAAACTATGACCTTCGGTATATCCTCCAGAGGGATTGGAAGACACTGGGCCCTGAACTCAAGGGCAAAATCCATATCTACTGCGGAGATATGGACAACTATTACCTGAACAACGCTGTCTACCTGATGGAAGAATTCTTGGAGAGCACCAAAGATCCTTATTATGACGGAGAGATCGATTACGGCGACCGGGCTGAGCACTGCTGGAACGGTGACCATATGCGGCCTAATGCTATTTCCCGGCTGAGATACAACCAGATGTATGTTCCGAAGATCATGGAACGCCTGCTCAAGTCAGCCCCTCCGGGTGCGGATTTGACCAGCTGGCGGTATTGAATAAATGGAAATGTTTGCTTCAACGTCCTCTTTAAACCTATTTACTGAGATTACGTTAAACTCAGTGAATTCGTGCGGGACTTGTCTCGATAACAAATTCAATCATGCTAAAAGGAGGAAATAATATGAAAAAAAAGATCATAGGCCTTCTCTTGATCTGTGTTGTTCTTTTTTGCTTCTGTCAAAAAGACGAACGCCGCGAGGTAAAACAGTACACTATCGAACAATTCATGGACACAGTCGAGATCTTCGGAAGTTCTTTTTCTGCCGATGAACAAAAAATATTGATCTCGAGTAATCAAACAGGTGTTTTCAACGCCTACACGATTCCTGTTACAGGCGGCGAGCCGACCCAAATCACCCAATCCACGGATGATGCTGTGTTTGCTCGTTCTTTTTTCCCGAAGGATGAACGGATTATCTACCTAAGTGACCAAGGGGGAAACGAGATCTACCACATCTATCTGAGAGAGGAAGATGGGACTGTTAAGGATTTAACTCCGATTGAAAAAGCCCGATCGGTGTTTTATGGGTGGAGCTTTGATGAGAAAAGCTTTTTCTTCGGTTCCAACAAAAGAGACAAGCGGTTCATGGATGTCTATGAGATGGATATCGAAACCTTTTCCCCTGAGATGATCTACCAGAATGACCCAGGCTACCAGCTAGGTACCATATCTAGAGATAAGCGATATATCTGTTTTCTAAAAGTCATCACTGAACACAACACCGACATCTATCTTCTTGATAGAGAAACCGAAGAATTGAAACATCTGACTCCCCATGAAGGAGATGTCTATTATGCCCCACAGACGTTCAGCGTTGACTCAAAAAGCCTTTACTATTTGACGAACAAAGACAGCGAATTCAATTATCTGAAAAAATATGACATCAAAACAGGAAACTCCAGTACCATCGAGCGAACAGATTGGGATATCATGTATTCCTACTTTTCCCGGAACGGCAAATACCGTGTCGTCGGGATCAACCAGGATGCCCAAACCGTGATCAAAGTCTACGACACGGTGACGGGTCAGCCGATGACCCTGCCCGAGCTGCCCGATGGAAACATCACTTCGGTCAATATCTCGAAGAGTGAAAACCTGATGGCCTTTTATTTCAACGGTTCCCGCTCACCGAATAACCTTTTTGTGTACAACTTCGAGACCAGTCAGTACACCCAACTGACGAATACGATGAACCCGGAAATCGATGCTGATGATCTTGTCGAAGCTGAAGTCGTCCGGTACGAGTCTTTCGATGGCCTGGAGATTCCGGCTATTTATTACAAACCCCATAATGTAAAGCCGGGGGATAAAGCTCCAGCCATAGTCAGAGTCCACGGAGGGCCGGGTGGACAAGCCCGCATCGGTTATCGTCCTGTGACTCAGTTTCTTGTTAACCACGGCTATGCCCTGATCGATGTCAATAACAGAGGAAGTTCGGGTTACGGTAAGACTTTTTTCAAACTGGATGATATGAAACACGGACAGGATGACCTGGATGACTGCGTGGAAGCCAAAAAATTCCTGATCTCCACAGGCTATGTCGATGAAAACAAGATCGCTATCCTGGGAGGAAGTTACGGTGGTTATATGGTCCTGGCCGCTCTGACATTCAGACCAGATGCATTCGCTGCTGGCGTGGATCTGTTTGGTATTTCGAATTGGGTTCGGACCCTGAAGAGCATCCCTCCTTGGTGGGAGTCCTTTAAAGAAGCTCTGTATGCTGAGTTGGGAAATCCAGAAACAGATTTAGAATACTTAAAGAGCATTTCTCCGCTCTTTCATGCCGAAAAAATCATCAAGCCCCTGATGGTTCTGCAGGGAGCCAACGACCCTCGCGTCCTCAAAGTCGAGTCCGACGAAATCGTCGAAGCAGTCAAGAAAAACAACGTACCCGTAGAATACATTGTCTTTGATGATGAGGGCCACGGATTCATCAAGAAAGAAAACGAAATCGAAGGATATCAAGCCATCCTCGAATTCCTGGATAAGCATCTTAAAGGCGTTTCAGAATCGGAAAAAAATCGATAGATACAGAAATTTGCCCTTAAAATCAAGAGTAATTTTGACCCTCCTATTCTGATTCCCTTCCGGACGCACAGGAATTACATCTGTCCTCTTTATAGGTCACAGGATAGACTGAACCAGGAAAAGACAACTTGGCACACATCTTGCTCCATATTTAGCGAAATTTAAAAACAGAGTGGAGGGACAAATGAAAAAGATAGTTTCGATGAGCTTGGCAGGACTGCTACTTCTTATCCTGATGGGAGGCATTCTATCGGCAAAAGAAAGAACTCCGAAAGGATACCTGAATTTCTCCTTCTTCATCAATCCTCTCGATATCGGTTACCAACACCGCCTTGTAGACAATCTTTACGCGACGGCCAACCTGGATTATCAAGGATCTGACTCGGACCTCAAATTCCGGACAGGCGCTGTCTATTCTATTCCTCGTAAAATCATTATCTTCCGCTTCTACGGAGGCGGAGGCTTTCAATACTCACGAAACCAAGGCTACCAATATCCTTATCTAGCAGTCGGCACGCGATTTCTGTTTCTGTTCTCGGAAATTCTCCACCCGATCGAAAGTCACGCGACACCCGAGTACAGGTTAGGCTTCAGCGTCAAGTTTTAGCTCCTAAGAGATTTTCATCCGATAATCAACACCCTGAGAATTTCATCGTCTTTTTGTATATTTTACTAATATGATGTAATTAGTAAAGTTTTTTGTTATAATAATAAAAAGAGAAGATGACAATGAAATCGAGCAAGCCTTTGTTCATAGGGTTATCATCCCTCTTCCTGTCTTTAATCATCCTTTCTCTCCAGACTTTCGGTCTTCGTTCAGTATCAAATACCGCTGAAGAAACCTCTCAGAAACGGATCAAAGAATCCATAAAACGCGCTTTCATCGGCTTTAGAACAGACTTGAACAAGCGATCGATAGAGTTGAATCAGATACTGGATGGTGGACCCGGAAAAGATGGAATCCCTGCGATTCATAATCCAAAGTTTATTCCTCGTGAAAAAGCAAACCTTAGGGACGACGTTTTCGGTGTCCTTGTCGAAAGTGGAGACGTCGTTCGATATTATCCGTATAATATTCTGGTCTGGCATGAGATCGTCAACGACTCATTCGGAGGTATGGACATCGCTGTCACCTTCTGTCCCCTCTGCGGTTCGGCTATCGTTTTCAACCGCCGTGTCGAGGGACAGACGCTTCGGTTCGGAGTCAGTGGCAAGCTGTACGAATCCAATCTTCTGATGTATGATGACCGGACAGAATCACTGTGGTCTCAGTCGCGTGGAGAAGCGGTGGTCGGAGATTACACAGGGACAAAACTCGAGCTGGTCAAGATGCAGCTTCTTCCCTTCAAGACACTCAAATCCAGGTATCCTCAAGCTCTGATATTGAGTGATAAAACCGGGCATTTCAGAGATTACTCTCTCTACCCATATGAAAATTACAATGACACTGAAGATTTGTATTTTCCTGTCAACATCCACGACAACAGATTCTCAGCCAAAGAACTCATGTATGTCTTCATCGTCGATGATAAATACGTCGCTTTTCCTGCCAAGTCTCTGGGCTCCGAAAGAAAGGGAAAAAACATCGAAGGGAAAAAAATCGAAGTGGAATTCCAGGGGGGAGAAATCAAAGTCTACGTGGACGGGCAGATGGTTCCCGGGTATTATGAAATGTGGTTCTCCTGGGCGACTCATCATCAAAAAGACGGCATTGTCTGGAAAATGAAAAATTAGACACCTAAAAAGGAAAAATGAGTAGGAACGATTGGGATCAAATGTACAGGGGCCGTTCTCTAAACGAAATCCCGTGGCACACCAAACAACCCGACAGGCATCTCGTCAGGCTCCTCAAAGAGGAGAAGATCAAAAAGGGACTGGTCTTAGACCTCTGTTCTGGAGACGGAACGAATTCCCTCTACCTGGCCTCGAAAGGTTTTCAAGTCACTGGGGTGGATATCTCGCCGACGGCTGTCAAGATCGCCAAGACGAGGAGTGCCAAAAGAAAACTGAGCTGTGACTATCATGTTGGAGATGTCATGAAATTCAAGTATGATCGAACGTATGATTTCATCTTCGACCGGGGATGTTTCCACCATATCTCAAAAAAGAATAAACACGATTACGTGAGTCTTGTCAGCCGGCTTTTGAATCCAAAAGGAAAGTTCTATCTCCTTTGCTTCAGCGACAAGAATCCCCCTTACGATAAAAATCTCTCTCAAGATGAAATCAGGGGCTACTTCGGAGAATTATTCCATATCCACTTCATCAAGGATTCGGTCCATAAGGAACCCTCCTCGCAGAATAAAAGATATCTTTACGCGGTTTTCATGGAAAAAAAAGGCTAAAACCGCTACTTTTTGCTATCCGTTTGCCTCGATTTATGTTTCTTATAATAAATCTGGGCCAGCTTTTTTGGGGAAATTTTCAGGGAGTAACCAAGGATCATGAGTTTGTTGAGGACACTCGTCCGAAGCGGCCCCAATTCCATTACTCGTCTAGAAGACGTGACAACTGGATCAGGGATGATGATGAGTTCTCCTATTTTTCTCAAACGCCGGATGAACTCGACGTCTTCCATGAGGGGAATATCGGCATATCCGCCCATTTCATGGAACAGGGAAGCCCTGACAAAAATCACCTGGTCGCCGTAAGGGAGTCGGAAAAATTTCGTCCTCCAATTGACTGTTTTTTCTGTCACTCTCAGAAGAGGAGTCGAAGGTAAAACTCTCCAAGCAAAGGCCCCTCCTGCCACTTTTGGGTCAGACATGGCTTGACGAACATGCGTCGGGAAATCATCGGGAAGGAGGGTGTCAGCGTGTAAAAACAGGAATATATCTCCTGAAGCCTCTTGAGCACCCTCGTTCATCTGTCTTCCTCGACCAGGCTGTGTTGAAATCACCTTGGCTCCCGATTGTTCGGCTATTTGAATCGTGTTATCTGTGCTTCCCCCGTCGACGACGATCACCTCACAATGCTCAACCTGCCTCAGGTGATCGAGGATTTGACTGAGATGCTTGGCCTCATTCAACGTCGGAACGATGATCGAGAGGAATTGATTGGAAACCCGTTCCCACCCGGGTAAGTTGCCAGGATGATCCACATCGTGGAGAGGTTTAAGAGCCTTGACAGACAGGCCGTTCTCCCGGGCTCTCCCAAGGGTCGCAACAAAAACACTCTCCGTTCCCCACTCGATCGATTCGAAAAGTGCTGGCTCCATCCGGCGCAGGCCAATCAAGCTGTATCCTCCATCATACACAGGGATTAGGACGAGATCGTGTTTTTTTAAAGCTTCGAAAGCCATCTCGGCATGAAAAGCCGTAAGCTGGGGACAATCTGTGCCAACCAAGACAACCTGCTTAATATCCTTTTGAAAATTATCCTCGAATGCCCTCCCCATTCGTCTTCCCAAGTCCCCTTCTCCTTGATGAACATACTCCCATCCAGGACCAAGCCACTCTTGCATCAGAGACTGATTCTCTCCGTCAAAACGGATTTCCAGTAATCCCGGATCCGTCTCTGCCAGCGATGCTGCCCAGTTCAAGGTGTGTTCGGTCAGACGCTGGTGAAGTGATGCAGCACCCTCCTCACCTAGAGCAGGGATCAACCGGGTTTTAACCCGGCCTGGCTCAGGATACCGCGCAAAAATGATAAGCTTTCGATCCTTCATCCTTGTTTCTATCGTCGCCAGGCAAACCAACGAACCAGAAGTCTTTTGATAAAAGGCTTGAATTTATTGGCGTAGTACTGACCAGAGAGTTGTTTAATGGCCTCAGCTTGGGTGGGATAGGGATGAATGACATTGGTCAAGGTTTTCAGCCCTTTCCCCGCCACCATGGATAGAGTGATCTCGCTGATCATGTCCCCGGCATGGCTGGCGACGATCGTCGCTCCCAAGATTTTGTCTTTCCCCTTCTTGACATGAACTTTTACAAATCCTTCGTCTTCCCCATCCAGGATGGCTCTGTCCACCTCTTTAAAATGACGCGTGTAGGTGTCGATCGGAATTCCTTTGGCTTGGGCATCCTTTTCATACATTCCGACGTGAGCTATCTCAGGATCAGTATACGTACACCAGGGGATAACGAGCGAGCTGTGTTTCTTGCTCTTGAAGAATAGGGCATTCTGGATTACAATTCGAGCCGTAGCCTCAGCCATATGGGTGAATTGATAGGGATAGCAGACATCACCAGCGGCATAGATATTCGGATTCGTAGTTTGGAGAAATTTGTTAACGATTACGCCATTTTTATTGTAATCCACGCTAGCAGCCTCAAGATTCAGATCTTCTATGTTCGGTATTCGTCCGACACCGACGAGGATCTCGTCCACCTCAATGGTATCTTCCCTGCCGTTCGCTGAAAAGCTGAGTACCTTTTTTCCGTCAGCTTGTCTGACTGCCTTCACGTCAGCGCTCAATATGCAGCGAATGCCTTCCCTCTCGAAAATACCCCCTAATAGTTCCGCTGCTTCTCGGTCTTCCCGAGGGAGAAACTGCGCATTCCTCTGGAGGATGGTGACCCGAGAGCCCAGACGATTGAAGGCCTGTGCCAACTCGCAGCCGATCGGTCCTCCTCCGATGACTGCCATACGTTCTGGCCGTTCTTCGAGGGAAAAGACGGTTTCATTGGTTAAAAACCCTGACTCTTCAAGCCCTTCGATAGGAGGTCGGGCTGGTCTGGCTCCTGTAGCAACGACGGCCTTTTTAAACCTGAGTGTTTTTCCCTCTACCTCAAGACTCTGCCGATCTCGAAATTTTCCTTTCCCGAGGAAGACATCCACTCCCAAGGACCGAAAGCGCTCCGCTGAATCATGATCACTGATTTGAGCCCGCAGCCGCCTCATCCTCTCCATAACTTTAGAAAAATCGAGTAAAGATAAATCTTCCGTATTCATCCCATAATTAGAAGCATCCCAAATCTCGCTGACTATACGGGAGGATCGAATGATCGCCTTGGAGGGAACACAGCCGAAATTTAAACAATCGCCGCCCATCAGGTATCTTTCCACCAGGGCTACCCGCGCTCCCAAGCTGGCGGCTCCCACAGCCGTCACCAAGCCGGCTGTTCCGGCTCCGACAACCACTAAGTTATACCGCGGAGCTGGATCGGGATTGACCCAATCCTCGGGATGGGCGTTCGAAACCAGCGACCGATTGTGTTCATCTTCAGGTAACACCACGACTTTTTTATTCATTTTCCGCACTTCCCTCCTTTGTCTTGAGTCTCTTCCTGGCCTGTCTGACAAGGACAATGATGATGGCTACGGTCAGGACAAAAATTCCGATCAAAACCCAGGGCACTCGTCCTTCGGAAACAGCGCTGGCGACCGCGTCGGCTCCGACAACATACAGGACGGTCCCGGGCAGCATACAGATCCAAGACCAAAACATATAGGTCCTCAGAGGAACTCGGGTAAGACCGAAACCATAGTTGAGGAGGTTAAAAGGGAAGAGTGGCACCAGCCGAGTGATAGCGACGATGATGGCTCCGTGCTCCTTGGTCAGTCGATCCAGCTGTTGGAATTTCTTTTCTGCTGCAAACTTTTGGGCGATGGCATCTCTCGCCACATGACGGGAGATGATGAAGGCTAGGGTGGCACCCAAAGTAGATCCTACGCTGACCGTAACGACACCCACGACAGAACCGAACAAGACCCCAGCCATGACTGTGATCACAGAGCCAGGAAGCGCTAAGACCACTGCTCCGACATAGAGGAAAATGTACACGATCGGTCCCCAAGCCCCGAGAGACAAAATCCACGTTCTCAGCTCCCCTAGCCGAGCGCCCAGGTTAAAAACCTTGGCCAATATCATCAGAGTGACGAGGACGAGCCCGAGGACGACCGGCCTCCAGAGACTCGACTTCCCCACCTGTTGTTTGGGAGCCGTGTATTCTTTGACTTGAGGATTACTCATTAGTTCTTCCTCTCGTTCAGGGTCCAATCGTAATCGAGATATTCGACCTTGTAGGATCCGTACTTGATATATTTTTGATCCTCATCAGGGAGATATTGAGAAATAAAGGAGAGCACGGCTCTTTCTTTCCGGTTTAAACCGGTGTATCCAGAATCTGGTTCATAGACCCCGATGAAGTCTTCTCCGTACCATTTGAAAATTGAAGAGAGATAAACTCGATTGTTTTCTCTATCGATGATAAAACCTTTTAGACTGGAAACAAACCGTCGCGTTTGATCGTCCAACTGCTCTGTAAGCATCTCTCCCTCATAGGGTTCCTGCCTCAAAGGAGGACAGCTCAGCGCTGCACAGACAAGCGCCATGTGGATTCTCGGCTCATGGAATTCCTGGCGTAAGATCTTATGTTCGATATGATCGAGAGTCATTTCCTCTCCCATCACCGGGAATGCGATCTTATCCCAGACACCGGCAATCTGACGGATGCTGTTCTTAGGGTATTTCAGAGATTTTAAAAATGAGGATTTGATCGGATAGTGATTCAGTGTCACCTCCAAAGTGAGGGCGTTATACACATCGATCCAGAATGAGATTTTCTTTTCATCTTTCCATTTCTGGTAAATCGCCACATCTAATTTTTCGACAGCGATAAGAAAATCATCTAAATCCAGTCGATTCTCTTTCAACGCTCGGTAGTCGACTAGCCCCTTCTCATCAACATGTTTGTGTAAGACTTGAGCATACTTTGCTTTCGAAAAATCATTCTCCTGGGCCAGCACCACACTCCCTATGATGCCTAAACAGAGGAGGGAAAAAACAAACCCGATTTTTTTCATAGATTCTGAGCTTCCCTCCTTATCAAGAGCTCCCCGCTGCCAGGGCTCCGCCGCAAGAAGAACCAAAACCGGCCGTACAGCCAAAACAGTGCTTCCCTGTTACGATTTTTCTGTTGGCGAGGAGTTTACTATCGAAATCGCGGATATGATTCGGTGCTCCAAACCCGACAGGCATATCCAAGGCGATGTTAAAATCGCAGTCGTAAAGCCTCCCATCCCAGGCCACACAGATCTGGTGGCGGCACATCAATCCATCCACTGTTTGACAGTTGAATCCTTCCAGGAGGAGCTGCATGTATTCCCGGTCCTTCCTCTGGTTTTTCAGACTCTCCCAGAAGCGTCCGATAGGCATGTTGGTGATGGTCAAAAGACTTGAAAATTCTATCCCGAAGCGCTGATTAAGTTCTCTCTTGTAATCATTTTCCAGCCGTGTTTGATTAGGCGGGAGGAAGGGGCCGATGGGATTGTAGACAAGATCCAGAGGCAGCTCTGGATCCTTCCCGTAGCCAATGTTGTTGAGCTGTCGAAGAACATGAACGCTTTTTTCGTAAACACCTTTACCACGCTGCTGGCATACGTTTTCTTCAAGATAGCAGGGCAAGGACGCCACAAGATGGATACTGTGATCCTTCAGAAATTGAGTCATCTTTTCCAATCCCTTTTCCAGGAGAGCTGTCAGGTTAGTGCGGACTTGGACGGTTAGTCTACCCTCCCGAAGCTCCTCCACGAATCTCTGGAAATGGGGATGTATTTCTGGTGATCCTCCCGTTACATCAACCACCTCGAGCTTCAACTCCTTGGCTACCTCTATAACCCTGGCCGCAGTATCCCACTCCATGATCTCTTCACGCTGGGGTCCACAGGCAAAATGGCAGTGGGCACAACTCATATTACACTTGAGCCCGGTGTTGACTTGAAGGATTCGGATCCCGTCAGTATACAGAGACAATCCACAGTCTTTTTGAACCTGGGTTTCAAAATCGTTCATGGACGCCTCCTTAAATCAAAGAATATCTCTCCTTATCGGATAAAAATAATTGAGATGTATCATTCCAAATATATATCCATCGTATTCTCAAGATATATTGGATATATCGTGCATAGCCTTTTGATCAAGATACCAAATTATTTTATCCCGGGCCGAAACTTTGGCTGCAGGGTACATCCTTTTCGCTTTTTCAAGATCTTGGAAAATAGACCTCACAACCTCCCGCTTCTCTTCACCAGTGACCAAAAAAAAGACCATCTCCGACCTGTTGATCACAGGATAAGTCAAGGTGATTCTTTTCGACGGCGATACAGGTGTTGGAGCGTCCACATCGACGACCCAGCGGTTCTTCTCTTCAAGGGCCGGGTTCGACGGGAAAAGAGAGGCAATGTGTCCATCCTTACCTAGGCCAAGGAGAATGAGATCGAATGTGATCTTCGGCTCTTCTTCAGAAGCAGTGAAAAATCTCCGCAGGGTTTTCTCGTAGGTTAGGGCCGCATCTTCAGGATCTTTTTTCTCAGCCTGAATCCGATGGATATTTTGCAGCGGCAGGGCGACTTTCGAAAGGAATGTCTGATGAGCCAGATTATAATTGCTGTTACCGTCCTGTTTGGGCACACAACGCTCGTCTCCCCAAAAAATGTGGATATCAGGCCAAGGCATCTTATCTGAATAGTGTGTGGCCAAACAGCGGTAGAGAAGTCGGGGTGTCTGTCCTCCAGACAAGGCCAGGCTGAAACGGCCTTTTTTCGACACAACCTCATGCGCTATACCTGCAATGTTCTCTGCTGCGGCCTCGCTGACCTTCCCCGGATCTGGGAAAATACAGATTTCGAGCTTTACTGGTTCCACCATCGATTTCCTTTTCGGGCGATGAGTTTATCGGCTTCCTCAGGACCCCAGGTCCCAGCTGGATAAGAGAAGATGGACCGTTCTCCTGCGAGCAAAGGAGTGAAAAGCTCCCATGAAGCTTCCAGCTCATCCGAGCGAACAAAAAGCGTCTGGTCTCCGCGGATGACATCCAAGATCAAAGTCTTGTATGCCTCAGGAAGAGGCCCGAAGGCATCCTTGTAATGGAAGTGCAGCTTTTCTGTCCTCACCTTGAGTGTCTCCTCTGGCTCTTTAACATCAAAATATAGATGAAATCCTTCATCCGGCTGCAGGGTGATCAACAGTTTGTTGGATTGAATCTGGCAGCCACTGTACTGCCTGAACATACAGATGGGAGGATGTCTAAAGCTCACCAGGATGTGGGTGACTCGTTGGGGAAGCCGCTTGCCTGTTCGGACAAAAAAAGGCACTCCCTGCCAGCGCCAGTTATCGACCTTGAGCTGCATCGCCACGTAGGTTTCTGTTTTCGACTGAGGTTCGACTCCCCGTTCTTCTAGGTATCCAGAGACAGGAGCCTCTTCGATCTGACCTGCTGCATACTGACCATACACCACATCCTCCGCTCGAATCGGGGCTATGGAATGAAGAACTTTGATCTTCTCGTTGCGGATATATTCCGGGGCGAAAACAGCTGGAACCTCCATGGCAATCAAGGAGATGAGCTGAGCGAGATGATTCTGGACAATGTCCCGCAGGGCACCAGCTTGATCATAGTATCTCGCCCTGTTTCCAATCCCGATGCTCTCGGCGACGGTGACCTCCACACTTTCCACTCGATCCCTGTTCCACAGAGATTCGAAAATCGTGTTGGCAAATCGAAAAATCAACAAATTCTGGATAGTTTCCTTGCCCAGATAATGGTCGATCCTGAAAACCTGATCTTCACCGAAATAACGATGAACTAATTGGTTTAATTCCCTAGCCGAAGACAGGTCGTACCCGAATGGTTTTTCGATCACAATCCGTGTCCAGCCAGAGTTTTGATCCTTGGTCTTCTCTCCGATGCCCTTGATGGCCGCCGGGAAAATTGATGGGGGGAGAGCCAAGTAGAACACACGATTTCCTGGTAGTCTGTGTGTCCTCTCTATATCTTGGATGCGCTCGATAAGGCGCGAATAGGATTCAACAGACTGCTCCAAAGTCTGGTAATACAGGTAGGAATCACACCAATCGCCCGTCTCACCTGCAGAAAAACCGGCCTGTTCCAGAGCCTCACGGGCCTTGTTCTTGAAGCCTTTATCGCCAAGATTCTTTGTCCCGACACCCAAGATATAACATTGGTCGCTCAGTCCTTTCTGCGTCATAAGGGAGAATAAGGCGGGAAGAAGCTTGAGGGTGCTCAGGCTTCCTGTAGCTCCTAGGATCACGAAAAGATGGCGGTCGATAGGAGAAGAACTCATTTTCTTGCCTTTTCCTTGACTCCATGGCCGCCGAACTTATCTCGGAGAACGGCTAACAATTTATCAGAAAAATCCTCCTTTTCCCGAGAACGAAACCGCTGAAGAAGCGACAAGGTTATTACCGGCGCCATCAAATCCTGTTCCATAGCCTCCTTCACAGTCCATCTCCCCTCACCTGAATCTTCCACAAAAGGCTGGATGTCCTCCAACTCAGGATCCTCCTTGAGGGCCTCGGCGGCAAGGTCCAACAACCAGGAGCGAACCACACTTCCGTACCTCCAGATGTCAGCGATTTGACCAAGATTCATATTAAACTCTTCCTTCCTCTTCATGATCGCGAATCCCTCTACGTAGGCTTGCATCAAGCCATATTCAATTCCGTTATGGATCATCTTAACAAAATGCCCGGCTCCGTTGGGTCCGACGTGCCCCCAGCCTTTATCCGGGGCCGGAGCCAGAGTCTCGAAAAGGGAATAAAGATGATCCACAACCTCTTTCTTGCCTCCGATCATCAGGCTGTAGCCTTCGGTGAGCCCCCAGATTCCACCGCTCGTTCCCACGTCGACATAGTGAAGGCCCTTTTCTTTGAGCTTGGCAGCTCGGCGAAGCGTGTCTTTGTAATAGGAATTACCTCCGTCGATGATGATATCTCCCTTATCCATGAGAGGTATTAATGCCTCGAGAGTCTGGTCGATTGGATTTCCGGCCGGAATCATCAGCCAAACTACTCTGGGCTGGGAAAGATAAGTAACCATTTCTTCCAGAGAATAAGATCCGATGAGGCCCTTTACGACTGCCCGTTCGACGTTCTCCTTGTGTCTGTCATATCCGATGATTCTGTGACCTCCATTTATGAGGCGTTCAGCCATATTCCCTCCCATGCGGCCTAGTCCGACAATCGCTAGTTCCATCTTCGATCCCTCCTCATGCTATTTCGTTTATATGATTCTTAGACCTATTTCTACCTCTTTTTTCCGCTTAGCGAAGTTTATTAATCTGGCTTTTGAGCTGATCAATCCCTCCTAAAGCGTCTTTTTTCAGGTTCACTCTCATAATCCTTCGGCCTCTTTGTCGTAGGGCTCTGTAATCCCCGAGCGCTTGGGCTTTGATCAAGGTTCCGAAGGAATATTCTGTCTCAGGAACTGGTAAATCTTCGAGGGGCTCATCGAGAAGCTGCAGAAACAATCCCCTGTTAGGCCCTCCTTTATGTAACTGACCCGTCGAATGGAGAAAACGCGGGCCGTACCCTAAGGTGGTTGCCAGTTTTGTCCGTCGCAAAAGCTCAAGCCGCAGGGCTTGAAGGGCTGATGTCATCTCGAGACTCGGAGGAAGATAAGCGTGGATAGCGATGTAATCTTGAGGTCTCGCCTGATCCATCCAACCTTTCAAAGTCTCTCTGAGCTCCTCAGGCTGTTCGATTGACTGTGCATCTTCAGGATTTTCCGCTTCTTTCCGGACCTCCTCCTCCTTGCCCATCACCTCCCGGGCAAAGTCCTTGGCCAGCTGAACATCCGGCTGATTGAACGGATGAATCCCCAGGACAGATCCTGCCGAGGCGACTGCCATCTCCCATCTGAAGATTTCATTCCCGAGGTCGAAATTCTCTTTAAGACGAATCCATACTGCCGGATGACCAGACTTTTCAAGCTCTGATAATCGCTTCTCCAGATCATCTGTATCATCGCCCTCAACAGTGAGGCAGACAAAAAAACGATCTCGGCCATACAAATCCGGAGAGACCAAAGGTTCATCGGCAACCGGAATTATTCCCCTGCCGTCTTTACCCGTGCTCTCGGCAATGAGCTGCTCGATCCAATCAGGGAATCTTTCTAAAGATGCTGAGGTGAGAAATGTCAGTTTATTCATGTTTTGGGCCAGCTCTCCCAGTGCTGCTCCCAAGATGAGTCCAGAAGCATCTTCCACAGAAACACAAAAGGCGTTGTTTTCCAAAGCCATCCATCCCCTATCAAGCAATCTGTGGATATCCAACCCGATCAATGCTCCAGGCACAAGGCCAAAATCCGTGAAGGCAGAGTAACGACCGCCTACATCAGAGACTGCTTGGAAAATCCTTTTGAATCCCCTCTCCTCGGCCATTTTCAAGAGAGGGGTTTCCTGGTCCGTGATCGCAACAAAATGATCTCCTGCGGCTTCCTCCTGAGCGCTCACGCGGTTCCAGAAAAATCGGAAGAGGGACAGGGTTTCGAGAGTTGTTCCGGATTTGCTGGAAACGAGAAAAAGTGTCTGCTTTAAACTGAGTTTTTCTTCAACGGCGCGGACAGCATCGGGGTGAGTGCTATCGAGGACGATAAGCTCGGGGTAGCCTCGGGTGTTGCCGAATATCTTCTGGAAGACCTCTGGGGCTAAGCTCGAGCCACCCATTCCCAAAAGAACCACGTGATTTTTACCTTCCTTCTTGATCTGATCAGCAAAAGAAACAAATTCATCCAGCCTCTCATGCATCATTTCGGGAAGAACAAGCCAGCCCAATCTATCCCTGATCTCTGGTTTGGGTTCAGCGAACCAGAGAGTATAATCCTTGGCCCAGATTCGACGCATGAATTTCTGTTTTTCCCAAGACTTTAAGCGATCATCGACCTTAGGCTCAAACTCTCCGAGGGTGAGGATCTGAGTTTCCTTGATTCCGTGGATGAGGGCCTGACGCTTTTCCTTTAAAGTCTTAAGGAGTGAATCATAAGACTCTGCAAAAGCATCGACTCCCTCTGACTGCAATTGGTGTGTTATCTTTTCTAAATCAATCCCAAGGGATTCTAGTTTCCCGAGTGATACCTCGGCTTCGTCTTTCCCTCTCTCAAGAGAGTCTTTCACTCGGCCATGATCCCGAAAAGCGTTGACCGTCGCCGGGGGCATCGTGCTGACCGTGTCCGGACCGATCAATTCCTCCACATACAGCACATCGGAGTAGGCCGGATTCTTCGTTCCTGTGCTGGCCCATAACGGACGCTGGACTCTGGCTCCTTTTCTCTTGAGCCATTCCCAGTTTTCGCCGCTAAAAACTTCCTTGAATCGCCTGTAAGCCATTTTGGCATTCGCTACGGCTATTTTCCCTCGTAGGTTGAGGGCTTCAACTGTTCCTATTTCCTCTAGGGCCTTATCGACAGCTCGGTCCACACGGCTGACAAAAAACGAAGCCACAGAGGAAACCTTCTTGGGTGAAGGACATTTCTCCAATCCTTTGAGGTAGGCATGAGCTACTGCTTCATAGTGGGAGAGTGAGAACATTAATGTGATATTGACGTTGATACCTTCAGAAATGAGGGTCTCGATGACCGGTATCCCTTCGGGTGTGGCCGGCACCTTGACCATGATATTAGGGCGACCCACTTCTTCCCATAGGCGACGGGCCTCTTCGATGCTACCCTGGGTATCATGAGCGAGGCCTGGAGAAAGTTCGATGCAAACAAAACCATCTGCACTATCAGTTTCGTCATAAACCGTCCGTAGGATATCTGCAGCCATCCGGATATCCTCCAGGGCCAATTTCTCGTACAGGACACGAGGCTCACTATGGATTTCGGCTTGGATGAGGTCTCTTATAGCCTCATCATAATCAGAGCTTCCGGCGATGGCTTTCTGGAATATGGTGGGATTGCTGGTTACTCCCCGCAACCCATCCTCCTTGACTAAACGATCAAGCTCTCCTTCGGTGATCAAACTGCGGCGGATGTAATCCAACCAGAAAGATTGCCCATGTTCTTGCAAGTCCTCTAAGGGATTCATTCTTTCTTTCCTTGGTGAGTTTAGAACTCTTTCCCAAACTTAAACGAGTTATAGTTAATTCTATACCCTTTATCTAGATTAATATTCACTTGATTAGCTCCTGGGCCAGAGCTGCAGCACCCACGATTCCAGCCTTATCACCAAGAATGGCCCTGACGACCTTCAGCCTTTCCACGGCTGCTTTTAACGCTCTTTTTCTTATGATGGCCTCCACGCCATCGATGAGCTCGGGTAGGCCATCAACCACCCCACCGCCCAGAACCAATAGACAGGGATTAAACGAATTGACTATACTCACCAGACCTTCACCTAGGTACTGTGTCGTCTCTCTAATCAGCTGAAAAGCTAAGGGATCTCCTTCATGAAAGGCTTGGCTGACTACGGCTGCTGTGATTTTTTCTGCGGTTCCGGCTAAAAAAACCAATTCTTTTCCGGCTTCGGGATCTGCCTGGATAGCTTCTTGCGCCCGCTCAGCAATGGCCCATCCCCCGGCATAGGCCTCCAAACAACCGCGGTTAGGGCAATGACAATCCCGGCCGTCGACGATGAGGGTTGTATGGCCGATTTCTCCGGCTGTATTGCTGCATCCCTCGAGCATACGGCCACCACTGACAACACCGCCGCCAATCCCTGTGCCGACGAAGACAACGACCAGATCGTCTATTCCTTTCCCTGCTCCAAAACACCATTCCCCGAAGGAGGCAGCTCTCACATCGTTGGTCACATAGACGGGAAGTTCCAGACGTTCCTCAAGCATGGACTGCAGAGGAACATTGTGCCAACCGAGATTCGGAGATGAACGGACAACTCCGGAGCGACCCACCTGGGCAGCAATCCCGATTCCCATTGCCCTAGCCTTTTTGTCGACTCTTTCAAGGCACGTCTTGACACAGGAGACGATATCGTCGATGATCTCCCGGGACCTCTTCTCTGGATGAGTGGGTTGGCGGTGGGAGCTGAGGATATCTCCAGAAATATCGACCAAGGCTGTTTCCACTTTTGTCCCACCAAGGTCAACACCCAAGGTCAAAAAGTCATCATTCTTGTCACTCATTTCTTGTTATTCCTTAGTTTGACTGTTTATGGCTGCCATTCTGCAAGAATTACACCCTAATCTTGTTCTTCAAAGTATTTATCCTCTCCTGGATGTTGTCAGAGCGGATGAGATAAGATCCGGAGACAAACATGTTCGCTCCAGCCTCAGCGACCATCTCGATCGTATCCGGTTTGATTCCGCCGTCGACCTCTATGTCCATATCTGGCCTTAATTCTCGTAAGGTCCTGATTTTATCCATCATCTCTGACAAGAAAGGACTGCCATAATAACCTGGGTGAACCGTCATAATCAATACCTGATCGATTTCAAGGAGATATTCCCGGATGGATTCGATCTCTGTCTCAGGATTCAAGGCGAAAGCCGCTTTCTTCTGTCTGCTCCTGATGGATTCTAGGAGCCTTTGGGGATTCGTTACCGCTTCAAAATGGGCGATGATCGTCTCGACCTTCTCGTGATTCCGGTCGACCCATTCGCCCGGATTCTCGATCATCAGATGAGCTTCAAATTGATACCTCTGTGCCGGCACCTTAAAATCAAAATCGAGGGAGTTGTTCGGTACGAACTTCCCGTCCATCACATCAAGCTGAAGGAGTGAGGCGTGGCCTCCAATTTTGCCGAAAATGCTATCCAATTCTTGTTGCGTTTTGGCGATCACGGCCGGGATGATAATTTTTTTCATCTTTCCCTTTCATAAACTGAGATTTTTTTTAGACGTCTTTTATGTCTTTTTTCTCCGCTGAATGGGGTGGCCAGCCAGACAGATAAAATTTTCTTTATTTTTTCGTAAGGGAAAAGCCTTCCTCTTAATCCTAAAACATTAGAATCATTATCAATTCTCGACATCTTGGCTGAATAGGCATCGTAGGCCGCCACGGCCCTAATGCCTTTGACCTTATTAGCTGCGATGACCATTCCTGTCCCGCTCCCACAGATCAAAACACCTCTATAATCTCTGTTATGGGCGACCTTTTGGCCGACTTTAAGGGCAAAATCCGGGTAGTCGACAGGTTCGGTCGAATCGGTGCCTAAATCCTCAAAATCGATATTTTTTCTCTGCAAATACTCTTTTATCTTTTCTTTCATCCGGTAACCTGCATGATCTGAGGCGACGAAGACTTTCATTCTTGTTGTTCCTTTCCAGCTTTGAACCGCCACAATGGTCTGGTTAGTGATTCGATGATCTAATTCTTACTAATTTTATAGTGTAAATGTAATAATGAAATATATCAACCATCCCCTCATTCAAATCTGTAGATAAACCCTCCGAATTTTGGTGCTTCATAATTCTTAATGAACCTTGTAAGGACCTCAGTGAAAACGCGTTTGCTCTTTTTCAGGTTCTGGGCTAAAACCTCAACAGGTGTCGGTTCTTCTTTTACTCCGTTGGCATAATCCACTCCGAATCCCAAGAGGGCATAGGGAATCTCCAACTCTCCGGCCAGAACAGCTTCTGGCCCTGCTGTCTGGCTGACAAACGTGGCCTGCTCTCGAAACATCCTTATCTCGGCTTTGGAATTAAATCTGGGTCCGTTCGCGTAGGCATAAACAGCCTCTGTTAAAGGATCCACGGCTGCAGCGATAAGCTGAGACCTCAGATCCTGAGAAAACGGCTTATCAAAAATATAATGCCCTCTTAACTTGGCTCCCTCCTCTTCGTACACCGTGCAGGTTTCCCCGTTGGGTAATCTGTTATCCGGAAAATACAGATCGTCGAACACGACGAGTTTGGCGAGGGGGATGGAAGGATCTAAAACTCCACAAACGGTCGTTCCCACGATCGCCTGTGTCTCTAATTCAGTGAGGGCCAGGAAATTGGCGCGGTGATTGATCAGGTTAGGAAGTATCTTGTGTCCCTCTCCATGGCGAATGATATAAGCAACTTGGAGGTTATCGAGCGCGCCCTTTCTGATTTTGGCTTCTCCGTATTTTGTGGAGATCTTGAGATCTCTCCCCTGCTCGAGTCCAGAAAATTCGTAGAATCCAGTGCCAGATATGATAGCCAGGTCAATCATCAAACTCCTCCTATCCACCAAACTTTTATTCTTATCAACTACAGAAGGGTCTTCTACAGCGATTTAAGCTATAACAGAGCGCCCATATTATGTCAAATAGCCCAGGGTATTGTATGTATATATAGAGCTAATCGTTTGAACAGACAATCGACCAAATGGTCCCAGTCAAAGTCAGGAACAAGGAAAAAACGTATATTCTGTGCTTTCAGCTTCCCAACCGATCTTTCCAGGCCCCTGGGTTCTGGGGATTTCAGGGGCTGCTGGCGGCTTAAGCACTGCTGAATTCGACAAACCTTACCGTCTCTAAAACCCTCCAGTGAAAACCAGTGTAGAGATGCATGAGTTTGTCACGACCGATGTAAATGCCTCCGGCCGCATCCAGATTGCCGAATTCCCTATCGCAGGAAAACTGCCTCGATCTGATTCTTTTAAGCTGAGGGATTTTCCCAGGAGAGATGATGATATCATCTGGAATCCGTACTTCATAAAGGTCAGCCAGGTTTTTTCCGTGCAGGATCGGGGCTGCGAAAGCGGTATTCTCTGTGGCCACCATATACAATCGAGTCATTCCAGGCGTGTTGCCTGGCTCTTCTGGTTCGACGAAGTTGATGTTCTGGTAGCTGGGATCGCGTTTTGATTTTGATTTGAGACTGCCGTAATTCCAGGTGACTTTTTTTTCTTCAAAGCCCTGTATGATATCCGTTGATCTGGAAACATAAAAATCCAGCCGTCCTTTTGGCTTTTTTTTGACTTCACGCCAGACAGCGCAGAGGAATTTTCCGCTCGAAAGCTTTCCGAGGGCGACAGCACCGGCTTTAGTTAAATTCAGGCGGTCGATTTCACAGTCCAGGAGTAATGGATTCACCGGATCACTCATATCGAGAAAAATGATCTTTGATTTCTTTTTCTTTTTATTTTCCAAGGGAACGGCAAGTATATCTCCCGAGCGACTGACACCGCCTGCGTGCCAGCGATTCTTATCAAGGGGAATCGTCCTGACAATCTTATCGTTCCCGGGAGGATGGAGTGATTGGGACAAATTGGAGCTCCAGGCTCCTTTGGCTTTCCGGGAGCCCATCCGGACGACGAAAAGATGGGATACAGGCTCGGTCACATCCCCTCCTGAAATCACCATGAATTTTCCCTTTCGAAGCCTCTGCATTCCCTGCAAATGGTTTCTGGCTTCGTTAACACCTGGAACGTTGATATGTGTGTAGCGAAACTTACGCTCCTTCACGAACAGATCGCCATCATGGGCGGCAAGATTGGCTCCTTGCTGCGATATCCGCTTGAATTCCGCCTCTACATCCTTAATCTGGGGATTTTTCGTTATCTTAGGCATCATGGCTGATTTCTTCAGATTCGGTGTGCCGTAGGCATTTTGTTTATTCGGCATTGGGTCCCTCCTTGTGACTTAATAAGTCAAATAATCCGGATGATTCCCCTTTGGGGGCCGCGTCTTTCCGCTGCATCCATCTCGGCGCGTGATTAATCCAGGTCAATCAATAGGATAGAATAAAATTCCAATGCAGTCCGGCAGAGATGATGTACTCACTATGTCCGTCGATTCTCACCCATTCAAGCTCGACATGAAGGCCCGGCCCATGGATATAGGTCAGAGTAAGTCCGGCCGATATCCCGAATCCGATATCATCGACTTCAGAGCCATCCAAAGGCTCCAGTGTATCTCCGCTGCGAAAGTGCAGTCTGGGGGCCGTCCATAGTGTGATGTTGAATTGTGGGGGCGGCAGAATCACCGCAAAGCCAAGCGCAACCGGGATATTCCATTGTTCAACATCTCTAATTTTTGTGTACCCGATGGCTCCCTTGATCTGTATGATGGGCTTCCAGGGCAACGCCGGAGGCTTGAGGTCATAGCCCAATGCAGCTCCGGCTGTGCATCCATCTGGTGCCTGATGGTCGCTCGATAATAAAGCACCAAAGCCACCCATAAGGCTGAACCGCCCTGGGTTCCACACAGCACTGCCTGCGAGCACTTTAAAATCACCAACATCATGATTGAAGAGGCCGAAATCCCCACGAACGACAAGGGTGTTGAGCAATGAGTTTTGTTTGGGCGAGAAGGAGACGGGCAAAGAGGTGAGCTGGGCTGAGGCTGTGCTTACGAGAAAGGTTGCGGCTGGGATGAGAACAAGAAATTTTGCGATGGATGTCCTCATTCCGTCTTCCTCGATTAAATCAGCGGTTTTCACCCCTGAAAAAAACTGTAATTCCGCCTTATTTTAACATGTTTCAGAGATGACGCCCAGTAAATCTCGGATTCACCTGCACCGGATTCGCATCCTTTGCCGCTTTCTTTTTGACCCTCCTATCCTTTCAGATTAAGTCTCTCAGCGAATCTTAACTAATGTGTGATGGTCCTTTCCCTTAATTCCTCGGTTTTTGTGAAATTTGGAAACACCTTGACCTGAACCCCGTCATCACTCTTTCAATCTCTGTTTAACGTAATTGAGGGCTCCTCCAGCCCATAAATACTCCCGCTGCCGTCCTAAAACACTCAGAACAGCGGTTATTCCCTGACCATCCGCGGAAATCGCGAGGGAAAGTGCGCAGGCTCACCTGTCCAATCTCCCCACCCGGGATCAGCAAGACACAAAATAAGATGATCTTGACAAACCAAAAACCAGTATTTAAGGTGAAAGATGATTTTTTATCAAAAGGAATGCCCGTGATTCACGAATTTGAAGTGGTCATCGTTGGTGCTGGAGGGGCTGGTCTGTATGCCGCTCTGGAGGCCAGTCAGAAAGCTAAAACGGCTGTCCTCTCCAAGCTCTATCCCATCCGAAGCCATACCGGAGCCGCCCAAGGAGGAATCGGGGCGGCGTTGGGAAATGTTGAAGAAGACAGCCCGGAATGGCATGCCTTTGACACGATCAAAGGCAGCGATTATCTCGCGGACCAGGATACAGCTATTATCCTTGCCGAGGAGGCTGTCCAGGCTGTCTACGAACTCGAAAATCGAGGCCTTCCGTTCAGCCGCACCCCCGAGGGGCGCATCGATCAAAGACGGTTCGGAGGACATACCAGAGAGTTCGGGAAGGCGCCAGTACGGCGCTCCTGCTATGCCGCTGACAGGACTGGCCACATGATCCTCCAGACTCTTTATCAACAGTGCATCAAGAGCAATGTATCCTTCTTTGATGAGTTCCATGTTGTCGACGTTCTGATCGAGGGACTGAAATGCGCGGGAATCGTGGCCATCGAGTTAGCCACCGGGGAAATTCACACCTTCAAAGCCAAAGCCATCCTGTTTGCCACGGGCGGTTGGGGCAGGATATTCAAGATCACCTCCAATGCCTATGCCAACACAGGAGATGGCCCGGCTGTTCTCTCCAGAAGAGGCGTGCCTCTTGAAGACATGGAGTTTTTTCAATTCCATCCGACCGGAATCCACGGTATGGGAATTCTGATTACAGAAGGAGTGCGCGGTGAAGGTGGAATCCTCCGCAACCATAAGGGCGAACGCTTCATGGAAAGGTATGCGCCATCTCTGCTTGACCTCGCTCCCAGAGACATGATTGCCAGAGCCATCCAGACAGAAATAAGAGAAGGACGGGGGATCAAGGGTGACGCCTCGGTCGATGACTATGTCCACTTGGACGCCACTCATCTGGGAAAAGACAAGATCAAGACCAAATTGCCGGAGATAGCCGATTTCTGCCGGACCTACATGGGCATCGAACCGGCCGAAAAACCCATGCCTGTTCATCCCACGGCCCATTATGCGATGGGCGGGATTCCCACCGATTCCCACGGCCGAGTAGTGGCCGACGGAGAGGGTCATCTGTATGAAGGTTTGTATGCGGCCGGCGAATGTGCCTGCGTCTCTGTCCATGGGGCCAACCGACTCGGAACCAACAGCCTGGTGGACCTCGTTGTTTTCGGCAGACGGGCAGGGTCGCATGTCGCTCAATATGTCAAACAGGTTGACTTTCTATCTATCTCCAAAAACGCAGCCGAGCCGACGAAATCTCTCGTCGAGGCATTGAAAAAAAGAAAAAATGGCCCATTACCTCAGCTTCTGCGCCAAGAAATGAGAGAGGTGATGATGGCCAATGTCGGTATCTATCGACAACAGAAAGACATGTCCAAAGCTGTCCAAAAGCTCAGGAATCTCCGAGATCAATACAAGAGTATGGGAGTCCAGGATACAAGCAGAAGTTTCAACTCTAATCTTCTGGAGATTCTTGAACTCGGGAATCTCCTGGATTTAGCCTATATCACAGCCTGCTCTGCTTTAGACCGGAAGGAAAGCCGGGGGGCTCATGCCCGGGAAGATTTTCCCGACCGTGATGATGCAAACTGGCTTAAACATACCTTGACCTGGCTCACCAAGGATGAGGTGAAAATCGGACACAAGTCGGTGGATATTTCTCGGTGGAAGCCCAAGCCGAGAAAGTATTGAACGAGGAGCGAATGATAAAAATCACGATCGAAATCAAGAGATACAATCCTGAGGATGATAAACCTCCTCGCTTCAAGAAATATGAGGTTGAGGCAGAGCCCACGGACCGCCTGCTCGATGCCTTGATGAACATAAAGCAACATCAAGATCCCACACTCGGCCTCCGCAAAAGCTGTGCTCATGGTGTATGTGGTTCTGATGCCATGGTCATCAACGGAGTAGAGAGACTTGCCTGTAAGACCCTGATCAAGGACGTGGCCGAAAAAGAGGGAGATACGGTCAAAGTCGAGCCTCTAAGAACCCTTCCGGTTCAGAGGGATCTGATGGTGGATCAAACCCGTTTTTTCGCTAATTACAGACACGTCAAGCCTTACCTGATCAGCGAAAAAGAGGTCAAAGAAAAAGAAAGGATCCAGACGCCGAAGCAGAGAGCCCAGTTCGACGAGGCCACCAACTGCATCCTGTGTGCCGCCTGCTATTCAGCCTGTCCAGTGGTTCAAGAAAAGAATCCGAAATTCCTGGGACCGGCGGCGGTTGTCCAGGCTTCACGCTTCCTGGATGACAGCCGGGATGGGGGATTTGAGGAGAGGCTCCCTGACCTCGATTATCCGGATGGGATTTGGCCCTGTGAAAACCATTTTAGATGCACGAATGTCTGTCCTCGGAGCATCCCGGTAACCAAACTTATCAATGTGACGAAGATGAAAATCAGCCAGTTCAGGAAGGACCGAGGCGAAAAAATTCACAGCCGATCTTCAGATTGAAGTCTATACCTCAGCTTTTTTTCCGTTTTAATTTAATAAAATTCTTCATCTCCTGAAGATTTTTGGAGAGGTCAAACCAGCCGTTCTTGAAGGCCGCATAATCTGGACCGCTCATGGCCGAGGCATACCGGACTGAGTTGGCGTAAACGAGCCACTGTTTGATCCATTTCTGTTCTATTTCCTCATCGAACGGATTGGATTGATCGGCCAATCCTTCATCCCAAGCTATCTGGAGAAGCTGTGTTGCGGCCAGGACCATCTTGTCCGTCTCGTCGATCGTCGAGTGCATCTTAAGGAAAAAATTATCCGTCCAGCTTGTCCCATGGCAGGCGCGGCAGACCTGCTCCATCCGGGTTCGGTGCTCCTTCTGTTCGGTCTCATCAAGGAGGTATTCTGAGGCCCTCTCCCCGGTGAATGTTGTGGGAAGGGGGAGACCGTCCTTGTTTTTGATCAGGTGGGTCCTCCCGTCTTTAGGTTGGGGATGGGAGTAAATGAGTCCGAAAATCCTGACCCAGAGGCGGGCGCCGAAATCATGGCTTCGCTCGACAACTATTTCTCCGTCTGGATCGACCAGAAGGCTGTTGTGACAGACAGCACAGGTGGGAGCTTTGAAATCCTGCCCGACCGTCCAAGGAACATTCTCCCAATTCCACGCATCCCCTTCTGAATGATAGATGTTTCCGTGTTTACTCTCCCGGTAGACGTTCCAAGCCGGTAGGTCGGGCTCGAGATGACACTGAGAACAGGTGTCCGGCTTCCGGGCGATTTCGATCGAGAAGCTATGTCTTGGATGACAGGCCGTACAAGCGCCAGAACTCCCGTCCGGGTTCACGCGTCCCACGCCTTGATTGGGCCAGTTGGTAAGCACAGGCACTTCTATATCATCAATGTCTGTCTTGATAACCTTCGTTCCCTTCACCTCAACCTTTGTTCCATGGCAACTGTAACAGGTCTCAGCTTTGGTGTAATCAGAGGATTCGAGTTGGTTGATCTGACCGTTGTTCACTTCCTTTAGACTGGTGATCGTCTCGACAAGGGTGTGGTAGACAGGATTCTCGGCAAGATTATAATGGGCGTTGGCTTTTTTGCTGGAAGAATATTGCTTTTCTTCTTCAACGTGACAGGTGCTACAATCTTTGGGGGATACGACCACATTGATTTGGTGACCGAAGTGCTTGAAATTATCCCTATGTTTCTCCGGATTTCGGCTGTGGCATTCGTAACAGCCGACAGTTACTTCGAGCAACTCCTTGGGCATCTTTGGATTTGAGACTTTCTTTTCTAAATCGGGCTTTTTAAGTGATTCCGCGGGTGTCATTCTAGAGTGTTCACTCGTCCGCCAATCTTCGACGATTCCTGGAGTGTAAACCTGATGACATTCCAAGCACTCTTCGGTTTGTTCACTCACCGGAGCTTCGGATTCTTCAGAACCATCGGGAGTTCCAGAGAGTCCTTGACCCAAGATTAAAAGAAGAGATATTGCTAAAAGAATCAAAAATACTTTTTTTATTTTGAGTATGCCTTTCCTTAACAGTCTATCAGAATTGTAAAGAAAGAATAAAGGGAGGAGAATAAAAAAAATTAAAAAAATGGGGTCAGGCCCTCTTTATGAAAGCCTAACCCCATGCACCGGAGTTTAGAATCCAGGTGTGATCGTAAACTGGAACATCCACCCTTTCTGAGGTCTGTCGAAAGGATGGACCAAGTTAAGTCCGATGACAAAGTAACGCATCAGGCTTGTCTTAAGTCCGAATCCGGCACTCGAGACCAGTTTCCGGTCGCCGCCGAGAAACGTTGGTTTATCTTCGTCGCCATACCAGGCAACTCCAGCGTCGAAGAAGGCAACAAAATCCGTCGGCAGGATGCCATAATACCCTTTGCCGATACCGAGGATTTGAAATATCGGAAACCTGACCTCGAAATTAGCCACAGCCAGCTTGTTCCCGAACAGCCGATTGTAAACCTCGATTTCCCCACTATCGAAGGATCCGCCATTAAATCCGTGAACCAGAGTTTCATACCCCAAATATAGAGGATAAAATCTGTCATCCTCAGCACTTATTCCGTAGCGTCCGTAATGGAGAAGCCGGAAGGCAAGGGTAAACGGTCTGACAGGCATGAGGTAACGTCGGTAATCAGCCAAGACTGTATAATAGTTCATCGTTCCGATCGCAGGAGAGAATTCAAGCCTGTAGCTCTGTCCCAGGATGGGACCCGTAGCCCCCCATAGAGCGCTGTCGTAAACAAGGGCTGCTGAGGCATAGCCGAAATGCAAACTATCCGGAGTCGGCAAATCTTCCTTCTCATCGATGAGCTCTCGGCCACTGTAATCAAAAGCGCGCGTCCGCAGTTCAAAATCATAGGCGATGTGCTGATAACCAGCCGAAAGTTCGAACCGGCTCACCTGGCTGAATGGGTAAGCGGCAAAAACACCGGCCTGGTAATAGATTTGACGAATTAAAATTTCCTCTTGGACTATGGCAGGTTGATTAAGAACGGTATCTACTCTCGGAAGACTGTAGCTTAAGTAGACATAGGGGATACGCTGAGCAACA
>CAYFXE010000012.1:67923-70133 GCA_964347035.1 uncultured Eubacteriales bacterium | reverse complement strand
TACAAATAATCTGTAGCTTAAGAAATGCATTCATCTGTCCGAATCTTGCTGACGTCAAATAATATGCGGTTGACACTAGTAATTACCGTATACAAAAATTTGCTCCATGTTATATTTCTGTCACTATCGACATAAAGCCTGGCAGTGACCCAAACTCAATAAACCTAGGTTCTAAAGGAAATGTCCCTGTGGCCATCTTAAGCACAGAAGATTTCGATGCAACCACTGTTGACCCAACAACTGTTACATTAGCGGGAGCAGGAGTGAAGCTTAAAGGAAAAGGTACTCCAATGGCGTTTTTCGATGATGTCAATGGAGATGGACTTACAGATATAATAGTACATGTTGATACTGCCGCTCTTGAGTTATCCTCAGGAGACGCTGAGGCCACATTAGAGGGTGAGACCTTTGATGGGGTTAGAATAAGAGGAGTAGATACGGTCAGGATTGTTCAAGAGTGATAAAAAAACTAGTCAGAAAAGCATAAAAAACTACGGCCACGAAGCACAAGGAGAGATTCCTCACCCTCTGGAAGGACCCTGACCCGGGAATAGCTGAGGTGGAGGATGCAAGGAAGAGGCTGTATGGATTGAAGAGCTCCTGACTACCTATTCTCCCCGAATGACCTCTCATCACAATATTATCCCCGCTCTGATATCAACAATAAATTTCGGGCATATACGATTTGACTCTATTCCCCCGAATTTGATATTCTTTTGCCCGCTAGTTCAATGGTCTATTATGCGAGCAGCAAAAAAAAACAATTTTTCCTATACGAGTAATATGGGCGAAAAGCCGTTGGATTACTCTCTCTTATCACCCATTTTCTTGGCAAACTCCATCAAATCTTTCAAATGAGTGACCGGTGTTAATTTAACATCCTGTTTAAATGGAATTTCATTAACAAAAGCAACAACAGAAATAAGGCTTTCTGCCTCCAATAAAGCATAGGATACATGTTCCGGGGCTCCTTCTACATAAAAATGCACCTTGACATTTAAATCCTCAGCAATCTTTTCTATGTTATCTGCTGAAGCTATGATCTCAGGCATTTTGTCAAGGTTGTAGCCAGGACAATCATCAGCGGTGTGGGTCATTGTTAAATGAAAAAGCATAAGAAACCTCCTTATTTTTTGATTAATCAGAGAATAGCTAGGTTTAAACTGAACTATTCACCCATGGCTTCTGATCTATCGAATTCAGCCAATTCTTCACTTGTTAACAAACATCATGAAAAATCTCATAATTTTACTTCAGTAGAAATTTATTCCTATTGACAAGACATTTCATGAAACAACATTTTTACAATGGAAAGCTTATACCAAATTAACATAATGATGTCAACTATTTTTATAGGAATTATAAATATTATAGATATTTTTTAATTTTTTTCGTTAATTTTTTGACCGTTTCATAAGGTTTGCCATAATAAAAAATCATGCCTGGTTTTTCAGAAGGTTCAAAAAATTAAGACTTCCCTCTGGAAAAACGCTGATCCTGACCTCCCCGAGGTTGAGTATGCCAACAAGAGGCTGGATGGATTGAAGGGCTCCTGACAACCCGTTCTCCCCAATTGACCCATCAACATTACATAATCCCCGCTCCAATATGAACAATAAATTTCGGGCATATACGATTTGACTCTATTCCCCCGAATTTGATATTCTTTTGCCCGCAAGGGAAATGGGTTAGCAATGGCAGTTAAATGCCCAAAGTGTCAGACTGACAATCCTGATACTCTCAAGTTCTGTGGTGAGTGCGGGACAAAGCTCATTTCCGGCGAGGAAGTTTCTGTCACAAAAACCCTAGAAACACCTACTGAGAAATATCCAAGAGGAAGTACATTCGCGGATAGGTATAAGATCATCGAGAAACTCGGTACAGGAGGAATGGGGGCTGTCTACAGAGTAGAAGATACAAATATTAAACAAGATATCGCTCTAAAACTCATTAAGTCTGATATTGCCTCAGATAAGAAGACCATCGAGAGGTTCCGTAACGAATTAAAGACCACACGGATGATATCGCACAGGAATGTGTGCCGGATGTTCGACCTCGCAGAAACAGAAGGCACTTATTACATCACCATGGAGTATGTCTCTGGTGAGGACTTGAAGAGCTTTATTCGGAGATCTGGCAAACTGGATATACCCAAGGCTATTTCCATCGCGAAGGAGATATGTGAAGGATTGTCAGAAGCCCATAGGTTG